>NZ_JAUSBX010000015.1 GCF_030651835.1 Methylicorpusculum sp. | reverse complement strand
GCCGTGCTTCATTGCCGTGCGCAGCACATAGACGCTATTGCTGCCCAGACCGGGTAAATCCAGCGTTAAATTGCCGTTAGCATCGGTAGGTGCTCGACGAAACCATTTCAGACTGCCGTCAGCCTCGCGGCGATAGACGGTCACGTCCTGATTACCCAATACCGTATTACTGATGCCGTCGGTCACGGTCACATTGAGCAACTGACCATCAACAGCAAAAGCTAAGCCCGGAACCGTTAAGAATAGAAACAGTAAACGAGTGATGAATAAATTAAATGGGCATTTAAAACGGGGAAGAAAAATCATGGCTATATACCTGCGGCGGCTTGATTCAAAGAGCATGCCAAAAGACTAGCAGGTAAAACTTATCGAATAATGAACTAAGGTAGGTGACCTTGCTTTTTGATTCCTAATTCACAAAAGCCAGCCATTACTTAAAGAAAATGAGAATAAATCCAAACTTATCATGGATCACTTCTTTCTAACTTGACACAGTCTCAAATAAAACTTGTCATTCCGGAAGATACCGTTCGAACTACATTAGCAAGTTTGGATAGTGGGGTACTCTATCTGCCGGACAGGCTTTAAGCCTCAGGGATTGCCGGAGCCGTTAGACCGCGTAAGCGAATCCAGAGCACAAGGAGGTGTTCGGCCCTTGCCATTCATGGCGAGATAACAATTTTTGACTGAGCTGATTGATCTTTATAAGCAAGAAATAAATTCAGCCAACAAAACACAACCCACTGTAAAAAGCGAAAACCGGTAGGGCGTTTTCGCGATAGCAAAACGCCAATAGCCTTCAAAGCCATGGCGGATTGCCTGTAGACGAATCCACATTACGGGGTAGATGTACATTTTTACATACTTACATTTTTGTGTAATATTGTTATGTAATTAAGAACTGGAGATGTTTCACCATGAGCCGACTCACCATAGAAATTACGGAACAGCAGCATCAGAGCATCAAGGCATTAGCTGCTTTGCAGGGTATAAGTATTAAAGAATACGCGATGCAACGGTTGTTGCCGCTGACCGATGATGAAGAAAAAGCCATACAAGAACTGGAGGCCTTCCTAAAACCACGTATTGAAGCCGCCGAACGTGGCGATGTGGTTAGCACGTCAGTTATAACAATTTTTGAGGAAGCACTTGCCGCGCCCCGGCTATGAAGCTTGCTGTTGATTTCACATCAGCAGCTATTAATGACTTATCTGATATCGCCAGCTACACAGCTGACACATGGGGTCGCGAACAAGCGTTTAGCTATGCAGGATTGTTGCATGGTCGTTTCATTGAAATTGCAGAAGGACGGATATTCTCCAAAGTACCTTTTTCAAAATATCCCAATGTGCGGGTTTGTCGGTGTGAGCATCACTATATTTTCTTTATACGCCCACAGGAAAGCCCCAAGCCAGTCATTCTGGTAGTGTTGCATGAACGCATGAATTTATTAGAGCGGCTGAAGGATAGGTTACGCGGAGTCAATTAACAAACCACTTTGGCCCGCTAACCAGCTTCACTTGAACGACCTAATACAACGACGAGCATGGGGACATAAAGCGGTTGTCTAAAGCAAAAAACATCCTGATTATAAAGATACTTTCAGCAACACCGTCTTTCCGGCAGGGATTGCCGGAGCCGTTAGACCGCTTAAGCGAATCCAGAGCACAAGGAGGTGTTCGGCCTTTGCCATTCATGGCGAGATAACGATTTTTGACTGAGCTGATTGATCTTTATAATCACGAAATAAATTCAGCCAACAAAACACAACCCTCTGTAAAAAGCGAAAACCGGTAGGGCGTTTTCGCGATAGCAAAACGCCAATAGCCTTCAAAGCCATGGCGGATTGCCTGTAGGCGAATCCACCTTACCGGGTTAAGCTCTTGCCTTCTGAGCATATACCTGCAGGCAGGGCGGCTGTTTTAATCCAGGATCTGTTAGAATCCGTTTTATTGCAATAAGCCATTCAATATTAATCCAAATCTATGGCAAAAAAAACGGTCAAACCAATATCCAACGATGCGGAAGATTCGATGTCGCATGACACTGGCTATAAGCTTCTGTTTAGCCATCCGCGACTGGTGCAAGACCTGATCACCGGCTTTGTGCAACCGCAATGGCAGGACAGTATCGACTTTAAAACCTTGGAGCCGGTCAAAGCCAGCTTTGCTACCGATGACCTCCGCCAACGCCATGATGATTGTATCTGGCGCATGAAATTCAAAGACACTTGGCTCTACCTGTACTTGTTATTGGAATTTCAATCCAGTGAAGATTATTTCATGGCCAATCGAGTCATGACTTACCTCGGCCTCCTGTATCAGGATATTATTCGGTCCCAGCTACTAAAAAAAGGCGACCTGTTACCGCCGGTTCTGCCAATAGTCATCTACAATGGCGCCTCTAACTGGAGCGGGCCAGTTGAAATAGCATCCTTAATCAACCCGATTCATCCCGCACTGCAAGCCTATACACCGCAGCTGAGTTATTTTTTACTGCAAGAAAGAGCCACACCAAAAGACTACAGCCAAACACACCCCACTAATTTAGTCGGCCATTTGATCGCCTTGGAGCAGTGTGCGACGTCAGACGACTTGCAAAACCAACTTCAACTGCTGCAGCAACAACTCAAAGCCGCACGCTATCAACCGATCCGGCGCTCCTTTGCGATTTGGCTTAGCCGATTATTGCGCGTAAAATTTAAAGCAGAATCGATTCCCGAATACCAAGAACTTACTGAGGTCAATGCCATGTTAGCCGAACGCTTAACCGATTGGACACTGCAATGGAAAAAAGAAGGCGAAGAAATAGGAGAGAAACGCGGGGAAAAACGCGGTGTAAAACGGGGCGAAAAAATAGGTCAGAAAAAAGAAGCCCTGCGTTTATTAATTAGATTGTCCCAATTAAAGTACGGAGAACTGCCCGACTGGGCAGTGCAAAACATGGAACAAGCCGACCTTCAACAACTCGAAAACTGGGCTGAACGCATTTTAACCGCTGAAAGCCTAGAAGCGCTCATGACCTAGCAGACTTATCGAGAGCTTATTTCTACTTTGTCATAGTCAATGAACGCACAATTCAGAATCGTCTTTCGGAAGGGATTGCCGGAATGACGGTGTTGATTTACTTTCAACTACTAACGCGAACATAGCCATTTTTTTGGTGTCATCTATCCAGATAAAACTTCGTTCACCTGGGTGGCCACCGATAGCAATGATTACAACCTGAGCCGCATTCATGGCAAAAACAGCATAATCGTCTGTTACACGGAATCCGGTGTAGATGCGACTGTTGGTTGTATTGAATTAACCAAACAAGGACAATAAATCCTTATTCAAGACATCTTGATCAATAATCCATTGGCGTAACGTACGTACTATGTCAGCCTTTCGTTGAAATACTGATGCTACCTATCCACAAGGACGTGTTGACACGCCATTCGCCAACCATTATTCCCAAACCATAACAGCATGAATACCTCACCGCTTGTACTCGAAGCCCAAAATTTGGTCGTCAACTACAAACAGCACAGGGCCATTGATTCGTTGAATCTAAGCGTGCCCAAAGGCTTTGTCTACGCGCTATTGGGAGGCAACGGAGCCGGCAAGTCCACCACCATCAGCACCTTCTTAACCTTTAATCGGCCGAGTGCAGGCCGAGTGTTGATAGAGGGTCAGTCACCACATGAACATCCCGATTTAGTGCGCTGCAAAGTCGCTTATTTACCGGAGAACGTCGCTCTGTACGAACTGATGAGCGGCTTGGAGAATTTGAATTTTTTCTGCACGCTGGCCGGCATACACCTCTGCCGCGAACAAGCAGGCCAACTGTTATCTGATAATGGCCTACAAGCAGATGCCCATGCTAAACGGGTAGCCACTTATTCGAAGGGAATGCGCCAAAAAGTCGGTTTAGCGATTGCCTCAGCCAAACATGCCTCGGCCATGCTACTGGACGAACCCACCTCGGGTCTTGACCCAAGTGCCGCCAACGATTTTGCGCAACGCATCCGTGCCGCTGCCGATTCCGGAATAGCTGTTTTGATGGCCACACATGACTTATTTAACGCCAAACAAGTGGCTGATCGTATCGGTATTATGAAACACGGGCGGCTGGTAGAGGAGTTCGATGCGCACACCGTGCAGCACGATGAACTCGAACAAAAGTATCTGGCTCATGCAAGGGAGCAGAAATGATAGCGGCCATAATTCATAAGGAGTTCGTTTCGACCCTACGCGATGGACGACTGTGGATACTGGGTGTTTTTCTATTAGCGCTTTTTATGGGTTTTTTTCTGGCGTCTACCCACGAACTAAAGCAATTGCGTCAGGAAAAACACAGTGTTGGCATGACCGCCAAAGAACAATGGAATACCCAAGGCGTAAAAAACCCGCATTCGGCAGCCCATTTCGGCATTTACGTGTTCAAGCCCGATTTGCCGGTAGCAGCGCTGGACCCTGGCTTGCGGCCTTTTGTCGGGCAATCACTGTGGCTGGAGCCGCACAAACGTAACCTGACACGATTCAGTCCGAGTACCGATCAAATACTCGCCAACCGTTTCGGCCAAGCGACCACCAGTTTTGTTCTGTATGCCTTGCTGCCTTTAATGATTGTGGCGCTTACTTTTAACTCGGTTAGCCAGGAAAGAGAGCGTGGAACCTTGCGCATGTTGCATAGTTTGGGTATCGCCGCCAGACCATTATTATTTGGCAAGCTTTTAGGTTTGCTGGCGGCTTTTATGCTGGTGTTATCGCCTGCATTGCTGGTTGCCTTGCTGCTGTTAGGGAAAAATTTCAGCTTGGGACTGGATGATGGGTTGAGATTGCTGGCGTCATTGTTGTTGTTTTTAATGTATTACACCATCTTTGCCGCACTCTCGATTGCGGCTTCGGCTTTTTTTCAGACCAGTCGTGTTTCCCTGTTTTGTTTATTGGCATTTTGGTTGGCCAGTGTTTTTGTCGCCCCTAGGCTCGGCGCAGTAACCGCTGAAGCTTTATCGCCCAATCCAACTGCCAGTCAATTTTGGGAATCCATAAAAACTGATATTGTGCAAGGTCTGGACGGTGATGGCAATCATGAACAACGTACCCAGGATTTTGAAGCAAAAGTTTTACAGCAATACGGAGTTAGCCGTAAAGAAGACTTGCCGGTTGGCTTTGTGTCTCTCAACCGACAGCATAGTGAGGGTTACTCGGTTCGTGTACATGAACTGCATTTTGATCGTTTACGCGACAACTTTGCCGTTCAACAGCATTTAACTCACCTTGCTTCTTGGCTGGGGCCCTCTATTGCCATCCGTTCATTATCAATGGCGATGGCCGGGATGGATCTGGCGCATCAAAGGGATTTCGAAGATGCCGCAGAAGAATACCGGCATTATTTTATCGATTTAACTGAAGACTGGGACCGAGAGCGCAGTCATGGCACTGAACCCGGCGCTAAAGGTCAAGAATCCGATTGGCGTAGTGTCAAGGCCTTCGATTATCAGGCACCCAAGATTGATTTTGCCTTGAAAGCCACATCCCTCGATTTGATTGTGCTGATCTGCTGGCTATCTGTCGCAATCATGCTGCTTATCCTTTCTGCAAAGAGACTAACCCCATGATGAAGGCTATGTTCGCGTTAATAGTAGGCGTCGCCCCGGCAGGGATTGCCGGGGTCCAGAAGCCATGGATGGCGTTGGGCTTTCACATCCTTGTGACCTGGATTCGCTTACGCGGTCTAACGGCTCCGGCAATCCATGCCGGAATGACGGTGTTGATTTACTTTCAACTACTA
>NZ_JAUSBX010000006.1 GCF_030651835.1 Methylicorpusculum sp. | reverse complement strand
AAAAAGAATACTATTAATTATCAGCAGGTTACTAATATTAAGCAGTTATCAAGCCATAAAGGATTTGGCGAATCTTCAACGACCAATTATATCATAACTTGTTGTTTTTTATATGATAAAAGATTATCGTTCAGGCACTATTTAGTAAAAGCGGGCCATGCCCATTCGGTCGCGGGCATGGCCCGCTTCTACGACACAGCCTATCGATATATTGCGATGGACTTAATTTTTCGGCTTTGGGTGGTGAGCAAGTACCTATCTTTGCTCTAATTCATTCTGCTATTACACAAACAGACACTTACCGATCCGGATACTCCGCGTTCACCGTGTCATGCAGATCATCTAACCCATTTGGCATAACCTGAAACGATGCCCCCTGATTTTGAATGAGGCTTACTATGTCAATGCAGTTACTCGATAAGCAAGTCTTTCGCTTTGCAATAGCGGTCATCATTCCTGTAATCGCAGCAATGCTGCAGCGGCAGATCATGCCCTATATCCCCATTCCCACTTGGTTACTGATGTCTCCGGCTCTGTTTTTAAGTGCATGGCTTGGAGGATTGAGGGGGGGAGTTTTTGCCACGGTCGTGGCTACTGCTTTAGGAATCTATTTTTTTATCCCCCATCAAGACTCCTGGTTGCTGGAAAATGTTGACCATCTCTTTTCCATTGCCACATTTTCCATAATGGGCGTGCTGTTCAGTTTTGTTTTTGAAAAAATGAAGCAGAGTCAAATCGCATTACAAGAGGCCAACGCCCGCCAGCGAAAAATGAATCAAGACAGTGAGGCGCGCTGGCAATTCGCGCTGGAGGGCAGTAATCAAGGCGTCTGGGATTGGGACATTATAAGCGGCAAGGTATTTTATTCCAGCCGCTGGAAATCCATGCTCGGCTTTGGTGAAAAGCAAGTGTCCGATAGCCTTGAAGAATGGTCAAAGCGAGTGCATCCGGACGACCTCGGCAAAGCGATGAAGGCTATCCAAAAACATTTTGAAGGTGAAACCCCGTTTTACCAAAGCGAGCACCGGATCAAAAACCGCTCGGGTGAATATCTCTGGATGCTTGATCGAGGCATGGTCGTCGAGCGTGACAGTCATGGCCAGCCGATACGGATGATAGGCACCCATTTCGACATGACCGAACGTAAATTGATGGAAAACCGCATTCGAGAAAAAAGGCGGCTATTGGCGGATTCCCAAGCGATTGCGCATATTGGCAGTTGGGTGATAGAACTAGAATCTCAGCAAGTAAACTGGAGTGATGAAACATTCAGGCTTTTTGGCCTATCACCGGAAACAGACGCTCCGCCCAAGGCGGATCAATTTCTGCAATTACTGCACCCTGATGATCGCTTTACCATGAAAAAATGGCTGTACCGTTGTCAATCGGGCATCAAACCTGCCGGCCTGGAGTTCCGGATTGTTGACAGCCTGGGTAATCAGCGCTGGTTATTGGGCTACGGTGGACTGGAACGCAATCAAAACGGCGAACCCTCCCGAATAATGGGTACCCTGCAGGACATTACCGAAAGAAAACACCTGGAAATGGAACGACAACGCTGGGCCGATGCCTTTCACTATTGCGCTCAGGGTATTACTATCAGCGACCCTGTCAGCAATTGCATAGTAGTCTGTAATCCGGCGTATGCCGCCATGCTGGGATATGACTCACCTAAAGACTTAGTCGGGAAGTGGGTTCCATCATTATATGCCGTTGAAAACAGTGCTGACATTATTAAATACTTACAACTCGCCGATCAGTTAGGGCAAAACCGATATGACTCGGTTTACCGACATGCCAATGGTACGTCCTTTGAGGTTCAAGTCGCGGTGGTCAGTGTCCGAGACACCAATAATGCCATCATCTACCGAGTCGCTACGGCCCAGGACATAAGCCAGCGCAAACGGGACGAAGAAGTCCTGCTGCTACAAAGCAGCGCGCTGAAAACGGCCGCCAATGCCATTATAATTACGGACCACCGCGGCGTTGTGCAATGGATCAACCCGGCATTCACTATCTTGACAGGCTATAGCAGCAGCGAAGCAATTGGGCAACGACTGGGGCCGTTAATCAATTCGGGCCAACAAAGCCCAAGCTTCTTCAAAGCGCTTTGGCAAACCATATCAACAGGAAATGTCTGGCAAGGTGAACTCATCAATCGCCGCAAGGACGGCACTTTTTATACCGAAGAACAAGTCATTACGCCGGTATTTGATGAACAGGGCGTGATACATCACTACATTTCTATCAAACAAGACGTTTCAGGCCGTAAACAAAGTGCGATTGAACTGACACAGTATCGCGATCATTTGGAACAACTGGTAGAAGAACGGACGATGGCGCTGGAAAGCGCCAAGCAAGAAGCTGAGCGGATGTCTCAAGTTAAAAGCGCCTTTCTGGCCAATATGAGCCATGAAATCCGCACGCCAATGAACGCTGTCCTGGGATTTTGCTACTTGCTGGAACAACGTACCCTGGATAACGAGACACGGCAGTTAGTGCAAAAGATTCATAACGCGGGTCAATCCTTGCTAACCATTATTAACGATATTCTGGACTTTTCTAAAATTGAAGCAGGACGGATTGAAATCGAGTCATACCCTTTCCGGCTCTCGGAAATAGTGAACCAGATTGCTGAATTGATGGCGAGTTTTACCCGCGGTAAAGCCATAGAATTAATCATTAAACCCCCTCTTGACATAGATGGCTTGATCGGCGATCGCTTGCGTTTACAGCAAGTGCTGACTAATCTGGTCAGCAACGCAATCAAATTTACAGAACAGGGCGAAGTTGAACTTCGCATCCGTGTTGAATCGGAAAATGATCAAAACCTCTTTTTACGATTTGAAGTCCGCGATACCGGCATTGGTATTTCAGCGGACAAGCAGCGCGAAATATTTTCACCCTTCACGCAAGCCGATAGTTCGATCAGTCGCCGATTTGGAGGCACCGGACTGGGCTTGGCGATATGCCAACATCTGATTCAGTTAATGGGAGGAGAATTACAAGTTAACAGTGTCGAGGGACAAGGCAGCAAATTCTGGTTTGTATTACCCTTGCATCGGGATTTCCACTCAGTAGCGTCTTCGCCGTTGATTGGCCTTGATGTTTTGGTGGCAGACGCTAGTCCAGCGTCTAGTGACACCCTGTCTCGTACTTTAATCAGCCTGGGTTGGAAGGCCGACGTGGTAGATTCCGGAGAAGACGCTTTTGCTCATTTTGTTGCCCGCTGGGAAAACCACTCCCCGCATGATCTGATCATTCTGGACTGGAAAATGCCCGACCAGGATGGCCTGACTACAGCGGATGCCATTCAACAACTCTTTAAAACCAGTCAAAACCGCTCACCTATACCGATTCTGATGATGGTTGCAACCGATCAACACGGAGCACTGCTTGCCCAACCCGGCATCGCCTGTGTGGACAGGATAATCACCAAGCCGATAACCCCTTCGTCTCTCCTGGATACCGTTGCCAGTGTTTTGAGCCGGCATAAGCAGGTTTGTGTGGCTGAAGCATCGCTAGCGACGCCGGATGAGCAACTGCGAATCCAGGGGGTTCGAGTGCTGGTTGTCGATGACAGTGAAATAAACAGGGAGGTCGCTCTAAACATACTGGAAGCCGATGGCGCGATCGTAAGCACGGCTAATGACGGTGAAGAAGCCGTTAACTGGTTGAAGAGTCACTCCGGAGCCGTGGATATTGTTTTGATGGATATACAAATGCCGGTCATGGACGGCTATACTGCAACACAAAAGATCCGCCAGGATGAGCGCTTGCAGCAATTGCCGGTGATCGCATTGACTGCAGGCGCCTTCGAATCGCTGAAAGACGCGGCCTTTGAGGCCGGTATGAATGATTTTCTGACGAAACCCTTCAATGTTGAGCAACTGATTTCTATCATTCAACGCCATACCGGCTGTTATACCGAGGCACCGGAATCCAGGCCGGAATTACATGACCAGCCCATTAGCACGGAAAATTTAGCGTTCCCCGGTATTGATGTCGACACAGGACTCGTGCAATGGGGAAGTGAAGCTGTTTTCCTGACGTATTTGAACAAATTTGTTGAGCGTTATGCTGATTCTGGCCGCGAGATCAGTCAATATGCGGACCAAAACGATTACGCAGCAGCCAAAGCACTGGCGCACAAACTAAAAGGTGTTTCCGGCAATCTGTCCCTGCCGGTGGTGATGGCGCAAGCACAAGAAGTTGATGCGATGCTGGCGGCAGGTCAATTGACTCCGGAGGCAACGCAGGTATTACAGGAAGCCATCGATCAAGTGTGCGAATCGATAGTCCATTGGGAAAATAAAAACATTCGGATTGATGAAAGCCAAAACACGGTTGATTTTCCCAAAGATCCTGCTGAACTTGCGGAACTGCGGGAACAATTGGAACAGTTGGTTGACGCGCTTAATCAGGATAATCCGGATTTTGCCGAACCGCTGCTGGCCGGTTTACAAGACAAATTGCCAAGCGCCGACTATGAGCGCATTAAAAACCAACTGGCTGATTTTGATTTTCAGGCCGCTATCACTTCAACTCAGGCATTAATAAAGAGATTGTAATCATGCTAACTCCCATTGATACCGACCATGCCTTATAGACCGATACTTATTGTTGATGACGAGTCGGCCAATCTTGCTGCGTTGCGCCAAATCCTCAAGGACGATTATCGGCTTGTGTTCGCGCGAAGTGGTGCCGAAGCCCTGGAAGCGGTAAGCAAACATAACCCCAGCCTGATTTTGTTGGACATTCAAATGCCCGGCATGGATGGCTATGAAGTTTGCCGCAGACTGAAAGCCAACTCAACATCGGAAGCCATACCGGTCATTTTTGTAACCTCGCTGTCGGAACGGGGCAATGAAGAAGCGGGTTTCGCAACCGGCTGTGTCGACTATTTAAACAAACCGGTGTCTGCCGGTATCGTGCGCGCCCGGGTAAGAACTCATTTATCGCTGGTGCTCTCAAGTCAGCTGGAACGCAGCCACCGGGATGCGATATTCATGCTCGGCGAAGCGGGTCATTACAACGATAACGATACCGGCGTCCACATTTGGCGGATGGCGGCTTATTCACGCGCATTGGCAAAAAATCTGGGTTGGTCTGCTCAGCAATGCGAGTTGCTTGAAATGGCGGCAGCGATGCATGACACCGGAAAAATCGGCATTCCGGACCGGGTTTTGCGAAAACCAGGCAAGCTTGATGCGGACGAATGGCGCATCATGCAGAGTCATGCACAAATCGGTTATGACATTCTGTCCAAAAGTGATGCGCCGCTTTTCAAACTGGCCGCAGAAATAGCATTAAACCATCACGAAAAATGGGATGGCAGCGGTTACCCCAATGGTTTGGATCGGGAAAATATTCCTGAATCAGCCCGAATCGTAGCGATTGCTGATGTCTTCGACGCGCTGGCAATGAACCGGCCTTATAAAGACGCCTGGCCGCTGGAAAAAATCCTGGATTTTATGAGTGAAAGTGCGGGACAACATTTCGATTCGCAAATACTTGCCGCATTCATGAGCGTTTTACCGGAAATTCTTCAGTTAAAAACCGAATGGAATCTTCGAGAAACCCATGATCAAGCGAATAATATGAGTTGCACCGTCGAGTCTTTTTAGGCTCACTTTATTCAAAATAAAGACCCGGCTATGTGCGCTAACGCACCGACACTGAAACCTAAAAGTCTCTATGCTTCAAATATATTTATTAGCGCCCAGTAATCCGTCTGCCGATTTTTAGACATTAGACGTCAATGAGAGAGAGTCATGAGTAAAACACAGAAAAGCAATAAAGAAGATAAGAAAAAACCCGCTCTGAGTCCGAAAGAAAAGAAGGCTGAGAAAAAATCAAAGAACGATTCAAAAAAATCGAACGACCTGTTTAAAAGCAACTAGCAATAAATCGGATTTATCGACCGCAAAAAAGACCGGCATTGCGCCGGTTTTTTTATGTCCAAAATTACGCCAAAAACTTTCCGAAATAACCATTTTCCCATTGCCTTTAACGTTGACAACCGCCAACTTCACTGAGAATGATGTTTTCGGACCCTATGATTTATGTTCAAATGACATTTTTTGAGCATTTACTCCTGCCCTCTTATTCCTCCTGATCATGAACCATCACTTTCAAGCAATTATCCTCAAGGCAACGGGCGCCAGTGCGCTGTTTGAAATAGGGGTTATTCAGAGTCTGTGGAGTGGCTATGGGAAAATCGTGCGCTATGGATTAAAAGGCGGCACGATGCCTAGCGTTGTGGTCAAACACGTCGATGTATCTAGCCAGGGTCGGCATCCACGCGGCTGGAACAGTGATTTATCGCACCAGAGAAAAATGCGCTCCTATCAGGTTGAAACGGTCTGGTACGGACAGTGGAGCCACTCTTGCGATTCGGCTTGCCGCGTGCCCGCTTGTTTGGCGTTTGAATCTCAAGGCGATGAGGTTTTGATCGTGTTGGAAGACCTCAATGCCAGCGGGTTTCCTGAGCGCAGATCGTCCGTCACGGCGAATGAATTAGCCAACTGCCTTGTCTGGCTGGCAAACTTTCATGCGACCTTCATGAATGAGAAACCGGGGGGCTTATGGCCAACCGGCACTTATTGGCATTTGGAAACCCGGCCGGATGAATTACTGGCATTAAAGGATACTGCGCTAAAAAATGCCGCAGGCGCGATTGACCGGAAATTAAGAAACAGTCCCTTTCAAACAGTTGTACATGGAGATGCCAAATTGGCCAATTTTTGTTTTTCACGCGACGGCAAAAGCGTGGCTGCCGTCGATTTTCAATATGTCGGCGGCGGTTGTGGGATTAAAGATGTCGCCTACTTTATCGGCAGTTGCCTGAATGAAGACGAATGTCAGCGCAAGGAAGCACAGTTATTAGACGTGTACTTTCTTGCGCTGAAAGCGGCATTAAAGTCCAGACAAAAACACGTTGATCCTGATGCGGTTGAGCAAAACTGGCGCGCCTTGTACCCAGTCGCGTGGACCGATTTTCACCGGTTTTTGAAAGGCTGGAGCCCCGGCCATTGGAAAATCAACAGTTACAGTGAACGACTGGCGCGGGAAGTCGTGGCGCAATTGCATGCTGCAGAGCAGGAGATTGCATGAAACTGACCGTCAATGATCTGTTCCTGCTCAGTCAATGCGCGATCTCAGCGGCCTATCAGGCCGGGCGCTTGATTGCAGAAAAATCGTATCACCCCATCACGGTTAATACCAAGCAAGGCGGGGGAAGTCTGGCGTCACAAGTGGTCACAGAAGTCGATCACCTGAGCCAGGACATCATTTTACAAATCCTGCTGCCTACCTGCGAAAGATTTGACCTCGCCTTATTGTCCGAAGAACGCCCTGATAATCGTCAACGGCTGGAAAAAGATTATTTCTGGTGCATCGACCCGCTGGACGGCACCCTCCCCTTTATCGAATCGATACCGGGTTATGCCGTCTCTATCGCACTGGTTTCTCGTGACGGCGAAGCGCATTTGGGTGTGATATACGACCCGGTAGAACAAACGCTTTACCATGCCATTAAAGGCCATGGCGCATTTTGCAACAGCAAACCGCTAAAACTGAAAACAATAGCTCCTGCATCAGACCAAAAGTTAACCTTCATAACCGATAGAAGTTTTGCAGATTTTCCGCTTTTCGATACGGTACGGGCCGAACTGAACGTCATCGCCCTTGACCTGGGCTATGCCGGATCGACCTTGCTATTGCAGGGTGGGGCCGCGATGAATGCCTGTCTGGTTCTGGAAAAGCCAGCAGCTTGCTATTTTAAATTCCCCAAAATTCAGCCCGGCGGTGGCAGTGTCTGGGATTATGCAGCAACGGCTTGTTTATTCCACGAAGCCGGAGCGATCGCCTGCGATATCGCAGGAAATCCCTTGCCGCTCAATGGCCCTGATTCGACGTTTATGAATCATTGCGGCGTCGTCTACGCGAGCCATTTGGGTTTGGCTGAACGCATCATCAATCTGTATGCTCAGCTAAAGGCAAATTAAGCCGCGCAAGCACTGATCCAAGACGCTCTATATGCTTGCTATTTCCTGAAACAATCAGCTCCCGAAACCCTCTGTAAGAGCGATTTCAATCACCTTGGATCAAGAAATCGCTCCTGTCTGAAATCTCAATAATCGTTAAGTTATTTCAATTTATGCCCTTATTTCGAGAAATATGCTTTATCTGCTTTTACTTATATTTCAAAACTCGCGTAAAATCGCCTTAACTGAAGGGAGTACCTTTATGTTTGAATGGTTGATACTATCTTTTATCCTCTTTATTGTTTATATCATTATGAAAAAGCCAAAAACCACTACTGAAAAACCCACACCTGTAGCTAAACCTGAAGAAACTACGGTTGTAACCGTAGCGCCAAAAGTGAAAGCTGAAAAGCCCGTTGCAACCGTCGAAACCAAAGCAGAACCTAAAAAAACCAGTCCGGCTAAGGCACCCGCTAAAAAGGCAAAAGCCGAGACGGCCAAACCGGTTGCTGTTGAGGTAGCGCCTGAAATTTCTGTTGCTGAACGCATCGGCTTGACCGCCGGCAGTATTTGGAATTACCTGTCTGAAAATGGCGCAACTCCTGTATCAAAATTGGTTCGGGAGCTTTCGGAAGAAGAAAAAATTATCCAACGCAGTATTGGCTGGTTAGCTCAGGAAGGCAAAATAACACTCGATATCGTTGACCGTGCCGAGACCGTCGCATTAAAGTAATCGCGTTCTAATCTGTTGACGGCATTACCGGTAACGTCAGTTGCCGGTTTGTCGTCCAAGAGGCTCAACTTACACCCTTATACCCGCTAACCACGCGGGTATTCGCGTAATGGGAGCAGGTAAAGTACTGTAAAGGCTTTTCCTGATTATAAAGATCAATCAGCTGAGTCAAAAATCGTCATCTCGGCAGGGATTGCCGAGATCTAGATGCCATGGATGGCGAGCGTCGAACACATCCTTGTGCTCTAGATTCCGGCAATCCCTGCCGGAAAGACGCTGTTTCTGAAGCATCTTTATAATCAGGAGGCTTTTTGAAGAGATCACTACGAACGGTTTTTATAAGCGATGTTCGCGTTAAAAGTGGGAGTCGCCCCGGCAGGGATTGCCGGGGTCCAGAAGCCATGGATGGCGTTGGGCTTTCAAATCCTTGTGACCTGGATTCGCTTACGCGGTCTAACGGCTCCGGCAATCCATGCCGGAATGACGGTGTTGATTTACTGTCAACTACTAACTCGAACAGTGCCTTTTTAAAGCTACTTTCAGGGTTAAATTGACTCGTTATTTTAGAGCGTTGACCTACCAGCACTTAAGCATGCGGGCCAATATACTTAAAAGCCCCAGAAGTCATCACCCTCTAATAATCCTTCGCCACCGCTTTGTTTTTTATCGTCATCTTTCTCCGAATCCGTAACGACGGAGTCCTGTTCAGCAAGGGTATCCACTTGCGGTTCCGTCGTTGTATCAACAGCCAATGTCTCCGGCGCCAAGTCCTGTCCGCTTACATCGCTTTTATTGACCAGTTCTGATAATAATTTCGGTTCTTCAATGTAGTAGCCTTGCGCAAAGTCAACCCCGATAGCTTTTAAAATATCGAGAATTTCATTGCTTTCGACATATTCTGCAATGGTTTTCATCGCCAATGAGTGAGCAATTTCGTTCATCGATTTTACAATCGCAACATCGGCTTTGTTTTCGGTAATGTCTTTGACGAAAGCACCATCGATTTTTAAATAATCAATATTCAGATTTTTCAGATAGGCATAAGACGAATAGCCTGAACCAAAATCATCCAGCGAAAACCGGCATCCATATTCTTTGATTTTGTGAATGAAATTTTTTACATGAGCAAAACTATCGGCAGCAACCGTTTCGGTAATTTCAAACGTTAGTTTTTCACCAGGGAAACTAATGGAATCAAGGCGCCGGGTTAAAAAGTCGAGAAACGCCTCGGAATTGATGGATTGCCCTGATAGATTAATGGCAAAGCCGTCGATCCCATCAAAAAATGCCCTATTATCTTCAATCCATTTAAAAGCATGCGTGATGACCCATGTGTCCACTTCCGGCATGCGTTTGAGCCGTTCAATGGCCGGAATAAAATGATCCGGTAAAATCGTATTTCCCGATTCATCTTTAATCCCCAGAAGAATTTCGTAATGCGTATGACAGTTATTTTCAGTGTCTACGGCGACTATCTTTTGGCACCTTAAAAACAGCCTGTTTTCTGACAGTACTTTATCTATCTGCCCGGCAAATGCCTGTATTGTGTATTGATCTTTTAAATCTTCGTCTTCTTCGCTGAACAGTTTGATGAGATTATTTCCGGACTGTTCGCTTAAAATACAGGCAGAAACAGCGTGTTGCAAAAGCTGCTGGGGATCAAACCCGTTTTCAATAAAGGGGGCCAGTCCCATGCTGGCATTAATGGGAAAACTGTTATTTTCCCATTCAAAATGGCTTGCGGTGATAAGGTTGACTAATGACTGAGCCCGGTCCAAACCGTCTACTTTGGGACTGCTTTTTAACAAGATTCCGAACGTTTTGTCACCTAAACGGGCCAGTGTTTCGTGATTCGTTAATTGTTTGGTCAAAATATGCGTGATGCTTATCAACAGTTGATTACCCGCGTCTACTCCGCACACAGAGGTTAACATCGGGAAATTCAGGATTTTCAAGTGGCAAAGCAGGTACTGAGTGTCACCTTGTTTTGCCTGCTCGTATTTCAACTGTTTAATAAACTCATCTCTTGTTAACAAGCCGGTAACAGCATCATGGGTTGCGTTGTAAATGAGCTTTTCATGCATCTTCTGCAGCATCACCTGCGCGGTCCTGTCCGTCAACGGTTCATCCGGATTTTCCAGGGGGTTTGCCTCCCCTTTCCGCAGAAGTTCAGTCAACTCTAGTTGGGTCATTTCCGTCTTATTCAAGCCATCCCTGTCAACAAAGACTAGAATTTCCGGCAACTCACCTTTCCAGACAAGCTTCAGAGGCACGAATATATCCGGCTTCTTAAACAAGGTTATCCAGTCACCTGCTTCTAATTGTTCCACTTGAAGCGCCCAAAGGTCCATAGGGCTGCTTTTGTTTAGCGATTCAGGTTCTGTTAGCCTGTCAACATAGACTGTTTCCAAGCGTTTTCTCTCGGCAAGAGATTCGACACCTACCAAATAGCGCCTTAAATCCTCCATGACTTTAAAGTGATTAAATGCATTGGGGGCAATCGAACCGAGCTTCTCATCGATAAAAGTAATGGTTTGAGTGATCGCCTCGATTTCTGCGTCAAGGTCGCCCCGAAAGGACAGCCAACGAATTAAATCATCGATTACACGGTAATGAGCCGATTTTACGTCTGTTGATTTTTCCGTATCCAGTTCGAGCAGAACCAATAAATGCTGCCATCCCGAATTCAACAACAACAAAATACAATTAGGTATCAGTTTTCCGGCAATGCGCTTATCAATTTCCTGCTGAACATGGCGTCTTGCCAACTCCAGTTGCTGTTGACCGTCATAAGATTCGATGATTCTTTTGGTACTCAGATCTGCCGATTTTTTGACCTGTTGCGTAACCTCTTGTAACTCTTGCTCCACTTCTGCAAAGACCGACGAATTAGTACTCGCTTCCTGGAGTATTCGTAAGACCAGTTTGTCCAGGGTGTTTTTTACAGGCGTTCTTTTGATGATCCGATTCTCTTTTACTGCCGATTCCAAAGACGCTAATTGATTGAGGATATTTCTGATAGGGTGAGAGTCATTATTTAAAAAGTGGTTACCTTGCAACGTTTGCTCAAGAAGCGATAGCTGCATGCGCTCCATATAAGCTCTGATTTCAGGAGAAATAGCCACGTCATTGAATAAGGCATCGAAAAATTTTTCATAAACCTCAATATTATGGACATCCTGTTTAGAAAATGAGGCCGGTATCGCTGTTGTATTGCTTAACTTGTCTCGAATGAATTTATGCAGCAAAGTGCTTGAAGCAGGGTCATTTCTGTCCCCTACAGCAGAATTTTTATACATTTTTGAAATCATTGCGATGACTTCTTCCGCTGAAAAATACACTTGAGAATCGCTATCCTGGCGGGATGAACCCCTATCTGAATAAGGCCGGTTTTGGTTTAACAGATCCAGCAACCTTTTGGACATTTCAACTGCTGTCGGCTTTTTTAGATTAACGTCTTCTTTACCGGCAAAGGCATTAACCAGCGTCTTGGCATTGTTGTTATGAAACTCAAATACCGGATCCCCCAAATAACCATTGTCGATTGCGATCTGTTCAGGATGGTTAACAACTTGAGTACGCGTCGGCACGGGAGCACTCAATCTGGATAACAAACGCTCAAAATGCTCGTACAACGTCTCCAAATTTTCCGTTAAGACTTTTTCAAACGCTGAATAAAGCGTTTGATTGATCGTGATTTCTAAATTTAATTGCAGAATAAGTTCGCGGAAGTTATCGCATAAAGCATCAGGGCTGATTGGATTTTTAACATCGCGGGCCCAATGGCCAAATAACCGTTTCAATTGGCTGTTTATTTGAGTAAGTGGGTATTCAAAGCGTTTGGTTAACCGCCTGATAACTGCCGATAGATTTAACCAATCTTCAAAATCATCCTTTTCTACCAGAGAAAGCTTGTCCATAGTTTCAGAATTTAAGCTGTTGTCCCTATTACTGGAACCGGCCATGCTATCGACGTTTAAAAAAACTGAATTACAGAATTCACTGGTAATTGAATCGTAGTTAAATTTGAGTGTTGTAATCAAATCCTCAAGCGCAGAAGTTGAGATTTTATGAACCGATTTTTTAAAATCCTCGTCCAGTCTCTGGAAAAAACTGTTGAGCAGCCCAACCAACTCATCATCAAGCCAATTTTTTATTTGTTTTAAGTTATCCTGATGCAGCTTTGCTTCGATTGACTCAGTAAGGTCATGAGTCGTTGGTCCGGACACCTTAAAAACCTCATTTTTTAAGGCGTTAAAAATTTCCGTCGGGATACTTTCAATAAAGACACCGATGCCATTGGCACTCGCGTGCATGACTCTGACTTCAAGTTGAACAGGTCGAACATCTGTGTCCATATTCAACGAAAAACGAAGCTGAACCCTCTTATTAGCTGGAAATTGTAATTCCTGGCTTGATGGGTGAAGACTTAATAGAAATCCAGAGCTACAGAAATCTTGAATTTCGCAAGAGAAATTTTGCCCATTGCTCAAAACCAGCGTGGCATCTAATTTGATCGCGTATCGAAGGTGGCGGCGACGTTTTGTAAGGCTCCTAGAAGCCATAGTAAAAGTAAAATATTGGCAGCATGGTCATAAAGTAAGGAGTTGTAATATCAACAGTAAATATAGTTTTGAAAAAATCAGATCCGATAAATTTTAAAATAGTGGACCGCAAATACTGAAAGGAATGTCCACTTCAACGCTTGTTAATAGTTGGCGTCGCCCCGGAGGGATTGCCGGAGTCCAGATGCCATGGATGGCGTTGATGTACTTTCAACGACTAACGCAAACTTAGCCATTTATACCCATCGCAGATCGAAATTCGGCACCGGGGTGCCCGTCAAAGGACGCCGTAAATACATCCGTGTAGGCTCTATGCCAGCATCCATGCTGGCAAAGCCTTTGCCGAACAACCCGATGCCTCCTTAGGCGCTGCCGAAATTTGAAGTGCGAAAGGTATAAATGGGTGTCGGTGCTTGATTTCAATAAACGCTTGAAACCATCCCCGTTGCAGAAGCCTTTTCAATCAGTCACCTACACCCTCAATTCCAAGAGAGCGAGCAGTTACTTCAGAGGGTACGTTACTTCAATCTTATCGGGCAGACAATCATAAAGAGCTTACATGATTATGGCGCGACCTATTCCAACAATTCTCAATTTGAAGAGAAAAAGGGCTGGGGAAACTTTTTGAGGATCTCGGCAGCAGGGATGCTGCTGTCAAGCCCCCATGGAAGGGTTTACGGCGTTCCTCAAAAGGCTTTCCCCAGCCCAAAATGACGCCGAAAAGATCAAACTGAGAATTGCTGGACCTATTCGGTCAAAACCTGCTGCTTAAAAATGATGGTAAACTACTTTTCGATGCTTTCCAAACACCTTGAATAAGATAGACTTTTCGGGTGCCATACCGGCAGAAGGCGTGGTTAATTATCTTAAATCACCCCTGATAATAAAGATCAATCAGCTCAGTCACAACACGTCATCTCGGCACGGATTGCCGGAAAGACATTGTTGT
The DNA here is from genome assembly GCF_030651835.1 of Methylicorpusculum sp. Lineage (GTDB taxonomy): Bacteria > Pseudomonadota > Gammaproteobacteria > Methylococcales > Methylomonadaceae > Methylicorpusculum. The sequence goes on along the minus strand of NZ_JAUSBX010000006.1, from coordinate 8,562 downwards.
TGAAGCATCTTTATAATCAGGAATCACCTTGGGAGTTGAGTACTTCATGCGCGGCGAGCTTCAGCCTTACTGTTCAAATTACCACCAATGGGTGCCTAAAGTCATTTTGCTGCTGGCTCTGACCTTGAGTGCGAGCGGTTGTAACTTGCTCAGAAGCACACTGGAATTGCCGGAAAAGGGCCTGTTCACCCTATTTCCTATCAATCAGGAAAATGAAGCATCCGATCCTGTCGAACTGCAATCCGAGCTACTCCGCTTTGCTGATAATGCGATAGAAGCGCTTAATAACGCCGCTCGTAAACTGCAGAGGGACGATGACCAGGCACCGGGTAGACTCAACCTGCTTAAACGACGCATCGCCATCACCACTGATATATTGGCCATCGCCACCGGGGCCAACAGTTATGCCAATCTCCTTGACATGGTCATCTTCGCCAGCTTAAACCGGATGAATTTTGAAGATTTCTGGAAGCCCAGATTCTCCGGAGAATCAGCTGAACCTTATCAACACGCATCTCAGGAAGTAGAGAAGGAAATTTGGCGGATTGCCGAGACGGCACTAAAAAAAGAACAGATCGCTGAACTGCGCGCCGCCATTCTCGACTGGCACAAGCAACACCCTGATGCGCGCTCTCCTCGGGATTTAGGTTCGCTGGGCTTCGCGTCCGAAATTTCACATATGAACCGTGGCCCCAAGGCAGGCATTACCAGCAGTGTCTTCAACCTGCTCTCCATAGACCCATTGGCAGGTCTGGACCCCGCAACTCGAGAACTGGCTAGCTCTCGCCTATTTGCAGAAAGAGGCCTGTTTCTGGCCAGGCACCTGCCGACACTGATCCGCTGGGAAACCGAATTACTGATCATCCAGGCGGCGGAAATGCCTCAGATGGAAAAACTGCTGGCCAGTTCGGCTCAAGTCGCAGAATCAGCTGACCGCTTCAGTCAAACAGCAGAAACCTTACCCGGACTCATCAGCACTGAGCGCCAGCATATCGTTCAAGCTCTGAACGAACAACAACCCGGCCTCGTCAGTCTCGCCAAACAAACCGAAGATGCGCTAAGCGCAGGTAAACTGATGTCCGATGCGTCAAACGCCGCGCTAAAGTCTTTTCAAGATGTCGTGCGCCAGCTTCAATCCCGCCCATCGAACCCGGACGCTGAGCCCTTCCGCATCAACGAATACACGGCCGCAGCCGCCCAGATTAAAGCCACCTCGTTAGACTTGGTAAAATTGCTGCAAACCTTCGATCAAACCCTGGCTCCCGGTAAGCTGGATGCCCTGTCGACTCAAGTGGAGACGCTGACCCGAAAAACTCAGACCAGCGGTAAAGAACTGGTGGACTATGCCTTCAGGCAAACCCTGTTGCTGGGATTGATACTGATAGGTTCAGCTTGTGGAATGGTGCTGGCTTCGGCTGTGGTTTTTTGGCGACTGAAAAAGAAATTTGCTTGAGTTATCTGTGTAGGTCGATTAAGCCAAAACACTGTAACCTTAGGCTAGCCAAACAACTGCCCCGAGATCTTTAAGAAATCAGCATAAAATTAGACCTGAATATAAAGATACTGAAGTTTCCCAATAATCTCACAAAAGGACTCTGATTTTGCTTGGGCTGCAGGAATTATCGATAGGGTCTGCGTAAACGGTGGCAAACCGATTTAATAAAGCACACTTCGCGTTAAGCAGGGGCGTCATCCCGGCAGGGATTGCCGTGATCCAGATGCCATGAATGGCGAGCGCCGAGCACAAGGATAACTCAAAGCGTAACATACATGGCACCAACAGCTTGCTAATCAGAAAATTATGATCAATTTGAGTCACTTTAATCGATCATTGCCACCCGCATAAAAATTAATTATCCATATAAAACAGAGACATAAGATTTAATATGGGTTAATTTAGCCCTTTTTTTTGGCAAATTGGATATATCTGGTAAATTTTCGGATACAACAACCCAATTTTCATTTTCCGGAAACTCATCATGCTAGCAATAAAAAAACAATTAAAACAGAATCTGGCTTTGTTTCTATTAATCAGTCTGCTTCCTGCTATTCCTGCAATGGCAGCCACAGACCTCGAAGCTCAAGAAAGCTTCCTCAGAATGCGAGCAAAGAGTGAAACAGGTCATGCCGCACATAAACCCCCTATCGATAAAAGCATGGACTTCCATGGCGTTTTCTACGGATTCCTTCCTTGCAAAGATTGCGCAGGAATTAAAGCGACCCTGTCTTTAAAACAAAGAAATAATTATCTGCTGGTAACTCAGTCAGCAAAAGAGTCCTCAAGGGAGTTTTATGAAAAAGGTAAATACACGTGGAATGAAGAGAAACAGACCGTTGTCTTGACACCCAAAAAAGGCGGGGAAAGCACACGGCACTACCGTATTAAGAATGAAGGTACACTTGTTCAGATAAATGATGACGGATCAATGATATCCAATGATGATGCGGACAGCTATGTTTTGAAACGCAGTGATATGGTGAAGTCACGAGAAGTGCATTTTCACTGATAAGTCTAATATGGGCACCATCATAAAGACTGAAAATAGTCCAATTTAAAGTCGAACCTCCTGCTATTCCTAATTTGACACCAAAGAAAGGGCTAAGGTGAGTTTGGCGAAGATGTCGATAGCAGGACCGCTATCGCAATGCCACCATAGATGGGTTCACGGCGTGCCTTGCCAGACTTACCTCGCCCTAATTAATGCTAAAACGCTAAAACTGAGAATTTCTGGTGGATACTAGTCTTGAAAAAAACTCCTGAGCCACTGGCTTTTAACAATCCCCTTTCGTTTCATGGCGCACTGTGGGGGAAAATTTCAGTTTTATGATAAAAGGGGGGCAACCTTTGCCGGGGCTACAGAGTAGCCGGGCACTGACGTCAAACGTTAATGAATGGGTTTACCGCATTCTTAGCAAGGGTTATACCATCCCTATAAGCTCCATTCAAAGTTCAAACTGGGAATGGCTGGCTTAAATTTGTGATTTGACTCACATTTATTGATGAATATAGACTGTCACTGTGTTTGTGTAAAAAGTCGTTATTTTGAAATTCATGAGCAGGGGTCCAAATGAAAGCAATGCGCATAATCCGAAGATCAATTTTTAGTCAATGCTGTGTTTTATCGGTTGCAGCTTTAACGCTAACCGGATGGCAAACCTCGCAGGCAGCAACAGCTACCTGTACTACAAGCACCGGTTTTGGCGGCAGTTCCCCGCTTTTTCCTGATGGACAAGTCTTTAAGATTAACCCCTGCTACCAATCATCAACCGATGTGAACGGCGGATTTGCTGAAGCGGAATCAGATGGTGATCGGGGTATTTTCAAAACCAATGCCACGGCCAGCTTTTCAGCTGGAACTATCAGCACGGCTTCAGCCCAAACCCGCTGGAACGAACAATTCGTAGTCATCAATCATCCGGATTCCAGTATGCAAGGCTCTTTAGGTTTGCTTCGGTTTGACATGTATTTGGAAGGTTATCTGGATGCAACTGGTTCGGCTTTTTCCAATGTAATTGTCCAGGCATTCGATACTTTTACATCGACACATACAATCTTTTCCTCTGCCGCCACATCCGTGACAGGATCAAAATCTATTAGCGAATTCATTGAGGGCACCTTCAGTTTTAAATTTGGCGAGCAGTTTCAATTTGGCATCAATGTAAGCAACACGGTTGGACGGCGTAGCGGTTTAACCGGAGCAGGCTGGGGAGAAGCTGCCTTTGGAAGCACCGGCTACTGGGGCGGTATCCGTTCAATCGAAGATGCTTTTGGCAATTCTGTAACCAACTACAGCTTTATGGGTTCAAACAGTGGCTTTGATTTTACATTGAGTACCCGACCAGTACCCTTGCCAGGCGCATTTTGGTTAATGGGTAGCAGTTTACTTCTAATTAGGTCTACGTTGCGTAAATCTGCAAAAAAATCCGTTTTATAAACCGCCGGTTTGATCGATCATTAAATCCAGTGATTTTGAATTGAATGTGAGGCTCGGAAGTATGCGGTGAAGTTCGAGCCGCATACTTTTCCCTAAGGATCTTTATGACGCCCTTCTTTTTGCCTGACCTGAGCTATTAAAATATCGTGAATACTCGGCGACTACCTCACGCTGGATCGATACACGTTGTCGCTACAAGTTCTCGCCTATTAGCGTAACTAAGCAAAAAACAAATCCTCGAACGTTTGGTATTGAGAACAGTCTTGAATTCAAGAGATTTTATTCGGCGTTTTATTTCTTAAAACACGCATTGATTGCTCCCTGGATTTTTTCCGATTTTCACCACGTTTTTGGTCTGGTCCGTTGGCTTGCCCGGGCTTTATTTTCCATCGGTTTTCCAAGATTCAACGGATTTAGGCAGCCTCCCTAAATCATCTATTACGGCAATACGATGAGGTGGGGCATCGGACCAGTCCCACAAAACCAGGTTTCGATTTTCTTCCTTACATCCCGGCGCAAAGCTTTGCACAATAACGCCTGCATATCCAATTTCTTGTAATTTTTTGGCGAGTTGCCAGGTAGGCGGCTCCTGGCCTTGGTTTGCCATGTATTCCCAAGGAGAAGCCAAGTCACCTTTAGTTAGGTTGAGTGCCTTTAGTGTTTTAACCTTCGTTAAATCGACCACGTCGGTGCAACTGGCTTGATAAGCCACCAAAGTCATGGGCTGTGGTTTGAACGGAAAACCTTGCTGAGCTTCCATCCAGGCAGTGGTCGGGTCAAGGGACGTATATAAGGCGCTTATGCCTGGACGGTTAAATCGCCCGCCATGTTGTTTAGCCCCTTCCCCGGAAAGCGGCCGGAAAGACCACATCGGGTGGTGGGCCCGGTAAACAATCCCGGAATACTCAATAGCCGGTATTTTCAAGCATAGCCGCCGTCTGCAATCCGGGACAGATAAGCCTTAACGGCATCGGCACGACCCTCCTTAACCAGATCTTCCGCCGTTTTATCGCCAAAAGAGGGTAAAGGTTGGGACCTAAACCAGGCAAAAGCCCGTCCCGCGCCACCGGACCAGTCAGCTACACGATTGATGATTTCCACGGTATCCCTTAATCGGGTCTGTGTTGCTTTACTTTTGACACGGTTGCTTTTAGAAACCGAATCACGCGATAAGCCGGTGACTTCCGCGAGGTCGCTTTGTGTAATATGCAACACTTTGGCCAATGCGCTGGTCGCAACTAAGCCATCGTCGTTGATTACTGTGCGTAAAAATTCTATGCTGCCCATATGCCTCAAAAAATGTACCTTATCACGGTAATAATGTAAGGCGTATTATTAATAATTCAAGCCACTCTGTAAAGACTGGCCTTCATCTTAGGGTTTTTCCACGATAGCAAAACGTCAATATTCTTTAAAGCCATCACGGATTGCCGGTTGGCGAACCGTCTTACCGGCCGGGTTTGGCTGCTCGGTTGGTTTTAGAGACTGGGATCGAAAATTGATGTAAACCGGCCATAACTTAGCGGCCCGCCAACATTGGAAACAGTTCCGCAGTACCGCCGACAATGAACTCGACGGCGATCGATGTCAACAACAGACCCATCACCCGTGTAACCACGTTCAACCCGGTTTGCCCCATAATCGCGACAATCCTTGGCGCCATTAACAGGAAGACCAACACGATCAAACTAATAGACACGATCACGCTGCTGAACAGCAGATAGTGCGCTAAGGACAAGTCCCGGTGGGCATAGACGATGGTTGTGCTGATCGCGCCGGGACCCGCCAACAAAGGGATGGCGATCGGCACCACGGCCACCGAAGATTTGTCGTACGATTCGGCATCTTCTTCCGGCGTGTGGCGGGAGCGGTCATCACTGGCCCTCAACATCGATATACCCATCAACAGCAGCAACAAACCACCGGCAACGCGGAAAGACGGAAGTCCGATACCAAAGAACAGCAGGATGGGTTCGCCGGCAAACAGCGACACAAACAGCACCATCGCTACTGCAAATGCGCTGTCCAATGCGATTCGTCGACGTTCAGCAGGACTTTTACGGGCGGTCAACGACAGATAAATCGGCATCGCGCTGATCGGGTTCACCACCGAAATCAGGCCGATCAAAAGTTGTACGTATTCGCTCCAGTTCATGTGGTTACCGTTTCTTGCGCTTATAGGGCTAAATGATCACGCCGGCCGCAACCGTATGAAACGAGACTGGATCAATAACAATAAAGCTGCCAGTAGTGCGGTTGTCGGAATAATTGTCGACGAATAACGGCTGCTGCAGTTTCAGTTTGACCCGCAGTATATCGTTCATGACCGCACTTTCAGGGGCTGCCTCGTGTGCCAGCGTGTTGACATCAACTCGGTAAATCAAGTCATCAAACAGCGCATTGACTGAACGAGTCGTGTGCTTGATCAGATATTTGCCATGGGTTTGCAAAGGCTGCTCCGACAACCAGCAGACATCCGCCGTTATGCCCTTGGTAACACGCGGGAGTTGGATCGGATCGGACAGCATGTCGCCCCGTGATATATCGATTTCCCGATCCAGCGACACGACCACCGATCGGTCCGCACTGGCTTTTTGCAAAGCCTGTTCCGCAATGTTCAAGCCAGTAACACGAGCCCGCTGTCCTGACGGCATGACCTCCACTTCGTCGCCAACGTGTAAGTGACCTGAAGCCAGCGTGCCTTGATAACCGCGGAATTCTTTTTCGGTCGCGCCGTTGGCGCCATTGCCCATCATCACGCGCACCACACGCTGGACCGGCAACCTCATTGGCGTTTGATCGGCGTCGCGCCGGGACGGGATAGATTCCAGGTGCTCGAGCAAGCTCGGGCCGTCATACCACGGTATGGCTTCCGCGTGGGTTGCCACATTGGTGCCGTTCAGGGCTGACAAGGGAATCGCTTGGACATGATGCCGACCCAACTGACTGACGAAGGCGTTGAATTCGTCGACAATGGATCGATATATCGATGGTTGCCAGTCGACCAGGTCCATTTTGTTGACCGCCAGCACGAGCTCGCGGATGCCGAGCAAATGCGCCAGATAGGCATGTCGGCGGGTCTGAGTAATGACACCTTTGCGAGCATCGACCAGTAAAATCGCCAGATCGGCACTGGACGCCGCGGTGACCATGTTGCGGGTATATTGCTCATGGCCGGGTGCATCACCGATGATGAATTTGCGCCGCGCCGTCGAAAAATAGCGATAAGCAACATCAATGGTGATCCCTTGTTCGCGTTCGGCGATAAGGCCGTCTGTCAACAGTGACCAATCGATTGCCGCCAGTCCGCGTTTCTGTGAAGTCGCTTGAATTGATGCCAATTGATCGGCGGCAACGTTGCCGGTGTCGTACAACAGTCGGCCAATCAGCGTGCTTTTGCCGTCATCGACGCTACCTGCGGTGATAAAGCGCAGCAGACCGGACAGGCATTGATTTTGTGCTAATTCAATTGTTTCAGTGTGTAACGCTTGGTGAACTAATGGGTTCATCAGAAATACCCCTCTTTTTTGCGTTGTTCCATAGCCCCGTCCGAGGCTCGGTCATCCAGGCGCGTGGCGCCGCGTTCGGTAAGCAGGCATTGCGTCGTTTCAGCGATAATGTCGGCCACGGTGATGGCTGTCGACGCAACCGGCGCCGTGCAAGAAATGTCGCCTACCGTTCGGAAGCGACAACTGATCGTTTCTACGGTTTCGCCCTGATTCGCCGGCGTCAGGTGCGTCACCGGTACCAGAATGTCGCCGCGCCGAACGATGTCACGCAGATGGGAGAAATAAAGCTCGGGAAGCTCTATGTCTTCTCTTTGGATGTACTGCCAAACGTCAAGCTCGGTCCAGTTCGAAATCGGGAATACCCTTACATGATTGCCCGGAGCCACACGCGTGTTGTACAACGACCAGAGTTCAGGACGCTGATTTTTAGGTTCCCATTGGCCGAACTCGTCTCGCACGCTGACAATGCGCTCCTTGGCCCGCGCTTTTTCCTCATCGCGCCTTGCCCCGCCTAAACAGGCATCGAAACCGAATTCAGCGATCGCTTCCATCAATGTCACCGATTGATGGGAATTACGTGATTCCAGCGGATGCCGCAAACGTACCGAACCTTTCCTTATTGAATCTTCAACGTTACGAACGTGCAGTTGGCAATCGTAGCGTTCAGCCATACGGTCGCGGTAGGCGATCACTTCATCGTAGTTATGACCGGTGTCGATGTGCAGTAGAGCAAGGCCGATTCGTTCCGGATGAAATGCCTTGTAGGCCAGATGCAGTAATACCGCCGAGTCCTTGCCGCCGGAATACAGCATAACGGGGTGGCGGCATTCCGCAGTCACTTCCCGCAGGATGAACAGCGCCTCGGCTTCTAGCAAGTCCAGGTGATCGGCCGATGGATGTGGTTGATCTAATAAGTCATTTGATTGCGAGTTCATATCATGGCTCTCATGAATAATCGGAAACAGCTTGCCAATGCTTCAACTGGATATAGCGGAAGCAATTCTCAGTTTGATCTTTTCGGCGTCATTTTGGGCTGGGAAAAGCCTTTTGAGGAACGCCGTAAACCCTTCCATGGGGGCTTGACAGCAGCATCCCTGCTGCCGACATCCTCAAAAAGC
>NZ_JAUSBX010000005.1 GCF_030651835.1 Methylicorpusculum sp. | reverse complement strand
GGTCTGTTCGTCGGTGGGCAAAATGAGCGTGACCCGTTGTTGAGTGGCCATCAGGGTGCGAATGCGGTCCCAGCTCAAATGGATGCCCTGACGCTTGAGTTGATGGCGCAGGGTGTGCACCAAGTGATAGGCCAGCAGGGTAATGAAGAGGTGCCCGGTGACGCGATCTTCGTTCTGGTGATACACGGGGCGCAAGCCCAGTTCGGTTTTCAGGCTTCTAAAGGTGGCTTCGATCTCGGTGAGCATGACGTAGGTGGTCCACAACTGTTCTTCCGACCAGTCCGGTATGTTGCTACGCAGACAGTACACCCCGCACTGACGGTCTTTTTCTGCGCTAGGCGCTTGTCGGTGCCAGGTAATGGCAACGGCGTTTTTGTGCGCGGCATCCGGGGTCACGTCAATCTGATAGTCTTGAGCCACGCGGCTGTTTTTTTCGCGTAGACGGCCGATGCGTTCCAGGATTTTGACATAGTTCTTCACCGTGCCTTTTTGACTCAAGCCGGCTTGCAATTGAGTCAGAGCGGCTTCCAGGCGTTCATGGAAGCGGTTGCGGATGGCGTGTTCCTTTTTGGCCTTCTGTTCGGAGTAGCAATAGAGGCGGATTTCGCCGCTGTCCGCATCGCGGTCACGGTAAACCCGGACCTGACTGCGTTCGGTATTGCGAATCAGCAGCGCGCCGTTCTGTTCACGTGGGTCTTTAACCTGACGCTCACGGCTGACCACGATATAGCGATAAGCGTGCTTGACTAACCAGGCGATATTAGCGGCACTGGCAATGCCGGCATCCAGGATAATGACGGGTTTAGGCGTCGCTAACGGATTGTTGCCTTGCAGGCCTTCCAGCAGGGTTTTCAGGGTGGCGGGTTCGCTGGCATTGCCGGGGAAAACCTGACTGCCGAGCGGAAAACCGTCGCCATCCAGCACCAAGCCCAGCGTTACTAGCGGACAGTCGCTCCGTTTTTCTTTAGAACGCCCAAACTGGGCTTTCGGATTGCCGGCGCACTGGCCTTCGAAGTAGGTGTTGGTCAAATCGTACAAGACGATACGTCGGTTCAGATCAAATAAGCTTTGCTCCTGATCGGCCAGAAAGCCTTCCAGAGCCGCCTGATGCTTGAGCAGTTTATCGCTGACACGATACAACCGAGACAGGCTGGTGCTGCTAAAGTCATGTCCCACTAATTCACCCAGCGCGGTGCAGGACTGCAACCACTGATGCGTGTGCAATTCGCTACCCGGTGACACCGTACGGGCGATGATACTGCCCAAGGCGGCGGCCAGCTCCACGCCGTTAAAGCCCAAGGCCGTCAGTTTCTCGGTCAGCTGTAATTGGCAGATGGCATGCCAAGCCAAGGTTTCAGCGCCGATACTGCGGGCTTCGCTAGCATCCACGCGGCTGATGTCCACGCGCTGATAATCCGCCGCCGGAGGCTCCAGCGGCTGCGCCAGTTTATGCACGATTAAACGGCTGTATCGTTGGGCGGCAGCTTCGAGTAATACGCCGGTCTCATCCGCCAGGGCAAACACTTCGACTTGCTGCGCTTCTGCATCTTGCAGCAGTTGTTCAATGCGGGCGGTCAACAGCGGCCAATGCTGAGGCTCAATGGCAAAGTCTTTGCCGAGATTCAGCAGGGTGCGCTGTTTGACCTGCTGCCCTTCACGCACCGATTCAACCAGTCGGTAGGTAAAGTAGGCTTCGCCATCAGCCAGGGATTTTGTTTTGGTTTTTCGAATGTACATGCCGATAGCGTGCTGCAATCGGT
>NZ_JAUSBX010000003.1 GCF_030651835.1 Methylicorpusculum sp. | reverse complement strand
CGTCTTCCAACGCGACCTCCGGCGCAGTTAATTGTGGTGATTCCATTGTCTCTGCTTTCGATTTGCTCATGATTCTGACCTACCTTTATACTCTAATTTCCGAGGGGTAGGTGTCTCAGGTCATATTGGCACAGGGGGCCGGTGCGTATACGTTTGTAAGACCATTAGGCAATAGAGACTTCCCCTATGTGCCGCCGTCCTATAAATATAAGCGGGCGGTATTGGATAATGACGTTCCACCGAAAGAATAGCCGTAGGGCGTTTTCGCGATAGCAAAACGCCGGTACACTTCAAGACTATGGCGGATTGCCTATCGGCGAATCCGCCTTACGGTTAGAAGAAATTCACAAAAGATTGTTTTATTTCGAATAATGACAACCGTAGGGCGTTTTCGCGATAGCAAAACGCCGGCACACTTCAAGACTATGGCGGATTGCCTATCGGCGAATCCACCTTACGGCAAGAAGACATTCACAAAAGAGGGGTTTATCGGGAATTGATAGGTAAAGCGCATCCTTGCGCTGGCGATCATTTAAAAGCTGATTATATCCTGGCCTTTACTGACCAAAACCACGTCAGCCGGTCTCAGGCTGAAAAGGCCGACGGTTACAACGCCGGGAATGTTGTTGATCGTTCTTTCCAGTTCTGAAGGATCCAGAATACTTAGATTGTGTACATCCAGAATCTGGCAGCCATTGTCGGTGATACAGTTTTCACGCCATATCGGCTGACCGCCAAGTTTGACCAATTCACGTGCTACAAAGCTTCTCGCCATGGGAATGACTTCCACCGGCAATGGGAATTTACCCAACACATCAACCGATTTTGATTCATCAGCGATGCAGACAAACTTTTTGCTGGCACCGGCAATAATTTTTTCACGCGTTAGAGCTGCGCCGCCGCCTTTAATCAGTTGTTTATGCGGGTTGATTTCGTCCGCACCATCGACATAAACTTCCAGTGTGCCGACTGAGTTGAGATCCAGAACCGGAATGCCGATGCGTTGCAAGTGCGTAGTGCTGGTTTCTGAACTGGACACTGCGCCTTCGATATCGTTTTTAAACGCTTTCAGCCCTTCGATGAAATGGTAAACGGTAGAGCCGGTGCCGACGCCGATAATTGAGACGCCTTTGATGTATTCTAAGGCCGCTTGAGCTACTTGTTGTTTTAATTCGTCTTGTGTCATAGCGTATCTGTTAATTAAGGTTAGGTGATATAAATAATGTGTGATAATACCGCGTAACAGCTGATACCTTATCCGTTTTTTAGCATGTTAGCAAAATATATTGAGAGAATTTTAAGAGCGCGGGTTTACGATGTGGCCGAGGAAACGCCGCTGGACTTCGCCCCTAATTTGTCCAAACGTCTGGGCAATGCTGTTTATTTGAAGCGTGAAGATCTGCAGCCGGTATTTTCCTTCAAGTTACGCGGAGCTTATAACAAAATAGCTCTGTTGACCGAAAAGGAGCGCGCCGGGGGCGTTATTGCGGCTTCAGCCGGTAATCATGCTCAAGGCGTGGCACTTTCAGCACAGATGCTGGGCATCACGGCATTGATCGTGATGCCGAGAACAACACCGGAAATCAAAGTCAATTCCGTCAGGGCGCGTGGCGCTGAAACGATTCTTCATGGCGATTCCTATGATGAGGCTTATGCTTATGCCAAACAGTTGGCTGAGCAAAAGCAGATGACATTTATTCATCCGTATGATGATCCCGATGTCATTGCCGGGCAGGGTACGGTAGGTATGGAAATCCTCAGACAAAAAACCGGTACGATAAATGCCATTTTTGTCCCGGTCGGTGGCGGCGGCTTGATTGCCGGTATTACGGCTTATGTCAAGTTTGTAAAGCCTGAAACCAAGATCATCGGTGTCGAGCCGGACGATGCCGATTGCTTGAATCAGGCCTTGAAAGCCCGCAGTCGAGTGACGCTTAAGCAAGTCGGATTGTTTGCCGACGGTGTGGCGGTCAGGCAGGTAGGCGAGGAACCTTTTAAGGTGGTCCGCGATTACATCGATGGAGTGATCACCGTTAATACCGATGAAATTTGTGCCGCTATCAAGGATATCTTCGACGATACCCGCTCTGTGGCGGAACCTGCCGGTGCTTTAGCGTTGGCGGGCTTGAAGAAATATGTGGAAGAAACGGGGGCTATCGACCAGACCCTGATTGCCATTGAAAGTGGAGCGAATATCAACTTTGATCGTTTGCGCTATGTAGCAGAACGGGCGCAGGTGGGCGAGCATAGGGAAATATTGCTGGCGGTGAATATCCCCGAAATCCCGGGCAGTTTTTTAAACTTTTGCCGTCTGCTGGGCAATCGCAACGTTACCGAATTTAATTACCGGTATTTTGATGCGGCCCAGGCGCAAGTATTCGTAGGCGTCTCGTCCAGCGGTTCGGGTGCAGATAAAGCTGAATTGATCCATCAGTTACAGACTGAGGGTTTTCAGGTCCTGGATATGACGGCTAATGATTTGGCAAAAGAGCATATTCGTTATATGGTTGGCGGGCATTCGCCTTGTCAACTGGATGAAATTGTCTATAGTCTACAGTTTCCTGAAAGGCCGGGTGCGTTACTGGGGTTTTTATCAGCCTTGGGCGGGCGATGGAACATCAGTTTGTTTCATTATCGCAACCACGGTGCTGCGTTTGGTTTGGTGTTGATGGGTTTGCAAATGCCGAAGTCTGAGAGCCATGCTTTTGAGGCGTGTCTGGATGAATTGGGTTTTGGTTATACGGAAGAAACTGAAAATCCGGCTTACATGTTATTTGCCGGCGGCAACAAAATGTAAGCCTGGCACTCAGGCATGCTTGATTTTTCGGATAATAAAACGTGATCCGCTGGCCCTGTGTTTGTTGAATGGGGTGTAGGTTCTGCAACAGAGACTAACGGCTCTTTTTTAGAGTGTAATGTCTGAAAAATTAAATCCCCCTCATCCTGATCTTCTCCCTTCGGTAGAAGGTAGCGACAAGGAAGGAGGCTGAAAATTTACACTGCTTTTAGGTATGCTGGAAATGATCAACGACATTCATCGAGACAAACTATCAAAGCTCAGGATTCTTTATGTAGAGGATGATAGCGAAACCCGCGAAGAACTCAGCATGATTCTCCAATCCTGGGTGGATGTGCTTTATGTCGCGGTGAATGGTAGCGAGGGGCTGAATTTTTATAGAAAGTATGAACCTGACATCGTCATTACCGACATACAAATGCCCATCCTAAACGGACTGGGTATGTCGTCCGAAATCAAACGTATCAAGCGTGATCAATGCATTGTCGTGTTAAGCGCTTACAATGACGTCGAATACCTGTTTAAAGCGATGGAACTGGGTATTCAGCATTACATCACCAAGCCGGTGATGATTGACCGTTTGCAGGCGAAACTGACTCAAATTGCCGAGTTTATGAGTCTTGAGAGCGAGGCTCTGCGCAGCCGTAAGTTGCTTGAGCAATACAAGCTGATGGTCGATGAAAAAGCGATCGTCTGTAAAATGGATTCTGAAGGCTTTATCACTTATGTCAATCAACATTTCTGTGCCTTATCCGGTTATACAGAACACGAATTGATCGGTCGTGAGTTCCGGTTCTTGTTTGAGTCGGATGAACAGTTTTCGGAAATCCGGTCAGCCTTATCCGGCTTTCGAAAATGGACCGGAATTTTGATTAATACCTCCAAAAAAGGCGGACGCTATGTGGTCGACGCTTCATTAACGGCGGTTGTCGCGGAAGGCGATCAGATTGAAGAGTATGTGGCGTTGATGGTCGACATCACGGATATGTATGAGAAACACGAAAGATTATCGCTGCATCTGCAAAATGACTTAAACACCCAAAATCATCTTTTAAACGAGTATGAACGAGCCCTGGAATTGGGCACTTCATTATGCGTCATTGATCCTGACGGTATCATTGTCAGCGCCAACCCCAGTTTCAGTAACGGTTTGGGCTGTTTGCCGGAGGATTTGACCGGTTTGCCATTCGATGAATTGATTAAGGATTACCTCCACTTCAAAGAATGGGCGTTGCCTCAAATTACAGGTCAGGGTTCGCTTTCGCGTGTCATGAATATGCGCTTCAAAGAGGGGTTGGAAAAAACGTTCAGTATCATCATTGTCGCGATTCATGATGTGCAGGGTTCGCTGCATTCATTGCTGGCGCTAAGTCAGGACATTACCGACTCGATTCGGCTGAATCGGGAAATCATGGATACTCAAAAAGAATTGCTGTACGTCATGGGTGAGGTCGTTGAGAATCGTAGTCAGGAAACCGGCATGCATGTCAAGCGGGTTGCCGAACTGTCCAAGTTCATTGCGCTTAAATACGGACTCACCGAACAGCATTCCGAAATGATTAAAATCGCATCTCCTATGCATGACGTCGGTAAAGTCGGCATTTCCGACCATATTCTTCATAAACCGGGCAAGCTGACCGAAGAAGAGTTTAAAGTAATGAAAACCCATGCCCAGCTGGGCTATAACCTGCTCAAAAAACTCGACAAGCCGCTGATCAAAATGGCGGCGAACATCGCCTATCATCATCATGAACACTTTGACGGTTCAGGCTACCCTAACGGTTTGAGTGGTGAAGAAATTTCGATTGAAGGCAAAATTGTGGCTTTAGTTGATGTCTTTGATGCGCTGAGCAGCGAGCGGGCCTACAAGAAACCCTGGCCGCATGACGCGATTCTGGATTACATCGAAACTCAGCGCGGTAAACAGTTTGAGCCGGTGCTGGTCGATATTATGCTGGACAATATGGATGACATTCTGGCGCTTCGTAATTTGTATAAAGATTAGGCGCCATAGGAGAAGCGGTTGTTTATGATTCATCTCCCCTTTTTACCGGATAGCCGGTCTGCATATCTGAAACCCCTGAGCCGATGCTTTTCGTTTGGGGCTTTGAAGATCAAATGCTGCCCTAAAAGCCGAGTTTATTTTTTAACATTTACGGCTGTCAAGCCGGTGCTGGGCGTGTTAGCAGGTTTGATGCTTGCCGGTGATGTTTGGGCTGAACCGTTAAAAACCGAGAATCTGACTCTGCAGGATTGCATAGAAATTGCCCTGCAGCGCAATCAGCAAATGCAGATATCCGGCGCATCAATCGCAATGGCCGAAGCTCAATATCAGCAAGCCATGTCCGCTTATTGGCCGCGAATTTCTGCCGATGTCAATGCGCAGCGGGCCGATGAAGACAGGACTTTTTCCGGTAAATCTACGGTTACTTTGCCCGCGAATATGATGGGGCAAGGATCTCCTGCGGTTTCCATACCCTTCGACCTGGATGTCAAATTGTTCGATAGAGACATGCTGACGACATCCGTCAATTTGACCTACCCTATTTTTACCGGAGGACGGCGCGGCGCTATTGTCGATCAGGCTGAAAAAGGGCTTGAAATTGCCGAAATCGGTGAGCGCAAATCCCGGCTTGAAGTGATCCGTGATGTCAAAAAATATTATTACGGCGCCCTGTTCGCGCTGGACATGGAGCAATTGGCCAGCGATACGCTGGAGCGCTTTCAGGTGCTGGAGGAACTGACCGAACGGCTTTTTCAGCATGGTTCCTTGAAGGTTAAAAAAACCGATTATCTGCGCACAAAAACCTCAACGGCCATTACGCGTTCGCTTCTGCACGAAGCCAATTATTCCAGGGAACTCGCCCACGAAGCATTAACTAATGCGATGGGGCTGGATTGGAACAGCAAAGTGACGCTGGCAAAAGATGAACAACCTCTGCACTTGAACGAGGAATTACAAACCTTGATCAGCAGTGCGCATGATTTTAATCCGGATATCCAGCAGCTTAAATTAGCCGTTCAAGTGACAGAAGATAAAATAACCGAAGCACGAAGCGGCTATTTTCCGGTTATCGGTTTCCAGGCATCGGCTTACAAGTTATGGAACGATTTTGACGGCGGTCTGGTTAACAGTGCCAACCGGGAAGGCTGGACCATTGGGGTGGGTTTGCAGTGGAATTTATTCGATGGCTTTCAGACCTCAGGTAAAGTCGATTATGCCAAGGCGCAGCGAAGACAATTGGAAAGCCAGCAAATCCTGCTGGATCAGGCCATGGCGCTGCAGGTCAAGCAGCAGTTTTTAAGGCTGCGAAGTGCCGGAAAACAAATGGAAGACACCCGCGAAGCTTCAGGTTATGCAAAAGAAAACCGGGAACTGCACGTTCGCGCTTATCAGGAGGAGATGGTCGAGACCAAGGATGTCATCGAGTCGGAAATTGTCGAAACATTCACGCAAAGTTCTCAATACCGCTCCCGTCACGAATTGGAAATGGCATTGGTTTCGCTGGAATTTTTAATCGGTCAGAACATTCAATCGTTAAATCAATAACACAGAGAATCCCATGCACAGATTTCCGGTTTTCCTGATGATTTCAGTCATGATCTGTAGTCAAACGGTAAATGCTGAAGATCAATTCCAAGGGCTTTTATTTCGGGTGGGATTTCATGTCCAATCGTTTTCCGATGTGTCCCGTGGCGATATGGAAATTGCAATGAAGTTCTGGGGCGAGGAGCTAGGTCAGCAGTTGAACCTGACGACTCAAGTGGAGATGTATGACAATATTGAAAATATGGCGGCCGATTTTGCAAACGGTAAAATTAATTTTATAGTCGGCTCTCCGCTCAGTGTCATCAAATATTTCAAACTCGACTCATTAAGTGATGGCTTCAGAGCGGTTAACGATACACTTGATTTCGACAGCTTGGTTTTGGTGGTCAGAAGCGGTGAGGGCATCAACACGATTAAACAAGCTCAGGGAAAACAGCTCGTATTGCTAAAAGGCGATGAACTGGCCGCCGTTTTTATCGACAACTTGACCCGCAAATCCAGCGGGAGTGATTACAACCGTTTTTTTGAAAATGTAGTCTGGGCGACTAATTCACACCGGATGGTGCTGGATTTGTTTTTTAAAAAAGCCGATATTGCACTGGTGTATTTAAAAGCCTATCGTTTGGCGTGTGAACTGAACCCTCAGATAGAGAGAAAAACTCAAATCATTGCAACTTTCTCCTCATTTCCTCGAAGTATCGGGTTTTTTCATAAAGATGTGGACAGTCGTTTTCGCGAATATATTCTTGCCAAAGCGCTTTTTATTGATCAGTTTCCCCGGGGGCGGCAGTTATTGACGTTGTTCAATTCTGAAAAACTTGAGCGCTCGCAAGTGAGCGATCTGGACAAAGTGATTTCTCTTTATGACGAATTCAAGCAAAACAAGAGCAGAGCACGGCGGTGATATTATCTGTGCGAAGTTTCGTTTTGAAGGTATTGATTCCGGTTTTTATCCTTATGCTGCCGGGCGCGCTCTATGGGCAGGGTCCTGCTCGGATCAATATGGGTTTTTATTTTCCTTCCATCAATGATATTGCTGACCGGACCGATATTGAAATTTCGTTAACGTTTTGGACCAAGGAATTGACCGAAGAAGTTGCTGTTACTGAATCGCATGCATTTCTTTACGACACCGTTCAAACGATGCGGAAGGCTTTTGATGAGGGCGAAATTGATATGATCATTGCGCCGCCCTTGGTTATAGCCAAGTATTTTGATAGAGCCATGCTGGCGGACGGCTTTGTCGGTGTTCGCGAAGAGGGGTTGAATAATTCTTTGCTTCTGCTGGTTAACAAAGACCGGATTGATACATTAAAGGATTTGCGCGGTAAACGAATCATTCTTCCGGTTAATGATGAGTTGGCGGAAGTTTTTCTGGACACACTGACCCTTAAAACGTTTAAGAAAAGCTTTAAAAATATTTTTTCGGTTGCTCAGCCCAAAATCAAAAATAACCGAATTGTGCTCGATTTGTTTTTCGATAAAGCCGATGCGGCTATTGTTTACCAGGGCGCATTTGATGTGATGGCCGAACTGAATCCACAGATCCTTACCAAGCTAAAAATTCTGGCTAGCTATCCTGTTAGGGCAAAAAATTTCAGTTATTTTCATAAGGATTACCCACTTAGAGAATTGCTGACCCAAAAAGCCATGAGCTACGGTGAGTTTCCCCGAGCAAAACAAATTTTGGCGGTTTATAAAACCCCAGTACTTGATTACTGCAAGGTTGAAGAATTAGAGATGTTCGATACGCTTTATGCGGAATATCTGGAATTAAAAAAGCAGGTAAAAGGCAATTAGAAATGCTTGAGAACCTGCTAATGCCAGCAATTCCCAGTTTGAAAGAAAAAAAGGGCTGGCGGAAGCTTTTCGAGAATGTCGGCATTAGGGATGCTGCCGTCAAGCCCCCAACGAGGGGGTTACGGCGTTCCTCGAAGGCTTTTTCCAGTCCAAAGTAAATTGCTGTGCTAATGCACTTTTAAGGCTTCAGGTGTTCAATCAACCGATATTTTTTCACTATCAGTTTGTGAACTAAAACGAATGAATGCATAAAACATATAACCGATTCCAATTACCCGGGCATGACTACGGATGAGCTTTAGCGGTAGAAACAAGATTTTTATCAGGGTGTTTACCGTCTTTGGTACGCTGGTGCTGGCGATTACCTTGGTCATTGCACTGATGATCATTCCCTGGCAGCAGCGCTCTTTGGAACAAATCATGTACACCCAAGCGGTTACGGTATCGCAGTCTATCGTCCAGGCCTGTTCTGATGCCATGATTAGCCAGGACTTTGGTTTTATCGTTGAACATAATGTCGAAGTGCTTGAGAAAAATGCCGGGATTCATTATGTGATGATCTCGCCATTACGCGGAGAACGCATCTGGATTGAGCCAAAACAATGGAAAATAATGGACAAACCCGATGCGCGATTTGCCAAATTTGAGACTGCTAAAAACAATTTTCATTTTCTGGATCTTTCCGAATCACGCAAGGTTTATCACTTTGTTTATCCGGTCAGTTTTTCAAGCATAGAATGGGGCTGGCTTCATATCGGTTTTTCTACCGATGAATACGATGAATACCTCCGTAATATGTATCAACAGATTTTTATTATTACCGGTATTTCAATCGTTCTGATTTTGGGGGTCGGGTACTTCTTCGCTCGCTGGATTACGTTGCCGGTTTCAACAATCAGTCAACTGGCAACGCTTGTGGCCGAGGGTGATTTGTCGGTTAAATCGGATATTAAACGAAATGATGAAATTGGCTTGTTGTCGGAGAGTTTTAATCAAATGGTGGCTTCGCTAAGGGAATCGAAGACGCATTTGCAGCATTACAGTGAGGAATTGGAGCAGGAAGTCGATCGGCGCACACACGAGTTGGACGACTTAAATCAAAGTCTTGATCAGCGAGTG
Organism: Methylicorpusculum sp.; assembly: GCF_030651835.1. Taxonomy (GTDB): domain Bacteria; phylum Pseudomonadota; class Gammaproteobacteria; order Methylococcales; family Methylomonadaceae; genus Methylicorpusculum. The sequence goes on along the minus strand of NZ_JAUSBX010000003.1, from coordinate 9,310 downwards.
AGAGACGAGGTATCCAGACGGCAGCAACAGGAAGAATTGTTGATTCGCCAGTCTCGCTTGGCCGCTATGGGGGAAATGATTGGTGCGATTGCGCATCAGTGGCGGCAGCCGCTCAATGCCTTGGGCTTGGTGCTGCAAAACATGCAGTTGACTTATAACCAGGGTAAGCTGGATGACGTCTTTATGTCGCGGAGTATGGAAAAGTCGGAACGATTGATCACTAAAATGTCCACGACTATTGATGATTTCCGTAATTTTTTTAAGCCCAACAAAGAGCCGGAGCAATTTAATTTGCACGGGGCAATTGCCGCTGTGTTGGAGTTGCTGGAAGCGACGTTTAAAAATAATAATATACACACAGAATTGAATTGCGATGAGCAGTTTAGTATTAACGGTCTGCAAGGCGAGTTTTCTCAAGTCATGCTTAATTTATTGAACAATGCCCGTGATACTTTTATCGAGCGTGGAACGTCTTCGCCGCTAGTCAGCATTAATGTACAGCCCATCCGCGTGGGTTGGTATAGCATCAAAGTGTCCGATAATGCCGGAGGGATAGCGACTGATATCATGAATAAAATATATGATCCTTACTTTACGACGCGTTCCGATGGAAAAGGCACGGGTATTGGCTTATACATGTCAAAAATGATTGTCGAAAATACGATGCACGGTACGTTGACGGCCGAAAATGATACCGAGGGTGCCGTTTTTATTGTTGAAGTACCCAAGGTTCCCGGTTTTCATTTGCAGATTGAAAGACGGCGAACCGGACGCACTTAGAACCAAGCTTTGATCCACTTTTTTGTTGTAGTTAAGTTAAAAAAAGAGTGGCTATAACCTGGTTTTAAATCATTCCAGAGCCAGAATGAACTCCCATTGATCCTGGGTCACCGGCATGATGGAGAGTCTGTTGCCTCGTCTCAATAAGGCAAACTCTGCAAGTTCGGCGTCGGCGTGTGTTTTTAGTTCATGAAGACTGATAGTCCTGCTGAGCTTGCGTTCAAAAGTGACATCGACCATGAACCATCTTGGTGCGTCTGGTGTGCTTTTAGGATCATGATGTTTATCTTCAGGATCAAAAGCAAAATGGTCAGGATAACCTTCGCGGCTTATGCGCATAAGCCCTACGATTCCCGGCACGTCACAATTGGAATGATAAAAGAATACCTGATCGCCGTTTTTCATTTCATCGCGCATCATATTCCTGGCTTGATAATTGCGAACTCCGTCCCATTGTTCTGTCTGATGCGGTCTTAAGTAAAGATCATCGATGCTGAATTCGTTAGGCTCTGATTTCATTAGCCAATAGCGCATGTGGGGTTCCTGAAGTTTTTATCAAATGATTTGAGATTGGCGGTCGTCAATCGCTCATTGCAGTCTATTGTAACCTTTGTCTTTAAGTGTTTGGCTTGCAAGCACGAGCTTTAGCTTATAAAGATCCTAATTCAATAGATGTTGTGTGGCAAGAAACCTGCTTATTTTAAATCAGTTTAAATCTGTGTATTATCAATTTAATTTTTACTCATGGAGAACATGAATGCATAACGTGACGTTGATCAAAGGGGATGGCATTGGGCCGTCCATTATGGATGAGGCGGTAAGAATTATCGATGCATCAGGCGCTAAAATTAATTGGGAAGAAGCCTATGCCGGTATGGCCGCATACAATAAGTTCGGCACCCCGATTCCTGATCAAACCCTGGCGTCCATCGATAAAAACCGCTTAGCTTTCAAAGGGCCTTTAACTACGGCTGTGGGCGGGACGGGTTTTCGCAGTATCAATGTAGAACTGCGTAAAAAATATGATCTTTATGCAAACGTGCGGCCTGCAAAAAGCTGGCAAGGTGTTGATACTCGTTTTACGGATGTCGATATTGTCATTGTAAGAGAAAATACCGAAGGGCTTTATGCCGGTTTGGAGCATTTTCTCACTCCTAAAAAAGATATTGCCGAGAGCTTGGCTGTTGTTACGCGTCAAGGCTCGCAACGAATTGTCGAGTATGCGTTTGAATATGCCAGGGACAATGGACGCAAGAAAGTCACTGTGTGCCACAAGGCTAATATTCTTAAATACACGCAAGGACTTTTCCTTGATACCGCTAGAGAAGTTGCGGCTAAGTATCCCGATATTCAATTTGACGAAAAAATCATTGATGCGACCTGCATGCATATGGTGATGAACCCTCATCAATTTGATGTGATTGTTACCACTAATATGTTCGGCGACATCTTATCCGATTTGACGGCCGGTCTGGTCGGCGGCTTGGGTTTGATTCCCGGCGCCAATATTGGCGAAGATGCGGCATTATTTGAGGCTGTGCATGGCAGCGCGCCCGATATCGAGGGCAAGAATATAGCGAATCCCACTGCCGTCATCATGGCCGGCATCATGATGCTGGATCACCTTAAGGAGCATGAGGCGGCGCGGCGAGTTCAAAATGCGCTGGAAAAAGTTGTTTCAGAAGGGAAATTTGTTACACCTGATCTTAATCCTACGTCAGGCGTTGGAACCGATGCGATGGGTCAGGCGATTCTGGATGCGATGAAGTAATTATTTGCAAGACACTTTCACTAGAACCGGCGGTCAAAGAGCTGGTATCTTTTGGTGCAAACCGTGTTAAGTTTGGTGCGTGATAGGCCATTCTTCATCGGGTTACAAATGCTTTGCACGGTTATACGTAAATTCGTAGTACAGGCTAACCTCGCAGGTTAAGGTTTAAAATTTTTGAAAAGGGCTCAAAATGTTAGAAGCGTATCGTAAACATGTTGCAGAACGTGCCGCAGAAGGAATTGTTCCAAAGCCTTTAAATGCAGAGCAGGTAGCGGCATTAGTTGAGTTGATAAAAAATCCTCCCCAAGGAGGTGAGGAAGATTTTATCCTTGATTTATTGATCAACCGGGTTCCTGCGGGGGTCGATGAAGCGGCTTATGTCAAATCCGGTTTTTTAACCGCTATTGCCAAAGGCGAAGCGGTCTCACCCATTTTAGATGCGGCGAAGGCTACCGAATTATTAGGCACTATGCTGGGCGGTTATAACGTTGCGCCTCTGATCGAATTGCTGGACAGCGAAACGTTAGGCGCGATAGCCGCAAAAGCCTTGTCTCACACGTTATTGGTGTTCGATGCATTTCATGACGTTAAAGAAAAAGCCGATGCAGGTAATGGTTTTGCCCAGCAAGTTCTCCGCTCATGGGCCGAAGCTGAATGGTTTACCAGTAAACCGGTTATGCCCGAAAAATTAACCGTGACCGTTTTTAAAGTGGTGGGGGAGACCAATACCGACGATTTATCGCCGGCACCCGATGCCTGGTCACGGCCTGATATTCCGTTGCATGCCAAAGCGATGCTGAAAATGCCCAGAGAAGGAATCACAAATGCTGAGCAGCAAATAGAAGAGCTGAAGAAAAAAGGCTTTCCTGTGGCCTATGTAGGCGATGTTGTTGGCACGGGGTCCTCACGTAAATCGGCAACGAACTCGGTATTGTGGTTTACCGGGCGTGATATACCTTGCGTACCTAACAAGCGTGAAGGCGGCGTGTGTATCGGTAGCAAAATTGCGCCGATATTTTTTAACACAATGGAAGATTCCGGCGCGTTGCCTTTTGAATGTGATGTGTCCGTTATGAACATGGGCGATGTCATCGACATCTTTCCCTATCAAGGACTTGTTAAAAAACATGATTCAGACGAAATCATTGCCGAATTTTCACTAAAAACGGATGTATTACTTGACGAAGTGCAAGCCGGTGGACGGATTCCGTTGATAATAGGCCGAGGCTTGACTGATCGTGCACGCAAAGCGCTGGGACTTGAGCCCTCTGGCATATTCAAACGCCCGGCAGACCTTGCCGATTCGGGAAAAGGATTTACTTTAGCGCAAAAAATGGTCGGACAAGCCTGTGGTGTTAAGGGTATCCGCCCCGGCACTTATTGCGAGCCGCACATGACAACGGTAGGCTCGCAGGACACAACAGGCCCCATGACTCGCGACGAACTCAAGGATCTGGCCTGTTTGGGTTTTTCTGCTGACCTGGTCTTGCAGTCTTTCTGTCACACCGCCGCTTACCCAAAACCGGTCGATGTCGAAATGCAGCATACCTTGCCCGATTTTATAATGAATCGTGGCGGCGTTTCACTGCGCCCCGGCGACGGCATTATTCATTCATGGCTTAACCGTATGTTACTGCCTGATACGGTTGGAACCGGCGGTGACTCACACACCCGTTTCCCTATTGGCATATCTTTTCCTGCCGGATCCGGTTTGGTGGCTTTTGCTGCCGCTACCGGCGTGATGCCCTTGGATATGCCGGAATCGGTTTTAGTCCGTTTTAGCGGCGAAATGCAACCGGGTATTACTTTACGGGATTTGGTTAATGCCATTCCTTATGCGGCTATCCAAAAAGGCCTGTTAACGGTTGAGAAAAAAGGCAAAAAAAACGTGTTTTCCGGCCGTATTCTCGAAATCGAAGGCTTGCCTGACTTAAAGGTCGAACAAGCTTTCGAATTATCGGATGCTTCAGCCGAGCGCTCAGCGGGCGGCTGTACAATTCGTCTGAGCGATGCGCCGATCAGAGAATACCTGAATTCCAACATCACTTTGTTGAAATGGATGATCGCGGAAGGTTATGGCGATACGCGGACGATTTCGAGACGAATTAACGCTATGGAAGAGTGGCTGGCGAATCCGGTTCTGCTTCAGCCTGATGCCGATGCCGAATATTTTGAAATCATCGACATTAATATGAGCGAAATCAAAGAGCCTCTGCTGGCGTGTCCTAATGATCCCGACGATGTCAAAACGCTATCCGATGTGGCAGGAACAAAAATTGATGAAGTATTCGTTGGGTCGTGCATGACCAACATTGGTCATTTTCGCGCTGCCGGTAAGTTATTGGATAAATATAAAGGTGAATTACCTACCCGGCTATGGATGTCTCCACCCACCAAAATGGATCAGTCGCAATTGGTTGAGGAAGGTTATTACGGTATTTTCGGTCGTTCGGGTGCACGGATGGAAATGCCGGGGTGTTCGTTATGTATGGGTAACCAGGCGCGCGTCGCCGATAATGCGACGGTAGTATCAACATCGACACGCAATTTTCCTAACCGTTTGGGCAATGGTGCGAATGTTTATCTGGCTTCTGCCGAACTCGCGTCGGTGTGTTCGATACTTGGCCGGATCCCAACTTTTGAAGAGTATATGCAGTACGCCATGCAAATCCAGCAAACGTCTGAAGATACTTATCGCTATTTGAATTTTGACAAGATAGATGATTATAAGAACAAGGCTGAGAACGTCGCGTTGACTTCTTAGGCGGGTTTGTAAACAGCCGTAGGCCCGTTTTTTCGGAAAGCCTACGGCTGGTTGTGGTGATTAGGCTTTGGCCAATTCAGCGCGCATTTCGTCGATGATTTTTTTATAATCCGGTTTGCCAAAAATGGCAGAACCCGCAACAAAAGTGTCCGCTCCGGCTGCTTTGATTTCACGAATATTATCTACTTTGACGCCGCCATCAATTTCAAGGCGAATATCATAGCCGCTTTCATCAATTCTTTTTCTCACTTCGCGCAGTTTATCCAGTGCAGAAGGAATGAATGACTGACCGCCAAAGCCAGGGTTGACTGACATCAACAGAATCATGTCCAGTTTGTCCATCACATAATCCAAATAATGCAAAGAGGTACCTGGATTAAATACTAATCCGGCTTTGCAACCATTGTCGCGGATCAACTGCAATGTTCTGTCAATATGGACAGAGGCTTCGGGGTGAAAAGTAATGAAATTGGCACCGGCTTTGGCAAAATCAGGAACAATGCGGTCAACCGGTTCAATCATCAAATGAACATCGATAGGTGCTGTTACACCGTGCTTTCTCAGTGCCTCACAAACTAAAGGGCCAATAGTGAGGTTGGGGACAAAATGATTATCCATTACGTCAAAATGGACAACATCGGCGCCTGCGGCCAATACATTGTCAACTTCTTCACCCAAACGTGCAAAATCGGCAGAGAGAATGGAGGGGGCAATCCAATTTTCTTTCATTATGTAATCCTCTGAATCGATAAATAAAAAATTATAACTTTTTTAAGCTATTAAGGCATAAAAAAGGGCTCTTGTGTTTTACACAAGAGCCCTTTTGCAGCAATTCCCAGTTTGACGATAAAAAAAGGGGGGAGTAAGTTTTGCGAGGATGTCGGCAATAGGAATGCTGCCGTCAAGCCTCCATGGATGGGTTTACGGCGTTCCTCGCAAAGCATACGCCAACCGGGCACATTAAAAGTTTAAACTGAGAATTGCTGGCCCTTTACCCTTTAGGGAACCAAAAGCCTTTTAGTTAAACCGGTGTAACATTAGCAGCGGTTAAGCCTTTTGGACCCGTTTCTATGTCAAACTTTACCGTTTGGCCCGGATTTAAAGTTTTAAATCCGTCACCTTGGATGACTGAATGGTGAACGAAGACATCATCTTTGCCTTCCGAAGGCTCGATAAATCCAAAACCCTTTGTATTATTAAACCACTTTACAGTGCCTGTTGCCATTTGAAAAACTCCAACTAATAAAAACTATGTTTGACACAGAAGGATAACATTGACAACCCGATACTGAAGGTTCGGTTTAACCCAATACTCACTTTCTGATGGCTTCATTTTACTGCTAATAATGTAAACCTGTCATCTGCATATTTGATACAAGCCATCTAGCACCAGCGAGTTAGGGCTAACCATGCCTATGACCACTCGGTTTTCAACAACAGGTGCTCTTACCAAATTATAGGTGGCAAACAACCTTGAGCATAACCGGATATCCATATCAGGATGAACATGAATGACAGGGCAGTTCATTATTTCGTAAACGTTTACGCGGTCCGGTGATTTATCCTTGGCAAGGACATGCCTGGCAATATCGCCGGAGGTAATCAAACCGTATTCATCCATGTCATGGCGTTTGTTAACGATGAGCGTAGAGGTTTTTTCATCTTTCATGATTTTTAGCGCGTGGCTGACGGTTGCTGCGCCATCAATGAGAGCGTAGCTGGTCTTCATGATATCCCTGACACGTATTATTTTTGTTGTATCGATCATATTTCATCTTCCAGTTCGTGAGTGAGTTCTTCAACCTGATGCATGACGCCTATGGCATCTTCTACATCGATTTTAAAGGCGATACCGGTGCCAGAGGTGCTGTCAAATTCAGCCGCTTTGGCAATCTTTTCAAGGATATGGCGGCTCAAATGCTCTTCGACAAGAAACATTAGAACATCCCGTTGGGTATCCAGGGTCAGACCGAAAAAGGTTTTGGATGATTTAAGGCCTTCGCCGCGGGCGTGATTGATGACCGTAGCACCTTTAGCACCACTTTTACGGGCCGTATCGAGCACCAGATCGGTCTTGGTGTCTTCGACAAATGCAATAATTAGTTTGAAGCGCATGATTATCCTCACTATTTGGATGAATTACGGTATTTATTGAGCAGTTCGGCAATTTGGGCATAGGTGAGAACGGCAATAACTGCAAATAGACTGGCGAATGCGATTAAACCAAATCCGTCGAGCAAGGGATTGCGCCCTGGTACTGTTGATGCCAGACCAATGCCTAAAGCGGTTACGAGAGGCACCGTTACAGTTGATGTGGTTACGCCTCCTGAATCATATGCCAGCCCGATTATTGGTTTTGGAGCTGATAGGGTTTGAATGATAACAAGGATATAAGAACCAATTATAAAATAATACAGCTCACCGCCTGTCACGATTCGGAATACGCCTAGCGTGATACCCAACGCGACGCCTAGCGATACGGCAATACGCAACCCTAATGCTTGTATAGTGCCACCCGAAATCTCTTCTGCTTTCATTGCGACTGCGAGAAGAGAAGGCTCGGCCAGTGTCGTTGAAAACCCGATGCAGGCGGCAAAGGCATATACCCAATAATAATTTTGCCAGATAACCGATTCGCTATCAGCTGATATGCCAAGAAATTCTGGGGCGGTCAACTGAGTGGCCATCAGTTCACCCAGCGGAAATAACGCCATCTTCAGGCCATCCATGAAAAAAGTAATGCCTATTAAGACATTGACGAATCCTAGCAACGTTTTAAAAGGATGTGCTAAAGGCTTTCTTATTACCAATAATTGAAAGCCGATAATGATTGCTGCAATCGGTAAAACGTTACGGCAGGTAGTAAGAAAATCTCCGGCAAAATGAATTAACCACTCAATCATGTCGCCATACCGAAAGCTAAGACAAAAATGATGGGACCTAATGAGGCAAAGGAAATTAAGCCAAAACCGTCTGTCAAAGGGTTACGCCCTTTAATGGAATTCGCCAAACCGACACCTAAAGCGGTTACTAAGGGTACGGTGATAGTTGAGGTTGCTACACCACCTGAATCGTAGGCTACCCCAATAATTTCCGGCGGGGCAAAAGGTGTCATGATGATGACTATGCAATAACCGCCTATGATCCAATTATGTAAGGGCCAGCCTCGAATAATTCTTAATACACCAATCAAAATTGCAAATCCAACCGCTGTGGCAACAGTCAGTCTGAGGCCTAATGCATAACTTTGTCTGGCATCTTCGGTATTGGCGATCATGTTGCCTTTGCTGGCAATATTGGCGGCCTCATTCGCTACAGCAATCAGCGCAGGTTCTGCAACGGTTGTTCCGAAGCCCAGGCAAAACGAAAAAACCAAAATCCAGAACAAGCTGCCTTTGCGGGCAAATGCATAGGCCATGGCTTCGCCTATCGGAAACAAGCTTTGTTCCAGTCCCAGCATGAAAAAGGTAAGTCCCATCACAACAAACAAAGAGCCGACAATCATGTTTATGATATCGGGGATGGGCTGCTGAATGACGGCTAATTGAAAGACCAGAACAACAACTAAAATGGGTGCCAGATCCAGAAAACTACTGAATATCTGTTTTACAAAACGACTATTGCGTAAAAACATAAACACTCCTTGACGATATCCTGATTGTATCTTAAAGAAGGTAATTCCAGGTACTTGACTTAACCATTGACTTTTAAGAGGTAATGTTAATCAGTTAATAACTAACTGATTAAATGGCGTTTTATGAGTAATTGGGAATTTAAAAAAGCCGACTTCGGGGAGTCGCTATTTTTGCGAAAGCTTGTTTTGGGCATCCCAGCCCAATCAAGCAGCAAAAAAATACGCGACCACTGATGCCTCCGGCGGCCCCGATTTGTCCGCGTCGCCTCGTTTCGACCCAACAAGGGGTCGAAACATTGGCTCTCGCATGACTTAACGCCGTTTCGCGATGCCTTGCAGGTTTTCTCCGCAAGCTACGAAA
>NZ_JAUSBX010000002.1 GCF_030651835.1 Methylicorpusculum sp. | reverse complement strand
GTTATTTTTTGACTATTATAACCTATCTAATTGATATTGTTAAATAATATGACATAAAACGCATCCAGTTACTGTGTGTCATTCACGAGTATGAACTGTACTGATACCATACTTTTTCAATTCTCGGACAGCCTCCTAGTGAAAACTGAGTTTTGACCTCGCTTGGAATATCAGTCGAGTCGTGTGGAACGTGAAAAATCACCCATTGGGGCAACCCGTTCATGTTGATAGTAACAATGGGTGCTTCTAAGTCAGTCATCACGTTTTTCTCCGGTATTTCAAAGTCGAGGACTTATGTATAGCAAATCATCGCAATAAAATCAGGTGAGAGGTGGCATCTGATCCACACCATAAAATGGCATTTTGTTCGTAACGAATACCAAGATTCTTAGCAGTGTCCAAAGACACCCCCAGAGCAAGAAAGCTCTTCTCTCCTGGCCAATTTCCTGAAGTATGCTGGCCGATTCCTTCATAAAACGCCACACCAAGATCCAGTAAATCTTGGTTTAGCATTGCTTGACGAGTGTCATTGATTTGATCGTCGACTGCACGACTAAAGGGATTCCATGCGGTGATAAAGACGCTGCAATCGACACCTGAGGTTTTGTGGAGTTCAGCTAATGCGGGACTGAAAATTCCAATCCGCAGTGTGATCTGTGAATTAGCATGAACAATATAAATTGTGTCAGCGTATGCCTGGATAATGCCATGTTCAATAACTGATTCTGAAAACAAAAATCACCGCGCTAGAAATATTGGGTTTCTTTAATGATATAAACGAAGCTACTGTGGCGTTAGTCATATTGGTATGACTTATTCATTTCGCAAGACTAAATTTAAACAGCAAACGTCTTTATTGTATTTTTGGAGACTATTTTAGTGTTTTCTAGTCGCCAATGTTTCCGATAACGAAAGGTGGGTCCCCGTTAACTGGAACGGCAACATAAGCATTACTTCCTACCATGCTCATGGTAATAAGTGAATTGAACATAAAAATATCACAATGCTCTGGGTAAGTTGAATAATAATTACCGTTAATAGATTCTGGATCAATTCGAATAAGCTGTATGTTTTTTGCGATAAACTCTCTTGCCTTATCTTCAGTACTTTCAGATTTTCGCATTTTTTTTCCGTTGGATTATTCGCAAATGGTTTTGATAAACGGTATTAACATTAACGCATAGACTCCGCTAAACCCTATTTTCATTTTACCACTAGCAATAAAGCAAGCTTATCCCTTCAAGCCATTTCCGAACTTAATTGACGCAAGCCAAGCTTGGGGTCAGAATTTCATCATCTCTGATTTACGCCGAGTGAGTCTTTACAAAGCGAACAGGAATGCCAGACTTTTTGGCAGCAGCATTAGCCTTACTAATACTGATTCGAAGTTACGCCGCATAATAGGTGCTGCCTGGGTGTTGCCCTTCGACCTCGGTGACACCAAGCATACTCTTTGAAACCTGATCCATATCGCGAAAAAAATAGAGAGCGGCACTTTGTGCCGTTCCTAATTCGGGGAGGTAGCCATCTTCCCAAGTCCTGTCAGGAGGCTCCGAGAACCAGTTTTTTAACTGAGGGACGATGATGTCACTGAAGGTTTCGCTATCCACTTGTTCTAGCCAATCCTTTAGTCCATCGTCAGGCTCTTCGGGCATTAACGCCAGCATTGCTTCAAGTGACTTGATCTTTACAAGATCAGGATCTTCTTCATTCACTTCTTCATCAATGTTGTAAAGTAGCTCATCACGACATTCCGAGTAGATTTTTTCTACCTCCCAAGCCAAAGGTTGACAGTAAGCTATTGCATCAGCCAGATCTGTTGGCGAGCGTTGCGATGGGTCGCTGGCTACATCTTCATAAAATTCAGATCGAATTTTGGCGTCGATGAAGTGGGCCATCTTTAAAGTGCCACCTTCACATACTTCGAATTGGGTTAGTATTTTAGAGTTCATGTTGATCTGATATTTGTCAGTAGATAATTCTCGAGGAAAATATCTTTTAATTTCTGTTGCGCCAATTGCATGGTAAACGCAAGGTACAATCAGTCGAGAAAAGTCTCTTTATTTAAGAAAAGAGAAACAACACGTTAGGCAGAATTCAAAACGCCAATCTCAATGGCTGACATTAAAATTTGGATAGCTCTGAAATAGCCAAGGTCGCTATGACCTTCTTGCAGACATTAAAACCAAATTTCTGAATGGCTGCAAACACGAATCCACGTCTGTTCCGGTAGATACAATTTGGTAGTGTGACAATAAATATCCTTAAGTAACAGTTAGGAGTTTGTTCTGAACCAAGAAAATCAAAACAATCGAAACTCACCATGGAACAAAGGCAAGTTGATTGATCAGAAATCACAATTAAAATTGTAGGGAATCTGGGCCATTCGCATCCGTTTGCAGATGGCCAAAAACATACGTGAACAAGCGCAATTCAATCTGGCCATTGACAGCAAGCTTCGGGGATGTGATATGGTTAAACTTAAAGTTTGCGATGTTGCTCAAGTTGGTCGGGTGTCATCACGTGCTACCGATTTTGAATCGGGCAAATTACGAACCAACCCCGTCGGTCGACTGTCATTTCGAATGACTGATTTGTCAATTGGATCCGATATCTATAGGAAGAAGAAATCGTGGGTGCGTATCTCTTGATTGGAAATTACACTGAGAATTTCATCTCGCCAGATCTCATGCCGATAGTCGGTATCAACTCAAGCAAAAATCTGAAACTCAGTTGCGACAGCAATTGGCCGGACTTGGTTTTTCTCGCGTCGCATTTCCACTAAACCATAATTCGACATGGTTTTCTGGGTACGGGACAAATTGCTCGGTTTTCTACCGGTAATACTAGCCAGAGATGAAATTGATTCCGGATGGGTTTCCTGAATAATTTTCAGTAGCGCCCGGTTGTCGTCGCTCAACACTTCTGCTAGGGAGCGCATTGAAGTGAACCATATTTTTGGCTCTGTCGGTTCGGGCTTGTATTCACCTTTGGCAATAGCCAGCACCCGTTCCCTCATTTTTTCCTGCGGCAGGATGCCAATTATAACTGTACTCATAGCTTTCTAATCTCCTCCAATAACCGGTCAACCTCTGCAAGCGTCTCTATTCCCGATTCTTGATGCATAGATAATCATCTCATCCGATGATAAGTTGTGTCGAAAAATATGCTAGAACTCCATTTTTGCTAAACATTCAAAGTCGACGTTTTCAAGTAAAAACGAGGCCATGAAATCGAGTATTCGGCCCTGTATGACGCGCATCAAAGATACTCTACAAATTAATGTGTCTGATTTTCGCTCCTTTTTTAGCGGCACCTGGATCGCCTGCTATACGATTAATTTCTGTCACAAAAACTAAAATACCAAGGTCAGCAATTGGCCGTAATGCAAAGCTTTGCATTACGGCCATTATGTGAAGTTTCCTTTTATGAACAGCGGCATTGGCACAACCATGATGTAAGCTGGCTTTAAAGCCTCTACCTCGCACGCAATCTTTGCATAATTTCAATGATTTAAAACAAGCTTTCAAATACACCCAAAGGGAGCAATATCAGCGATTATTCCAGTCGATGTCATCAGACGTATCGAATTCTCACTTTTTATCGACATCATGGATAAATTCCGCGTGATTGTTTCCCTGTTGGAAGCAATATTTAAGTAGAAAAAGCTATCTGTAGTACTGAGGGTTAGTTTCTGCATGGAACTACAGAAAATCGACTCCTGCAGTTTGCAAAAATTATGACCAGCTTTTTATCTGGCTGCCTTGCTCAATCCTCTATATTCCTAGCGTCAACTATGAGAAACCAAGACAATGTGCATAAAAGGAAACTTCACATAATGGCTGATTGCCAAACTTCATTTTGCCATATTCATTACGATAAAGCGGCCAGTCGTGACCTGCAGAAATGGGCCGACCGTTTAGGCATGGGTTGATACGGTCCTATGGCCGCTGAAGCTTTGACTATTTAAAGCCTATTGCAACCCACGCTCGCTCAAGTCAATATATTTTTTCACCGTTCGCCTATCCAAACCCGCAATTCTGGCAACGGCCTCGTAGCTATTGTGCTGGTCAAATAAAAATCGGCAGTAATTTTGCAGAAGCTGTTGAGCTGACAGGTATTTTCCCTGCGCATCTGTTTGAACAATACGCTCATTGGCCTGCGTAACGGAAGGCAATGAGTTAACTTGGTAACTACCGGTAATACAAATCCGTCGAATACATTGTTCCAGTTCTCTGACATTTCCCGGCCAGTGATACGTTTTGGGGACGACTTCCCGGATACGGGTTTCAATTCTGTCAATGAGTTCCGCTTCGGGTGAGTCAATGACCCGATGCACTAAACTGGCGATTAATGCCCGCAATTCATCGGGATTTTGGCTGAGGCGCTCCTTTAAGTTGGGTAAGGTAATCACGTCGGAACATAAGCGGTAGTAAAAATCTTTTCTAAAGTGTCCTGACGCCATTAATTGTTCGATCGGCCGGTTAGTGGCACTGATAATCCGGCCTTCAAACCGGCGTTGCTCATGGCTGCCAACCGGGCTGTATAGACGGTCTTGCAAGACATTCAGCAATTTAACCTGAATGGGAATGTCGAGTTCGCCGATTTCGTCGATAAACACCGAGCCGTGCTTGCTACAATGGGCGAACAAGCCGGGGTGGTTGTCGACTGCCCCGGTAAATGCGCCTTTTTTGTGACCAAACAATTCCGATTCCAATACACCCGGGGAATATTGCGACAGGTTGATCGCTCTGAACGAGACGGTAAAGCTCTCCACAAATTTACCCGTTAAGGCATCGAAAGGAATATAACCGGAGCAACCGATCGCTTTCGCCACCCGGCTTTTGCCCGTCCCTGTCTCACCCAGCAATAACAGCGAAAAATCCTCCATGCGCTTGCACAGGTAGTTGAGGTACCACTCCGGATTAAAGGTAAAAATATTGTTCCAAAGCCGTGTACGCAATTCGACAATGGCCGAACTGGTGCCGGAAACCGTTTCATCAATAAAGCGAAAGGCACGCTGCAATTGGAACAACAGCGCAATGGAGTGTGATGCTTGCTGCCGGGTAAAACCGGCTAATTCAAATTCTTCGCTAAGGGCCTGCGCAAACGGCAGTACCAAGGCCTTGTCCCCGGCTTGTTGCTGCGCCTTGATAAACTCATCAAAGCCTGGTTGATAGCTGTAAAACACTTTAACCAGCCACGCCAACTGCATCATCGCTTGGGTTTTGCCCTGAAAGTGACGGATATCGAAACGTTGTTGCCGGGATAAGGCCAGGAATTGGCTGTTTATTGCTTCCACCACTAATTTTCGTCGCTCCACAGCTGATAAGGCTTGTGGGGGCAGATTGAGCACCTGCCAATTAGCCTGTTCGCGTTCGAAGCTGAAGGGATTTACAAACGCTAAGGCTGCGATTTTGGCAAAAACGGCGTACTGTTCTGAATTTAACTTGTTCATAATATGTATAGAGTGTATGCATTATATGACTATAGTTTAAACTTTAGCCAATGTATAGTGGGTTAACTCATTGTTATTTAATGCATTAAATAACTGGCTTTCTTTTTGCTTTTACCTATCTGTCATCACACATTGATAGGATAGCTTTATGAACAGTTTAAAACGTATTTTTGTCACCCTGAAAGCCCAATTGGACGATGTCGCCGACGATTTTGAAAACCACGAAGCCGTCGCCGGGGTCGCCATCAAGGAATTGGAAGCGTTCCAAGGTAAAACTCGCCTCCACCAGCACCGCCTCCAAGAGATGATTCAACAGTTTGAAACAAAGCGGTCCGACCTGAATAAACAAGCTGAAATCTGGTCGGGGCGGGCAGTTAAAATCAAGGACCAAGATGAAGCCAAGGCTTTGGAATGCGTCAAACGCTTGCTCCACGTCCAAAAGCAAATGAAGACAATTGAGCCGGAACTCGCTAAGGCCAAGGCACAATACGACCAATGCCAAAGAGATTTGGTGGATATCCAGGCACAGTTACACGCGTCGTACACGCAAAAAGAGGTGCTATCCGCCCGGCAAAACCGGATTCAGTTACACACTTCGTTACGTGCCGAAGACGTCAATCCATCAGCCGGGGCGCAAGCGATTTTTAAACGCTGGGAACAGTCGGTCATCGGTGCGGAACTGACCAGCCCGATAGCGCCCATCAAAGACAGTTTTGCCGATGAGTTTGAGCAGGAAGAAAGCACCTTGGAATTGAAAATGCTGCTCGACGAACTCACCACCCAAACCCCCACCGAATAGGACACTTATCATGGCTATCAGCAATTATCACTGGGCGTCGACAGATGTCGGTACCCCAAACAATTCAGCACCGCGATCTTCCAGCCGCCAAATCATCCGCTATCTGCGTTGGGCGGGTAGTCTGCTGGTCATCCTATCGGCGATCGGATTTATGTTTCAAAGCCATGCCGATTTATTGCCCGCTTACCGTTATTGGGTGAGTTTGGCGATCGTTTTGGCACTGTGTGTTGGCGGCTTGGTGTGCAATTATGGTTTACAGGAAAGTACCGGCGCACGCTTGTTTTTTGCGTTAGGCGCGGCCTTTTTGCCCGTGCAGGTGTCCCAAGTCAGTGCGATGGTATATGCCTACGTGCAAGGTGCTCAGGCACCGCAACCGGACTATAGCTGGCTGCAATTTGGCGATGTCCATCCGGCTTTAATTGCCGTTGATTTAGGCATTACCGTATTGCTGTTGGTTGCCGTCAGCTACACCAGTTTTTCCATGTTGGCGAAACGTCAGGTCAAAACCCTGATGCAAGCGGCCTTACTCGGCAATCTGGCCTTGCTTTTGCCGATTCGGGAGGGCTTTGGTTTGCCGGTTATGCTGATTGTAATGTTTGCCGGAATAACGCTTATCGAGCGTCAGTTCCAATCGGACAGTACGATGAAACTGGCCGAAGGCCTAACCGCAAGAGCGTTGGTAAGCTTGCCCTTGCTGATACTCCTTGGCAGAAGTCTGTTATACCCCCTGTCGTACTGGCTGGCGATGGCCGTTGCCGCCATGACTGCCACCGTCGGTATCGTTGCTGTCAAGCAATACACACAATCAGCCTTAGTCATTTATTTAAGCCAATGTGCCGGCACGGTTGCCGTCTTGTTGATAGGTCCGATGACCGTGCAACATTTTGGCCTACCCGATAACTTTTACACTCTGGCGATCCCGGTCGCCATTGCGATGTTTGCGTTATCGACCCAGGTGGTTTACCACGCTAAAGCCTACCGTTCGCTGGGATCGGTATTAGCGACCGGCTTGGTTTTCACCGCTTTGTTGAATAACCAAGCCTTTGCACCGTTGTTGGCATTATCAACCGGCATCGCCCTGGTTGTGACCGGCGGACTTAAATTCCGCGAAAAAGCGCCCTTCTTCCTAGGGCAACTGAATATTTTAGGCGGCATTCTGTTTTACTGCGGTTATGTGGTCGATGCTTATAGCAACGCACCTTGGCTATTTTCAATCAGCTTAGGCTTGGCGGTACTCTTGCTGGCTTCATTACTGGAAAAAAAGCAGCAGCTCATCGTCAATGCTGTCGGCAATTACCTGAATGAAATAAAGGAGTGGGGTTAATTGCTCAGTGCCGGAGGATTCAAGTAAAGGAAGGATCTTGTCAAGACTCTCTTGATTCTTCCTGACTTACGCATCAATGTTAATGTTGCCGATTGGTGAAATAAAGCGTCACTCAATTCTGAACAATAACAATAGACTTTTGTAGCTAGGCATCGAAGTAGCTAGTAAGGCCATGAAAACACCGGCCATTTCGATGAAAATAGTGTCATCAATTTTTTCAATGTCGGCGGATTTTCCGTTAATTACAACGTCGATTTTGTGCTGCCAGTTGGTTTCGGCCATGTTAACTATTCCCCATGGTTTTTCTGATGTCTTTAACTAATAAAAACAAATGATAAGGGTCGGTGGGTGATGGCGAAAAGTTGAAATGCTCATAAAATGCCTTGGCTTTAGCATCTTTGGCGTGAACCAGAAAGGCCCTGATACCGGCGATATCAGCCGCTTGAAGGGTGCGTTGCATTGCATCTCTTAATAAACCAGCGCCGACGCCTTGCCCCTGCCAGGCAAGATCTGTAGCAAGACGAGCCAATAACATGACCGGCACTCCGTGACGAGAAAGCCCTTTGACTAACCGTTGCGGAGCCTCGTCATAAGCGACTTCCCCGACAACCAGGGTGTAATAACCAATGATCTTATCCCCGCATACGCCCACATAAGTTTGGGCACCGTCACCGCGCTGACTCATTAACGCGTATCGCTTTAAATACTGATTTAAACTGTCCTGGCCGCAATCAAAAGCCTCGACACCGTGGGTCTGATGGAGCTTAACAATCTGGCGGTTTTCCGGGGTTTCCCGGCTCAATCGAAAAAACCTGGCTCGCGCATTAATCGTTCCAGTCTGGGTAAGGACTTCGGTGGAGCATCCAACGCGGCTTGAAAAGCCTCCCACTGTTCGGTAGTAAGGCTAAAGTACCGGCGATCCGCCAGGACTTCATCGGCAGCATCCAAGGCGCTTTCCAGAATGAATTCGCTGACTGATTTATGCCGAAGTGATGCGGCAGCTTGAAGCGCTTCTTTAGCTTTAGGATGAATTCTAAGGTCAATGCGATCTGTACGTTTATTCGAAATCATAAGATTTTCTCCTTTTAGACACTATAGCACGTAAGGTACGTACAATCACAGTACCATTGAGCTAAATTAGCGTTAAAAATTAGGGTTAACAACACAAGCTGTTGGCCGGGCAGATTTCCTGCGCCCGCTTAAGCCAATCACTTCCGTGCCCTATGAAACCAGTCCTGGTTTATGCGAACACTCTGCAACCCAATTTACCCCTCCAGCCGCTCAATCGTTAACGGATCCTCATGGCCTGCAAAATACTTTTGAATAGCCGTAGCAAAGTCTTGGTTATCAGTCGTGGCGTGGACAAAGAGTGTCATGCAGGATAAAAACTTCAGATCATCCGGATAACCGAAAATCTGGCTGATTGAACGGCCTTCAAGGGCGTTAACCAGTCGAGTGCATTCGTGAAGCCTTGGGCCCAGTAATGGATGCTGCAGATACGCTTCAGCTTCTTTGTGGGATGAAATAGCAAATTCTTTCGCTACAGCGCTGTGCCCAAGGCCTTTTATTTGCGGAAAAATGAACCACATCCAGTGGCTGGTTTTATGGCCTCGGCGCAGTTCCGAGCACACGTGCTCATAAACAGAAGCTTGGGCTTCGACAAAGCGTATTAAACGGTAATTATCGTCCATTTGCATGCTCCCGAGACTTTGAGTTTGTCTAATCCACGTTGGAATAGGGTGATGACATGGACGCCTCCTCATCCCTAAACGGTGTCAAAATGCACCGACTCATTTAACCGGAAGAAGCATGCCATCACCCTACCTGACTGCAAAACACCACGAGTGTTTAATCATGGCTAATTGCTTAGAGCGAAGATTTATCCTGTCAACCTAATATGCGGCCGGCTCGTTTCCAACTTAGTAGACCTACCATTACAGAACCGAATAACCAAAATGAAGCAGGTAACGGACTGGGTGAGACCTGAAGTAATTCCGCCATGTCTTTTTGGTTCTTTAATATCTCGATCTGGTATTTTAGTTCTTGGGTTAGCTGGTTGTAGTTTCTCAAGTAATTTCTCGCCTTTGGTCGGATTGAAAAGGCTTGAAACTATAGCCGCTAACCTTCTTCATATTCTGGTGTTGGCGAGTGCACTTCGGAGTTGAATCCGCCTGTTATATTGTATAAAATTATTGAGTTTAACGGTGTTTAATTACATTTCACTGTTACTGGCATAGCGTAATCAATATATACACTATAGAAGAAGCCGAGCTTGTTGAGTTTTTTAAAACTAAAGCCGTGTAAGAAATTTATATTATTCAGGATAAGAGCAAAAAGTATCGAGTAGTAACGAGACTGGTGTGTAAGTACGGGGCATTTTTGTTAGTTTCTTATCGCAAAAAAAGCACGTGAATGGTCACGTTAGATACTCTGTTCGATACCTTAGAGTTACTTACAAAGACAAAGACAAAGACATAGCAATACCCATAAGAATCCTATTCGCACCATCTGAAGAAGCAACAGATCCAATGGGGCAAGAATTAAATATCGTAATAGATAAAATGGAATAACCTTTAACCATTGGTTACTATGACTGGATCCCAAAAAGCAAAATACCTGTTGATCTGTTTTGGTTTGACCCAAAACGTATTTGCCGAAACTGAAGATGACCTCATGTTGATTCATGGTTCTGATCAAATGCAATCAATTGCATCAGGGCGCCCCTTGCCGCAAAGCCTAAGTCCCAGTGTTACGTCGGTTATGACGGCCAAAGATATTGAGAGAATCGGTGCTAGACGCTTAACGGATGTTCTCGAATATTTACCGGGTGTACATGTCAGCAACGCCAGGAATGGCGTTAATGTAATTGGTTTTCGAGGGGTATATTCTGAGACAAACGCTCAAGTATTGATTTTAATTAATGGCGTACCTGTTCGGAATACATTATTTGGAGGTAAACCATACGAATGGAATCTGCCGGTTAAGAATATTGCACACATAGAAGTGATTAGAGGACCCGGTTCAATGCTCTATGGTGGTGACGCCACGACCGGCGTTATCAACATTATTCTGAAAACCGGTAAAGCGCTCAAAGGTGGCGATGCAGGTGGGTTTTTTGGCAATCAAGATACCTATGAAGGATGGGCTGAATACGGTGACGAATCGGGCGACATAGAATATAGCGTAGCCATACAAGGGGGTAGTACAAATGGTTATGAAGGACGAGTCAACCAAGACGCACAGACAGTTCTAGATAACCAGTTTGGAACCAATGTCTCCAATGCACCAGGATTCACCAATAATGGTCGGGGCGACATTGATGCGCGGCTAGACGTGGCCTACAAAGACATGATCCGGCTTCGAGCCGGATATCAAGGATTTAGACATGTAGAAACGGGTATTGGAGCCGCGTATGCCCTTGATGATACAGGCGGCACAAATAATGATATCTACAATCTTGACCTATCGCTAAATAATGAAATTACCGATACAGTAACAAATAAAACGACGTTTTATTTCTTGGGACAAAATCCAAGTACCGTTACTAATTTGTTGCCGGCCGGGACCTTCGGCGGATTATTGCCATCAGGCGCAATAAATAGTGTGTCTGGTTTCCAGGGTACAACAGGACTCACCACACAAATCAATTACGTTGGCATCAAAAAACACACGATCACAGGCGGTACAGGACTTATTTATAATTGGAATGATGGAACTAACAAAATCAATTACATCATTACTCCAACTTTTGTGCAGCAAATTCCATTGACGGAAGTATCGGCATTTGGAAGAGATCCATTGTTAGCATCGAAAGAGCGAACAAACTACTATGCGCTAATACAGGATGAGTGGAATTTCTCAACAGATTGGTATCTTACTACTGGCTTTCGCTACGACTATTACTCAGACGTATCACCCGGGTATAGTCCGCGTATTGCGCTGGTGTGGAACGTCGATTTGAATTTGACAACCAAACTGCTATACAGCAGGGCATTTCGCCCACCGTCGTTTCTTGAGAAGAATCTACCGCTGACTCCGGGCACTACCATTAAAGCGGAGACTGTAAACACGGTTGAATTCCAGATAGAAAAAAAATGGTCGTCTGATTTATTGACGTCTGCCAATGTTTATTGGTTTAAACAAGATAATTTAATCACCTCCACTCATTCCTCAAGTGTAACCCCTGTTGGTTTTCGTAACAGCGACCCAATTGATGGGATTGGCTTCGAAACAGAAGCAAAGTACACATTAAATAGCGCTGCGGATTTCGCTGTTAGCTACAGTTATCACGGGTTGCCATCCACTCCCCATACAGGCCTAATGCCAGAACACATGGTAAAAGGCTTAATACACTGGGATATTACCGACAATTGGGGGATTGGGACTCAACTAAATTGGATTGGGGAACGAAAACGGCCATCCGATGATCCGCGTAGTAATTTATCAGACTATTTTACGGCGGGGCTAACATTATCGACAAAGATAGCGAAACCAATCGAATTCACATTTAGAATCAACAATATTTTTAATGCAACTCTAAAAGAGCCAACGTTAAATCCTATTCTATTCCCGGGCGATGAATCCATTCTTGGGCGTACCGTCTTGGGACAAGTCAAAGCGACATTCTAGTCATGCTTATTTATCTCGTTAGACTCATTACAAATCCGGCAGGTGCATTAACCGCTATACACAAAAAATATGGCGACTTTGTGCAAACCAAATTTTTTAATAAGAGGCTTTTGTTTACATCAAATCCTGAACATTACGAGGAAATATTCAATCAAGAAGCGCGGGGGCTACTGAATAGAGACTCGCTTTATGAAGCCAAAAAACCAATGTTCGGCGATGGGCTTTTTAACAGCAAGGGCGCGACATGGACAAACCAGCGGCGATTAATGCAGCCACTGTTTACAAAGCAAGCAATCGCCGAGTGGCACGGCATTATGCTTAAAGAAGCCGGCAAGGCCGCAGTGCGGCTTAAAAACGATGGCATCACTAAAGTAAACATATCGGAAGAATTAAAAGCAATCATTCAAAGCATTCTGATTCAAGTAATGTTCGGCCAGACAAAATCAGCGAATAGTGAAGAATTATTGATGTCTGCGATTGATACCATTGTAAAAGGGTTATTTCCGCATTTGCTAACAGAGACGCTAGGCAAGGGAATATTAAAACAGCTTTTTTTTCTCCAAAACAGGCGGATGGAGAAAGCCATCAATCAATTCGTGGCCTATGTTGATGCCAAAATCGATGGCATCGAACCAACCGGCCATGATTTAATTTCGCTAATGATGAAAGGCAGGGATAGAAACGGCTCGCATATGTCGAGAGCGTTACTAAGGGATGAAGCGGTTACGTTGTTCCTGGCTGGACAAGACACGACTGTTAATACGTTAATCTGGTTCTTTTACCTCATAGGTAAGCATGAGGCGGTCCATAAACGTATCACCCGTGAAATTCAGGGCCTCAAGGATGACAAGTTGACGCCAGACACTATAGAACAGTTGATCTACACCAAGGCGGCGCTTTATGAGACATTACGCTTATATCCGCAGGCTATCGCCCTTAGTAGAGATACAGCAGAGACGATTACTGTAGGAGGAAAAACGGTTCCACAAGGTACGTCAGTAATAATGAGCCTGTATGCGACCAATCGTGATAGTAGGTGGTGGGAGCGACCAAACGAATTTCACCCAGAACACTTTTTAAACAGTGGCGTTACTCCGCGCCATAAATACACGTTTCTGCCGTTCGGTGGTGGCGTGCATAATTGCGTTGGCCGGCATTTTGCCGAGTTGGAAATGATGGTGATTATTGTCACCGTGTTACGAGAATTCACAATTCTCGTCAACGAAGAGATTAAACCAACCGTTAGTATTACGTATAAGCCTGAGAGGGATGTAATCATTTCAATTACACCAACTACTCAGACCCTGTAAGTACCTGTCGAAATCAAGCCCTCCCCGGTTGACCATAAATACCGGTCATCATGGAGGACAATTAAAACCTTTAGCGAAGATATTTATAATGAAAGTGATTGTTGCCTCAAGTGACTATGAAATCAGCAATGCGATCACCAAACAATTCCTGGGTGTAGCAAGTGCAAGCACATCAGTCATAGAGACAATCGATGATTTCATTGAGGCCTTAAAGAGCGATGAATATGATTTCATTGTCACAGATTATTCGTTCGATGGCACTGATATATGGCAGTTATCTAAACTGGTAAATTCGAAGAAATTGGTTAGGCATGCGCTGCCAATTTACTTGATAAGCGAAACGTGTGACACCGAAGTACCGCTTATTCTCGCCAAAGAACATCACTTCCACGTCACTTCAATGGGTGACTTGGTAGAAAATCTTCAGATGGCCCATAGCGCCGGATATGTTCGCGGGCGGCGAGGACAGGTCAAGGCCAGCGTTTTAGTCATTGAGGACGATGAAGACGCCTCAGAAATAGCATTTGAAGCCTTAAGAAGCGATTATGAGGTCGATACAGTTCCAGACGGCGAACAAGGTCTAGCATTATGGAAAAAGAAACGTCACGATCTTATCTTGCTTGACTACATGCTTCCGGGGCGGAAAGGCAATGCAGTGCTATCGGAAATAATGGATTTAGATAAGAACCAGCCCGTTATAGTCATGACGGCCTTTGATAAGCCAGAATATAACAAAGACTTTATCCTGAACGGAGCCAGTCAATATTTGCCAAAACCGTATACATTAATGGAATTAAGAGCGCAATGCGGTAGCCAATTAAATAAAGCAAAACTCATTTATCAGGACTACTATCACGACCAGAAACAGAAAAAATTGAGCAATTTAGTCTGTGAATTGGAACGAGAGCTAAAAGGTAGCAACATTGAAAAAGCAAGACATCTTATTGACGCAATTAAACTAATCTTACCGCAGAGCTTATCCGAAGACGAACAAGCTAGGATTTGGAGTTCGGTATCCTGATTGTGAAAACAGAGCCGCAGACGAGGTTTGGCTCAACAGAAATGTCGCCGTTTAAACGTTGCACGAACTGTTTTGTTATTGCCAACCCAAGGCCATGCCCACCATAGCGCCGGCTTAGACTCATGTCTACCTGCCACCAGGGATCAAAAATTTGATCGCAAAACTCAGCGGGTATTCCACAGCCGGTGTCAGCAACCTCAATAATTAAAAAAGCTTGGCTGAGTCGCCAGGTCAGCGTAATGACACCGTCTGTGGTGAACTTGCACGCGTTGCTCAATAAGTTATTCAAAATGTGCCGCAAAACCTCGCTATCCGATACAAACACGGCATCAGAGCCAATGAGCTGGAGCTGATTTCGATTGCGGTTAAGCAAAGGGGTAACATTCTCTGCGCACGCATTTATCAGAGGGGCAATTGCAATAGAAGTCAGTGCCACTTCATAACGGTCAGCCTCTAGCTTGGCATGTAACAGAATATTGTCGATTAAATTATTCAAGTCATTAACACGAACCAATGCCTTTGCATGTAATGCTCGATTATCTGTGAAGGCAGGATCATCCGGTAAACGCTCAGCCAATAGTTGTAAATATCCCCCTATGGCGTGTAAAGGCGTCTTCATTTCGTGGGACACCATAGACATAATTTGCGCCTTATACACGTTGGCGGTTTCGCTGCTTTCCAGCGCGATTTTTAATGCACTCGTCCGCTCTTCGACGCTTTTCTCGAGCTCTGCTTCTGTAGTTTCGATATTAGCCAACATTTCATTTAGCGTAATTCTCATGTTATTGATTTCGGATGACCCCGAAAAATGAACTCGATTTCCTCGCTCTCCTACGCTTACCTTATTGAGGACCCTTGCCATTTCCATCAAAGTCGAAGTAAATAGTCGTGACAACCGCCTGACAATGACTATAAAAAATAACGAGAAAACGAGAATAATCAATATCGAGCCTAGTAAAAGCTTCCTCATGACTAAGTCATATTCAGCTTTCGATATAACTAATTCAACGTACCCTAAGTAGCTTTCTTGGTAGATAGGCGAATAGAAGCACCAGGAGTCTCGGTTATCCGCATCACTGGGTTCTTCAGTGCGAAAAGCCGGATTTAGTTCGCATACAGACCGGGTGCCATAAGAAGCTAAAATCTCTCCCTGATTATCGTAAATCGTTGCGCCCACTACGTTCTTGTCAGACGCAAAGCTATGGGTTACGGATTCAGACTGTGATGTTGAGCCTAAGATTACAGAGTATATGGCTGAATCAGCAAATGTTGCGGTATGTTCTCGCCAGTAATGGCTTGTGTAGTCGTTGATGTAATTGGAAATCAACTTGTTCATGAATCCGATCAAGAAGCATGACGCCAGGAAAATGGAAATGAAAATCAATAGATTGAACCGCTGTTGTATGTTGTAGCGGTCGAGCAGGCTCATTTGATTTTAAACGCGAATGAATCTAACACACCCGGATCGAACTCAATGGCAAGGTGTTGGGCAACCCGCCGATTCAGTGCGTACTTAATAACCTTAATGTTTTCGTAGACAGGTCCAGAACTTTCGACCAAGCGGCCTAATTGCTCTCCCAACGCAAAATAATCAGGAAAAACGGCCATGAGAGCGCCATTCTCCAAGTGACTTAGGTTGGTCGATAAAAGGATGATTTTTTTATCCCATGCGACCTTAGCGACTTCGTACAGAATATTATTGGGTAAGTTCGCAGGGATAAATATTGCATCAGCAGGCGTGGCTTCATCCAGTAACCGGCCAAGGACACGGATGGTGTCTAGCGAATCAACGCCCTCCCTTACTTCCATGACGGCAGAGGACTTTAAATTAGATGGCACATAATCAATGGTCTGAAAATTGGATTGTTGAACAACAAAGAATTTTTTGATTGACGGCAATAATCTGGCTAAGTCGTGAACCAACGCCCGATTATCAATCGCCAAACCTACACCACTGTATTGGTCCCGATTAAAGTATACCAATCCTGCCAACGTTCGTTCTCGATAATGAGTTCTGTAAATTGTCTCAGCAATCCCCTTGCCAAGGGCAATAACACGGGTTGAATGCGACCCATCAAGAATAGCGCTTAAATTATTGTTATCGCCAGTAGACTCTATTCGTTGAACATGCCTATTGATGTGTTCGATGCCGGCTATTACCTCAGTGTAGGCCGGATTCCCTAAAACCTCTGTCGAGTAAACAATGACTACCTTAGGGTCTTTTGCGAATGATGAGCAACTGAAAAGGATAATAATCGATTTCAATAGGTTATAAATCTCTTTCCGCATGCTTCATCTTTAGTTGCTTCAGTTCCATAATCAGAGGCATCAGCTCATGCCCAGTTAAATCCCTCATTCGCCAATACTTAGCTGATTGCTCACCTTCTAGCCAAATGGCAATAGCATGTACCGTTTTTTTTGCCAAATCTATTGCCATACGCGGCTGCATTGTTCGCTGACTTATCTTGTGGCGATGAATAGCCTTTAACAAACATTCAATTGGGTCAGCTAGCCCATCTTTAGTTTTCCCTTGATTATTGTTCAAACGTTTCAGAAATTCAGTAATTGGTTTATTCAGACCGAGCATTATGAGAGAACCGGCTAATACACCGGTTGTAAAAATATCCGATTTAGGGAGTAAGCCATCTATTAATAAGAGTTCGCTTTTAAATAATTCAATAGCTTTTTTCATGTTGATGTCCTCGCGCTCTCTGATTGATCGTTTGTCTTGGAGAGAGCGTTGACGGCCCCTTAGCGCGATATGAATAGCCTCATTGATAAATCCATTACGCAGTCTCTCGGAAACAAAGGTCAGCCCCAATTCGCTGTAGGCGGCTTTCACTACTTCATGTGGCGGTAGCGCCTCAAATTGCTTCACCTTCGCTTCACGGCATAACGTCTGAAAATCTGCTTCGGTCATGTCGAATATCAAGGCTGTTAGGTAATCGGGTTTGGGCAGCGTGCCGTTTACCCACGCTTCCTTCCGCCGCTTCCCGGTCAATTTGAAGAGCGTAGTGCCGACCTTCACTAAGGCGACTGTAAATGAATAAGCATACAGGGACGGAATCTGTTGAACAAAACCGTAAAGATCGCCTTCATCAACATCAAAGAATTCAGGTTCGCGTACATCAAGCCAATCAGAGAATGACATTCGCAAAACAGTGCAACCTAAGTCGCTAATAGGATAGACCATTTTCATAAAACCAAATAAAAAAAGTTAATGTATTTGCATTCGTAACTCATTGTTGATATTATTCTTTTCGACGTTAATAGCATGCATAAAACATGATGGTTTTAAAGGGTCACGGTCAAATCGTACCACGGGGGTGGACAAGGGCTACGAATTTTGAGGTGCTAAAGAACAGCAACCTACACGTTATTACATAACAAGCCCATAAGAAAGAAGGGCATTTTAAAAAAAGCGCAGCGGACTTTATATCGACTGCATAAATCAACTTAGATAAAGTGCATTACTTATTAAAAGAAATGCTCGTAAAGGGAACGCGACACGCGACATAGGCCCAATCATTTGGTGCCTTTGGATATATTTTAATATCAAATGATAGATGGGGCTTTGTTTATGAGTCTTTTGAATGAAGATTTGAAGGCTATCAACCTTCAATTTTTGATGCTCGCTAGAGAGTGTTCAAAAATTAATCCTATGGAAGCGATGTGGCGTTTCAATCTCAGCGATAAAGAGATTAAGAACATATCCTCCTTATCCTTGGATGAACTTAAAACGTTGTCAGACTGTGGAAAAGCAATATTTCGAATCCCAGTCACTCAAACGCCAACCGGTATAACTTCCAGTATTGCCGCAGCCTTGATCCACATTCCAAGATCGAATCAAGAGTATGAGCATGACTGAATCTCACTTACGTCTGACTCCGAAAGAGACAGATATCATAGGACTTAGAAGAAAGATCGATCTTGCTAAAGGGATTATAGAAAAGGGGGGGAGACCCTCTATTGTTCGAGCCGTTTGTCAAGTATCCAAAGCCTCGGCACTTCAATTCCACAAAGAGATTCACGGTAAAAGACCAAAGGCAGGGCAATTACCGTATGACCCGGAATGGATCATAAAGTCGCCTCAAAACTGCCTGCATGCATCCATATATTTCAACATCTATAAGATGTTATCCAAAACTAAAAACCTCAAATCATCAGAAACGGAAGATGCCTCCAATCATATAACCAAAGGGGAGATTTTTCTTTCTGCCTACACGCTTTATGAGGAAGTGGTAGGGGATAGCCCAAAACTACTTACCATTAATCGCGCCTGGCATATCGGCCAGCAAGTGACAATGTCTTACATAGGAGGAAAGACTTGCAGTTGCTGCAAATCTACATTCGTTTCAATCCAGAATTACCCGGATATTTATAAATTATGCCCATTGTGTAACTCGACCAGAGACACCCTAGGAAGGAAAAAATGGAAGTTTCCGCAAATTGACGCCACTAACAAGGTGGAATTCGATATTTATTCAAAATACATATTTCATTCGGAGGCTATCTGATTCTGTTAAAAATAGTTTGGGTAAAGGATCGCCAATAGACTGAGCCATGGTTTGGGCGGTCAGAGATGATAATGTGGAGTTGGGGGTCAATTGAGGTGAGTTTGTTGCCTTGAAACGTAAAATGACGCTATGAAACGCCAAATAAATTTTTTATGGTTTTACTGCGAAATTGACCAAAAGCCACTGGATCCGGAAGTTGTATTCTACAGGGTGTATGCGATAGTAAATGCGAGAACACACGACAAACAGCTCTCTGTTGATGTTAGGGGATATGGATGATTAGATTGATATGGTTAATGATGGTGGCGATTGGGGTATCCGGCTGTACTCAAGCTCAGCGATTTGCGCTGATAAAGAACGCCGAGCTCGATCAATGTGCGATGAAGCGGATGGCAGAATCAAAAATCAATGGTCAGCACGGATACTTGCAAGCTCATCACGAGTGCCACCAGATTGTGAATTTTCAGAAATTTCGAGAGATGAACCTGGTAAGACAATCCCCTTCGGAAAGCGAGAGGGTTGCAAAAGACCCATTAGGCGAGGATCCAGTATGTTGGGATTTCGTAAAAAGTCTTTATATTGATCAACACTATCCTGAGATGAAAATTGAGAAGAATGGACCTTGGGGCAGTTTGCCCACGGAACGGCGAAAAGCAATCCAAGAGCGCAATGCACTGCTGAATGTGCTGCCAGACAAATTGGAAGAAATACCCAACGCAAGGCTTATCGACATTTATGAGCTGATGGCAGTTAATTCAGTTATTGGGCATGCCAACGACACGCTTTGCAATAGTAATGGGTATCGCGAACTGGAATCGGCCATTGGTTTGGAACTTAAACGGCGCAAGGGGTAGTGATATGCAAAAAAAAATCATATTAATTCTTTTGCTACCGATTTTATTGTCGGCTTGTTCCATTGATCGCACGAATCAAGATCGGTTGATATTGTTGTCAATCGAAGAGTGCGCAGAAGAAAGGGCAGGCAATTCAGCTTTTGGTGGTGACAAAAGTTCTCAGCTTATTCGTAAAGAATGTGAGCAGATGCTGGTGTTAAATGAAAATTATCAAAGGATGAGCAATCGGAGCTATTCAAAAAGCGCAAAACTCACCTATCCGGAAAATCAAAAGTATTTCAATGAAAATACATGGCGCCTAGTGACTGATCGAATCAGAGAACGGCATTACCCCCAATACCTTGCGCCTGAAGAGGAAGTGGCGAGAGCAATGGCGCTGAACGAAAAACAAGCTCAAATAGGAGATAAATCCGTATTGAGAGTTTATGAGCCACGGCTTCTGCCAGTGAGTCCCTATCTGATGAATTGGAGGGAGTTGGGCAAGGCAGATGATTCAATCAGTGATCTGATGTATGAGAATAGGGATAACAAGCAGTTGTATGGATCACTTGCGGTGCTTCGAACGATCGTAATCGAAGAAAGAATTAAAAAAGAAAGATCGGGTCACTAACTGTAGTTTCTTGATTTCATAATCGCAATTTCTTGCTCTTATCAGTCATTTAACTTATGTGTAGATATAGGTGAAACAGTGGGATTTTTTACTACCTCAATTTTCGCTTCAGATGCATCGTATGATCAAAAATTTCTCCTTACTTGGCGTCTATGACCAATGATGAATTGACCAAACGGAATCTTCAATCGCCTGATGAAGACACAACCGTTCTGCGGATTGATAATATAATGGTTATAGGGAAAAACGGATCAGTGGCAATATACCGAATCGCTAGCCATCGGTTCGCGTTTGGGGTTATGGAGAATTGAACCTCTGGCGATCCCTTCGTGGTGGTTTTGCCGCAAGCGGCGAATGATTAGTCGGGTAACGACCCAAACTTGCCTGTCACTTTTCTCCAAACCGGCCAGTCAGCCAAATCCACAAACTGCGAATTGAGGGTCTGCAAAGCGGCCATTAGGGATCTAACAAACCTGCAAGAAGCAGACATCCCCCATCCCCATAAGCTGATCACATTCCCATGAACGATCAGTAATATACTAAGCAATTCGGCCAGCAATAGCCCATATAAAAATCGGTATTTACTAATGAAATTGGATCAATGGACTTCTCTTGAGCCTTCGTCCTTCAAGCAAAAGTTGCTGGACAACTGCGATACGCACGAAATATATATTGTCGATCTCTACAACGCTCTGATTTGGAAAGCAAAAGATAACCCAGCACGGGTAACGGAACTTGCCGAGGCCGCCGTGGAAGTGTTTGACTCCCTTGGAGACTCCGATGAAGTCCTGTTATTCCTGGAGCTACACGCGCGATGCCATTTGGCGAATGATGACATCGATCGAGCCATGTCAATCATCACTCGCATCATGACACTGGATAGAACGGCTGCCGAAATGGTTGCACTCGAACTGGCGCAGGACATCATCAACTGCGCCGACTCATTTGGTATCAGCCTCGACCAGCGCCCTAGAGTGCTGAATCAGGTCGAATCAATTTTCCAGCACTACGATAGGCAAGAGGAGATCGCTGGCCTGTATCTAAAGTCTGCATTTGTCTACTCACAACATGGCGCCTCACAGGCCGCTTACCGGTGCACTAGCGACGCCGAACAGATCGCCCGCGTGTTGCTGTCTCTACCATTGCTGGCACGCTGCTACAGTGCAGCCGTGGTCGTTGCCTGTGAGGAACCCGACTATCGTTGGGCCATCGGCGCTGGCGAGCGAGCCCTGACTGCCTATCAACAGGCTGAACTGGAAGCACCTGCTGATCTGCTGTCCAACCTCGGAGTGGCACACATGAACCTGGACGAGCTAGAACAGGCAACCGGCTACTTTGAGCAGGCGCTGACTTACACAGACATGCCGGTTGGACTCGAATCGGCGATACGGGTCAATCTGTCGACCTGCCTGCGTCGCCGCAATCAGTTGCCTCAAGCTGTAGCTATGCTGGCGACTGCAGAAGCGACTTCAAGGATCGAAGACCAGCCCGAATGCGCACTTGAGCTGGCCTTAAGCGCGGCCAAACTAGCGGGTGCCAAGGCCAACACTCCCATGCTGATCCAGTGGCTGCAAGTGGCATCTAAGCGGCTCGACCATCTACTGGCGGATGTCCTTAGATTGCATCATCGGCGCGGACTGCGTGAGCGCTATATCGTCCGCCTCGAGAGATTGCTGCGCTCACTTCCGGCAAACGGAACTGTCACCGATGCACTATTACCAGTCGTGGCGACGCGTGGCAATGCAATGGGAGACTGGCTGGCGATTCTGTCCTGGGCCGCGCAACTGCGGCAGGAATCTAACTTCCCGCCGGCACTAACCAGCGAGCTAGACAACATCCTCCATCGTATCCGCAACCTTGGTGCCCCACATTTGTACGGTTTTTGGGAAAAGTACGACGATCCGTGGAGCGGCGGCGACTTTGGCTACGAATGGGACAAACTCTCACAACTCTGTGCACGAATCAAAGCACTGGGCCTGTCGCTGCCACTCGACAAGGCAAACAGTCTGAATCAAGCCGCCCTGTGCCAGACCCGGTTGAACCAAGGCCATTGTCTGATGGTCACGACCTATGCCGGTGATGACGCACTGCTGTGGTGCTTTATTGGTGATCGTTACCAGCGCGTAGCCATTCCACTTCAGCCACTGATGCATTGGCATCAAGCACAATTTGAGTATGCCAACGGCAGCAGAAACCGCCGGGCCTTCACTGTGGCAATAGAAGAGCTGACCCAAGCATTGTCTTCACTGCTGGATCCGGTGTTCGTGGACATCGCCAGCGCCGGGTGTGCCTCGATCCGCTACATTGAAGACAGCCTCAGGGACCTGCCATTGATGTTGTTCGCACTTCGAAACGACGAGCTTTCCGCACGAATGGCAGCAGGCGATTTCCAAGTCAGACTGGTTCCTGCGATGGTGGAATCATTGCGGGATAACAGCACACTATCTGGTGTGACCTCTATCATCGACTACCATGAGGACCTGCTGTTGGCGCCCTACGAGGGACACGCGTTCACTCGTGCCGCCGGACTGCCACTGCCGGCATCCCTGCCTGCTGATAGCTCCGGCAATCTGACATCGCTGATCAGTGAGCATGACGTGCTGATCGTGTCTACCCACGGCCATTCGTTGGAGTTCTTTACTGATGCCTACTTCGCCAAGCTCGGCAGTCCGGATGGATCACACCTAATTAATGTGTCGTCACTACAGGAGGCGGCTCCCGACCTGCCGATACGATTGGCCATTCTCAACACCTGCTATTCCGGCTCTCGGTCCTCACGGAACTACCAAAAGACTTTCCGCACAAGTGATGCAGTCGCTATACCCAATCTATTCCTACTCAACCGGCGCGCGGTCGCCTTGGCCAGTACCTGGAAGATCAGCGATACCGCCAGCTTCATCGTCGCCCACCTGATTGGCGAAGGCCTGAAGCATGGTCATGAGCCTTCGGCCGCTGTTGCCAGAGCGATCACCCGTCTGCGCAGCATGACGAGCAGCGAAACGATCGCCATCCTTACTTACAATCTTCCCGAATCTGTCCAGGCCAAGGCCATTCTCCGTGTAAATGGCGCACCAGAACAGGGCATGTTCTCCCACCCATACTTCACGGCCGGCCTTGCCATCCATGGGTTGCTTTAATTTAATTGCGACTTGTCGTGGTCGGCCGTCGCTATCAGCCATGCAATACGCTTCGATGCACAGTTAATCGTAAGCGCCGATACCTGCTTTGGGTCCAGATAGAGTATAAAAAACGTAATAATCCAAAAGCTGGTGGAAAAAACAAGCGACGTATTCCTTTAGTGGCTGCTTTTAGGTGCTTACATGCTATAAGTTGAGCGATTTCGACAATTAGCAAATGGCAGGCTGGAGCTGATGAGGACTCAAAGTTCATCTCCGAAAAGCGGCCATTCGCCGAACTTAGGGATGAAAGATTTCGCCAGCTTCCTCAGTGGCCGGTTTTGGCCGATAGGTTGAGGTCGCCAATGGCTGCTTTGTAGTCCTTCAATCCCAGAATCTGGCTTCGGCCGAATGGCAGCTTTGTAGAAGCGCGAGTGGCAAAAATGGGTCGTTAGGCGACCGTATTCTCTTCAGATTCATCGCCGGAAAGCAGTCATTGAATTCCGAAACCTGAAAGCGGTCGTTCGTCACTGAGTTAAACCGCCCCTAAGGCGACATCGGCATTCTACTAACCGATAGTCTGGTTACGGCCCCCTGTGCCAATATGACCTGAGACACCTACCCCTCGGAAATTAGAGTATAAAGGTAGGTCAGAATCATGAGCAAATCGAAAGCAGAGACAATGGAATCACCACAATTAACTGCGCCGGAGGTCGCGTTGGAAGACG
>NZ_JAUSBX010000137.1 GCF_030651835.1 Methylicorpusculum sp. | reverse complement strand
TACGTTATCGCTGATATCAACCGCCGCCTCACCAAGCAGTAAGGAATGGACTTCTGTACCCACCACGACGGCAACGGTAATTAATAAAACCCCGATTAACATCGAGCCTGCTGCATCATAGGCGGTATTGCCGGTAATCATCGTCAGGCCAAGCAGGGTCTCTATTGTAAAAACACTTTTAATCAATCACCTACTCCTTAAATTCCAAGCGGGCGAGTAGTTATTTTTTGCTTTAAAAAAACGTTGTACCGTCCAATAACTGCTCCTTTTTCAGTCCAGCGGGATATGCCCAGCATCTTGACTCGCCCGGTCATCGCCAACACGGCTTCATCGAACAGCGTGGGTTCTGATTTTTGGGGTTTTATGGGGGTGGTTAGCTTACGGAGCAAATAACATCAACAACCGGTCAAGTTGACCATCCTGCTGACGTAACTGTTATCGTTTTTCAGGCATCCGGCGATGCCCAACTTCATCAGCGTTTCTCAATGTGCGATGCCGAACAGACTTCTTATCGTGATTCGATCAATAATTTTCCAAACTCATCTAATTGGAGCTCATCATGTCATCACCAACTCTCTCAACTGCCGACGAATACACTATATCTACTCCAATCCAAGCAAGCGCGGTTTCGTGGGGCGCGATTCTAGCAGGAGCCATGGCTGCAGCTTCTTTGGCTTTGATCCTGTTGATGTTAGGGACGGGTTTGGGCCTGTCCTCGGTGTCGCCTTGGTCATTCAGCGGCGTGAGTGCAACCACTTTCGGCGTTTCGACGATCCTTTGGTTGACCTTTACCCAATTGGCTGCTTCCGGAATGGGTGGGTACCTGGCCGGTCGACTTAGAAATAAGTGGGTTGCAGTGCAAACTGACGAAGTGTACTTCCGCGACACAGCGCATGGCTTTTTGGCCTGGGCAGTTGCCGTTCTTACGACCGCCGCATTGTTAACGGCGGTGATTGGCTCGATCGTCAGCAACGGGGTCCAGGCAGGAGCGTCTGTTATGGGTGGCGCGGTCGGCGCCACGGCAGCGGCAGTCGGAACGGACCTAGGAAAAGCTAATAATGGCAGTGAGTCCATAGGCTACTTCGTAGACTCGTTGTTCCGTAAGGACTTCATAGTAAACCCAGGCTTATCAGGCGCAGCCCGAGTCAGTGTCTTACAATCAGGAGAGTTTTCAGCACCTGCCTCTGTTGCAATTACATCCGAAGTAAGTCGCATTTTCTTGAACAGCATTCGCCAAGCGGCTTTGCCTGTCGAGGATTTGCAGTATGTCGGACAGATCGTCGCGCTTCGTACGGGCTTAAGTCAACAGGATGCGGAAAAGCGCGTGACGAATATTTATACCCGCTTACAGACACAGCTGCGTAATGCGGAAACTGCGACAAAGGAAGCAGCTGAACAGGCCCGTAAGGCTTCCGCCTATGCGGCATTGTGGTTTTTCATTTCATTATTGTCCGGCGCATTCGTTGCGAGCTACGCTGCAATATTCGGAGGTCAACAACGTGACCAATATTAGTGTTTACCAATCAATCAACTCAGGAGACAAGTGATGCGTTCAATACTTTTGTACTTTCTCGGCATTCCTATTCCTATCATCATTTTGATAGCCATATTCGTGAACTAGCCGCGTTTCGATTTCCTCCAATCCGGAAGGAGGATCCCAATGACGATAACAACCCAAATGACCCAAAGAAAGCTTCTGTCCTCTCCACATTCAGGTAATAAAAGCCCTGGGTCATCATTGACGAGCAATGTTGTTGCAAAAACAATAAACCATAAGGAGTTATTCATGTCTACACGATTACTTTTGAGTCTGGTCACTTTAACGGGCAGTCTAGTCATCATGACTGGCAGCGCCGGAGCAGTAGAAAATACCTCATTCCAATTAGCGGAGGCCGGCGAGGCATTGGAAAATACCGGGCGAAATGTTCGCGACAAGGATGACGCCAATTTAACCCCGCTCGATCAAAACGAAAACGAACATGACATCAAAATTACCGCCACCATAAGGCAAGCGGTAGTCAAGGATGAAACACTTTCAGTCAATGCGCAGAATGCGAAAATCATTGCTCGTAATGGCGTAGTGACTTTGCGTGGGCCGGTTGAAACTGAATTGGAAAGCTTGACACTGCACAAAATCGCCACACAGACACCCGGTGTAGTGCAGGTAGACAATCAACTTGAAATCAAAGCCCCTTAAATCCAAGGAGAATCCCATGAGTAAAGCAGTTTTTTGTATAGCCCAAAGTATCGATCAGACAGAGAACATTATTAGTAATCTAAAGAACGGAGGATTTTCTACCAGTGATATATCCGTACTCCTTCCCGATAAATCCTCTACCCAGGATTTTGCGCATGAAAAGCACACCAAAGCGCCGGAAGGGGCGGCTATCGGCGGAACAGTAGGTTTTGGCGCCGGCGGCATCATCGGCTTGTTAGCCGGGATTGGCAGCCTAGCTATTCCCGGTGTAGGCCCCTTTATCGCTGCAGGCCCCATCATGGGAGCATTGAGCGGTGCAGCTGTGGGAGCGGCCGCAGGTAGTTTGACTGGATCCCTGATTGGCCTGGGTATCCCTGAATATGAAGCCAAACGCTACGAAGGAAAAATCACCGGAGGTAGCGCGTTGATTTCAGTGCATACGACCAGCAGCGACGCGATCCACAAAGCCAAAGAAATTTTCGAACAAGCTCATGCCGAGGATATTTCCTCAACTGAAGAAACGTCTCTTTAAGCTTGATGCAATTACTGATTCAACCGCTTAAATCTAAACCATAAATACAGAGAGATCTTATTATGCATAACATTGAAACACTCAACCAATTTCTGAAAGATGAATTATCTGCAACAGAAACTTATGAACAGGCCCTGGAAAAGCTACGTGACGATACCGGGCTCGCCGAATCAGAAGCATTGAAGCCAATTTATGAAAGTCATAAAGATGCGGTTTCCAGCTTACAGTCATTGATCAGCAGGCTGGGAGGCACGCCTTGCGAAAGCTCGGGTGCTTGGGGAACCTGGGCCAAAATAGTCCAGGGAAGTGCCAATCTGCTAGGTAAAGACGCCGCTTTCACGGCTTTACAGGTGGGCGAGAAAAGTGGCTCGGAGAACTATGAAAAAGCGTTAGAAGATACTGAGCTATCCTCAGATGTTCAATCATTGATTAAAACGAAGCTGCTACCCGCCCAACAAGCACATATCCTCACGTTGAATCGGCTTTTGGCGTTATAGCTTTTCAGTTTAAACCCTTTCAGCTAAGCAGCAAATACAAAGGTAATACCTTGGTCAGGTTGGGTTGGCTCCCTTGGAGCGAAACTCAACCACCGAAGTATTCCTCTTGTGAAAAAACCATCTGATGAATTACGACCAAAGACTAACCCAACCAATCTACACAGAATGAATTCATCAGACTCAGTATCTCAAGGTCGTCTCAAACAACAGAGCCGTTATGCTTGCTATTGCACGTCATGAAACTATACCGATGGACACCAAGCTTCGAGATCAACACAACACCCTGTCTAAGTGCAGCATCTTACAAACTATGAATAAGTTCACTTCTGACAATCTGGCGCCCGGCATCATGACGGTGCAATTTGAGCCCACACGACCCTTTCATCATTATCTGAAATGAAGCTGGATTTTAATACCATTGACAAAAAGAGTCGCCGATGACGTATTGCGTAGGTTTGATGCTCGACGGCGGACTTGTATTTGCCTCGGACTCGCGAACTCATGCGGGAGTCGACAATTTTGCCCGCTTTTGCAAGATGACGCTGTTTGAACGCCCCGGCGACCGGGTCATAGTTTTATTGAGTTCTGGCAATCTGGCAGGCACACAAGCCATCGTCAGCTTGCTGAAACAGCAGAATGACCGTTGTAGTGAACTCAATCTATGGAGCGCGAAATCCATGTTTGATGCCGCACTACTCGTCTCCGATGCGATGCGAGCCGTCGATAGACGCGACGGTCAACATCTGGCAACCAATAAAGTAACATTCAACGCAACGTTTATTCTGGGCGGCCAAATCAAGGGGGAACCGCCGCGTCTTTTCCGAATGTATACACAAGGTAACTTCATCGAAGCAAGTCTGGAAACACCTTACTTTCAGACGGGGGAAACCAAATACGGCAAGCCGATCATCGATAGGGTCATTACCCGTTCAACCTCTTTGAACGATGCCGCAAAATGTGTTCTTGTCTCCTTCGACTCGACTCTATCCAGCAATTTATCTGTCGGCATGCCGATTGATCTGATCTGTTATCCTCGTGACAGTCTCGAAGTAAGGATGCGTCGCCGCTTCGACGAAGGTGATGGCTATTTCTGCTCGCTCGGTAAGCAATGGACTGAAGGTACACGCCAGGTGTTTAGTCGACTACCCAATCTGGATTGGTGAGGCCGTTGCTTATCCAACCCGAAACCGCCGAGAAGCATGCCGCGGCAGTGAACTGTGACAGCCATGCCTTGATCATCACTTGCGAACACGGCGGCAATCGAATCCCCACTCCCTATCGTGAGCTGTTTGTTGACTATCAGACTTTATTGTCTTCCCATCAAGGTTATGATCCCGGCGCGCTGACCATGGCAAGAACACTGGCAACGGCTTTTGCAGCCCCACTGGTGAGCTCCACCGTCAGCCGTCTGCTCGTTGACCTTAATCGGTCAGTCGGACATCCAAGACTCCATATTGAATCGGTTCGCAACCAACTGGACGACGTGCGGCAGCAGATTGTTCAACACTATTACCAGCCTTATCGAGCGCAAGTGGAACAGTTGGTCAGTCAGTCTATCGCTGACCATGGCGGGGTCATTCACCTCTCTTCCCACAGTTTTACTCCCGAACTGGACGGACACGTTCGAAACGCCGACATCGGACTGCTCTATGACCCCGCTCGTCCAGGTGAAATGGCACTGTGCATGCATTGGCAGGCAGCTCTTAAGACCTGCGCACCCGATCTCAAAGTCCGGCGTAATTACCCTTATGCGGGTAAAGGTGATGGCTTAACCACTTGGTTTCGCCGGCGCCTGACACCCAACGCCTATATAGGGATCGAACTGGAGATCAATCAGAAACACATTATCAGGAGAGGCTTGCATTGGACTGCCTTACGCAAAGTGATAGTCGCATCATTGGTCAAAGCGCTCGCAAACCGTCATGACGAGATTTCAGCTTAACGATCAAAAAAAGGTGGTTTGTCCCCCTGACCGGAGCAAGCATCGGTTTAGGTTCACTTATTCGTCAGACGAAACACCTGCCCATCGCTTTAATGGCTTCATCCGGACCGGCAGGAGGGGAAGTAATGCAAAGTTTTTTCTGTAACAAAATCCGATCTGCCTACGGCGTCACTCTAATAAGAAATCGCACTCTGGCATGATTTTTAACTTTAACTATTCACCATTAACCCCAAAGGAGTACCCCATGAAGATCCGCATAGGCTACGAACTGATTTACGATTGTCCTCAGCCTACGCCAATGATCCTGACCTTGAGCGTGCACTTTACCCGAGCTTCAGACATTATCATTCCGGATTACCTGTTTACTGATCCGCCGGTTCCAATCACCGCCTATCGCGACAATTACGGCAACTGGTGTAGCCGTATCGTCGCCCCCAAAGGTCAGATCAAGTTATTCACCGATGCGCTCATCAGAGATAACGGCAAACCGGATAAGGTCGTCCAGCAAGCAAAACAAACGCCAGTTGAAAATCTGCCTGACGACGCTTTGCTGTATCTGTTGGGGAGTCGATATTGCGAAACCGACCTCCTGTCCGAGATCGCCTGGCAACTGTTCGGCAAAGCTTCGGATGGATGGGCAAAAGTCGAAGCGATCTGCAATTTCGTTAACCGGCATATTGCTTTTGGGTATCAATATGCACGCCCGACCAAAACTGCGTGGGAAGCCTTTCAGGAGAGAACCGGGGTATGTCGTGACTATGCTCATCTGGCCATCACGTTCTGCCGTTGTATGAACATACCCGCACGCTACTGCACTGGGTATCTAGGCGACATCGGTATACCTCCGCCCAATAGTCCGATGGATTTTGCTGGCTGGTTCGAGGCCTACCTCGATGGTAATTGGTACACCTTTGATCCCCGTAACAATACCCCACGGATTGGCCGTGTGTTGATCGCCCGTGGTCGGGACGCAGCCGATGTCGCCATCAGCAGCACTTTCGGCCCCAATACATTGGTGAGTTTCAAGGTTAGTACCGATGAAGTAAATGAGATGAGATCAACCTGAAGTCCCATCGGGGAGTCGGCTTGCTCGCCTCGTTGGGTTTGAGCGTTGCGGTGTTGACGCCGACTAGCATCAAAGCGGCAGAACCTGGTCCGGTAGCTTGGGATTTATCCATTACTCAGCCACTTGGTGATAAATGAACTCAGTTCAAATTTAGCTAGCCGATCAAATCTGCTTAACATGTATCTTCAATGTCTGAATACGGTAGGCGATTTGCCTGGGCGTCATTTCCAGCAGTCGGGCCGCTTTGGCTTGGACCCAGCCGGTTTGCTCAAGCGCGGCGATGACGCGCTCGCGTTCATCCAGATTGTCGTCGTCCAAATCAACCGGTTTGATTGGATAGGTGTTCATCGTCATGCCTATTTCGCTTTCAAGTCCGGTGCTAGCAATCACATCGCGATCGATAATGCCGTCTGAGCTCATAATCGCGGCCCGTTCCAGTCTGTTTTCAAGTTCTCTTACATTGCCGGGCCAGTAGTGTTTCATCAGAATGCGCAGTGCGCTTTCCTTGATTTCCAGACGCCTGCCGCCTTGCTGGCTGGAGATCCGGTTCAGTAAAAATTCCGCCAGCTCAGGAATATCCTCAATACGCTCGCGCAATGGCGGCATATAGAGAGGCATGACGTTGAGTCGGTAATACAAGTCTTCCCGGAAACGGCCTTCCGCGACTTCTTCTTCCAGATTTCGGTTGGTTGCTGCGATCACGCGGACATGGACTTTCAGTGTTTTAACCCCGCCGACCCGTTCAAATTCGCCCTCTTGTAACACCCGCAATAATTTGGCTTGAAATGAAGCCGATATTTCCCCAATTTCGTCCAGAAACAAGGTACCGTTGTCTGCCAGTTCGAAGCGTCCTTTGCGCAGACCGATCGCGCCGCTGAACGAGCCTTTCTCATGGCCGAACAGTTCCGATTCCAGCAGTGTATCGGGTAGCGCCGCGCAGTTGAGCTTTAAGAAAGGTCCATTGGCACAGGCAGAATTAAAGTGAATGGAGTTGGCAACCACTTCCTTGCCGGTGCCTGACTCGCCGCGAATCAGCACGGTCGTGTTCCATTTTGCGACTTGACGGATGATGTCAAACACCTTGAGCATGGGTTCTGAATGGCCGATGATGTTTTCGAACCGGTAATTTCGGACCAGCGTTTGTTTCAGATAATCCCGTTCGTTTGTCAACTCGTTTTGTTTGCGCTCCAAGGCCCGCAGCATATTGACGCTTTGCGCGATCAAATTCGCGACCATTTCCAGAAAACGAGCTTTCTCGCCTAAAAAACGCGCATTCTCGGGTTGAGCGGCTAGAATTCCGACTACTTCGCCTTGTTGAACCGCCAGAGGTGAACCGATAAACGGCAAATTGGGATTGTAAACGCCCAAACGGCTCAAAAAGCGAGGCTCGTCGGCAATCCGGTCTACAACAATGGTACTGCCTTCATCCAAAATAGCGCCTACAAGTCCTTCTCCGGGCTGATAGCGCACCGATTTGTCAATATTTTCTCCATAAACTTCACAGATGCCCATGCTGTCATCATCAACGTCACGTAGGGTAATCATGCCAAAGTGCAGGCCATTGCGTTTGTGTAATATTTCCAGGATGCCGCCCAGTTTGCTGTGCATATCATGCGTGCTGTTCAGTAATTGACTGACCAGGAACAAGGTATCCAGTTCGGACTCGACCAACAATAGACGCTCTGACATGATTTATCGTTTAACCGTTGATTTTTTTTGGTGCACGGGAAACCCAATCTTGAAACGGCAGCCTTCGTCGTAAGCCGAATCAATCTCTATGGTTCCATTGTGTTGGTTGACGATTTCTTTTGCCATAACCAAACCCATGCCTGCCTGGATTGCACCCATAGGGTGCGTGGTATAAAACGGTTCAAAAACTTTGATACGCTGATTCGAGGGTATGCCGGGCCCTTTATCATCGAGTAAAACATAAACCCAATTGCGCTCAACGGCCGTCGTTATTTTGATTAAGCGCTCTTTGCTGCCGTAACGGTTCATCGCTTCTATGGCGTTGTCTATCAACTGCTTGAACAACATCCGCAATTTGTTTTCCGATCCCAATACGGAGGGTAAAATAGGACTGGGCCTCCAGTCAATAATGATGCCGTTGGCCAACAGTTTTATGCTGCTCATTTGCGTGACTTCGTGCAGCAACTGATTCAAATTGACCGGTATCACGGCCGTTTCGGGTATCTCAGGTACGCATCGTTGCAAGGTGGCCAGCGTTTCATCACCCATTCGGCTGACTTGCTGAAGAAGATTCTTGATCGGATTATTTTGGCTTTCATTGCGTTGACTCATGATATTGATAGCCGCGCTTATCTGATTTAACGGCTGGCTAATATGGTGCATTGCACCCAGCAAGGTCTCCCTGATGCTTCGCAGTTGTTCTTCTTCGGCCAGCAGGGTGCGTAATGTTTGTAACTGGAGTTCTTCCTGCTGTCTCCGCTGTTGGGTAATGTCACTTAAACTCAGTAACAGATAATCCTTGGTCTGGCCTGAGAAAAAGGCATCGGCACAGGTATCATTTTCGGTGAACCAGTTGCCTGAACAGGCATACCAGCGAGTTCCTCGGCGGCCCATGCCTTCCATCCTCAGTTCCCGGTTGACGAAACCGTGTTCGGTGTTGGATGCGTATTGCCAGAGATCGCCCATATCCTGCCGCAACAGATTCAAAAAAAACTGTACCGGTTCCTGGAGTCCCAGGTCACTGATCAACATTTTATAGACCTGATTATCCATGACCACCCGGTCTTCTTTATCCAGCACAACCATCGCGACAGGGGACGCATTGATCACCGATTCGATCAATCTTTTCTGATTATTGACCTTCTGTTCGGCATGGTACGTCTTGGTAATGTCCCTGTGCATCCCAATATAGTGCGTGATATGACCCTCTTCGTCCTGCATTGGCGCAATGGATAATTCAGCCAGATAGCGTTGCCCGGTTTTAGTTCGATTGACCAAATGGCCGCGCCAGATCTTTTTGCGTGAAATGGTATGCCATAAATCGTAATAGACGGTTCTAGGTGTTGATCTATCGGATAATGCCGATTCGTTTTGACCTAAGATTTCCTTTGATTTATAGCCGGTGACTTCGGTAAAAGCCTTGTTGATATAAAGGATATTGGCTTTCTTATCAGTGATTGATATCGCGATAGGCACTTGTTCGACGACTTGCACCAGCATAAAAAAAGGCAGCATTTTACCTTGCTGCCCCAATGATTCGATAAGCTTGTGCAGCTGTTGGTTGACCGAAGCAGACGGAGCCAGCAAGGCCATCATCTGTTCGATATCGAGAGAGGAATGTTCATAATCCGGAAACGTACTATTCATATCGATCAGACTCTCTATTTCCTTAATATTATGAAGGATTAAGCAATTTAAACGCCAAATTCATTTAAAGACCGCTTGCCCCTTCAACATCAAGAACCTTATGTAGAAATTGCTACGAAATTCAAACGATTCGGCCATCCGGTTTTGTAGCGTTTACGACAATAGCTGTTCCCGTTTAAGTCATTGTGTTTTTTTTCACACAGTGAAACAGCCCGGATTCTGTTGGTTTTCGGCATTGCTAAGCGTGTACAGAGGCCAAATCGTGATTGGCATGGTTGATGCTGTCCCACTTGGTAAAGATAACGAGTCAAGGCAGGAAGATGGGCGAATATTTAATGCTGATTGTTGGAACTGCGTTAGTGAATAACGTGGTTCTGGTCAAGTTTTTGGGATTGTGCCCGTTTATGGGCG
Organism: Methylicorpusculum sp.; assembly: GCF_030651835.1. Classification (GTDB taxonomy): domain Bacteria; phylum Pseudomonadota; class Gammaproteobacteria; order Methylococcales; family Methylomonadaceae; genus Methylicorpusculum. Next base: position 113,240 of record NZ_JAUSBX010000137.1, on the reverse strand, counting down.
TTTCCAATAAACTGGACTCTGCTCTGGGCATGGGTTTGGCGACCACTTTCGTGTTGACCTTGGCGGCACTCTCCGGCTGGTTGCTGGAACACGGTGTCTTGATTCCGTTGGACATCGGCTTTTTAAGGGTGTTGAGTTTTATTTTGGTCATTGCTGCAGTCGTCCAGTTTACTGAATTGGTGATTCATAAAACCAGTCCGGTTCTTTATCAGGTGTTAGGTATTTTTCTGCCCTTGATTACGACTAATTGCGCTGTATTGGGAGTGGCCTTGCTTAATATCCAACAAGAATCTGGGTTTATGGAAAGCGTTTTGTACGGGTTTGGTTCTGCGCTGGGTTTTACGCTGGTCATGGTTATATTTGCGGGTCTTAGAGAACGACTGGCATTAATGGCTGTACCGGTTTTATTCGCAGGAACTCCGATTGCTTTTATTACCGCAGGCATTCTGTCTCTGGCCTTTATGGGTTTTGCCGGTCTTTCTCCAAAATAGCGAGGTCTATATGTACGTTTTATCGGCGATTGCAAGTTTGGCAACTTTGGGTTTGGTATTGGGCTGGTTATTGGCAATTGCCGCTAAATATCTCAAAGTCGAAAGCAATCCCATCGTAGAGGAACTGGAAGCCTTAATGCCGGGTTCACAGTGCGGGCAATGCGGGTTTCCGGGTTGCCGTCCCGCGGCGCAAGCCATCGCAAATGGTGAAGCACCTATCACTGTTTGTCCGCCGGGAGGCAGTGCCTTGGCGGAACAATTTGCGGCGCTGCTCGGTGTTTCCATTGATTTGAGCAATTTTGAAGAACCGGAATTTTTGATCGCCAAAGTCAGCGAAGATACCTGCACAGGTTGCACGCGCTGTTTTAAAGTGTGTCCAACGGATGCGATCGTTGGCGCAGCCAAACAGATTCATGCGGTAGTGGCTGATGCGTGTACCGGATGCCAAAAATGCATAGCTGTTTGCCCTACAGAATGTTTGCAGATGCACAAGCCGGAAGTTACCCTGCGTAACTGGCGCTGGCAAAAGCCATTACCTGAACCCGTCGGGGCGCCGGCATGATCAGCTTAATGCAAAGCTTTAGAATTCGTGGCGGCGTTCATCCTGACCCCAGGAAAACGGCAACCACCGATCTTTCTATATCGTCTGATTTCCCTTTACCTAAAAAACTGTACATTCCGTTACAACAGCATGTCGGCAAACCCGCTGAGCCAGTGGTCAGGGTCGGTGATTATGTCTACAAGGGCCAGTTGTTGGCGCACAGTCAGGGCATGATTTCAGCGCCTGTACACGCACCGAGTTCCGGTATTATCAGTGATATTGCTGATTATCCAGCTCCCCATCCCTCTGCCTTGCCGATTCGTACCGTCTTCATGGAAACTGATGGTAAGGATGTCTGGCAATTACTGAAGCCGCCCACTGACCCTTTTGGCTTGAGTGCCGAAGAGATCAGCTTGAGAGTGGGCGCTGCCGGTGTTGTCGGCATGGGTGGCGCCACGTTTCCGGCCGCTGTTAAACTGAATCTCGGCCGGAAAAATAAAATCAGCACCTTGTTGATCAACGGCGGCGAGTGCGAACCTTATTTGACGTGTGATGACCGACTGATGCAGGAGTCAGCCGATGGCATTATCGATGGCATTCGCATCATGCTGCACGGCATGGAAACCCCGCAAGCCATCGTGGGTATAGAAGATAATAAGCCGGCGGCTTTCCGTGCGATGAAAAAAGCGGCAGCTGACTTTCGGCAAATAGAAGTGAGGCAGGTCCCGACTCATTATCCTATGGGATGGGACCGGCAGCTGATTCGCTATTTGACCGGAAAAGAGGTTCCGGCCGATGGACGGGCCACCGATGTCGGTGTTTTGATGCATAACGTAGCGACGGCTTATGCGATTCATAAAGCAATAAGGCATAACCGTCCGTTAGTGGACCGCGTTGTCACTATAGCCGGGGGCGCTGCCGGATCCCCCGGAAATATTTGGGTGCCTATCGGTACCCTGATCTCTGAATTACTGGATTTTTGCCGGGTTGATAGGCCTCGCATGGCGCGCCTGGTGATGGGCGGCCCAATGATGGGCGATGCGTTGCCGATTGCTGAACTGCCCGTCGTCAAAGCTACCAGCGGCATACTGGCCTTGACCCAGGATGAAATTACCCGCGGCAGTGAGCAGGCCTGTATTCGCTGCGCCCGATGCATCAGTGCTTGCCCGGCCGGTTTGCTGCCGGTTGACATGGCCAATAGAATTCGCAGCAATCAACTGGAGTCGGCTGTTGACATCGGTTTAAAAGATTGCATCAGTTGCGGTTCCTGTTCTTATGTTTGCCCATCCAACATACCTTTGGTGCATTATTTTAAATATGCGGCCGGTGAATTGGCAGCCAGGCAACAAGCACAGCACAAAAGCGAACAAACTAAAAAACTGATTGAAGAACGCAACAAACGTATCGAACGGATTGAAAAGCAAAAAGCCGAGGAAGCAGCCCGGGAATTAGCGGCCAAAGTCGCGAAATACTCGGCAGACCAGGCGGAGCAGGTACTATGAATAGGGCTACACTGCTGATAACGGGACCTCACTCATGCTGAACTTAAGACCCACGACAGGACCCCATACCCGGGAAAATTTGAGTATTGGCGGGATAATGCGGCAGGTTATTTACGCGCTGATTCCTGCCACTCTGTTCGGACTTTATTTGTTTGGCTGGCCGGCTATTAATTTATTTTTGATCACCCTGTTTTCTGCGCTGGTTTTTGAATATGTCTGTCTGAAATTGGCCGATAAACCGGCGCTGCCCGCACTAAAAGACAGTTCCGCTCTGTTAACCGCCTGGCTGCTGGCAATGAGTTTGCCGCCTTGGGCCCCCTGGTGGGTGGGTGTAACCGGTGCCGGTTTGGCGATCATATTGGGCAAGCAGGTCTATGGCGGCTTGGGGCAAAATTTGTTTAATCCGGCCATGCTGGCCAGAGTAGCCTTGCTGATTTCTTTTCCCTTGGAGCTAACCACCTGGGTCAACGTTGCGCCCTGGTTATCTGAAACTGCACCTGATTTTAAAACCGGGTTGCACATTACCTTCATGGGACTGGACAACGTCGATAGTACTACCGGCGCCACCGTGCTGGGCTATGTGAAAACCGAATTGTCGCAAAAGCACCCGTTATCGGCCAGTCTGGCAGATATCTACAACTCGAATAATGCCTGGCTGGGCTTCATGCGCGGCAGTTTATCCGAAACCTCGGCCATTCTTTTGATTTTGGGTGGGGGCTGGTTACTGTTTAAAAAGATCATTACTTGGCATATCCCTTTATCGATCATTGTCTCGGTCGCTTTGATTTCAGCTGTCTTTAATGCCCTGAATCCGGAAATCTATCTAAGTCCAAGTGTGCATCTCAGTTCAGGCGCATTAATGTGCACCGCCTTTTTTATCGCGACCGATTACGTCACTTCGCCAAATACACCGCTAGGTCAGTTGATTTTTGGTTCGGCCTGTGGCTTGTTGATTTTCACGATAAGAACCTGGGGTGGCTATCCGGAAGGGGCGGCTTTTGCGATTTTACTGATGAATGCGTTGACACCGTTAATCGATCATTACGTAAAGCCCAGAATTTACGGCCGGGATCGTCAGGGGCGGCCTTTAGAGCTTTGAGCCGGCTGCCTTAATTTATCAAAGAGAGTGTCGATGAATCTGAAACAACTGAAAGCCCGCGTCACTTATCAGACAATACTGCTAGCTGCTTATGCTCTGATTGCCAGCGCCTTGCTGGGTGTTGCCGATCTTAATACCCGTGATGTCATTAAGCTGCGGCAGGAAGAAGATTTAAAAGCTTCATTGGTTCAAGTTGTTCCGGCCGAACTTTTTGATAACGATTTAGTTAAAGATGCCGTGGCTGTTCCGGCGGATAGCGATTTGGGTACCGGAGAAACCCTGGTTTATTTGGCGCGAAAACAAGGTGAAATCACGGCGGCAGCATTCCAATTAACAGCACCCGACGGTTATTCCGGCGATATTAAAATGATCATGGGCTTGAACCGCAACGGTGAGGTTTTGGGCGTTCGTGTCATTGCTCATGCTGAAACACCGGGATTGGGCGATAAGATTGAAGTCAGTAAATCCGACTGGATTTTGAATTTTAACGGAAGATCGATTCATAATTTGACCGTTAAAGAATGGGCTGTCAAAAAGAATGGGGGCATTTTTGATCAATTCAGCGGCGCGACGATTACGCCGCGCGCGGTTGTCAACACGATTTACAAGGGGTTGTTGTTTTTCGATAAACATAAATCCGAATTATTCAATTGATAAACAGGCGAACTGTCTTATTTTTATCGTTAATCTTACTTTACCGGAGTCAGTATGTTGCTATCGGAACCTTATAAAAGACTCGCTTCTGACGGACTTTGGGGGAACAATATCGTGCTTGTCCAGAATCTGGCGCTTTGCCCTTTGTTGGCCGTAACTGGCACAGCAACCAACGGCTTGGGTATGGGTTTGGCGACCTTAGTTGTTCTGGTCATGTCAAACGGTATCATTTCGTTGAACCGGCATCTGGTTCCTGCTGAAGTTCGGATCCCTGTTTTCGTTTTGCTGATAGCCAGTTTAGTGACGCTGGTTGATTTGTGCATGAATGCCTGGATGCATGAAATGCATAAAGTATTGGGTTTGTTTATTGCTTTAATCGTTACGAATTGCGCCATATTAGGCCGGGCCGAATCGTTTGCATCGAAAAATTCCTTGGCTTTGTCATTGTGGGACGGCTTGGTGATGGGGGCCGGTTTTACCTTTGTTCTTGTAGTGCTTGGTGCGGCGCGCGAAATCGTATCTTCCGGTACCTTGTTTGCAAACGCATCGTTGTTATTGGGTGATTCGTTTTCTTTTCTGGAACTGACCCTCATTCCAAACTACAAAGGATTTTTGCTGACGGCTTTGCCGCCGGGTGGATTTATCATGCTGGCTTTCATCATCGTTGCCAAACGATTGGTTGATAACAAAAGGGCTGCCAAATTATCTCAAGTAGACGTCAACGAGGCTATTCCGGAACTGTAGGAGACAATCATGAATGTGGGTGTATGTTATGCAGAAGCCGATCGTCAGCTTTGGTTACGATTGGAGGTGCCGGATGGCAGCACAATCGAACAGGCAATTGAGTTGTCCGGTGTTTTAAAACACTATCCCGATATCAATCTGGATACTCAAAAAGTGGGTATATTTGGAAAAATCGTCAAGCTGGATACCGTTGTGACCGACGGGGATCGTGTGGAAATATACCGCCAGATTACCGCCGACCCTAAACTGGTCAAGCGTCGAAGACTATAATGTCGAGCCGGGGGGAAACTATGTATATCTGTGTGTGTAAGGCAATAACGGATGGGCAATTGGAGGCTGCTATAGACAGCGGTTTATGTTCTCGTAAACAATTGTTCCAATGTTTCGGTATCGGTGGCGATTGCGGCAAATGCAATTCTGAGGTTGGCGAGATGTTGGACAGGAAAAGAAACTGCCGGTTAATAAATGCGGCCAATGAAATTTTGGTTACGTGCACTATCTAAGGAGTGACGCTATGCAAGGTGATAAAAAAGTTATCGATTTTCTAAACAAAGCACTGGAAAATGAATTGACAGCGATCAATCAATATTTTCTGCATGCCCGCATGTATAAAAACTGGGGCTTTCAAAAACTGAATGAAAAAGAATATCACGAGTCCATTGATGAAATGAAACATGCCGATAAGCTTATCGAGCGTATTTTATTTTTAGAGGGTTTACCGAATTTGCAAAATCTCGGCAAGCTAATGATCGGCGAGAATCCACACGAAATGCTTAAGTGCGACCTTAAGCTTGAACACATAGCCTTGCCTTTGTTAAAGGACGCCATCGCTTATTGCGAAACCGTTAACGATTATGTAACCCGCGAACTGTTCGAACACATTCTGGAAAGCGAGGAAGAACACGTTGACTGGCTGGAAACTCAGTTGGAGTTGATTGAGAAAATCGGCTTGCAAAATTATTTGCAGTCACAAATGTAAAAGTGAAATGAGTCATCTCGATTCAGATCGGGATGACATTCTGAAAAATCGTTCGAATTTGTCGAGGACCGCCGTAAACCCCTTCAGGGGGAGGCTGCCTCAAGACACTCCGCATTATGTCAATGCAGTTTTCGCCTCAAATGCTTTAATCTCTTTTGATTATTGGTAAATCTTAATTTATTTGAAAGGAACATAACATGCCGTGAGATTGTTTGAGTTTCTGCATTTAACTCCTCTGCTATTTGCTCAACAGTCAAGCCCAACATGACTAACTGGGTAATCGTATTTTCATATGCAGTCAGTAGAGTCGCTTCATCAAAAGAATGTTGAGTCAACTGCGATTTGTCAGGGGTATGAACCGTCTGATTGCCAGCTCTTAATGCATTCATTCTTTTTGTTTTAAAAAAATCCGGTAACCAGCGCTCGCCTTCAATCACAGAGCGAATCGCTCGAGTTACCGTGCAGGCGTTATCCTTTACGCTTAGAATTCCGGAAATTTCAAGTTTATCCATAACTGCCATCAAATCATCGAAATCGTCATTGACGATCAAAATGATATCAACTGCAGAATCGGCCATTCTTATGGCATTTAACCAAATTTCTAAACTTGATTCCTGGCCTTGCATGTCCAGTAAAAGTAAATTTGGCTGCGCATGGTTAAGCATTATGGGCATTAACTCGGGCCTATCAAAACGAAGTGATGAGGCGCTAATGAATGTATCCCAACTGAGCTCGGTCAGCCAATTCTGATAAAGGGACGGATGCAGAGATACCAGGACCAGATTGAATAAGTCATGAATTGATTTAAAACTGAATTGAGACGAAATAGAAACCAGGGGCAGGTCTAGGTTGGCCTCAGGAACGTCCGGTTGATGTTGGGTTTCTTCAGAAGTTTGCTGAAAAACGGAGGACCAACGTCGATCACATTTTCTTCTTTCGTTACTCTGACCGGCAATACCTGGATTTGATTTATTAATCAGAATCGACCGGAGTTGGTCTTCCAGGCTTTCAAACACAGCATTATTAGTCCAAAGTTCTTCCTGCATTTCCATTTTAGATTTTTCATCCTTCAACAAAATAATGGGTGTTTTTTGCAGATCATCGGCGGTTTTTAATTGATTTTTGATCTTCTCACATTCATTGTCACAACATATGACAATGACGTCCGGATGTTTTTCATTGAAACAGTTAGAGTCTGATTGGCCGCTGCAAATAAAAGTCTGATAGCCTTTTTTCTTCAATTTTAAAGTGAGTTGTTCAGCCGGGGTATGATCTTCGGAAACGACCATAATTTGAAATAAACGCTGCGATTCCTTTGTAAAAAGAGGTTTTTTTCTTCTGTCCCCATTTGAAGTGCGTCGTTCCGTATAATTGTTTTTCATCTGAATTTGGACTCTGTTAAGACTTTTCCTGGAATTAACTGATTTAATTAACGCCTTAGCTCAGTTCTTTTTTTAAAACCATAAGCTACATCATTCAAGACGAAAATAATACCTGAACAAAAGTATTAGACACCAATAGAGTAGTGCATTTAAAAAGTCTTGCTCCATATTGAAATGAAATAAATTTAAACCCATGGGAATTGCCGGGATTAATACCGGCAATTCCCAGATTGATATTTTCAGCATTTTTATGAGCTGGTAAAAGCCTTTCGAGGAAGGCTGTGAACTCTTCCGTGGGGGCTTGACAGCAGCATCCTGCTGTCGACATGCTCAAAAAGCTTCCCCCAGCCTTTTTTCCCATTCAAATTGAGAATTGCTTGATTAATACCTGTGAGTTTGCAAAACGTGGAAATTCTAGTAAATTGGCTTTTTTAAAACACAGGATAGGATAGACGTGAATAATTTTTTGTCATTTCAAATTCATGGCGGCGGAGACCATGGAGAGGGATTTTCGAACTATGTCGCCGAACTACTGGCTTTTTTTGAAGGTTTGGCCGGCAAAGAGCCTTCGGATATGTTGGCAACTATTTTCCCTGGCTTGACTCAATTAGAAAATATTCACCCGATTTTGGTGCATTTTCCTATTGCGTTTATCACAGGATTTTTTTTGCTGGATTGCCTGGGTGGTCTATTTAAAAAATCACAATGGCGGGATGTCGCTAGCGGTTTGCTTTATTTGGGCGCGCTGACCGCCGGGTTTGCTGTGGCAGCAGGACTTCAAGCGGCTGAAACAGTTGCTCATGGAGATGCTGTGCACGAAATCATGGAGAATCATGAGCATATTGGAATTGCCATTTTAGTGCTTTCAGTTTTGTTAAGTATTTGGCGTTTTGTCGGTCGATTATCAACGGGTGACAATCCAAGAGGGGCTGCGAATGGTCTATTCATGACATTTTCGGCCATTCTTGTGGTTTTAGTCATGTTTGCGGCAGATCTAGGCGGATTAATGGTTTATCAGCATGGTGTTGCTGTTAAAAAGAATCCTTCTGAAGAAACTGTCCAATTAGAGCCTCATGAACAAGGCCATTCTCATGCAGTGGACAGTGAGCAAAATCATCAGCATTCACATTCTCATAGTCACGATGATTAAACTATTCATCTAACAAAAATGAACTGTGTTTATTTAAACAATCTTTTTAATCTTGGATTGATTGGGCAGCCAGCTTGATTTGAAGAGACTGAATACAAGGGTGAGTTTCTAGAAATCCAATTTTTTGCTAACTGCCTTTTGTCATTGAAACAGGTGATTAAGCCTTCGCTTAAAAGAGGACTGTATGGTATGCTACGCCCCCTTAACCTTAGGGCGGCGGCCTGTTACAGATATGCGTACTCGAGTTAAAATTTGCGGTTTTACCCGTGCCGACAATGCAAGATCTGCCGCCTTTATGGGTGTTGATGCAATCGGTTTGGTATTTTATCCGCCAAGCTCGCGTCATGTGAATATTGATGCTGCAATAAAAATTGTTGCGGGATTACCGGCTTTTGTTTCGGTTGTCGGCTTGTTTGTTGATGCCGATGAAGCTTCTATCAGGGAAGTATTGAAACATGTCGCTATAGATTGCCTTCAGTTTCATGGTGATGAAACCGCTGAGGCGTGCCGGATATACGGAAAGCCTTATATTAAAGCCGTGAGAATGCGCAATGACTCATGCCTTGAACAATTGAGTAAAGATTATTTTGATGCATCCGGATTACTTCTGGATGCGTATGATCCAGGCGCTAAAGGTGGAACAGGCAACTGCTTTGATTGGGATTTGATCCCTAAACAATGCGATTTGCCTTTAATTCTTGCCGGAGGATTGGATGCCGGCAATGCAAGACAGGCAATTCAGCAGGTAAGACCTTATGCTCTGGATGTCAGTAGCGGTGTTGAATTAAAAAAAGGTATAAAAGATACCGCTAAAATGGCGGCGTTTTTAAGCGAGATTAATGAGGCTGATAGATTATTACGATGACCGAAAAATATAACATGCCGGATGAACGCGGACACTTCGGACCTTACGGTGGAATGTTTGTAGCAGAAACATTGATGGAGCCAATCCAGGAATTAAATACGGCTTATCAATATTTTATCAAAGACCCCGAGTTTTTGGCGGAACTTGACGATGACCTGCGGCATTATGTAGGACGTCCTTCTCCGCTATATCATGCCCAAAGATGGAGCAGGGAACTTGGCGGGGCTCAAATCTACTTAAAACGTGAAGACTTAAATCACACCGGTGCTCATAAAGTAAATAACACCATTGGTCAGGCACTATTGGCAAAACGCATGGGTAAAACCAGAATCATTGCTGAAACAGGGGCAGGACAGCATGGTGTTGCAACGGCTACCGTTGCCGCAAGGCTGGGGCTTGAATGCGTGGTTTACATGGGATCGGTTGATGTTGCCCGGCAATCGTTAAATGTTTACCGCATGAAGCTGTTAGGCGCGACTGTCGTGCCGGTTGAATCAGGCTCCAAGACGCTGAAAGATGCATTAAACGAGGCACTGAGAGATTGGGTAACCAATGTCGATAACACTTTTTATATTATTGGAACAGTAGCGGGACCTCATCCTTATCCTGCCATGGTACGTGATTTTCAAGCGATCATTGGCCGCGAATCGAAAGAACAGTGTCTGGAAATGACCGGTAGGCTACCGGATGCGTTGGTTGCGTGTGTCGGCGGCGGATCTAATGCAATCGGTCTGTTTTATCCGTTCATTGATGACACGTCAGTTAAAATGTATGGTGTCGAAGCTGCCGGTGATGGCGTAGAAACAGGCCGTCATTCGGCTCCGTTATGCGCAGGCCGTCCCGGCGTTCTTCATGGAAACAGAACCTATTTGATAGAAGACGACGATGGTGAAATCATCGAAACCCATTCAATTTCCGCCGGTCTCGATTACCCTGGCGTAGGCCCGGAACATGCCTGGTTAAAAGATACAGGGCGTGCTCAATACGTCAATATTACCGACGAAGAGGCTTTGGTTGGTTTCCATACATTAACTGAATTGGAAGGCATCATTCCTGCGCTGGAAACAAGCCATGCTATTGCTTATGCAGCAAAACTTGCTCCGACTATGGATAAAGATCAAACCATCATCATCAACGTGTCAGGACGGGGTGATAAAGACATACTCACGCTGGCTCAACGCGAGGGGATAGAATTGTGAGTCGTTTAACTGTTAAATTTGAAGAGCTGGCTAAAACTGGTCGTAAAGCTTTGATACCGTTTATAACAGCCGGGGATCCGGAGCCCGGTTTTACTGTGCCCATGATGCATGCCATGGTTGAAGCCGGAGTCGATATTATTGAATTGGGGGTGCCTTTTTCAGATCCCATGGCTGACGGTCCGGTCATTCAAAAAGCGAGTGAACGGGCATTGGCTCATCATATGAGCCTGAGAAAAGTATTAATGCTGGTTGCCGAATTCAGAAGAAAGGATGAGCAAACACCTGTGGTACTGATGGGCTATTTGAATCCCATTGAAGCGATGGGTTATGAAGATTTTGCTAATGCTGCACAACGCGTCGGGGTGGATGGTGTTTTAACCGTCGATTTACCGCCGGAAGAGGCAGTCGAATGTGTCGGCCTGCTAAAAAGCCGGGATATTGATCCTATTTTTTTATTGGCTCCCAACAGCTCGGAAGAACGCATTAGGCTTATGAGTGAAGCGGGAAGCGGATATCTTTATTATGTTTCTTTAAAAGGCGTCACCGGCGCAGGTCATCTTGATACGGCCAATGTTAAGGAAAAACTGGATGTTATCCGGGCAAATACCGGATTGCCGGTTGGCATAGGCTTTGGCGTAAAAGATGCGCAAACGGCTAAAACAGTATCGAGCATTGGTGATGGTGTGGTGGTCGGAAGTGCGCTGATCAGTAAAATTGAAGCTCATTTAGATGATCCTACCCAGGCAAAAACCGAAATCGTTGAACTATTAAAGTCAATGCGCCAAGCGATGGACAGCTAAGCTTTAAGCTATATCTACACCCGGAGTTCCACATAATGAGTTGGTTTGAAAAATTAGTCCCTTCAACGATAAGAACAGAAGGTTCGAGCAAAAAAAAGGGTACAGTCCCCGAAGGTCTTTGGACCAAGTGTCCTAACTGCAGCGCGATTCTTTACAATACGGAACTGGAAAGAAACTCAAGTGTTTGCCCAAAATGTGAACACCATATGCGTATTTCTGCAAGAACCCGCCTTGAACTCTTTCTGGATAAGAATGATCAGGAAGAAATAGGGGCTGGAATAAAGCCTACTGATCCGCTCAAATTTAAAGATAGTAAAAAATATAAAGACCGAATTACTCAGGCACAAAAACAGACGAAGGAAAACGATGCCCTAGTCGTTGTTAAAGGAAAATTAAAAGGCAAGGATATTGTAGCCGCCGCTTTTGACTTTGGCTTTATGGGTGGGTCAATGGGTTCTGTCGTTGGCGAGCGCTTTGTAAGAGGTGTAAATAAAAGCCTGGAACTCAATATCCCCTTTATTGTTTTTACTGCCAGTGGCGGTGCGAGGATGCAGGAGTCGTTGTTTTCACTTTTTCAAATGGTAAAAACCAGCGCTGCTTTAACACGTCTATCTGAGGCGGGAATACCCTTTATATCCTTTATGACTGACCCCACTATGGGTGGAGTTTCGGCAAGTTTGGCCATGCTGGGCGATATCAATGTTGCCGAACCTAATGCGCTGATCGGATTTGCCGGTCCCCGCGTGATTGAACAAACAGTGCGTGAAAAATTACCCGACGGATTTCAGAGAAGTGAATTTCTCCAGGATCATGGGGCTATTGATATGATTATTGATCGACGTGAAATGAGAGACAAGCTAGCCGATATTTTGTCTATTTTAATGGCGTCAAAACTTGAATCAACCGGTTACAACCCGATTCCAAGCACAGTTAATGAATCGGCTGTTGATGAGCAGACGGTGTAGTGTAATACCCGCCTGATTAGTTCATAAACATGCCATTTAATTCTTTGAAGGACTGGCTGCAATGGCAGGAGAGCCTTCATCCGCGCGTTATTGATTTGGGTTTGCAACGTGTAGGACAGGTTTTCAGTGCCTTACAGCCAAAGTACAATAAACCGGTAACGTTAACGATCGCCGGTACTAACGGCAAAGGTTCGGTTGTCGCGTTTTTGGAGTCGATTTATCTTGCTCAAGGTTATAAAGTCGGCACTTACACCTCGCCTCATATTCTCAAATACAACGAAAGAATCAAAATAAACGGAAGTCCTGTATCGGATGACCTGATTTGCAGTGCTTTTGAGAGAATTGACGCCGTTCGATCCGATGTCTCTTTAAGCTACTTTGAGTTCAGTACCTTGGCGGCATTGGATATCTTTGCTCAATTCGATCTGGATGTGCAATTACTGGAAGTCGGATTAGGCGGTCGACTGGATGCCGTTAATATTATTGATACTGATTTGGCCATTATTACCAGCATCGGCATTGATCATACTGAGTGGCTAGGTGATACACGTGAATCTATTGGCAGAGAAAAGGCTGGCATTTTTAGAAGGAATGTCCCTGCCATTGTAGGTGATCCTGTTCCTCCCTTATCACTTAGAATCTGTGCCGAAGAAACGGGGGCAAAAGTCAGCTACATCAATCAGGATTTTCATTTCGAAAAACACCCGGACGGATGGAACTGGATTGGCGAGCAAGTTTTGATCAGCAATTTGCCTTCCCCTAATTTAAAAGGGGAACATCAATACAGAAACGCCGCCACAGTGATTGCTGCAATCACTGCCATGCAGAATACTCTTCCGGTTGATCATGATGCTTTAAGCAAAGGTATATCCCAGGTTCAATTACCCGGACGATTTCAATACATCGAAGGTAAAATACCGGTCTTGCTGGATGTGGCTCATAACCCGCAAGCTGTCGAAACCCTGGCTGATTTTCTTAAGGAAAATTTCAGTCATATGCGTGTGCGTGCTGTTTTTTCCGTAATGAAAGACAAGGATATTGCCGGAATTATCAATATCATCAAACCCCTGGTGTTTGATTGGTTTTGTGCGCCTTTAATAAACAATGTCAGAAGCGCGCCTGATTTTATGTTGCAAGAGACTTTTTCGAGTTGCTCGGTGCAACTCGTTCATACCGGGTTTGCCGATGCAAAGTCAGCCTTTTTAGCAGTTAATCAGGCAGCAGAAGAGGGTGATTTGGTGTTGATATTTGGTTCTTTCTTTTTAGTATCGGAATACTTAGCCAGTTTAGAATAGAGGTTATTAATAATGGATCAGGAATTAAAACAAAGGCTTATTGGTGTCGCCGTGATAACTGCGTTAGCGGCAATCTTTATCCCTATGTTATTCGATAATCCGGTTGACGAAAGCGGGCAAATTGTTAATGAGCTGACAATCCCGGAACCACCGGTTCAGACATTTGAAGAGACCGCTCAACAATTGCCTCCGCCTCCGACCGAGGCAGTAGGAGAGCCAAAAGCTGAGGAGGCCATTGTTCAGGATGGCGAGGATCAGTACTTGCCCTTGAATGAAGAATATGTCGAAGACGCGGGACAATACACTGCCGATTTTCGCCAGAATTATTCTGAGGTTGGCGATGTGGGAGCCGGAGCCGTGCCTCAATCTCAGACGGTTCAACCCGATAGTAAAACATCATCTCAAATCGGCTCTCCTGAAAATGTACCGCTAACTTCGGTTGAAGCTTTAACGCCGGTAGCCCCGTCTTCTAATGCAGATGCAGCCGGTTGGTATATCCAGCTGGGTAGTTTTAGTAAGCAGGAAAATGCATCTTCCCTGTATAACAAGTTAAAAGCTGATGGGTTTCCTGTCATACTGGATGAAATAAGAACTCCAGCAGGTAAAGCGTATCGATTAAGAGTCGGCCCTGAGTCAGACAAAAACAGGGCTGTCACTATCAAGTCAAAACTTGATCAGCAACACAAACTGAAGAGTATTTTGACCGGAGGAGGTAAGCCTGCAGCAGCAGAGACGCTTAAATCGCCTGCTCAGCAAGGGGAGAAAGCATTACCCGCGAAAGCTGAAAAATCTGTGACAGAAAGTCCTCCGGCATCCGTGCGGTGGTTCGTTCAGTTGGGGACTTTCTCCAAGCAGGAAAATGCAATTGCTTTAAGAGATAAATTGCGCAGCAAGGGTTTTTCAGTCAATTTTGATGAAATTACTACGTCAAAAGGAAAATCTTACCGGTTAAGGGCCGGGCCTGAATTGAACAAGAAAAAAGCAGAAGAAATGAAAGCTAAACTCGACAAGGCCACAAACTCTTCGACTCTGCTAAAAGCCGAGTAGCGCTGATTGTCTATTTAAAAACTAATGATGTATTGGATATCACGGCGCTAAAAAATAATTAAAAACAGTTAAGTGTTGAGCAGGATAATCCAACATTTCAAGGCCATTGCGTTAATTATTGGGTTTCGTAAAGAATGCAACTCAACCTAAGCTGAATTTTTACAAAAACAAAATACTATCAGTGCTCTATATCAAAAAAACGTCCGCTTTATCAAGGTAACAGGCAATGATGATCTGGGTTGATTACACCATTATTGGTTTGATTGTTATTTCACTGGTTATTGGTTTATTACGTGGGATTTTGAAAGAAGCGCTGGCTCTTTCAATGTGGGTCATAGGGATTTGCATAGGGCTGATTTTTAGCAGCGATTTGTCAGTTTGGCTTCAACCTACTATTGAACTGCCGATCGCAAGAATTGGCATGGCATTCGGTATCCTTTTTTTCACGACCTTGTTAGTGGGCGGTATTATTGAATTGCTATTGACCGAATTGATAAACAAAACCGGACTCACGATCTCTGATCGTTTTGCAGGTATGATTTTTGGTGCTGGACGCGGTCTTGTTGTTGTCTCTTTATGTATTATGCTGGCGGGTTTAACCTCTTTACCGGAAGACCCCTGGTGGAAAGAATCCATTTTAATTCCTCCATTTCAAACATTGGCCATCTGGATCAGGGAGCATATTCCTTCCGGTTTGGCCGGCTATGTGAATTATCATTAACCGTTCCAATAATTAAGGCTCTAAGATGTGTGGTATCGCCGGTATTGTTTCTCATCGTTATGTCAGTCAGGAATTGTATGATGCTTTGACTGTGCTTCAACACAGAGGCCAGGATGCTGCAGGAATTGTAACCTGCGAAAATGGCCGCCTGCATCTGCGCAAAGACAATGGCTTGGTCAGAGATGTATTCAGTAACAGTCATATGCTGAAGCTAAAAGGAAATATGGGCATTGGCCATGTCCGTTATCCTACGGCCGGATGTACAAGTTCAGCTGAAGCGCAACCTTTTTATGTTAATTCGCCTTTTGGTTTGACCCTGGCTCACAACGGTAATCTGACCAATACCGAAGAGTTGAAACAGGCATTATTTGTAGAAGATCAGCGTCATATCAATACCGATTCGGATTCGGAGGTATTGTTAAATGTATTTGCTCATGAACTACAAGAGTTGAAAAAACTGAAACTCAGTGTAGAAGATGTGTTTACGGCGGTAACCAAAGTTCACGAACGCTGCCGGGGTGCTTATGCTGTGGTAGTTATGATCGCAGGTGTCGGTATTCTGGGGTTTCGCGACCCACACGGTATAAGGCCTATCGTTTTTGGCGAGCGTAAAACTGAGAACGGTTCGGAATTTATGATCGCTTCGGAAAACGTGGCTCTGGATGTTCTGGGCTTTGACATGATCAGGGATATTGAGCCCGGTGAAGCCGTGTTTATTGAGGAATCCGGTGTTTTACATACCAAACAGTGCTCTGCTTTGGTGGATCATTGTCCGTGTATTTTTGAATATGTGTACTTTGCCCGGCCGGATTCGATTATTGACGATATTCAGGTCTATAAAGCGCGTCTTAGAATGGGTGAAAAACTGGCCGATAAAATCATCCGTGAATGGCCAGACCATGATATTGATGTTGTCATTCCCATCCCCGACACCAGCCGGACAGCAGCATTGCAATTAGCCAACCGCCTGGGCGTAAAGTTTCGCGAAGGATTCATTAAAAACCGGTACATAGGCCGAACGTTTATTATGCCCGGTCAGCAAATGCGTAAAAAATCGGTTCGTCAGAAATTGAACGCTATTGATCTCGAATTTGAAGGTAAAAACGTATTATTGGTCGATGATTCGATTGTCAGGGGGACCACCTCCGAACAGATTATTCTGATGGCCAGGGATGCAGGCGCTAAAAAAGTTTATTTTGCATCGGCGGCCCCTCCGGTCAGATATCCGAACGTTTATGGGATCGATATGCCGGCCGCCCATGAATTGATCGCACATAACCGCACTGAAGATGAAATTTGCCAGGCGATTGGCGCAGATAAAGTCATTTATCAGGATCTTGACGATTTAATTGAAGCAGTTAGACGAGGAAATCGTAATATCAAGCATTTTGATACATCTTGCTTTAGTAATGAATATATCACCGGTGATATTGATGACGCCTATTTAGAAAATATTGAAAAGCTGCGTAATGATAGCGCGCAAAATATGCGAAATTCAGAAAATTTCATTATTGGTATGCAGAATTCAGATTGAACGATATGACAAAGGATATGGAAACAAAAAAATACCTAGACGAAACATTGGCGATAAGGGCAGGGCATAACCGGACTCAAGAAGATGAGCACAGTATTCCCATATTTACCACGTCAAGTTACGTTTTTAAAAGTGCTCAGGAAGCGGCGTTAAGATTTACCGGTCAACAACCGGGAAATATTTATTCACGGTTCACCAATCCTACTGTTAATGCCTTTCAGCAACGATTGGCACTGATGGAAAACGGTGAGCGCTGTTTGGCATTTGCATCTGGAATGGCCGCCATTATGGCGGTAGGTATGGGTTTATTAAAAGCCGGTGATCATGCGGTAGTATCCAGAAGTGTTTTTGGCAATACCGTTTTGATGTTTCAAAATTATTTTGGCAAGTTCGGCGTCACAACCGACTTTGTCGATTTGACCGATTTATCGGCATGGGAAGCCGCTATAAAGCCGAATACCCGGTTTTTATTTCTGGAAACCCCGTCCAATCCTTTGATTGAAATCGCCGATATTTCAAAAATTGCTGATATAGCACACAGGAATAACTGTTTATTGGTCGTCGATAACTGTTTTTGTACGCCCGCCCTTCAAAAGCCTCTGGACATGGGGGCTGATATTATCGTGCATTCGGCCACTAAGTACATTGACGGACATGGACGTTGTGTCGGGGGCGCAATAGTTGCCAGCGATGAGATTATTGAAAAGAGCATCTATCCTTATCTGCGCACGGGCGGTGCGACGATGAGTCCTTTTAATGCCTGGGTTTTTCTGAGTGGACTAGAAACCTTGTCGATCCGAATGAAAGCGCATTGTGATAGTGCTTTTGAATTAGCTAAATGGCTCGAACAGCAGGAAAGTGTTGAAAAAGTGCATTACCCCGGTCTTCCGCACCATGCCCAACATGAATTGGCTAAGCAGCAGCAAAAGCACTTCGGCGGAATTGTCAGTTTTGAATTAAAAGGCGGGCAAGCAAAAGCCTGGTCATTGATTGACTCAACGCAACTAATTTCGATAACGGCTAATTTGGGCGATGTCAAATCGACAATAACGCATCCGGCTACTACAACTCACGGGCGTTTGTCACCAGAAGCAAGACAGGCGGCCGGAATCAGGGACAGTCTGGTAAGAATTTCCGTTGGCTTGGAAAATATCGAAGATATCAAGAATGATTTGTTACTAGGCCTGACAAGCTAATTGTCTGTGACCCATTCCAGCAAGATTCATGATTCAAGAACCACCTGATTTCTGCCGTTGTCTTTGGCTTTATAAAGGGCTTCATCAGCACGGGTGATAAGGCTTTCCACGGTATCGTCAGGCTTTAAAGAGGCGATACCAATCGATACCGTTATTACCCCGATAGATTCGCTGTTATCTTTTCGTTTCAACCGGCTTTTTTCCAAAGTCGCTCTTATATTTTCGGCTACAGTTAAGGCTTTTTGAATGTGCGTATCAGGCATGATGATCGCCATTTCTTCTCCCCCGAATCGGGCTGCGAAATGAGCATCTTCTGTGTGTTGTTTGATTAATTTGGCGGTAAATTTAAGAACTTTATCACCGACCAGATGACCATAGGTGTCGTTAACTTTCTTAAAATGATCCAGATCGAGCAGTGTTAGGCACATCTTGCTGTATTTATTCTTTTTAACCAAATGCTCTAAGGTTGTGTCAAAAAAACCTCTGTTTAAAAGTCCAGTTAATGCGTCGCAGGATGCGCTTTCTTTAACCTGTACCAATTCAATACGTAATTCCTCTATTTCTTTTTTTGCTTTGTCGAGTTTTGATTGTAAATCTTGACTGGTTACCGTCATGCCGTTTGTTTCAATAACAATTTCTGCCAGTAATTGTTTAAGATCATCTCGGCTGTTAATGTTTTCCAGCAGCTTCGATTTTTCCTGAAAACTAATCGTTGCGGCAGAAGCTTTTAAGCTGGAAGCTTCGACGGTTTGGGCTGTATTATTCATCAAGCTGATGAATTCGTTGTTTATTTTTTCAAATGCTTCTATAGAGCTGCTGCAAACAAATTTTTTATACAATTCAAGTGCAAAAGCCTGATCAAACGGTTCATTTTTATCCCGCCAGTCATCTATCGCCTGATTTAAAAGTTTATTACTGCCGGTTACATATTCATACCAGACAGAATAATTGATGGGATCAGCAGATATTCTATGGCTGGACATCAACTGTATGATCTGCCTTAAATAATGACTGTTTTCTTCGAATGTATTGTTATAACTGGAAATAATGGACATTAAATTTGAATAGTCTGTAGTTGAAAATAAATTAAAACAGGTCATTCTTTGATTGATACGTTCAGATCTTTTTTCAATCAATTTCTTTCGATTAAACAAAATTAATTCTGCAAGGATAAGTGCTAAAAAAAAGCAGTTAGTTTCTTAACAGATTTTAGTTGCTTTTAGTAAAGGAAATTCTAGCCAATAAATGAGATTAAGCTATCTTTATCTCAATCAAGAATCTTTCAGAAACTGGTAACTCAATAATGTTTCAAGATCGAAAAGAATATAGAAAAAACTTTACCTCTTCAGGGCAGCTGTATTTTGGAGGAGAGGCGTTGGAGTTTATTAGCCATGATGTGTCGGTCAAAGGCATTTCCATTGAAGTACTGCCGGGCTTGCTACTAACAAGCATTGCAGATTTTGAGGCGTGCCTGGCAGAAACAGCAAGCGCGGAAATCTTTGTCAAAGATTTAATGCTGACGGGTGAAGCTGAAATAATCTGGCTGCGTCAAGAAAACGGCAAAACCTTAATGGGTTTAGAATTTAAAGATGTTATTTATAATGCTGAAAAAATATGGTTAAAAAGGCAGTATTACCGCAAACAACAACAGTTTAGCGGGTATATGCTATTGAAAAACAAACGCATAGAGTTCGAAGGTAAAAATATTTCAGTTGATGGACTGATGATTTATTTAATACAGGGAGACGAGAGCTTGATTCCCGGCGCGGTTGTTAAATTGTTTTCTGAAGCGCTGAATATAAGAGCCCTAGCCAAGGTGTGTTGGGTAAAATCAGAAATGACCGGGCAAGGTCAGTTTATGGGTTTAAGATATTTGTCCAGTGAATAAACCATCATTCAATCTTCAGTAGATTATCCAGCTTTTTCTCTCTTTCCAATGCATACAGATCATCGTATCCTCCTACGTGAAAGTTATCGATATAAATCTGAGGCACTGTTCTCCGTTTGCTTCGCTGCATCATTTCCAGTCGTAATTCAGGCTTTTCGTCGACATTGATTTCGTTATAGCCAACGCCTTTTTTATCCAGTAATCGTTTGGCCATAATGCAATAAGGGCAGATGGTTGATGTGTAAATTTGAATGTCCGGCATATCATTTAATTCCATAATAAAAACGACTTTTCATTTTAGGGATAAGCGTTTATTTATTCAATGCACTTTGATTTAACCCAGCACTTTACCAAAGCCCAGGCCGCAGCTTCAAGAGACGGGCCAAACGCAATAATACCGTCTTGATGGCCATACATGCTGAATATTGAGCATGTGTTCAGTTGTCCGCTGGTAAATAAATGTTTAACCGCCATGACCATTTCCGGCGATCCATACAAAACTGAATCCGGCGTATAAGGTAGTCCTAACTCTTTGGATTTTAACCACAGTTCCGGGCTATGCACATGGATTACAGCTTTAATATCAGAATCTTGCTGATAGACACAGGCGTGTGTCAGTGCTTCTGATGAAGGTTTTGATAAGCCGTTAGAGTATATACGGTTCTTTATTATTTCAGTGCCGGTTACCATGCAGTAATGATCAATTTCCAATTCTTCAAGATGCCCTGTCTGGGTGCCGCTAATAATGAATTGAGATGTTGTATTGTCTGATTTGAAGCTGATATTTCCAAATCCGTATCCGTCGTATCTTTCAGGATTTTGACCGATTAGTCCTAGCCGGTGAAAAAGGGTGCGCCAGGCATTGATAGGCCGCACATCGATTCCGGCAGGTAAGGGGGTTTGAGCATGATGGAGCTCAAATTTTATAACGCCTTCTGGTTCGTTCATGGTGCCAAGTAAGGATGATCACTCTCAAAAAATGATGTAGTTTAACCAATACAGTGAAAGGTTGAACAATTTTCAGAACTTTAAGGTTAATTAAGATAAAATAGCCCGTTTTGAACGACTTAACCACAAGCAGCTTTACTATTGGTAGTTGATTATGCGATGTCCATTTTGTGGGACACAAGACACCCGGGTCGTTGACTCAAGGCTTTCTAATGAAGGCGACCAGGTGCGAAGACGGCGAGAATGCATTGTTTGTAAAGAACGATTCACTACTTATGAGTTTGTCGAATTAAGCTTGCCAAGAATTGTTAAACGGGGTGGGGCAAGAGAACCTTTTGATGAAAACAAACTGCGCTCCGGCATGTTGAGAGCTCTGGAAAAAAGACCGGTAGGCAGCGACGCAATTGAGGCGGCCATCAGCAGAATCAAAAAAGAGCTAATGGCAAAGGGCGAGCGTGAAGTGACAGCCAATGAATTGGGTGAAAAGGTCATGCGGGAATTAAGCGAACTGGATCATGTTGCATTTGTTCGTTTTGCTTCTGTCTATCGCAGTTTTCAGGATGTCAGTGAATTCA
Source organism: Methylicorpusculum sp. (assembly GCF_030651835.1). Classification (GTDB taxonomy): domain Bacteria; phylum Pseudomonadota; class Gammaproteobacteria; order Methylococcales; family Methylomonadaceae; genus Methylicorpusculum. The sequence goes on along the minus strand of NZ_JAUSBX010000137.1, from coordinate 91,665 downwards.
CGGACATGATCAATCATCTACAAAAAAAGTGAGAAAGCCTGTTGCTGGATATTGATACCAAGCTCATGGCACGAGCTATCAAATTGGCCCAAAAAGGCTTGTATACAACTGACCCTAATCCGCGTGTCGGTTGTGTTTTTGTTAAAGAGGGTCAGATTTTAGGTGAAGGATGGCACCAAAAAGCCGGTGAAGGACATGCTGAAGTAGAGGCACTAAAAAATGCGGGTGACGTATCCGGCGCCACAGCTTATGTAACCCTGGAGCCCTGTAGCCACCACGGCAAGACACCGCCCTGCGCTGAGGCTTTGATTAACGCAAAAGTTGCTCGTGTTGTTGTCGCTATGCAAGACCCCAATCCGCTGGTATCCGGACGAGGTATCTCTAAGTTAAGAGCGGCGGGTATTGAAGTTCGTTGTCACGTTTTAGAGGAAGAAGCCCAAAAACTTAATCCAGGTTTCATCAAGCGAATGAAGACCGGTTTGCCTTATGTTCGCAGTAAATTGGCGATGAGTCTGGATGGTCGAACTGCGCTGGCCAACGGCGAAAGCAAATGGATTACCTCGCCACAGGCCCGGTCTGATGTGCATAAACTTAGAGCCAGAAGCTCGGCTATCATGACCGGAATCAACACCGTTCTGGCTGATGATCCGCAATTGAATGCCCGTATTGATAAATCGCTTGTGCAGCCGTTAAGAGTGATTCTGGATTCTCGGTTAAGAATGCCTGTCAACGTGAACATGTTGAAACAACCCGGACGCACCCTTGTTTTAACCTGTTGTGATGACGATAAAAAAGCACGTTTACTTGAACAGGCCGGCTGCGAAGTTGTCAAAATCGGCCAGCGAGGTGCGGTTGTTGATATATCTGCGGCACTAAAGTTTTTAGGAGGCCTGCAAATCAACGAGTTGTTGATCGAGGCAGGGGCAATTTTAAACGGCGCCTTATTGAATGAGAACTGCGTGGATGAATGGATCGTCTACCAGGCCATGTGTGTTTTAGGTGACAAAGGCCGGGGTTTATTTTCGCTGCCCGAGTTGACCGGCATGGCCGACAGAAAACAACTCAAACTGATTGATGCGAGGCCTGTCGGCCCGGATCTCAGGCTCAGTTTGACCCAATTAATTTAAGTCTTATTAAAGAAGCCATGTTTACAGGTATTATTTTGGCAATCGGTCAGGTGTCGGCCATCACGCCTAAAGAGGGTGATTTTCGCCTTAAAATTCAAACGGGCAAGTTGCCGATGACGACCGTTCAATTAGGCGATAGTATTGCGGTTAACGGCGTTTGTCTGACGGCTGTAGAACTGGGTACGGATTACTTTATTGCCGATGTTTCCAATGAAACACTGTCACGCACAACGTTAAAAGAAGCAAAAACAGGCATGCCTGTCAATCTTGAGCTGGCATTAACGCCATCGACCCGGATGGGTGGTCATATTGTCAGCGGACATGTCGACGGTATAGGTACGATTCTTGATAAAAAATCAGATGGACGTTCCTGGCGCTTTCGTATTAAGGCGCCCGAGACCATTGCCAAATATATTGCCGAAAAAGGATCTATCTGTATCGATGGTATCAGTTTGACGGTTAATGAAGTTGAGGGAGCCGTATTTGGCATTAATATTGTGCCTCATACACTAAAGGAAACAACACTGGGCACCAGCCATATTGGCACAAAAGTCAATCTGGAAGTGGATCTTCTGGCTCGTTACATGGAGCGCTTACTCCAGAGCAGCAGTACCGAGTCCTCAGAATACACGGGCGGTGTTACTGAACAATTGCTAATGAACAGCGGATTTTTTAATAAATAAATGAATACCATTGAAGAAATCATAGAGGACCTGCGCCAAGGCAAAATGGTCATTGTCATGGACGATGAGGATCGGGAAAATGAAGGCGATTTGGTCATGGCGGCCTCGTTTGTCAGATCTGAAGACATCAATTTTATGGCGCGTTACGGCAGAGGTTTGATATGTCTGACGTTAACTGCCGAGCGTTGCAAACAATTGCGACTGCCGCTGATGGTCAATGAAAATAAAACGGCCCATTCGACTAATTTTACCGTCTCTATTGAAGCGGCTACCGGTGTGACAACGGGTATTTCTGCGGCTGACCGGGCCAGAACGGTTCAATGTGCCGTGGCAACCGATGCAAAAGCCGAAGACTTGGTTCAGCCGGGGCATATTTTTCCGTTAATGGCCCAATCCGGCGGAGTGTTGAACCGGGCTGGACACACTGAGGCGGGCTGCGATCTGGCAAGGCTTGCAGGCGTGGAACCGGCTTCCGTTATTGTTGAGATTTTAAACGATGACGGCAGCATGGCAAGGCGCCCTGATCTTGAGAAATTTGCCGCCCAACATCAATTAAAAATCGGCACCATTGCCGATTTAATTCACTACCGTATACAAAACGAAAATACGCTTGAGCGCATCAGTGAATGTAATTTTCCAACTGAATTTGGCGACTTCCGTCTTTATGCCTATCAGGACAGGAATGACAATAAGTTACATCTGGCCTTGGTTATGGGTAAAGTCGCCGGAGATGAACCGGTTCTGGTCAGAGTTCATGCGCGCAATTTACTGGATGATTTATTCTCATCAAAGCGTAATGAAAATAGTGTGTCCTTGCGGGAAGCCATGCGGATTGTGGCTGCGGCAGGGAAAGGTGTCATTGTTGTGATTCGCCAAAATGAAGACAATAAATCCCTGGTCGAACATATTCATCAATATCAAATGCAGGATAATGGCATCGCTCCGCAACCCGCTATGGCCGGCACGGATAATTGGCGCATGACAGGAACCGGCTCACGCATTTTAGCGGATCTGGGTGTCAGAAAGTTAAAAGTGATAGGGACACAAAAAAAGTATCTGGGATTGTCCGGTTTCAATCTGGAAGTGACCGATTATGCCGATCAGGACAGCTAAATAAATCGGGTTATCGTATCTGCTAACTAGCTTTGAATTTAGGGAGTAGGTGTTTGATTTCAAAGGACGCATAAATGCATCCGTGTTGCAGAAGCCCTTTTAATCAACCACCTACACACAATAAAATCGGAAGGGGAGCAAATACCCTTTCTCACGCTAATGCTTGTCTGCTTTAGACAATTTTTTAAATTTAAAACTTAGAGAGTATCCATGTCGGCTATAAAAACCTTCGAAGGGCAGTTGTCTGCTAAAGGTGGAAAATTCTGTATCGTTGCATCAAGATTCAACAGCTTCATTGTAGAGCAATTGGAAATGGGGGCTATTGATACGTTGGTTCGGCATGGTGCCGACAAAGCTGATCTTTGTCTGATCAAGGCTCCCGGCGCATTCGAACTACCCATGGTGGTGCAGCGAGCAGCCGCCACCAAAAAATATGATGCAATCATTGCGCTCGGTGCAGTGATCCGCGGCGGCACGCCGCATTTCGAATACGTTGCGGGTGAATGCGTGAAAGGTTTGGCGACTGTGTCGTTGCAATACGATATCCCCGTCAGTTTTGGTGTATTAACCGTCGATACGATTGAGCAAGCCATAGAAAGAGCAGGAACAAAAGCCGGCAATAAAGGGGCTGAAGCGGCTATGTCCGCATTGGAAATGGTCAGTTTATTCAAAAATCTGGAAAACGCTTAATGAGTCAGGCTCGAACCAATGCTCGAAAATCAGCTGTGCAGGCTTTGTATCAGTGGCAGATGACCGGTCAGAATCTCAGTCAGATTGAGCTGCAGTTTCACGAAGATGACCGGCTTAAGGATGCCCAAAAGAGCTATTTTCATGAGCTCTTTCATGGTGTTCCGGCGCAACTGGATAAAATCGATGAAGCACTGGCGCCGTTTGTCGACAGGCCCATTGAAAAAATAGATCCTGTTGAGCGAGCCATTCTGAGAATTGGTGTTTATGAGTTGCTTCTGCGTCTTGATATGCCCTATAAAGTTGTAATCAATGAGAGCATCAACTTAGCCAAATGCTTTGGCGCAGAAGGCAGTCATCGTTATGTAAACGGTATTCTGGATAAAGTGGCTCAACAACAACGCACGGCAGAGATAAAAATCAAAAATAGCGGAGCAAAAAAAACCAGTGGCGCTGACTGAATTCGGGTTAATCAGTCGTTTTTTTGCCGGCAAACCAAACTATCGCTCATCGACGCATTTGGGCATTGGTGATGACTGCGCGCTGCTAAAGGTGCCTGATGGCTACCAGTTGGCGGTGACCACAGACACGATGGTGGAAAATGTTCACTTTTTGCGAGGGACAGATCCCAGGCAATTAGGGTTCAAATTGCTGGCAGTCAATTTAAGCGATTTGGCCGCGATGGGAGCGGAACCGGTGGCTGTAAGCCTGGCCTTGACGATGCCGGAAGTCGATGAAAATTGGCTATCGGAGTTTTCAACTGGTTTTCAGGCGCTCGCTGAGCAATTTAAAGTTGACCTGATTGGTGGCGATACCACCACCGGACCGCTGACCTTGACAGTTCAAGCGATGGGATTAATTCCAGCAGGAGAAGCCTTGCTTCGCTCTGGAGCTCGACCCGGTGATTTGATCTTTATGACTGGAAGTCTTGGGGATGCCGGCTTGGGCCTCAAAATGGCCCAACATCAGTCTCAAATAGACTGCGAAAAAGCTTTGCAACGGTTTAATTGTCCTCTCCCTAGAGTGCAGGAGGGTATTGCGTTGCGCACTGTTGCCAGTAGCTGCATAGATATTTCCGATGGCTTGTCGGCCGATTTGGGTCATATTCTGGAGCTGAGTTCGGTTGGTGCGCGCCTTGATTTCGACCAAATTCCATTATCTGCCGGCGTTCATCAATACCTGAACGAAACGGGCGACTGGTCATTTCCTTTGTGTGCAGGTGATGATTATGAGCTTTGTTTTACCGTTGCACCTGAAAAAGCGGGGCTTCTGAATTTTGCCTGCACGCAAATCGGCATCATCGAGTCGGAACCCGGAATAAGAATTTCACGTCATGGCTTGATTGATACACTAAAGGTAAAAGGTTTTGAGCATTTTTCTAAATGAAGTCGGACGGAATAAGTTATCGCGATCAGAAATAATGCGAGATCCCCTATTGTTTCTTGCCTTTGGTTTCGGTTCGGGGCTTTTCAAAAAAGCGCCCGGCACAATGGGTACACTCGCCGCTATTCCTATCTATTGGGCGCTGGCAGCTTTAGATCCCTGGCTTTATGGCTTTCTGGTGATTTTAATTAATCTGGCCGGAATCTATTTTTGCGATTATGCGGCAAAGAAATTGGGTGAGCACGATTTTGGTGGGATCGTATGGGATGAAATTGGCGGTTTTTTAATTACGCTGTTGTTTATACCTCCGTCTTGGGCGGCAGTTTTCGTTGGGTTTGTGCTTTTTCGCTGGTTTGACATCTTCAAACCTTGGCCGATCAGTTGGGCTGATAAGAAAGTTGATGGCGGCCTTGGCATTATGTTGGATGACATCATTGCGGGCGGTATATCTTGCTTGATAATGCTGTTCATTTTTAATGCTGAAGCCGTTATTTAATCGGCATAAAATTAGCCGTCCCAGTTTGAATTTTTAATGTGGCTGTGAATGTAGGTGTAAGCCTTGCGAGAAACGCCTTAGACCCATCCGTGAGTGCTTGACGGCAGCATTCTTCTGCCGATATCCTCGCAAAGCTTACGCCTACCCTTATTTGCCATCAACCGGGGATTTGCCAATATAAAATAAATGAGTTGCTTAATCTGAAAAAGCGCTTATAATGCACAAATCAATCGCGGGGTGGAGCAGCTTGGTAGCTCGTCGGGCTCATAACCCGAAGGTCGTAGGTTCAAATCCTGCCCCCGCTACCAGATATTAAAAGGCCCCTTATGGGGCTTTTTGCTTTTTGGGGCTTTTGCTTGAGCCCTTAATGATTTTTAAGGAAGAGCCTTTGGCTCTTTTTTTATGTGCGAGAGAAAATGAGGCAGCAATATGAAACAGGCTCCTGAGCATTTGGTTAATTTAATTGAGCCAATTGTGGAAGGTCTAGGCTATGAATGCGTTGGGATTGAATACAATCCTCATCCTCGCCATGGCCTGTTGAGAATTTATATCGACAGTGATCAGGGTATTCTGGTTGAAGACTGTTCCCGTGTCAGCCACCAAGTCAGTGGCATGCTGGATGTCGAGGACCCCATACAAGGAAACTATCAACTGGAAGTTTCTTCGCCGGGTGAAGACAGGCCCTTTTTTAAAGTGGAACAATTTGAACGTTTTATAGGCAGCCTGGCTCAGGTTAACCTGTTCAGCCCTATTCAAAAACGAAAAAAAATAACCGGCCTCATCATAAAAGTTGAGGGCCAAAACATCTTTCTTCAGGAAGATGATCAGATTTTTGAGGTTCCATTTGAAGCGATGAGTAAAGCGCGTCTGGCACCTGAGTATTTAAAAAATAAAGGAGTGCGCAGTGGCAAATAAAGAAATTTTATTAATGGTTGATGTATTTTCCAATGAAAAGGAAATCGATAAAGAAACAGTTTTTCAAGCCGTAGAATCGGCACTGGAGGCTGCAACTTCCAAGCGCTACAGTCACAACATTAGATCTCGGGTCAGTATTAATCGCAAAACAGGTGACTACGACACTTTCAGATGCTGGGAAGTGGTAGAGGCGGATTCACGGTTTGAAAATGACCTGGAATTTCCCCACACCCAAATGTTACTGGATGATGCCAGGAACATAAAAAGCGATGCCGAAGTAGGCGATGTCATCGAAGAACAAATTGACTCGATAGAGTTTGGCCGCATTGCCGCTCAAACGGCCAAGCAGGTCATTATCCATAAAGTGAGAGAAGCTGAGCGTCAAAAGATCGTTGAAGCTTATAAAGACAGAGTGGGCGAGCTGATTACAGGCATCGTCAAGCGTATTGAAAAAGGCAGTGTTTATCTCGATCTGGGCGGGCACGTAGAAGCTTATATTTCTAAAGAAGACATGATTCCCCGTGAATCGGTTCGTATTGGCGACCGGGTAAGAGGGTATTTAAAATCAGTACGCTCCGAACAAAGGGGTCCCCAGTTATTTGTCAGTCGTGCGGCTGCTGAATTGTTGATAGCTTTATTCAGATTAGAAGTACCTGAAGTCGGCGAAGGCATGATTGAAATCAAGGGCGCGGCTCGCGATCCTGGTTCACGAGCAAAAATTGCCGTCAAAGCCAATGATCCGCGTCTGGATCCGGTCGGTGCCTGCGTAGGCATGAGAGGATCCAGAGTTCAAGCGGTCTCCAATGAATTAGCCGGTGAGAGAATTGATATCATCCTGTGGAATGACAGCGAAGCCCAATTTGTGATTAACGCAATGGCGCCGGCTGAAATTGAATCCATTATTATCGATGAAGACAAGCACTGTATGGACTTGGCGGTAAAATCAGATAACCTGTCTCAGGCCATTGGCCGAGGTGGACAAAACGTCCGCTTAGCCACAGAGCTGACCGGATGGGAATTGAATGTTATCGATGCATCCAAAGCAGAAGCTTCCAGCGGGGCTGAGGCAGAAATAACCAAGAAATTGTTTATCGATGAATTGGGTGTGGATGACGAGGTCGCTTCCATCCTGGTTGAAGTGGGTTTTAATTCAATCGAGGAAATTGCCTATGTACCGGTCAATGAAATGCTTGAAATTGAGGAATTTGACAAGGAATTGGTTGAAGAGCTTAAAAATCGGGCCAAAGATGCACTTTTAATTAGCGCAATTGCTTCAGAGGAGAAAATTGAGGCTGCCGAACCAGCAAGTGATTTGCTTGAAATGGAAGGCATGGATAAAGATTTGGCTTATGAAATGGCCAGTCACGGAATTTTGACCATGGAAGATCTGGCGGATCAGTCGGTTGATGATCTACTGGAATTCTCTGATGTAAATGAAGAACGAGCGGCAAAACTAATTATGAAGGCACGAGAGCCTTGGTTTGCTGGAGATCAAGGCGTATAGGACGAGGGTAAGATATGAGCGATAAAACAGTACGGCAGTTAGCTGAGGTAGTAGGCATACCTCTTGAAAAATTATTAGAGCAACTGAAGGAAGCAGGTTTGTCTGCGAGTGCCCCTGATGATGTCATTCAAGAAGATGAAAAAGTCAAATTATTGATTCATCTACGTAAACGACATGGCAAGTCCATTAGCGAAATTGAAAGCACACCCACTCGAGTTACGCTCAAAAGGCGTAAGGTCAGCGAAATCAAGCAAAATACCGGACCGGGTAGCGCTGCAAAAACGATCAGCGTCGAAGTGCGTAAAAAGAAAACCTACATCAAGCGCACTGACACAGCCAGTGTCGATGAACATAAAGAGACTGAGGCCGAAAAGCCGGGTTTATTAGAGGCGTCCCCTGAGATTGCTACGAAATCAGTCAAGCCAAGTGTTACGATTGATGTTTCGGCTGAGGATAAAACGGTTCATTTATCACATCCTGTGGTTGCTTCGCCTGAAACGCTAGTTCAATCCGAAGTTTCAGGGGCCATTGAGCCAGTAGCTAAAGAGGAATATGACGAAGAGATTATTCCCGTAACCGAGGACGTTGTTCCTATTATTGAAATAAGCAAAGAACAAAAAGAGAAAAACAAAAAAGCCGAAGAAGAACGTAAGAAAACTGTTGACCGTCAAAAACGGCATGAAGAAGCGGTAGAGCGTAACGCTGAAAAAGTCAGGCAATTGGCAGCGGCTAAAGTAGAAAGCCAGAAAAAACGTAAACCGGTTATTCAGGAAATAGATAGCGAAGGTAGACGCACAGGTAAAAAGAAATCGAAACAGAAAGACCGCGGAAACCAATCGGATGCAAAGCATCAATTCGAAAAACCGGTTTTACCGGTAATCAGAGATGTGACTATTCCGGAACATATTATTGTTTCTGATTTAGCTCAAAAAATGAGTGTAAAGGCGGCTGAATTAATTAAACAATTGATGAAGCTGGGTATTATGGCGACCATTAATCAGGCAATTGATCAGGATACCGCCGTATTGTTGGTTGAAGAAATGGGTCATAAAGCCATCCTGCAAAGCGATGATGATCTTGAAGCTGAAATCCTTGCTGAATTGAAAGAAGAAAATCGCAGGGAATTGCCCAGAGCGCCGATTGTCACCATTATGGGCCATGTCGATCACGGTAAAACCTCGTTGCTCGATTATATTCGTGAAACTCGTGTTGCTGCTGGCGAAGCGGGCGGTATTACCCAGCACATAGGTGCGTATCAGGTTGTGACTGACCATGGCTCAGTGACTTTTCTGGATACCCCCGGTCACGCGGCGTTTACGGCTATGCGGGCTCGCGGTGCAGAACTGACGGACGTTGTTATTGTTGTGGTCGCAGCCGATGATGGCGTTATGCCGCAAACCAAGGAAGCGGTTGAGCATGCCAGGGCAGCCAATGTGCCTATCATTGTAGCGGTCAATAAAATTGACAAGCCGCAGGCCAATCCTGAAAAAGTCATGCAGGAAATGTCCGTCATAAATGTCATACCGGAAGAGTGGGGTGGTGATGTCCAGTTCATTAAGGTTTCTGCTAAAACCGGTGAAGGGATAGATGATCTGATCGAGGCATTGATTCTCCAGACTGAAATTTTAGAGTTAACCTCTCCTGTTGAAGGCTCTGCTTCGGGTATTGTGATTGAATCACGGCTTGATAAAGGACGCGGAGCAGTTGCTACCGTTCTGGTACAAAAAGGCACTTTACAGAAAGGTCAGTTTGTCCTTTGCGGTTACGAATATGGCCGTGTCAGAGCCATGTTTAACGAAAATGGAAAAAACCTTAAAGAAGCCGGCCCCAGTACGCCGGTTGAAATTTTAGGACTATCAGGAACACCCAACTCAGGCGATGAGTTTTTAGTGGTTCAAAATGAGCGTGCTGCCAGAGAATTGGCAGAACACCGTGAAGATAGAAGTAAAACCAGCAGAATGGCAGCTCAACAGGCCGCCAAGCTCGATCAGGTATTTTCTCGCATGGCTACCGGCGAGATCGCTTCACTTAATCTGGTGATTAAAACCGATGTGCAGGGCAGTTTGGAAGCATTAAGAGAATCGTTGGTTAACTTGTCAACTGAAGAAGTTGAAGTTAAGGTTATTTTCGGTGGTGTTGGTGGGATCAACGAAGGCGACGCTAACTTGGCCCTTGCATCCGGTGCAATTCTGATTGGTTTCAATGTGCGTGCCGACGCTACTTCGCGCAAGCTGATTGAAGAAAAAGATATCGATCTGCATTACTACAGCGTGATCTACCATGCGATTGATGAAGTAAAAAGCTCAATCAATGGCATGCTGGCACCGGAGATCAAAGAAAATATCGTTGGCTTGGCAGAAGTGCGCGATGTATTCCGTTCCCCGAAATTTGGCGCTATCGCAGGCTGTATGGTTATTGAAGGCATTGTTAAGCGTAATCTTCCTATTCGTGTCTTACGTGACAATGTGGTCATCTACGAAGGTCAGTTAGAGTCGCTGCGCCGTTTCAAAGATGATGTCAGCGAGGTAAAAATGGGCATGGAATGTGGTATCGGCGTAAAAAATTACAACGATGTTAAAGCCGGAGACCAGATTGAAGTATTTGAACGTGTTGAAGTCAAACGGGAATTATAACGAGAATGGCTAGAGAATTTGGTCGTAACGCTCGCGTTTCATCACAGATACAAAAAGAACTGGCTTTGATTCTTCAAAGAGAGCTCGACAGGATTCGTTTGGGTTTTGTGACGATTAATGATGTTGAAACCAACAAGGATCTGGCTGTTGCTAAAATTTACGTCACCATCCTGAATAAGGAAGGTGACGAAAGAAAGCAAAGCATGAAGTATCTCAATGATTCGGCGCCATTTATAAGAAGTGAGCTCGCAAAACGCATGCGACTGCGCATAGTGCCGGAGCTCAGATTTTATTACGACACGTCATTTGAAAACGGCATGCGCGTCGCCGAACTGCTTAGTGATTTGCCTGACAGCAAGCAAGATTGATCGTTAATGGCTAGACGAAAATCAGGGCAGGCAATTCACGGCATCATATTGCTTGATAAACGCAGCGGCGTTTCATCCAATAAAGCCCTTCAGGAAGTCAAAAGGCTTTTTGATGCGAATAAAGCGGGACATACAGGCAGTCTTGATCCATTGGCGACAGGACTTCTGCCGCTGTGTTTTGGCGAAGCCACAAAAGTGTCTTCATTTATGCTGGATGATAATAAATGCTACCGGGTTGTCATTCAGTTAGGTGTTGTGACCGAAACGGGAGACCGGGAAGGCGCTGTGATTCAAACAGCCGTTGTGCCGGAACTTAATGAGCAATTAATCAGGCAGTGTTTGCTCCATTTCACCGGAGAAATAGAGCAAGTCCCACCGATGTACTCCGCGTTGAAACATCAGGGGAAAAAACTGTATGAGTTGGCAAGACAAGGTGTCACCGTTGAACGTAAAGCCAGGCACATCACTATTTTTAAAATGGATTTGCTTGATACCACGGTCGACACGCTAAGCCTGGATGTCTGGTGTTCGAAAGGAACTTACATAAGAACGCTGGCGGAAGATATAGGTCATTACCTGGGCTGTGGCGGAACTGTTAATGAATTGCGCCGTTTGGAAGCCGGTTGCTTCAGAATTGAGGATGCCTTGACGATAGAACAGTTGCTGGACATGCCAGTGGACAGCTTGAAACTTGCACTTATTCCAATGGACAAGCCTCTTGAATTCATGGCTTCCGTTCAAGTGAGCGAAGAACAAGCCGAACACTTAAAACACGGAAGATCTGTGGATTTTGATCAACATCAATCAGGCAAGGTTCGCATCTACACTATGCAGAACTTTTTGGGGTTGGGTGAATTATCTTTGGATGGTAAACTAGCGCCTAAAAAAATATTTAACTTAAACTGAATAGAACCTATTCAGTGAACAAGGGGTTCTGATTAAAGCAGACCCAAAATAACATCTGTTTCTACACCCTATTGTGGAAACAATGTGACCCTCAGTCATGAAAAATGACTTTTTTTATTTCGTTAATCTATAGGGATTATCAATGCCATTTACTGCTGAACACAAAAAAGCAATCGTTGAAGAATATCGTTTATCAGAAACCGATACAGGTTCTACTGAAGTCCAAGTCGCATTGCTGACTGCGCGGATTGTTCATTTGACGCCTCACTTTGCAGAACACAAAAAAGACAATCATTCTCGTCGCGGCTTATTACGCCTCGTTAATCAGCGTCGTAAATTGTTGGACTACTTGAAGAATACAGATCTGAATCGCTATCGTTCATTAATAGATCGCTTAGGTTTGCGTAAATAAATGATCAGACTTAGAACGGCACGTAGGTGCCGTTCTTTGCGGTTACAAAATGACTTAATTTATAACCTTTAACATAAAGGAACCTTATAGTGACTCTTGTTAGGAAAGAATTTCAGTACGGCGACCAGCTCGTCACACTTGAAACCGGTGAAATAGCCCGCCAGGCCGACGGTGCAGTAATTATTAACATGGGAGGGACTACCCTTCTGGTCACAGTCGTTGGAAAAAAAGATGCAAACGTTGGCGGAGATTTTTTTCCATTAACTGTGAACTATCAAGAAAAAACTTATGCCGCAGGAAAAATTCCAGGTGGTTTTTTCAAACGTGAAGGACGCCCTAGCGAGAAAGAAACGCTTACTTCACGCTTAATCGATAGACCTATCAGGCCGCTTTTTCCTGACGAGTACACCAACGAGGTTCAAATCGTTGCTACGGTTATGTCTCTAAACCCAGAGATTGACCCCGAAATTCCTGCATTACTGGGCTCATCTGCCGCATTAGCCATCTCCGGCTTGCCGTTCAATGGTCCGGTTGCTGCGGCTACAGTGGGCTATCAGGATGGTCAATATTTACTGAACCCATCAGTAACGGCTATTAAAGGATCGCAACTGTCCTTAGTCGTTGCCGGTACCGAGCATGCTGTGTTGATGGTTGAATCAGAGGCCCAAAGCTTAACCGAAGAAATTATGCTTGGCGCTGTTCTCTTTGGTCATGAACAAATGCAACAAGCTATCACCGGCATTAAAGAGTTTGCGCAAACAGTCAATAAACCATTGATTAACTGGCAGGCTCCTGTCGCAAATATTGAACTGGAAAAATTAGTGTCCGATTCAATTGAAGCGGATATCAGAGCGTCATATCAAGTTGCAGAAAAACTGACCAGACAAGAGCAATTGAAAGAAATCAGAAGCGCTGTAGTCACCAAGCTGACGGAAGGCGAACAATATTCTGAAAAAGACATTCGTGCAATTATCGAAAAGCTGGAAAAGAAAATTGTCCGCAGTTCGATTATCAACGAACACAAGCGTATCGATGGCCGTAATCTGGATAGCGTCAGACCTATTTCAGTCAGGACCGGTGTTTTACCTCGTGCTCACGGCTCTGCCTTGTTTACTCGAGGTGAAACCCAAGCCTTGGTGGTAGCCACACTGGGAACAGAACGTGACTCACAAATTATCGATGCATTGGCTGGGGAGTATAAAGAAAGCTTCATGCTGCATTACAATTTCCCTCCCTATTGTGTAGGTGAAACCGGTTTCGTCGGATCACCCAAGCGTCGTGAGATTGGCCATGGCCGCTTGGCTAAGCGTGGTGTTCAAGCCATATTACCTAATATGGATGAATTCCCTTATGTCATTCGCATCGTTTCGGAAATTACCGAATCGAATGGTTCCAGTTCCATGGCATCAGTGTGCGGAAGCAGTTTGGCATTGATGGATGCCGGCGTTCCTACTAAAGCACCTGTAGCCGGAATTGCTATGGGGCTAATCAAAGAAGGCGACAATTTTGCTGTTTTGTCTGACATCATGGGTGATGAAGATCACTTGGGTGATATGGATTTCAAAGTCGCAGGAACAGAAGACGGTATAACCGCCTTACAAATGGATATCAAGATAGATGGCATCACAGCGGAAATCATGAAAACCGCTTTGGATCAAGCCAAAATTGGTCGTATTCATATTTTGGGTGAAATGAATAAAGCGCTTTCTGAAACCAGAAAACAGATGTCAGATTTCGCGCCTCGTATTATTACTATCAGAATTGACCCCAGCAAGATTCGCGAAGTCATTGGTAAGGGCGGTGCGACGATAAGAAGCTTGACTGAACAAACCGGAGCCAGCATCGATTTGACCGATGACGGTATCGTAAAAATTGCCTCGGTTGACAAACAGGCGGGTGAAGAAGCACGCCGGTTGATAGAAGAAATCACCGCTGAGGTTGAGGTAGGTAAAACTTACGAAGGTAAAGTTGCCCGCTTGATGGACTTTGGCGCATTTGTAACCATTCTGCCCGGCAAAGACGGTTTGGTTCATATTTCGCAAATTTCTGATGAACATGTTGATAAAGTCAGCGATAAACTGAATGAAGGCGATGTTGTCCGGGTTAAAGTTTTAGAAATTGATCGCCAGGGCAGGGTCAGACTCAGCATGAAAGCAGTCGACATCAGTGAATAATGATTTCGAATAAGTGAGTTATTAAAAGGGCCTTAACAGGCCCTTTTTTTTGCTCTTTTCTTTCTCATTTGAATTGTGTGTAGGCGTTTTCAAGGCAGGTAATTCCTCGATATCTGACTAAGTCCGGCGGATTTTATCGTAACTTTTTCACAACACACTTTCTTAATAAGATTAACGATAGTTAAAGACAATTTAATCTATAATACGCGCCAAAAGTCGATTCACTCTTATTTTTTGCTTAATACTTTGACTGATTGAACTATCGTTTCATGAACTCTTCTGAGTGTTGCGTAATTCGAAATATAAGCCGTAGGTTTTTGCGTCGCTTCTTTATTAACTTTCTTTTTTAGTCCCTAATTTAATAATTATTTTGTGGTTGTGATTGATGACCAGGACCTTTAGTACCAAATGAAAATTGCATTACTTTCAAGAAACTCAAAGCTTTATTCCACTCGTAGACTGATTGAAGCCGCTCAAGCCAGAGGGCATGAGATTCATGTCATTGATGCTCTACGTTGTTACATGGAAATCACGTCCAACAGACCCGGTATTCATTATAAAGGTACCATTTTGAGTGGATTTGATGCCGTCATACCGAGAATCGGAGCTTCAATTACTTTTTATGGAACTGCTGTGCTGAGGCAGTTTGAAATGATGGGTACTTACACGTTAAATGAATCGGTCGCTATATCCCGTTCAAGAGATAAGTTGCGTTCATTGCAGTTGTTATCACGAAAAGGTATCGGTTTGCCCGTCACCGGTTTTGCTCATAAGCCCGATGATGTAGAAGATTTAATTAAAATGGTAGGCGGAGCGCCGTTAGTTATAAAACTTTTGGAAGGTACGCAAGGTATCGGCGTGGTTATGGCGGAAACACAAAAAGCGGCTGAAAGTGTTATCGAAGCATTTATGGGTTTAAAGGCCAATATTTTAGTTCAGGAATTTATCAAAGAAGCTGATGGTGCCGATATACGTTGCTTAGTTATCGGTGACAAGGTGGTTGCCTCCATGAAAAGACAAGCTAAAGAAGGTGAGTTTAGATCCAATTTGCACCGCGGCGGATCGTCCTCTTTAATCAGAATATCGCCTGAGGAGCGCTCCATTGCCGTTCGTGCAGCAAGAACCCTGGGCTTAAATGTTGCCGGTGTGGATTTACTGCGCTCCAATCATGGCCCGGTCATCATGGAAGTCAATTCATCACCGGGCTTGCAAGGCATTGAAAAGTCAACTGAAAAAGATATAGCGGGTATGATTATTGATTTTATTGAAAAGGATTCAGTCAATAAATCGACCCGTACCAAAGGAAAAGGTTAAAACAGGCCAGTTTGGAATGCCTTAACGCCGGCTATTATTGCTCTATCTCTATCCTTTGACCGATTTTGGGTAAGTTGGCAGGCCAACCCAAGCGGTTAAAGCAGGTCTGTAAGGAGTGAGAGGCGCTTGTTTCACCGTGAACCAAAAACAACTGTGGTTTGGTTTCTTCAAAGTGATTAGCCCAGGCGAGTAATTGGCTTTGATCGGCGTGAGCGCTAAGCCCCCCTAATGTGTGGATTGTAGCTTCTACATGGATTTTGCTGCCCAGTATTTTTAAATCTTTCTGGCCGTCAATCAAACGCCTGCCTAAAGTTCCTTGGGCTTGAAAACCGACGAAAACGATGTGCGCATTGCGTCTCCACAAGTTGTACTTCAAGTGGTGACGTATACGTCCACCCGTGCACATTCCGCTTCCTGCAATAATCACTGCTCCGCCAACAATCCGGTTGATCGCCATTGAGTCTCCAGCAGTTTCCGAATAGGCTAAACAGGGTAGCCAGGCTTGCCAGCCTTTTTGTGATATTCGATTAAATTCAGGATCGTCCTCGTTAAACAGGTGCTTATAATCAAAATAAATTTCACTGGCGTTGATCGCCATCGGACTGTCCAGAAAAACCTGCTGTTGCGGTAACGAACCTTCGCGGTAAAGTTTACCTAACCAGTAGAGCAAATCTTGAGTTCGACCGACAGCAAACGAGGGAATAATAACATTACCCCCGCTATTGGCCGCTAACTTGAGTATCACTCTCAACTCATCCAGAGTAGGGTCTAATGCTTTATGATCCCTGTCTCCATAGGTTGATTCCAGCAATAGCAGATCAGCGTGTTTAACCGTTTCCGGATCAGGTAAAACGGGGGAGGCGGAATTGCCAAGATCCCCCGAAAAAACCAGCGTTTTGTTTTTATCGCCATCTTGTAGTTCAAGCTTTACGATTGATGAGCCTAAAATATGCCCAGCGTCTAGAAACTGCAGCTTTATGCCGGGTAATACATCAATAACTGTTCTGTAGGGAAA
Source organism: Methylicorpusculum sp. (assembly GCF_030651835.1). Taxonomy (GTDB): domain Bacteria; phylum Pseudomonadota; class Gammaproteobacteria; order Methylococcales; family Methylomonadaceae; genus Methylicorpusculum. Next base: position 74,935 of record NZ_JAUSBX010000137.1, on the reverse strand, counting down.
AGGTTTTCTCAATGCCAGCAAAGCTTCAACATCTTCAAGCGTAAAAAGAGGATCTAATAGTTTTTTTCCGGCTCTCTCGCGTTTTTTATTTTCCCATTCTGTATCTCTCAGCTCTAGAAATGCAGCATCTTTCAGCATCAATTCCAGCAAATGATAACTGCCTTCCGTCAAAAACAGATCACCGTTGAAACCTTCTTTAACCAGTTTGGGTAAGCGTCCGGAGTGATCAAGATGCGCATGGGACAAAACGACAGCATCGATTGTTGCCGGATCAAACGGAAAGTCTTCGGCGTTGAGCCGTTCTGTTTCCTTACTTCCCTGAAATAAACCACAATCCAGCAAAATACGGTGATGGTCTGTTTCCAGCAGATAACAGGAACCGGTTACCTGCTCCGTGCCGCCCCAAAATGTTAGATGAGTCATGAGTAGCCTCTTTTGGCTTAATCAGCTTTGAGGCGTTCTACGATCCGTTGATAAGCCGTGTTGAGTTCATCAGCAATCACTTTTGTTTTGGAAACCAATTCGTCGGTCGTTTCTTTGGTTTCATCCTTGATTTCCTCAGCTTTAATTTTCAGTTCATGCCATTTTTCTTCCGCTTTATCCCACTCGGATTTTGCATCAAGTCCGGCCAAGTGCATTTGCACCATGATTTCATCGCGTTGAGTTTTGATTTTTTCTGAAATTTGTTCTAACTCTTTCAATAAATCCATCGTTATCACCTCATGTTGTTTTAATAATAAAAGGTTTTAGGCTGTTAAATCACCTAAGCTATTTGAAGTTAAAATTAAAGTCTAAATTAGTGGTCTATCTGTTTGGGTTATTATTTCTGATGATAGTCCTCTCTACCCTAACTAGGCAAATTACATTTCCGCCAGCCAGTAACCTTTTAATCGAAAAGGTTTGTCTTTAATCCGTATCTATATGATATTTAAGATCAATTCTTTGCGTTTCACCGGCTCTTGTCTGCAAGCTGAAATGTTTGGTTAATTGCCTTTTCAGCAGTACCGCATAGTTATTGGAAAAGAAACCCAGCGACAAGCCAATATAAAAATCAGGGCTGATGAATTTACCCAAGCGCACGGCTGAATCTTCCAATCGTTCTTTTTCCTCGAACTCAAGCTCATCAATGCCCAGTTTGGCATTGAGCCAGGATAGCTGCCCGGCGCCATAGCTCAATGCTGCTTTTGCCAAAGCCTCGGACTGACTTCCGCCGGCTGATTCCAGGGACCGTCCGGTAATAAGATAAGCCAATGCTTCTGATTCGGGTAATGCGGGCTGACTGCTGACTTTTGTTTGAGGAGACTTTAGCGGCCCAGTGACCTTGAGAATAGCAGTAATGTCTTCACTGGTCGCTTTGCGGGTGGCTTCGATATTTAACCAGGGATTATCCAGAGGTCCGTTGAATAAAAATTCACCTTTGCTGACCGTCAAGTCCTGCCCATAGGCTTTGTATTTTGCCTCATTCATCGCGACCCGGCCTTGCATGCGTTGCTGATTAGACAGGTCGGTGTAGCGCAACCGACCGCTGAGTTGAGTTGACAGGCCAAAACCATCAAATGTTACTTTATCTCCCAACAATAATGAAATATCGGTTTTTAAATGGATGGGGCTGGACTGCACAGCGGCAATTTCTGTTTGCCCCAAAATAATTTCATCCTCGCTAGGTTTTACGGCTTGTTCAGGCAATTCATTAATTTTAAGAATTGCTTCGTCAATGGTCACATTGCCTTTTATTTCAACTTGGTTATCTTTATGTAAGATATTAAGTTGGGGTGATACCGATATTGCCGCTTCTGGTACTCGGGTAATTTGAAAATTTTTGCCGCCGATCTGAATGTCTGCAGGAAACCCCTGTTCGGCATTGGGCAACATAAACCCGGATATTACTAAGTTTCCCGATCCTGATTCCAATTGCCCCGCTATTTTTAATCGCCCTTGTTGGACATCGTCCGGGGTCAACGCCAGCTGGATATTTTTGATTTGGATACCGGCTGCGGGAATATCCATTCCGGCATCGCTTAAGCGAATCAGTCCTTTGATAGAGGGGCGATCGACTGGGCCTGAAAAAGTGACATCGGCATTGAATTGCCCTTTTACTTTTTCTATGTTCGGAATCAAAACATCCAACAACGTTAAATCTCGGATGACAGCTTCAATGTGGCCGTCAAGGGCGTGGTCAGGTCCTGAAATGTGCGCCTTGATAAAATCCTGTCCTTCCAGCAGCATGACAAGATCGGCATTGACTTGCTTTTGCTGATAAGTCGCTGTTAGGGTTGTGGATGTTAACCTGAAGTCAATGGGCGGTTTATCCGGCAAATTAAATTTAACGCCCGCGCCGAGTATTTCCGCGTTCAGGTTGGCGTTGATATTTTCGCCTTTAATTGTCGAGTTAAGTTTTACATTGAGCAAGCCTTGGGTATCCAGTTCTTCCGGCAACCAAAGTTTCAAGATGCTGAGATCCAGTTTTTCAATACGCGCCTGCAGCGTTAGGCTTTTTTTCAAATCCCCCTCTGCCTGAAAACACACAGCGGCTTCTGATCGGATTAAGCAGCCCTCACTCATCCGCAGAAAACCGCCTTGCCCGATCTGGCTCAAGTTCAAATTAATGGCTCGGTCGAGCCGCCAGACATCCATCTTTGGGTGATGCACATCCAACTGCTCAATGGTTCCGGTCCATCGGTCGTTAGCCCAGGAACCATAAATTCGGGTCGTGACATTAGATAGATTCGAAACTACATCGAGATTAAATTGATGACGATTTAATAAGCCGTTACCCTTCAAGTCAAGCCTTTGGATGTGTTGATCGTTCATCAGCAAATTATTCGCCACTAAATCAAGCGTTATCGGTTTTTGAGCAATTCCGGGATAGTCCAGTTTTACGCTGATAGCTTTTAATGAGTAAGCATCGTAATTCAAATCCGCTCCGGACAGATTCAGTTTGATTTGCGGCGTTTGGTAATTTCCTGTCAAAGAGGTATTTCCCATTAAACTGCCGCTAAGTCCAGGCCAGAGTGAAGAAAGCGCAGGGGCGTTAAGAGTAGCTTCAAGCTGCATTTTGGCTTGTGTCAAAAAGCCATCGGCTTCCAGCTTGTTTCTACCGGATTGTAAGTGCAACTTTTCGATAGTCAGTTGTTCATCTTTGATGGCTAGTTTTCCAGAGCCTTCTATAGGATTATTATGCAATGTGCCGCTCAGCTTTTTTAGCAAGAAGTCGCCACTGAACTTTCCGTCGACAAGGCTGCCTGTTGTGGCGGCGTCTAAATTAAGAGAACCTGGAACTTCCGCGATAAACTCTGCCGGATTGATAGCTTTGACTAATACATCCAGCGCATAGCTGAAATGATCGGCCCAGGACAAGTGCCCCTTTATATTTAATGATCCGGATTTTGGCGTCAGGGAAAGCTCGGCAATATCCAGCGATTCTGCGTTGCCGGAGCCGGTCAGTTGCAGCTTGAATGGCGGCAACTGATCGTTTTTTAATTGGGTATTTAGGCTGATTTGATAGGCATTTGATGTGCCGCTAAAAGTAGTTTGGCCGGATATAATCTGCAATTGGGGCGGGCCTGATAACGGCCATTGAAGCGTATTCCATTGACCTTTAAGTTGAAACACCGGTACAGATTGTCCCCAACCTATATCGCCGGTAAAGACGACTTCGCCTGTTTCGGGTTTTATACGCAAGCTTTCCAAAGTCAGCGTATCAATGCCGCCAAAGCCTTTTAGATCAATAGTAATAAGTGAGTTTTCAATCTGTATCGGCGATTTTAGTTCGATAGTATAAGCTTGGCTGGTTCCTGTGATGTTCAGCCGTCCTTCGCCGGATTGAATTGAGGGAGGTGTTTCCGTCAATGGCCATTGAAGTTTCTGCCATACCAGGGCGACATCAAAAATCGGTGTGGTTCCGGACAAGTCAATCTGAGCGTTATGTTTTAACGATAAAGGCCCGCTGACATCGCCCGACAGGTTTAATGACTCAAGGTTGCCATCGATTCTAACTCCGCCATTAATAGGAGGGGTATTCTCCAGTTTTAAAAGCCAGTTCAATTCAGTTTGTAATGGAAAATGCTCGGCCAGCTCAATTACCGCGTGACCACCGGTTTCGAACTGAGGTGTGGCAACTTTTAGATAAGCAACGGTAATTTGCTGGTTAATTAACGTAGCGCCTATTTCCAGACGATTGATGACGGTCTCGGCATCAGCTGTTTTATAAGTCAGTTGATCAATCAGAAACTGTTCCAGATTGATTTCTATAGGTATGACCGGAATTTTCAGCGATTCATCTTCTTGAGACTCTGATCCACCCTCAAAACCTGAAATAGCAAGGTCTGTTGCTTTGATTGAATCAATATGAAGCTTTCCCGCCAATAGATCAACGGGTTGCCAGTCCAGTTGCAACCGCCCGATGTTAATCGAATCATTTCCTGATTGATAGAACACTCCGGTTATATCCAGATTTCCCAGCAACGTCCCATTGACATTATCCACTGCCAGGTTAAAGTTTGATGTCAATAAGCTGTTTTTTAACAGCCAGCGGGTGCCCGGTTCAGTTCCAATCAATGTGAACACTGCACAAACAAGAATCAATAAACAGAGAGCGATAAAGCAGACTAATCCCTTGGCTAAACGCTTCATAAGACTGAACCTGCCGCAAAATGAATTTGAAATGATGATCCGGATTCATCAAGGGGTAGGGCAAAGTCAATTCGAACCGGGCCCACCGGCGAAATCCAGCGAACGCCTAAACCGACACCGGTATTTATGCTGAAGTCACTGGTATCGAAGGCATTGCCGCTATCTATAAACGCAGCGACGCCCCATTTATCGCCGATAAATTTTTCATATTCAACACTCAAAACGCCTAACATAGGGCCGCCGATGACCTCGTTGTTATTATTTTTAGGACCTAATTCCTTATATTCATAACCTCGTATGGTCTGAGCGCCCCCCGCAAAATAGCGAAATGAAGCGGGTAAACGGCCAAAATCGCTGACCAGTGTGCCGCCTAATTCGCCACGAGTTATCAGGCGGCCCTCCCAAGGCACAGCCGTTAGCCATTTAAACAGCGCACTTGCCTGAACAAAACTGACATCCGAAAGCAGAGTTTCATGAGCACCTGAAATACCCAGATTGAGATGGTAGCCCTCAGTCGGCCTGACTTCCGAATTGGATTCGGTATATTGAACGCGCCCCCCGGGCACCAGCAAAAATGAGCTGTTTTCAGTATCGGCAGAGACATAATCCTCATAGATTAAATCCAGAGACAAGATGCTTTTCCATCTGTTTTGGTGAAATTTCAAGCGCTGTGCAGACAGCTTGAAAAGGTCTGACGTAAAAGTATCCGGTTCCTCGTGTTTGAAACCCAGTCCCAGATTAAAACTGTCGGTAGTCGGGTTCTGCAAAGGAATGCTGTAACGTCCCTCCACGGTTGATAAAACCGGAGAGATATCCAGGGCGGCAGAAATAGAGTGACCTCGAAAGTTAATGCGGCGATTAACATATCCCGCACTGAATAAGGGCCCGTAATTAGTGTCATAGCCCACACCTACCTCATAGGTATGTTTTTTTCTGGGGTGTAACTGAATGACAACCGGTACTCTGAAATCGTCGGTCGCTTGATCGATTAACGGCTGGATCTCTATGCTGCTGAAATACTCGTTGCTGGAGAAGCTGTTATGAATTTGAGCCAGTTTTTTACTGGAATAGAATTCATCTTCTTCCAGGTTAACAAATCGCGCGACCAAGTCCGGGTTTAAAAAATCCTGTTCGATCTTAATATCCCCAAAATAAAATCGCGGACCGGATTCAAAGCTGATTTCCACGGCAGCTTGATGATTTTCAAGATCAATCAGCAGTCGGCTTTTATCAAAACGGTTGTTTAAATAGCCACGCTCCAATGCCAAAGATTGCAGACTACTTTTTAAATTTTCATAACGGCCATGATGGACAGTTTTACCTGTTTCCAACGGATTTTTTTCCAATAAGCTTTGAAAGGCAGGATCGGTTTCGGCGGAGCCGGTTACTCTGACTTCGATTGATGTGAGTTTTACCGGTAAACCTCGATCAATCGTAAATTCAGCTGTCCAGCAATCGGAAGTAAATGCTAGCGTTTTAGTAATAACCGGCTGGTAATAACCCAAGGCTTTTAAAGCACTACGAATATCGTCATCCGCTTGTTTAAACAAAGTATTAATCCGCCATTCAGGCGCCGAGCAAGGTTCTTTTGCCAATCTCAAGAAAGCGTTGACGTTCGTGTACTGGCTGCCCTTAAGTCCAATGATTTTTATCTCGGGAAGTTTATCTTCAGCCTTACCCGTATGAATCATTACAAATAACAGGACGAGAATGAGTAGAGATTTTCTCTGCATCAAATGAGGGAAATAGGTTTCAGACTTAATCTTCTAGAGGAAAAACCTCTGTTGAATCGGCGGGCTGAACAGGCGGGATTGCCGGTTCGAGGGGGGGAACTGAATTGACTCGCTGACGGTAATCATTTTCGCTTTCGCTGATCAACTTTTTCCCTTGCTCAATTAACTTGTTGCCTTCAGTGATTTGGATGTTGCCTTTACTGATCAGTTTGTTGCCTTCGTTTACATTATCACGGCCTTGGGCAATCATATCGTTGCCAAATTGAACCAACTTATTGCCTTCATTCCATTTTGTACCCACATCGATAAGATGAGGCCCTTGATTCATCATCAGGTCTCCTTGAGTTGGTTTATTAGCCGGGCATCCTGTTAAAACGTTTAGGACGAATAAAAGTCCGATTAATTTGAAAGCTGCTTTTGCTGGCATGGTATGACCTTGATAAAAATAGAGGTTGAAGCACTCGAGCTTTGGAGGGATGGTTAATCGCGAGAGTTCGTCAGAAAAATGCATCGAACTGGTTCTGCGCCAACACAAGACAAAAATACTCAGTAGTGACTTATTAATTTATGTTACCAATAACACTTGTTAAGTTAAAACTTAAATTTCTTTTATAGGTATTTGATGTTTAACGATAGTGTAATTTTTCCTATAGCGAGAAGAGGGCTTTTAAGGTAATCAATCGGAACAGCTATCGAATCTACTGGACATAATGTTCACACTCTTTTAGCGGTAAGACGGACCATTAGCCGCTTTACCGCTAAAAGTTCAACAAACTTGAGAGGATGCCAGGCTTATGCATGATGAATTGAAACCCATCGCCGGTGGTGGACTGTTGGATAGACGTTTGTTTCTTAAAAAAGGACTCACTTTTTCCAGTATCGCATGGTTAGCTCCCTCAGTGATGGCCGAAGAAGTGCGCAGCGATGCCATGACAAGACCAGGACGGGCATTATCAAATTACGGCAAGCCTTCCAATTACGAAAACAAAGTCATACGCTGGACGATGGGCAATGCCGCAGCTCCGGGAAATGGGGTTTCTTGGACACCTCTACATGCTTTGGAAGGGATGATAACGCCTAATGGCTTACATTTTGAACGGCACCATAACGGCGTGCCGGATATTGACCCCCAATATCACCATTTATTGATTCATGGCTTGGTCAATCGGGCATTGGTTTTCAGAATTGAGGATTTATTACGTTATCCAATGACCAGCCGTTATTGTTTTATTGAATGTGGCGGTAACAGCAATGCAGGTTGGCACAGTGAACCCATGCAAACTGAAGCGGGCTATTTTCATGGCATGGCCTCATGCAGCGAATGGACCGGCATTCCTGTCAAGATGCTGTTCAACGAAGCCGGTATCAAAGGCAGAGCAAAATGGGTAATAGCCGAAGGCGCCGATGCCTCCATGATGAATATCAGTTTGCCGTTGGAAAAAGTGCTGGATGATTGCCTCTTGGCTTTTTATCAAAACGGTGAGCGAATCAGGCCGGAGAATGGTTATCCGGTTCGTTTATTGGTGCCGGGATGGGAAGGTGTGTTGAATGTCAAATGGCTGCGTCGGTTACGTTTGACTAACAGACCGGTCATGGCAAGAAATGAAACAGCGAAATACACCGAATTGTTACCCAACGGCATGGCAGAGCAATTCAGTTTTGTAATGGGTGTCAAGTCCCTGATTACCCGTCCATCCTATGGACAGCAACTTGATAACCCCGGCTTGTATCAGATTACCGGTCTGGCCTGGAGTGGTCATGGCAAAATCGTTAAAGTCGAAGTATCGGCAGATGGGGGAAAAAGTTGGGCGGATGCGCAATTGCAGGAACCGGTTTTATCTAAATGTTTCACCCGTTTTCGCATTCCTTGGCAGTGGGATGGAAAAAAGGCGGTATTAAAAAGCCGTGCAATTGATGACCGAGGTAATCAGCAGCCTGAGCGGTATGAGCTTATCCAGGCAAAAGGACAGCAGGGCTATTTTCACTATAATGCCATTGTCAGTTGGGCGATTGCGGATGATGGGAGTGTCAGTCATGTCTATGCGTAAAACTCTGCTATTCTTTTTTATAATTTGCTGGTCTCTGACTGGAATTGCTCAGAGCAGTCCTGACCGGGGACAAATAGCTTCTAGTGATTTAATTAAACAATGGAGCTATGACGTATTTCCTGATGGAGAGGGGTTGCCGGAAGGTCAAGGCAATGCAACGCAGGGAGAGGCAATTTACAGTCAGCATTGTGAAACCTGTCATGGACTCAAAGGGGAAGGGGGCAGCGCAGAAGAATTAGCCGGTGCAATGCACGGCTTAACTGATAATCCACCCGATAAAACCATTGGAACTTACTGGCCTTACGCAACGACTTTGTTTGATTTTATAAGGCGTTCCATGCCTTTATCGGCGCCCGGTTCTTTAACTAATAATCAGTTATATGCGGTAACCGCTTATCTTCTTTACATTAACCGGATTATCAAAAGTGAGGATGAAATAAGTGCGAAAACCCTTCCGCGGATTATCATGCCAAACAATAAGGGCTTTATTGATGTATATGAAGGGCAAAGTCATTAATTCAGCCAACCTGATTTTTGCTTGGAAAGAACGTGGGCTTACCCGTTAATCAATTACACCGCATTAATTGTGTTAGAAGCTGTTTTGTTGCGATTTTATTAATTCATTGATCAAGTACCTTTATGACTTATCTCTCAATATCTGACTTGTCGATTGTTCTGATAGAACCTTCGGTTACCCAGTTAAAAATCATACTTAATCATCTTCATGAAGAGGGTGTCGTTAATATTCAAGGCGTCTCATCCGGTGAACAAGCGATAGCACTGCTTGAAAATTATCAACCCGATTTGATCATCAGCAGCATGTATCTTCCTGACATGACGGCAACCGAGCTTTTTTCATCGATAAAAAGTTCGCCTCAATTTGAGAACACAGTCTGCATGCTCATTTCCAGCGAAACCAATTTAACGGCGCTGGAACCCATCAGGCAATCCGGTGTAGTAGCCATCTTGCCAAAACCCTTCAGTCATTCGGATTTAAAGCGGGCTTTACGCGCGACTATTGAACTGGTCGAGCCTGAAGAGATACATCTTGATTCATACGACATAGAAAATATTCGAGTACTGGTTGTAGATGACAGCATCATGTCGCTTAAACACATCACGCGAATTTTAAACAATATGGGCATTAATAATGTATCGACTGCAAGAAATGGAAAGGAAGCATTGCAGATATTTTCCGATAACAATGAATCTTTTGATTTGATCGTCACTGATTACAATATGCCCGAAATGGATGGCGAAGCGTTGATTAAATCAATCAGGGATACCCTGGATAATCGTTTTGTGCCCATTTTGATGGTCACCAGTGAAGCCAACGAAAAAAGGTTGAGCAGGGTTCAGCAGGCCGGTGTCTCGGCCATTTGCGACAAGCCTTTTGAGCCGATGAATATCCGGGAAATGTTGTTTAGATTGCTGGAGCAGCATTAGTTTTTTGGTAAAATAACACTTCTTTCAGATCATAAAAAAAAGTTTGGCTTTGTTAAATGGCAACATGATCTGAATAAACTTGACTGGAACAACCGAGAAAGTAGTCGCCGAACAAACCTATGAAAACCATACCTCTGGGACCTTACCGTCTGGAATATAAGCAGAACAAGGTGGAGTTTTGAGGATTTTGTCATGAAGCTGGTTTTTTAGTTAAAGCTGAAGTCAGGAACAGGCACATTCGTGGTCATTGAATTTGATGAGGTTAAGGGCGACTTATAGCCGAGACCCGCTCTTTCAGTATTGAAGGATCAAAATCGACCCTGAGCTGACATAGATTCAAACAAAAGTTGTGACAGGAATTAGGCATGAAACGGACATTCAAACTATTTACTAAGGGTAATTACAAGACCTGATAATCTTGTAGCCATCCGCCTGTCGCAGGCGATTCGGACCTGCGTTTCAGAAAGAACATGAGGAGGCTGACAGACATGATCTTTGTGACTGAGGATGTGGAATAAGAAGAACCATGCCATGCCCTGTCAAGCCATAGTCAAAGACTCACGCCTACTATGGCCGTCAGGATCAATAATAACGCCTAAAAAAACTATACTTAAGCCACTTCATGCTTTAGATCCAGTCCAAATTGGCGCGAAAGAAATAGCTAGCTAGATTAAAAAGGGCGCAAGGTAAACGCAGTGGGGTCGACAATCACCTCACCTGGTTTACGGTTGGCAATTTGCACAAACTGTTGCGCCCAGCGTTCCATGATGCCTTTGGCCGGTCCGTACCAAGTCAGCCGGGTCAGGTCGATGGGGCCGGCATCCTGGCTGTCGCGATCGGCAAAGGTGGCTACCACTTCACCGGTTTTCAGGTCGCGCAAGCGTCCTTCAAAAGCGGCGGCGCGCTTGTTGACCAGGCCCACCGCAGTGCCCGTACCCGGAGGGCCGGCCCAGCTCAGCGCATGCAGCATGGATTGCGACGGATTGACTTCGATCAAGGCCAATTCCAAGCGTAGTGCGGAAGTCAGATTTTGCTGTGGGTGTTCAATGATCTGAAAACGGTGCAACGGATCTTCTTTAAAGTGTTTTACCACTTGATGGTGGAAATATTCGGCCAGCTCGGCGGTATCCTTTTTGACGTCGCCCAGCACGTTGGCCGAGCTGAGTTTATGCATCCAGTCCAGCTCCAGCACGTATTGGGTGTTGACCGGCGCCACCACCAGATTCTGGTAAGCTTTCATGTCGAATCCCGGCTTGATCCACACTTTTTGGAAAGGCAAATCCGCCGGTCTGGACTGCCGTTCCGGATGTTCGATAAAACCGGCATCCGCCGCAGGCTGGACCATTTCTTCCTTGAGGACGTTGCTGCCTTGATTGACAGTGGAACAACCTGACGACAGTAAGCCTACAATGCAAAATGGCAGCGCCCAAGCCGCTATAGTTACAATTTTTTTTTGATGATAAGTTCTCACTTGTTTCCTCCAAACTTAAAAAATTCGACAGTACTCATTAACCCAATAACCCTTGCTTTAGGTCCTCTGAAGGCGGCTTAGGGCCCAGCCAGATCGAGAAGACTGCGTCTGCGAAGCCCTTACCTTCGAAGGCGCCCAATTCCTTATTTCCGGCTTGTAGCATGGTGCCTTTTTCCGGCAGGTAGGTGAAAGTCAGCGTTTGACCTTCCTTCACATAGGGAAGCAGCCTAAGCATTTTGTCGAAAGCTGCTTTCTGTCCTGCCTTATCCGCCGCATTCTCCTCGAAACTTTCCTGGAAAGCCGAAAGCCTCCGCGAGTTGCGCCTTAGTCAGGTCGCGTAAGAAAAACAGGGTAATCGCCTTACTTTGATCGGACGCCAGGATCGCAGCGGCATCCTTTGAAGGCGATTCGAGGTAGAGTCCGCCCACATAAACTTTGATAATGGCCTTTTTCCTCAGGCCTAACCCGTTTAACCGCAAGGTTTTATCGCCGGCCTTGAGCGTGTCGGGTAGTTTAGCCCCGGCCAGTTCGCCGGCCAACGCAGTGCTATCCAATATTACAACGGCCAATATCAGCAATACGGCTGTAAGGCTCAGAGCCTTCGTCATAGTGATTTTCATAGATTCTCTTAAAATAAAGTGGAAAAGTTGTGTTTCATGGTGTGTGGATTCTTTGCTGTTCTTACGAGTTAAAAATCCGGTATTGCAAAGTGCCAGCTACTGCTTGCTAACAACAGCTGCTTGAACAGGCGGATTGGCTTTAGTCTCTACCGTCACTTTGACGATCTTGCCATTAAAGCGATTGTCGCCTTGTTTGTACTCTTCGCTGACCGGGGTATCTTCATCCCTGCCCACATCGGCGCCTTCGTCCAATGAGAAGACGAACGGCGTGGTGCGTTCGATGCGGCCCTCTGCGGCTTTTTCACCGTTCACCGTCAGCGTAGCCATACCGCCCTTGCCGGGGCCACCGCCGTCATAAGCAAAGTTCAGCACGATGCTGGCTTTACCTGCGGCCAAAGGCTGCGCTGCCGCGATAGTGGTGCGCTGCATGCCAGCCAGATTATAGGAATAAGCCGGCTTACCCTCTTTCATATACAGTGCCCAGCCGCCAAAGCGACCACCCTGGGCAAGAATCACCCCATTGGCTCCATTTTGCGGAATTTCGACCTCGGCTGTTACAGTCAGTGACCGGTTTTTAACATCAATAAAGGCGTTTTCCATGATGCCGGTCATGCCCTCATACAAGGTTAGCGAATGCCGCCCCGCCATCAGGTCCGGGCGCCCAGCTAACGCGGGTACGAAGCGTTCCAGCGTGCGATCATCCAGTGGCAATACGTTGTATTTCACCGCCTCCTGCAGAAACAGCGCCTGCATGGTTTTCAGTTTGGCAGGCTGTCGCGCCGCCAAGTCATTGGCTAGACTGAAATCGCTACGAGTATCGAACAACTCCCATTTATCCTCGGCGAAGGGTGCTCGTGGCTGTCTCTCCCAAGGGGCTCGGTGTATGGTTCGTGCCAGCCAGCCGTCGTGATACAGCGCACGATTACCCAATATTTCGAAATACTGGGTGTGATGTCGATTGGCGGCTTTGGCATCGTTAAAGGTGTAAGCCAGACTGGTGCCTTCAAACGGCTTTTGCGGCGTGCCATTGACCGTTTTCGGCGCCGGTAGACCGGCGATTTCCAGCACGGTCGGGGCAATGTCGACCACATGATGCCACTGCGAACGCAGCTCGCCGTTGGCGCGAATGCCTTTTGGCCAGTGCACCACCATACCGTTCTTGGTGCCGCCGTAATCGGCTGCTACCTGCTTAGACCAGGCAAACGGGGCGTTACCGGCCACCGCCCAACCTGCGGCGAAATGCGGGTAAGATTCCGGGCCGCCCCACTTATCGATGAACGGCATCTGTTCGGCCACGTTGGCGGGCATGCCATTAAAGGCCAGCATTTCGTTGAACATGCCGGCCATGCCGCCTTCGGCGCTGGCACCGTTATCGCCGGCGATATAAATGAACACTGTGTTGTCCATCTCGCCCAGTTCTTCCAGCGCGGTGGCGAGCCGGCCAACCTCGTGATCGGTAAATTCGGCAAAGCCTGCGAAGACCTCCATCTGCCGCGCATACAGGCGTTTTTCCTCGTCACTTAAGGTTTCCCAGTTCGCGATTGCAGGCGGTTTAGGCGCGAGCTTGGTATCAGGCGGTACCACGCCCAGGCGGATTTGTCGGGCTAGAGTTTCTTCCCGGTATTTATCCCAGCCGGCATCGAACTGGCCTTTGTATTTATCAATCCAGGCTTGCGGGGCATGGTGTGGCGCATGCGTGGCGCCTGGTGCGAAGTACACGAAGAATGGTTTGTCCGGCGTCAATGACTGTTGTGCGCGTACCCAGGCGATGGAACGGTCCGTCATATCGGTCATGAAGTTGTAGGCGGGGTCGTGCGGAAGTTCGACGCGCGCGGTGCCGTCAAAAATATACGGCGACCAATGATTGGTTTCGCCGCCCAGAAAGCCGTAAAACTTTTCAAAACCCGAGCCGGTCGGCCAGCGCTCGAACGGCCCGGAAGCGGTGGTTTCCCACAGCGGTGTCAGATGCCATTTGCCAAACGCGGCGGTATTGTAGCCATTCAGCCGCAGCATCTCGGCCAACGGTGCGACACTATTGGGGCGAATGCCGGTATTGCCGGGAAAGGCGGTGGCAATATCCTGCACCGCGCCGGTATTATTGGTGTGATGGTTGCGCCCGGTGAGCAAGGCTGCGCGGGTCGGCGAACACAGGGCGGTGACGTGCATATTGTTATAGCGCAAGCCGGTATTGGCCAGATGATCCAGAGTCGGCATGGCCACACCACCACCGAAGGTACTGGGTTGGCCAAAGCCCATGTCGTCGATCAGCACGATCACCACATTCGGCGCGCCCTTGGGTGCCTTGACTTCAAAGCGCACGGGAGCTTTGGCTTTACGCACGTCGATTTCTTTCAGGGCTTTGGACTTGGGTTCGGCAACGGGCAGCACGCTACGATCCAGGGTATCGCCGGTTTTTGCCGCCGTAGGCTTAGCCTGCACCGAGCCGATGATCGCGCCGAAAACGCCTAAGGCCAGAAGAATATTTGCTTTCGTTTTCATAATGATAATGTGTAGTTCGTGACAGTCGATTAGTTCACCGAATAACTGCGTCCACCCAAGCAAGCCTTGATAGCGTGATCATAGGCATCCTGCCCAGGAGCGGCTTGAGATGCTTGCGCTGCGGTGGCATGGTTTTGATCCAGACGTTTAAAACCGCCGCGAATGCCACCGGCTGTTGCGCCAATAGCCGCGCCTTTGCCGGCATCACCGGCGATGGCGCCGACAGCGGCTCCCATCGCCGCGCCGCGAGCGCCGCCACGAAGCACTTGGCCACCTTGTTGGGATTGCGGAGCTTGCTGGGTGGTCTGTGCAACCGTTGGGTCGAAACCGGATTGTTGCACCGCCCATAAATGGCATTCGTATCGATCCTTAGACAATTGTTCATTGCTCTGGCCTTTCATGGGATAAATCATCAATTGAGCCTGGGCTGGCAATATGACGAGGAAACCGAATGCGGCGACAAATGACGTGGCGTTTATAAGATTGAATCGGTTGTTCATGGTGTTTTCTCTGCATTGGAGGACCTTGACATGATCGGGGCTAGAATTTGATAGCGGCGGTAAAGCCGGCGTAATCGCCGCGAAAAAGGGATTCAGCCTCGTATTCGGTCAAGTAATGAAAGGTAAATTGGGTGTCGGCCTTGGGTATCGCCAGGCCAATTTGTCCACCCACTGCATGCACCTGATTGGGCGAATTCAAAAAACTGGGTTGATCGGCGCCATGATTGTCCTGCACCTGCCATTGGCTGTAGCCGGCCGGGCCGACTTCCAACAGCAGGTTATCCGTAATCGGCAGAAACTGGCTCACGCCCCAGTTCAAGGTAAAGTGCCCGCCCTGGGTAAACGCTTTGCCTTGGGTTTCATGATTGACTTCGTAAGTACCGGCCAGCATCAGGGCAGTGCCTTTATGTTCAAACGGATAGAAGGCTCCCGCCAGCTGGAATTGATGCCCCCAAAATCCCAGACCGGTGTTGGCTACATCATCGACATCATACTTGCCGGTGGGTGCGTAAAAGCCATAGGCGGAGGATACATCATAGTGCTTGCCATGCCAGCCCAGCATCAACGGTTGCACGAAAATATCCGATATATCGAAGGCGCTGTCGTCAACCGCTAGTTGCTTGTTGAACGATGCGGCCCGATTCGCCAGATTGATATTGGTCATGGTATCCAGCGACGCACCCACCGTGGTGTTGGCGAACGGTATCGAAATCAGCATGGCGAAATCGGCGCCTAGGATTTGATAACCGGTATTCCAGACAAACGTAGGCGCAAGCAGATACATATCGACATTAGCGTCAATATTGGCGGTAATCGATGCACCCGCCGGAATACCCGGTCCCAGACTTTTGCTGGCCCGGAACGTAGCGCTGTCGATGGCATTACCGTGCTGGTCGGTTAACTCGGACATCGAATAATTGCCCAGATACAACGCGGCATAGACGCCTTCTTTTTCCGGCATCAGAAAATCCCGGATATTCATCATACCGGCTAGAAAATGGCTCACGCCAGCCATACCGGACATGGACCAACCGAGTGTCATCACGGCCAGAGCCGTTCGACGCAAGTGTGTTGTACTATCGTTCATGATGGCTATTCAACCGGTTTAAGGTTTGCCGGTGCCGGCGGTCCACGAGGTTAGTCGTTCCGTGAGCATTTCACACCATTGATCGATGGCATGTTCGGCATCACCCCATTGCCATTGCATGCCGGTCATTGTGCTACCGCCGCCAATACGTTTGTCCGCCGCAGCCGACAGCAAGGCGCCGGACACAGAGTCGGTAATTTTGGCTTCGCCTTGGGCGCCACCAACAAACGGGAAAGTTCCCGTCGCCAGATATTTCAAATTACTCAGCATGTGCGCTTGCGGCACAAACATGGAAATACTCCGCAGTACTGGTGTTGCCGCTTCGGCGTCGGTCATCGCCACCGTTATTTTCATGACGCCTGGGCCGGGTTGCTCAACGATCTGGAATTTCTTGCCCAGTTGCTCGCGAAGTTGCTGGGAAAAATAATTCAGCAGCGCTTGTTGATCGGCGGCGGACACTGAGGTGGATTCGCCTCCCCAGAAAGTGACGGGCTCGATCAGCACCTTGCTGTATTGACGCCACTGCGCGGCAGGATTGATGTACCGAAAACTGGCTTGATCCTTACCGCCGGGTTGAAGCTTGTGGCATTCGTTAGCCAGTAGTCCGCAACGAATCTCGGATTGTTCGAGAGGCGCTTTTTGGGTAACCGTACAGGCTGTCAGCAGCAATGCAACCAATACAGACGCCGTCATGGAGGCATAAGGGATTTGGTTAATAATTCGGTTTGCCATAATGATTTTCCTTGTTTCTATTCGCTTATTCTGGGTCAATAGGTTGGTAATGTGCTTCTGACATCCATTACAGATTTTTTCGCACGTCATGCTCAACGAGTTGAGGCAATGCGGTCTCCCCTAGCACTTCGGCGGCAAATTCAAGGCCACGAATTTCGTGAATGACTTTGAATTCGCAGCCAACAAATTCATATGCTAATTCAGTCAAGGCAATCAGGTGGCTGAAATGGCGCGATCGGAGCATAGATCGAAGTTCATCTTCCGATTTCCACCTCTCGACATAACAAAGACGACAGGAATCCGAGGCTGCAAAATATAGGTCTACGCCAAGACAGCCACGCTCTGCGCGCGCCCATGCCGCAACAAAATCAAATGCGTCTAAAAGCGAGCGCCTGTCATGCCGACCTAAGCGGATGGATAGATAGAACTCAATCATGCATGAAGCTTTGCAGATTGCATGCCACGCATGAAGACCATCGGATGGAAATGGTTAAGACTCGGTAATTCAAAAAGTTATGATCAGACGGACTGAAAACTCAAGAATGCGAGAAGACGATAAAACAGGGTGATCCTACGAAATACCGGAGGCGCATCCGATATAGCGGACTCAATTCAAGTCGGACGAGTAATGCCCAGCTTAGCCATACGGCTTTCCAGGGTGGTTGGTTTCACGCCGAGAATCGACGCAGCGCCAGCCGAACCACGAATTCGCCAACCGGTTGCTTCCAGAACACGAGTGATATGCTGGCGTTCGTTATCCGCCAGGGAAGCCATGCCGAAATCATCGGCATTAGACGTCGCGGCAGTGACACCAGGCAAGTCAATTCTAAGCGAAGGGCCGTGAGCCAGTATCACAGCACGTTCTATGACGTTACGTAACTCACGAATATTGCCCGGCCATGGATAATGCATTAAAGCGTTGATACTTGCTTTGGCAATGGTTTCAATGGGCTTTCCTATGGTTTCAGCGAATTCCCGCACAAATGATTCAATCATGTGCGGCAAATCCTCCAGCCGTTCGCGTAATGGCGGCAAATGAACGGGAAACACATTGAGACGGTAATAGAGATCTTCGCGAAACCGGCCTGCGGCGACTTCCTGACGTAAATCCCGATTAGTGGCTGCGATGATACGCACATCCACTTTGATGGGGCGTGGATTACCCAAGCGCTCAATCTCTTTTTCCTGTAGCACCCTGAGCAATTTGGCTTGCATTTCCAGAGGTAACTCGCCAATTTCATCGAGAAAGAAAGTTGAACCATTGGCCAGTTCAAAACGGCCAAGTTGCCGAGCGACGGCGCCGGTATAAGCACCCTTTTCCCGTCCGAACAGTTCACTCTCAATCAGCGCTGTCGGAATGGCGGCGCAATTCACTCGGATCATGGTTCTTTCTCTGCGCGGACTGAGTTCATGAATGGCGGTTGCCAACAGCTCTTTTCCGGTCCCGGTTTCTCCGGTAATGAGGACGGTCGCTTGCGTCGGCGCCACTTGTTCAACCAAGGTCAGCGCTTGTTGCATCAGTGCACTACGACTCACAATACGGCTTAAGCCTTGATGTTCTCCCGCTTCGTGGCGCAGATAGACATTTTCCTGCTGCAGTCTATCCTTCAAACTGCGAATTTCTTCCATCGCCTGCCGTAGCTGATCTGTCGCCAGCTTGCGCTCGGTAATGTCGAATCCCGCTCCCATCATCCGTTGCGGCTGTCCTGCCACGTCCTGTTCGCAATATCCGACGGCGTTAATCCAGCGAATTTGGCCATCACGGCGGCGAACCTGATATTCCTCCCGATATTCGCCACCTTCCGTCAGTATTCGTTGAATAGCTGCTTTGATGCGCGGCAAGTCATCGGGCACCAGCGTGTCCAGAAAACGTTGCAAGGTGACAGATTCATCGTTTGATACACCATAAATATCGCGTGCCCGGTCAGTCGCCCAAATGTTGTCGGCCTTGATATCCCAAACCCACAAGCCAACCTGGGCGGCATCCGCCGCCAAGCGCAGTTTCGCTTCGCTCTCTTTCAGGGCCTGATCGGCGCGCTTGCGGGCCAATACATTGGCGAACACATCGGCTATCAAGCGTAGCCTACGGACAATTGCATCGGGCCACTCTCTTGCATAACTTGATGTAAATGCCAGGCCACCACGGACATGTCCGCCAGTCATCAATGGAAAAATCAGATCGGCCCGCGTTCCCCAGCGCAGAAAATTGTCCCGGTCGACGGGATCCAAATCCTCCACGTTGCAAACGATGACTGTCTCACCTGCAAGCAGGGTTTTCATGATTAGAGGCACTTCAGTCATGACCGATTGGATTACGTTGGGAGGAAGGCAGGGCTTGTGATAGCAGTGGGTAACAAAGCCATCCTTGCCATCGGGCGTTACCTCACCGAGCGTGACCCGATCAAGATCAAGCGTTTCGGCAATGCTCCTTAGATTGTCATTGATGACGCCGTCAATTTCTTCAGTCGGTAAATTGACAAAATGAGCGGAAATTTCGGTCAGCAGCGATTCAAACCGCAGACGATTTTCCAGCTCGGTCAGTAGCGTATTTTTAGTAAAAGTTTCCATGAAATTGACCTGACAAATCTAAAAGACGTTACTCAATAGCGGCACCGTATGATGAACGGTTTATCATAACGACTCCGATATGTCGTGTCAGGCATAATTGATAGCAGAAACTCTAAAATTTCCCTTTAGTCGTTTGCCGACTCAAGCATTTGAGACTTTGTTTTATCCGGCCGAATTCGCCTTGACCATTTCAACTTTAAGCGGCTTTACGACATCGAGATGAATATCGCGGCGTTGAAAAGGAATAACAATATTTGCCTCCGCGAACAGTTGTTCGATACGCAAACGAACATCGCTCATTATCCGGTAACGATTGGGCTGAATCTGCAAGTCGATCCAAAAATCCAGTTTCAAGCTCAATGCGTCGGCAGCGAAATCCTGTAAGTAAACTTCCGGCTCGGGCATTGTCATGACTTGCGGGTGCTCGCTTGCCGCGCGTTTGACCAAGGCCATGGCTTGAGTAGAAGGCGTTCCGTAGGCAACGCCGACCAGCACGCTCAGACGCAAGCAATGGTCCGATAATGTCCAATTAGTGACGGTTTTTTCCAGAAAACTGCTGTTGGGGATCAGCATATCAATGCCGTCAAAACGTTGAACCTGGCAACAGCGGCTACCGATATGACTCACGCGGCTGAGGATGCCTTCGACTTCGACGATGTCGCCCATTTTGATCGAGCGCTCCATCAACAAGATCAGGCCGCTGATGAAGTTGTTGAGCAGGTTTTGTGCGCCAAAACCCACCCCAATCGCCAGAGTTCCTCCCAATAAGGTAAACACGGTCAGCGGAATATGCACGCTGACCAGAGCAAACACCAGAATGGCAATCACAGCGGTCAAACTAAACAGGCGTAAACCTAGCAATGCGCTACTGGCCTGCGCCGATTGCCAGCTAACCACTTTTTCGCGGCTATACCGCGCTAAGCGGCCGATGAACCAGAAGCCGATGCTGAGTATCGCCAGCATATGCACGATCTTGCCGACTGTCACCCGGCGTTTACCACTGATTTCCCGTCCATCGGCGATAATGGTGTCGTCTATGGTCAGCAACTCGAATTCACTCAAACTTTCAGCCATTTCAATGGCTTGGTTGGCAGACAGCCGCAAACGTTGCATCGCATCCGCTTCGTCGTGCCGCCATTGCAGCAAATCCGACAAGCTACGCAACCGCGCTTCCAACTGATCGGCTTCAGCAACACCCCGTTTCAACAAGGTTTCCTGCCGATGATAGGCTTGCAGTTTACGTAGCTCCTGATCACGATTGCCGTACTCACCTTGCCATTCACTAAGGCGTTTTTCCAGGGCATCGAGCCGACTACGCACGGTAGCCAGATCTGAACCGAGATATTCACGCCATGGCGTCAAGCGTTGCAAGCCAATGTCTATATCCTGAATGACGGCATCAACGATTTGCAGATCTTTGGCGTGATCAGCGCTGTACTGTAATTCCCAAACTTGTCGGTTTACCTCGGTTGCCTGTGCCAGTAAGCGTAGCACTTTTAGATTGGATGCCAGCGCATCCATCTCGATCATGGCGGTATCCAGCGCCTGCTGCAACGGACTCGAGCCAATACCGTTGATCCGGTCGGATATGTCGCTTGCCATGTGTTTCGGAGCAAGAAGCAATTGCTCACGCATCTGCTGGACACGCTGCTGAGCTTTTTGATACTGCTCAAGCGTTTGGGCGGTTTCATCATCCAGTTTTTGTCGCGACACTTCCAGCTGCTTGATTTGTAAGTTTTTTTCCGCAAGCAACAGCGGTGAGGTTCTACTGGAAAGACGGGCTTTGCGTTGCAAAAGTACCCGTTGTTCCAGTAGATACGACAGATTTTCCTGACGAGCTTCCCGCTCGGTAGCCAGCGAGGCCAAGCGCGCTTCCTGTTGTTGCTTGCATATATCGTTGAAGGCTTTCAGCCAGCGGTTTCGCTCGCTGTCTGGGTTGGACGACGATTCCAACCTTTCGTCGGTTTTGCGGGAGTTTTGCGAGGATAGTTGAAACGCTTGCCGATGGGATTCGACCATGGCTTCCAGCATGGCTAATTCAATTCGCGCGGATTCGATTTCTCTATCTTTCAAGCGGACTTGTTGCCATTGGTCCTGGATAAAAGCCAATGAATAGGGTGGTGGATCGGAAAAACCGGCCCACGCTTGAGCATTCGGTTGAAAATCTTGTCGTGCGTCCTGGATGGCTTTTAACTTACTGAGTGCGTCCAGGTGCGTTTCATAGGCATTCGCCAGCAGGTTTAACTGGCGCTTGAATTCATTGGCCTCGCTGTGTTCTGCACCGGCCAGTATATTGGCTTCACCTTTGGCCAGTGTCGCCAATTGCGTAAGCACTTCCCTATGTTTGTTATTCAATGCACGTTGGCGTTCCAGCAAAGAGGCGGTGTCAATCGATCTATTTGTCAGCGCATTGGGATCAGTTTTAGCCACCAAGGTTTCGTTCTGTAGCAACAGGATTAGCAAGCAGCCGATACTGTTGACAATTTTTCTTGTTCGCATCTTTTTAGAGTCTCAATCTTGAGGGGTTACCAAAGGAGTTGCCTCTGCCGTAGACTTGTCTATCCGGATGAATTTGAGGCGTGAATATGTGTTGAATGATCGGCTAGCCAGCGTTAGATGCAATCACACGCTAACGATAAGTTTTAGTAAAGCATGAATTGCGCCAGCATCTATTGATTGATGCCGCCTGCTTTGGAGTTAGGCATGAAGCGAAAAACTCCATGGACCAAGGTCAAACCTACGAGATATCGGAGATTACACAAAACCCACGCGCCCGAGGCAACCAGTTATCGATTCGAGGCACATAAATCGCATTTTCCGCTCCTAATTATTAATCCGATCGAATCTTAGCCGGCGCGGGATGCCAGTAATAATGAGGGCCGGATAAATAGCATGACTGATCGATTCGCCAATCGTGTGGCATTTTTTTTGCTGGTAAATTTAGAAACGATCATGCATTTGGATGCATGTATTTTCCGCCAATCAAAATCCATACTGATAACAAAACTCATGACGACAACTTTTTCATCCTGTTATAAAGAGCCATTTATGGTTTTTTTGATTCATACGGCGGCATACGTTGCGATCGCATTGTCGCTGCAGGGCTGCGCCACCCCGGTTGGCACTAATCCGGTAGACATTCAGACTGGCTATCAATTAAACATCATGAGTGCTCTCTCAGCTGGAGAGGCATCGGAATCGGCAAAAATGGTGCTGCGGCGAAACGGCTTGCTGAACCGCTTTGAAATCGAGCCGGAAACCGTTCTGGCGGAACTGCATGCCAGTTTAAAACCCAGTCAGGATGAAGACAAACTGTTTGCTCTGGCCGAACTATCCATGCTGCATGCTCAACAAACCAACGACCATGCCTATTTCCTGGCATCCTCCGTGTACGCGTGGTCGCTATTGTTTCCGGGCAGTACCGAAGGTATCCGACTCAAGTATTCCGATCCCCGTTACCGCCTTGCTTACGAGCTTTATAACCAAGGTATTGCCCAAGGTCTGGCGAATCCGGACGACGATGATCAGGGCGAAATTGAAGTCTATTTAAAACCAGGTGAATACAAACTGCCTTTCGGCAAATTGACAGTCATGATTGACGAATCGGGCCTAACGTGGGGCGGTTATAGCCTGGAGCATTTTATTTCGACGGCTTCCATGGAGGTGCGCGGTTTACGCAATCGCTATCGCATACCTGGTTTGGGCGCCTCGTTGGCCGCCAGCATCGCCCAACAGAAAATTGATGGTAAAGCGGTCGGCTCCAACCGCATCGGTCCGCGCATCAAGGTTCCGGTTACGGCATTATTGCAATTGGGCGATGCACGCCGCCACCTTGCCAAGGGCGATCTCAGTGCACGCATTCAGGTTTATGCCGCGGATCAGACCATGGAAATTACGGTCAACGGCCAGCCGCAATCCCTTGAGTACGATCTGACTGCCGCACTGGCACAACAATTACAAAACAATCCATTATACGAACTGGAAATTGCCAATTTCTTCAGCAGCGGATTATTCGGCGGCATCATCCCCAAAGACCGAGCCCAAGATGGCTTGCTCACCTTGCATCCTTATCGTCCAGGGAAGATTCCCATCGTCTTGGTGCATGGCACGGCTTCAAGTCCGGCACGTTGGGCTGAATTGGTCAATGAACTGGAAGGCGATCCGCTCATCCGAGAACAATTTCAGATCTGGGCATTCATGTACGATTCGGCCAATCCCATACCTTATTCCGCTGGCCGACTGAGAACCGCATTACAAAAGGCGGTCAGGGAATTCGACCCACAGGGAACGGATGAGGCAATCCAACGCATGGTTGTGATCGGCCATAGCCAAGGCGGCTTATTGACCAAAACGACCGCAATCGACAGCGGAACACAATTTTGGGATTTGATTAGCGACAAACCGTTTGAGGAAATCTCGGTCAGCCCCGAAACCCGGCAATTGTTAAAGGAGTCTCTGTTTTTCGAACCTTTGCCGTTTGTCAAACGCCTGGTCTTCATTTCCACCCCGCAGCATGGTGCAATGGCAGCGGCCCATGATTGGGTTACGAGCCTGGTTTCCAGACTGGTCAAGCTGCCATCAACCGTGCTCAACGGAATCGAGCAGGCCGCGGTTTCCAGTGGAGACGAAAAGCTGAATCGGTTGCTGCGCAGACCGCCGACCGCTGCTGACAATATGAATCCCAACAATCCCGCCTTGAAAACATTAGCTTCCATTCCAATATCACCGATTGTACGCGCGCACTCCATCATTGCGGTAGACGGCGATGGTCCGATAGAAGAAGGCGATGATGGTGTGGTTGCTTACCGAAGCGCGCATATCGACGATGTAATTTCGGAAAAAATCATTCGCTGGGGGCATTCCTGCCAAGACCAACCCGAGGCTATTGAGGAAATACGTCGTATTCTAATGGAGCATTTGATCACGCCGGATTTTATGACCAGATAGAATATTTACGCGGATTTCACTACACATTAACAGTGTGCCAATTAGTGGGATTAAACACAAAAAAACCTAAAATTTTAGGAAAAAGGATTGAAATCACTGGCTAGAGTAGCTCACATTGCGGTCATTGCATCAAGAAACCTTTTTGACCGCAATTGGCCGAGTACCGGAGACCACGAAAGGCTGCTTCGTAGAAGCGAAACCAAAAAAACGATAATTAGGCATGCGGCCGCTTTGGAGAAAGGTGTATGGCGGGATTGGGTCTCCGGGTGGCTGTCTTCTCTTCAGATCCATTACCGGAAAGCTGTCATTGAATTCCGATTCCTGAAAGCGGCTATTCGCCAGCGAGTTCAACCGACCCAAACCAGTCTATTCACCTGGTCTTCCAAATGTCAGTTCATATCGATTTTCAGTCATTCAATAAAGTGGATATGGAATTATCCCGACCTGTTTAGCATGGCGAAAATGAGTGTTATCCCGTTCAGTGCTCAAGCGTTTATGATATTTTTTGAAATTGAACTTGCAGAAGACTCAGTTACGGCGTAACAATATCGACCTGGATAATAACTGGTTAGGCCGCAGACGTCTTGGTCCTGCCAGTAGAGGCCGAGGATCGGCTACGGTGTACCCGCTTCTGGGTACGTGCACAGACGGCCTTCTTGTCATCAACTTAGGAGATGTCGAAATGGAAACATTCGTCGGGCAAATTCAACTCTTTGCATTCAATTATGCTCCGAAAGGATGGTTGATCTGCAATGGAGCAATGCTCCCTATCGAGCAGCATGTGATGGTTTATACCCTTCTCGGCACGACATATGGTGGCGACGGCCAACGTACGTTTGCGCTTCCCAACCTCGTTGGGAAGGAACCGGCGCCGGGTCTGGTCTATTGCATCTGTGTGGAGGGTCTCTTCCCTTCGAGGCCGTAGCTTCCAAGTGCGCGTCCGGCTTGAGCCGGCCGTGTCGTTTATCGCTGGTATACGCCCCGACTTCTGTCGCCGTTGGGCAATGCTGTTGAACGTTGGCTGAGGCGGGGCAAGCAACCCCGCAGCACCAATACGGCCTGACGAATAAGGTTAGATTGTGGTTCGCTTTGCCCACCTCCAAGCGATTGG
This sequence comes from Methylicorpusculum sp., assembly GCF_030651835.1. Classification (GTDB taxonomy): domain Bacteria; phylum Pseudomonadota; class Gammaproteobacteria; order Methylococcales; family Methylomonadaceae; genus Methylicorpusculum. The sequence goes on along the minus strand of NZ_JAUSBX010000137.1, from coordinate 49,541 downwards.
TGGAGTAATTTTTGAACTAATGAATTCAAGCAATGGTTCCGTTTGAAGGCAGTGATTTCACAGCTGCGTCCAACTTTTCGGATTGGGGGTTTCCATGTGCGAGCCAATCTTTTCCATAGACCGCGGCGAGTGCACTTCCAAACTCATTTGCGGTTGCCCCGGTGAATCCGGATCCAGGTAGTCCATTGTCAGTCTTGACGACCAGAACGGTCAACGGCGGAAGTTTTTCTAGAATGCAATATGACTGAATCGGTTCCAATAAGTTACCTAGACCTGCTGGTGGGACTCCAATCAATTTCCCGAGATCTGCGTAGGTGAGTGTCTGCCTATTTCGCGCAACCCATGCAAGAACGGACCAAATTTGACAAGCGCGCTCGGATGTCTTCATATTGCCTCTCGAAGTTTGAAGAAAATATTGGATATGCCTAACAAGTTTTTAAGCTGTTAACAGTATAACTACCACGAAACTAGGGCTGCAAAACTAAATTATTGAACTGCAAGGATTTTTACCTTCCGTATATCATCCAAACTGAGCCAATAGGTGAAATTAGAGGCTGTCATATTGACTGTTACCGCATCTCTTCAGTCAGGCGTTCGAATCATAGCTTAGTCAGCGCAATATTTCGGATCAGCAAAGCCGTTATTTTTTAAGTGGTTTTAGTTGTATCTGGCTTTTAAGCAAATAATCATTGGCGACAATGAGCTAGTTTGCAGTCAGTTATTTAGGGGTATTCAGTGACGGAAAATGGCCGGGTCTAGCCAAAGAGGACGCAAGATTGCTTGCCTAAAAGCTATCATTCGTTGAACTTAGGTATCGAAAATTTCGTCGGGAGCCTCAACGGCCGGTAATGGCTGGTTACGATTGTCTCAAAACATTGTCGGCCCGATTGCCAGGTACACGGTATTTCATTATCCGAATACGAATATCCGATTAAAACTGAACCTAATGGTTCGTCGTATTTTTCCGGTTAAGTGCTACTCTTATGTCACATGTAGCAAGGCCTTTTGAGAAAACACTTTGCAAGAAGACTTAATTACAAATTTATCGGTACTGGAAAGCCACCTGGATGGCGTGCTCGGAAGAGTCAACCAAAACAGCCGGTCATTTAAAAAATTACAAGACTTTGAACGGCAACTGATCAATGCCAGTTCGCTGGCTGAGATGATTTTGCTGGTTTTGCATGAGGGAAAAGTCTTTTTTAATATTGATGTGCTGACTTTCAGCATCATTGATACCGATGGAGAATTAGCTGAAAGCCTGGCTGAAGAAGGTTTGGAACCCGACAATATTAAAGATTTGATTTTGTTACAGGATAAAGAGTTGTTAAACCATACGTTCAGTTTAGCAATGAGACCCTTTATAGGGCAATTTCGACCGGATAAGTGTGGCGATTTTTTTTCCAAAGTCGATGAAAAGCCTGTTTGTGTTGCCATTATCCCGCTATGCCGCCGAGGTACTGTCATGGGTGCGCTGAACTTTGGCAGCTATCAGTCTGACCGTTTTATAGACAATATGGCGACTGATTTTCTTGAGCATATGGTCTCGGTGGTCAGTATTTGTCTGGAAAACAATCTGAATTATGAAACCATGCGGCGCACCAGTTATATCGATACGCTGACCCGGGTCAATAACCGGCGATTTTTAGAGCAACGGATGAGCGAAGAGCTGGATCGCTGTCAACGAAGCAACGAGGCGCTTTCGTGCCTTTTCTTAGATATCGATCATTTTAAACAGGTCAATGACACTTATGGTCATCAAGCGGGTGACTATGTTCTGAAACTTGTCGCGAGTACTATCAAAAACCTGCTCAGAAATAATGATGTATTGGCACGGTATGGAGGTGAGGAATTTGTTGCGCTGCTCTCACATATTGATGATAAAACGCTTAAAAGCATAGCCGAACGTATTCGGGCCACCATTGAGGGATTAGTCATTGTCTTTGACGGTCAATCCATTTCCTTGACTATATCCATAGGGGCTTCATCGTGTATTCCCTCCGAATCTAAATTATTAACAGGCCCTGTCCTTGCTGCTAAACTGATCGAGTCAGCTGATAGTGCCCTGTATAAAGCTAAACATAATGGCCGCAACAAGGTTGAAATATCAGAATGTGTCTCTGATCTATCTGAAGTACACTGGAAACGTGCTTGACTGAATGGTTTGTAACCTTACTTGATTTTCAGTCTTGAATTCTGTCCCATGATATTAGAATATCCATCACTATTAATATGATGTATCGAGATAAAACATGATTGAGCAAATGGTCAAATATTGCAACATAGTCTCAATAGTCGGAAATATCATTACTGTCAGGGTCAGTCCTACGAATGAAAACTCCGAAATAAGAACACGTTTTGGGGATTTGGCCAAAGTTGAAGACACAAACGGCACGGTCTCTCTGGCTCAAGTCATAAAAATCGATGATCGCAAAATCTCGCTACAAGTGTTTTCGGGTACACGGGGCATTTCAACCGATGCATCGGTTCGGTTTTTAGGGCATGGTCTGGAAGTCACTTATTCTGAAAACATCTTAGGCCGCATTTTCAACGGTGTTGGCAATCCCATGGATGGAGGGTCCGATTTACAACCCGATCCCAAAGTGTCCATTATCAGTGCCTCGGTAAATCCTCTAAAAAGAGTATTGGCATCAAGAATGATCCGAACCGATGTGCCGATGATTGATCTATTCAATTGTTTGGTGGAAAGCCAAAAGATTCCTATTTTTTCAATAGCGGGTGAGCCGTTCAATGCCTTTCTGGCACGGATTGGTATTCAGGCGGATGCTGATATCGTCGTTTTCGCTGGATTAGGTCTGATTTTTGATGACTTTCATTATTTTAGAAACCAGTTCGAAACAGCCGGTGTTTTTGCCAGAACCGTGATGTTTTGTAATTTAGCCTCAGACCCCATCGTCGAACGTTTGATGGTTCCCGATCTTGCTTTGGCGGTTGCAGAACGCTTTGCGGTCGAGGAGGGAAAGCGGGTATTGGTTCTGATGACCGATATGACCGCCTATGCCGATGCGATGAAGGAAATTGGCATTTCAATGGAGCATGTGCCGTCCAATCGCGGCTATATGGGCGATTTATATTCGCAATTGGCCCGCCGATATGAAAAAGCCTGTGACTATAAAGGCGCGGGCTCGGTCACCATTTTGGCCGTTACGACTATGCCGGGGAATGATGTAACTCATCCTGTCCCGGATAATACGGGTTATATCACCGAAGGCCAGTTTTATCTTCACGATGGCATGCTGGATCCATTTGGATCATTATCACGGCTAAAGCAACATGTTATCGGTAAAGTAACCCGCGAAGATCATGCTCAGATAATGAACACCATGATTCGTTTTTATTCTGCGGCCAATGAAGCCGAACAAAAATTGGCCATGGCCTTTGATTTATCGCCATTTGATAACAAACTCCTAAAATTCGGTCAATTATTTCGAACGCGGTTTATGGATATTCAAGTTTCGATGACCTTGGAAGCTGCCCTGGACTTAAGCTGGCAAACGCTTGCTGAGTGTTTTGATGAAACCGAACTGCTCATGAAACAAGCCTTGATAGATAAATATTTCCCTAAAGACCGGTATGAGCAAGCTATTACTGAGTAAGGCTTCTTTACATAAAGAAACCCATAAGTTATCGGTTTACCGGCAATATTTGCCTTCGCTGGATTTAAAGCGTCAGCAACTGATTATCGAAAGAAACAGAATAGTGGCTGAAATGGCTGAAACAGAACGGAATATTGCTGTCTGTGAACGCTTTGTTATTGAAAACCTGCCCATGCTTTCGAACCGTGATCTGGATTTGTCTGGATTGGTTAAAATAGCTAAAGTTACTATTGGGGAAGAAAATATAGTCGGCATTCAGCTTCCCGTTATTACTGACGTTGTACTACTGATCCGGCCTTATTCGAATTATACCTATCCGCATTGGGTAGATCATCTGGTCAAGGAATTGGCGGCCACCCTAAGACTCAAAGTGGCGTTGACTGTCCAGCGTCAGCGCATGGAAATCATGGAAAAAGCAGTTAAAAGATTGACGCAAAAAGTAAATCTTTTCGATAAAGTTTTGATACCCAAGGCCAGTCAAAATATACGAAAAATACGGATATTTTTATCGGATACCGAGCGCGCGGGCGTGGTAAGAGCTAAAATTACCAAGCAAAATCGACAGCTCAGAGAACTTTAATGGCAATTGTCAAATTAAAAAAAGTGACCTTGTGCGGTTTGAGTGATGCAAAAACTCAAACGCTCATTGATCTGCAAAAGATGGGTGTTCTGCATCTAATTCCAATGCAAACAGCGTTGTCGACTGAAAGCACCGAATGTTATCAAGCTGAGCAGGTTATCGAAGCACTTAAATACCTGAATCAGTGCCCCAATAAACGGCATCAGATGCATTCATCGGATCAGTTTGATTTGGATGTCACCACCCAGGAAGTCCTCAAAGTCAAGTCAAGTATAAGATCGCTTTCTGATCAGCGGGACGCGCTTAAAAAGCGAATCGAGGAAATTGAACCCTGGGGTGATTTTCAGTTGCCTGATCCCGAAGAAGTTGCCGGTCTCAAACTCTGGTTTTACATCGTTCCGAAAAGATTGATCACTGAGATTGCTGACAATCTTATTTGGCAATGCGTTTATCAAAATAATCAATTTGCCTATGTTGTTGTAGTTGCTGAAACTGAACCCCAAAATTCAGCTATGCCGGTTGCAAGAACGCATACCGGTAGTATTTCTTTGTCGCAGTTACGGCATCAGTTGAATGAAATCACACTGGCTCTGGAAGATAGGCAAGCTGAGCGTGAATCATTGACTCGCTGGATAGCGGTGATGATATTGCATCTCAATGAAGCGACTGACAGCAGTGAACTGGCTCTTGCAGAAAGAATGGCCTTGTATGAAAGCGGCGTTTTTGCGATACAGGGATGGCTGCCAGAAAAAGATTTAGAACGCTTAAAAGCTTTTGCCGATCAACGTCAATTGGCTATCTTGATTGAAGAACCCTCTTCTGTTGATAAACCACCAACGCTGCTGGAAAATCGGGCTGAACTGGCAGGAGGGGAGGAGGTTGTCAATTTTTACCAGACACCGGCCTATCAAGGCTGGGACCCTTCAGTAGCCGTATTCATATCATTCACCCTGTTTTTTGCCATGATTTTGTCCGATGCCGGTTATGCTGCTGTGTTTGGTTTGATCCTGTTATTAAAGTGGAAAACATTGGGACAAACAGAAAAGAAAAAGCGCTTACGTTTTTTGGCTGCAACTACAGTTAGTGTGGCTTTATTTTGGGGTGTTTTAACAGGCGGCTATATGGGCTACAGTCCCCCCAGCGAGAGTTTTTTGGGTGGGATTAAAATTTTCGATATCAATGATTTTGATCAAATGATGGCTTTGTCTATGGGTGTTGGCGTCATTCATATCAGTATGGCCAATTTGATTCTGGCTTATCAACACAAACAGTCATCATCGGCTTTTGGCTCAGTTGGATGGGTATTAATAGTTTGTGCGGGCTTTGGCTCCTGGTTTTTGTCTCGTTACGACAATCAATCGTTAATTGATACCTGTTATGGGGTGATGGGAGCGGGTTTCGTCATGTTGATATTATTCAGCAGTGAAAAACCTTTTGATTCCTGGAAAAATTTCGGTGGACGCTTGCTGGATGGTCTAAAAAATACGGTAAGAATCACCCAGTTATTTGGCGATGTATTGAGTTATATGCGCTTATTTGCGTTAGGTTTAGCCAGTGCCTCACTCGCGTTAACATTTAACCAGTTAGCTGTTCAGGTCTATCATGCCATGCCTGGATTGGGCTTGTTATTCAGCATCATTATCCTTTTATTTGGGCATGGATTGAATTTGGTGTTATGTCTTATGAGTGGCGTGGTTCATGGTTTACGTCTGAATTTTATTGAATTTTATAATTGGAGTGTGTCTGATGAAGGTTATCCTTTCAAAGCGTTTGCCAAAAAGGGAGGCCACTAATGGCTGAGCTATTGATAATTCTCGGTTGGATTGGTCTATATGCACCCATGGCTTTGGGAGCAATTGGCAGCATAATTGGTTGCGCGGTAGCAGGGCAAGCGGCTATCGGAGCAATGCTGGACACTGAAAGTGGTTATGGCCGCTATATTGGCGTGTCTGCAATGCCTTCTTCACAGGTCATTTACGGAATCGTAGTGATGTTTACCCTTAACAGACCTATTAGCGCCGATGTTGCTCCCGGTATTTTTGCGATCGGCGTTTTAGCCGGACTGGCACTTATGTACAGTGCCATTTATCAAGGTCAGTGTTGCGCTTCGGCTATCCATGCGTCAAAAGCCAAACCGGAAATTTTTGGTTTATCCATTGCGCCGGCGGCTATTGTTGAAGGGTTTGCTGTTTTTGCATTTATATTTGCGTTGGTTATCAGCGGCGGTATTGCTCAATCGTAAGGGATTGTTTTCATGAAAGCAGAAAAAACCCATGTTGCCTCTTCCGGAGTTGAAGAGCTGATTAAACGTTTAAAGGATGAAGCCGTAAATGCCGGCCAGGAAAAAGCCGAAACAATTATTGTCGATGCTCAAAAAAGGGTCGACTGGATGCTTGAAGAGGCCAAATCTGAAGCACAAGCAATACTGTCAAAAGCGCATGCTGAAGCCGAAACCATCAAATCGGCCGGAAATGACGCATTAAGACTGGCGGGGCGCGATGCGTTAATAAAACTAAGAGACACGTTGCTGGGCAGTTTCAGTAAGGAATTAAAAGGTGTTGTGGGTGAACAGATGGGGAAAGAAGCCTTCATCGAACAGTTGATAATGGCTTTGGCTGTCAGAGTTAGAGAAAAAACCGGAATGGATTCAAACAGCCGCATTACGTTTCAATTACCTGAAGATGTCGTAGGCGTTGACGCATTAAAAAAGAATCCGGAAGAATTGAATCAAGGTATTTTATCCAGATTAACCGCTGCGATAGCCGCTGATCTTTTGCGAGAAGGTGTCAATTTTAAGATTTCCGATCAGTTCAGTGCGGGAATTCAGGTCAAACTTGACGATCAGGACATTGTTATTGATTTAACTGATGAGGCCGTTTCCGCTTTATTACTCGAGCATTTACAGCCGAGGTTCAGGGCATTATTGCAAGGGATCGTTAAATAATGCATGACCGGTTCAAATACATACTGTTGCTCAGCAGCTTGCCGTTGCATCCTAAAAGCTTCATAACCGCCAAACAAACGCCGGTATCAAGAATTCAGCTGGATAAGCGTTTGGCTTTGTTATCAGAGGACGATGCGACTGAGTTAGGCAGAATTGAATCCATATTGCGTTGGGGAAAATCAGCCGATGAAACGGATCAATCCTCAGTTAAAGCCAATACTCAACTGCTTGCCTTAATCAAACATCCTCTGCTTCAGCACATTGTCGGCTGGCGATTGGAATTGCGCACCATTTTATCCGCACTGCGAAAACGTCAGGCCGGGATAAATCCAACAACTGCAGACGTGTTTTACGGATTTGGCAAATGGCCGGAGTTGATTAAAAAAAATTGGCATGAAAAAGACTTTGGAATGAGCCATTTGATTCCCTGGTTACCTGAAGCCAATAAGTTATTTGAAGCCGGTGATTCAATGGAATTGGAAAAGTTCATGTTGAATTTGGTCTGGCAATACTATGCCAGACTCGGAAATGATCATTACTTTGATTTCGTTGCTGTTGCCATCTATGTTTTGCGTTGGGATTTGATCAGTCGGTGGTCAAGTTATGACAGAGACGAAGCCAAACTTCGGTTTGATGAGTTGGTTGACGCCGGACTTATCGATTTTTAACACACAACAATTAACTTTCAATGGAAAATCCAACCTCGGATAAAGCATCGATTACAGCGCGAGTTATTGCTGTTCAGGATGATATTGTTTCAATTGAAATACTGCCTGACAGCAATAAGCCGCTAACCAAAAATGAAGTCATTTATATCCTGCCCTCTCGAACAGCAAAGACACATCAAGAACATTTAAAAGCAGAAGTGCTTAGAATCAACGGAAATAGAGCCGATGCCCAGGTGTATGAAAGTACCATCGGTGTCGGTGTCGGTGATCCGGTAATACAAAGTGGTGAATTGCTATCGGTGGAATTGGGGCCGGGATTGTTGGGACAAGTCTACGATGGTTTGCAAAACAGACTGGATCTTCTCGCTGCTGAATTTGGCTATTTTTTGCCTAGAGGTGTTGAATATTCTGCTTTGGATCATAATGCCAAATGGGCGTTTACGCCTACTGTAAAAGTCGGCACACAGCTTAAAGCAGGCTCAGTTCTAGGCAGTGTTCAGGAACGGCGTTTTTGCCACAAGATCATGGTTCCCTTTGATTGTGTCGGTGAAGTTACAGTAACCTGGATTCAAGAAGGTAATGTGACTGTTGATGAGCCGGTAGCTAAAATAAAATCAGCGAACGGCAAAGAGCGATTAGTGACATTAATACAGCGATGGCCGGTACGAAGACCCTTGCCTCAACACATGTTGAAGACAAATCTTGCTACCCGTATCTATCCAGTAGAGCCTCTGATTACTCACCTGAGACTGATTGACACGTTCTTCCCCATTGCCTTAGGCGGAACCGGCTGTATTCCGGGACCTTTCGGCGCTGGAAAAACAGTACTGCAATCACTGATTTCAAGAAATTCCGAAGTGGATATCGTGATCGTGGTCGCCTGTGGTGAAAGAGCGGGCGAAGTCGTAGAAACCATCACCGAATTTCCAATGATGACCGATCCTAAAACGGGCGGATCGTTAATGGATAGAACCATCATCATCTGTAATACCTCATCCATGCCTGTTGCCGCGCGAGAAGCCTCCATCTATACGGGGATCACGCTCGGTGAGTATTACCGGCAAATGGGGCTGAAAGTTTTATTGCTGGCCGATTCAACCTCTCGTTGGGCTCAAGCGATGCGCGAAACATCCAGTCGTTTAGAAGAAATTCCCGGCGAGGAAGCCTTTCCTGCATATCTGGATTCGGCAATAAAAAGTGTCTATGAGCGTGCCGGGGTGATTAGATTACATGATGGAACCACAGGCAGCATGACCTTAATAGGAACCGTTTCACCTGCCGGGGGTAATTTTGAGGAACCGGTGACCCAGTCTACACTGAGTACCGTTAAGACCTTTTTAGGATTGAGTGCCGACCGCGCTTACAAGCGGTTTTATCCTGCGGTTGATCCCTTACTGTCCTGGTCCCGTTATTCGGAACAACTTAAAGTCTGGTATGACGAACATCTTGATACCGGCTGGACTGAGCGTGTCACTGAAGTGTTGGCTTTGCTTAGACGAGGGGATGCCATTTACCAGATGATTCAGGTAGCTGGAGAGGAAGGCATTACTCTCGAAGACTTCATTCTTTACCAACAGTCCTTGTTTTTCGATATGGTGTATTTGCAGCAGGACGCGTTTGACAAAGTTGATGTGTCTGTGCCTTTAGACCGGCAAAAAGCCGTGTTCAACTTGATTTATACGCTGATTTCATATCCCTATCATTTTTCTGATCAGGAACAAGTGAGAAGCTATTTTACGCGCTTGACCGGGTTATTTAAAAATCTCAACTATGCTCCCTGGCAATCAAAAGAATATGATCAGCTGATGGCAAAAATTGAGCTGCTCGCCAATGAATACGTGAATAAATAAAAGCAACTAAACCCAATGTTGCCAGCAATTCTCAATTTGAAGGGAAAAATGGGCTGGGGGAAGCTTTTTGAGGATGTCGGCAGCAGGGATGCTGCTGTCAAGCCCCCATGGATAGGTTACGGCTTGGCTCGCCAGTCTAGCACTGGATGCAACATTGTGATGATCTAGGAATTATGCGCATCAATCAAAAGACTCCGCTGTTCTTATTAGGGCTGTTGTCTCTAGCTCCCTCATTCGTCTACGCTCATACCGGCAATCTGACACTGAGTGGCTGGACTAACGGCTTTAATCATCCTTTGCACGGCTGGGATCATCTTTTAACTATGCTCGCCGTCGGCGTTTGGGCTGCGCAATTGGGCGGACGGGCGGTATGGCAGCTTCCCCTTGCCTTCGTCGGGGTGATGAGTGCCGGTGGGTTGGTCGGCATGATGGGAGTGTCCGTGCCGGGTGTGGAATCAATGATTCTGCTGTCCGTGGCGGTTTTCGGTTTTCTGGTCGTCCGCCGCATCCGCTCTCAAGCAGTAATCAGCATACTCATCGTGGTTTTTTTCGCCTTTTTTCATGGCTATGCGCACGGCCAGGAAATGCCTACATCGGCCAGTCTGCTGTCATTCGCGCTTGGCTTCATGTTGGCGACCTTATTACTTCACAGTGCGGGCATCCTGGCCGCGCGTCTGGTTTTTCTGGCTTTCGCCTATTCTGTGGGCAACAGCGCTTATGCTGAATCGTCCGGGAACGCTGAAATCGCCAAATCCACCGCCCAAGTTACCGATGGGGAACCGGTGGCACTATCAGAAATGATCGTAACTGAACGCGCCGATTCAATGGTTGGTTATGCCGATAGCGCCTCGCAAGGCAATGTGGGGCAGGCGCAGTTGGAATATCGGCCCATCAGCCGTCCCGGTGAAATACTCGAAACGGTGTCTGGCCTCATTGCTTCTCAACACAGTGGCGAAGGCAAAGCGAACCAGTATTATTTGCGAGGCTTTAATCTCGATCACGGTACCGATTTTCTGACCCAGATCGATGGCGTGCCGATCAATCAGGTGTCCAATGCGCACGGACAAGGCTGGACGGATACCAACTTTCTCATTCCCGAATTGATCAAGACTCTTACCTATCAAAAAGGTAATTACTCTGCCGAAAACGGCGACTTTTCCAGTGTCGGCGCGGCCAATATCAAATACTTCAACGATCTGCCCAACAACTTCGTTAAATTTACCGGCGGCAGTTTCGATTACTATCGGGGTTTGGCGGCAGGATCGACTAAACTGGATGAGAACAGCCGCCTGCTTTACGCCGGCGAAGTCGTCAATAACGGCGGCCCGTGGACGGTGAGCAATGATTATCTTAAATTTAATGGCGTGCTCCGTTACAGTAAAGAACTTGAAGATTGCGGTTGGAGCGTCACAGCAATGGCTTATAAGGCCGATTGGAATTCAACCGATCAGATTCCTCAGCGTGCCGTCGATTCCGGTGTGATTGGCCGGTACGGGACCATTGACCCGACCGATGGCGGTAGCAGTCAGCGTTTCAGTCTGACGGCCGAATGGCACCGCCAGGATGACGCCGGCGCGACCCAGTTGATGGCATATGGTCTTTATAGCGAAATGGCTTTGTATTCGAACTTCACCTACTTCCTGAATGATCCGGTTAAGGGAGACCAATTTGCGCAACCTGATCAACGTTGGACCTCGGGTCTCAAAGCAAGTCATAGTTTTTTTCATCACCTCGGCATGGCTGATTCCGAAACTATCCTAGGGTTGCAAATCCGTAACGACACTATCCAAAATGGCCTGCTGTTAACTCAAGCCAAAGTTCGCTATGAAACCGTGCGCGAAGATGATGTCTGGGTAACGAGTGTCAGTCCCTACGCGGAAAACAAAACGCGCTGGAATGACTGGCTGCGCACCACTCTTGGCGTACGCTTCGATGGCTTTCGCTTTAATGTGGACAATAGCACTATCCCGGAAAACAACGGCAACACTACCGACGGTTTGGTCAGCCCCAAGCTCGGCATCGTCTTCGGACCTTGGGCTCAAACAGAGCTTTACCTCAATGGCGGCCTCGGGTTTCATAGTAACGATGCCCGCGGCGTGAACACACGTGTTGACCCCGCTAGCGGTAAATCGGTCGATGCCGAAGGAAATCCTATCAAACCGGCAGCCCCTCTGGCCCGCACGTATGGCGCAGAAACCGGTCTCCGCACTACCTGGGTCAAGGGCTTGCAAAGCACTCTGGCGGTGTGGTGGCTGGATATTGATTCCGAACTTTTGTTCGTGGGCGATGCCGGCACTACCGAAGCCAGTCGTCCCAGTCGACGCTACGGCGTGGAGTGGGCTAATTACTACTCACCGACAGATTGGTTGACGTTCGATGCGGATTTCAGTTTTTCCAAGTCAAGGTTTCGCGATGATGCGCCGGAAGGTAATCATATTCCTGGGTCAGTGGAAACGGTCATTGCCTCCGGCGCTACGTTTCATGACCTCTATGGCGGCTTTTTTGGAGGTCCGCGTCTGCGCTACTTTGGTCCGCGGTCATTGATCGAAGATAACAGCGTCCGTTCAGATTCAACTATTCTCTTGTCTGCAATGCTTGGCTACGCATTCAACAAGAACTGGACTGTACAGGCGGAGATGTTTAATCTTCTGGATAGAAAAGACAGCGCCATTGACTACTACTACCCATCCCGGCTACCCGGCGAAGACGCTGCCGGCATCGATGATGTTCACTTTCATCCGGTTGAACCGATAAGCTTCCGAATCAGTTTGAAAGCTGCATTCTGAAGAGGAAAGACGTGTTTTAAAGCGAATAATCGGAATCAGAATGTACGCATCAAATTTCCAAACAGGGTCGCCATGAACATTTTCGGTCCTTGAATTTACTCATAAGTTCTAGTCTTCAAGTTCGATGTCGAGATATTAAGCAGGAAAAACTTTGTCTTGGTTTTATAGCTTCGAATGGTTTATCTGGGAGCCGACAATTCATCTACTAACCGTTTTATTGGCATATTGGCAGGCATCGCCTCCGCAGCTTTTTTAGCGTATACCAGCGCCATTTTTCCATCGTTCATTTCCAGATGCATCGAAATCAGGGCATTCAGGATTTCCATGTTAAACGGATGATGGGTTTCAGCGTCTTTGAGTACGGCAATAGCCTGTTTGGACTTACCTACTGAATTCAGTCCAATGGCATAGACGTAAGCGTATCGACCATTGTCCGGAGCAAGTTTATAAGCTTCAGCCAGTTCATTTAAAGCGTCAGTTTGATTGGCCTTGCGGATTAAAGTTAAACCTAATGCGTGATGTAAATCCGCTGCCTTCGGTAACACGGACAAACCTTGTCGCAAGTATTTTTCTCCTTCACTGTCTCGTCCTAATTGCCGGTAGACATCGGCAAGATTGACATAAGCACCGGCAAACTGCGGATCGAGCCTCAGTGCTCGTTGGTATGCGGCAATAGCTGCATCGAGCCGGCCTTGTCGCCACTCAAGATTACCGAGATTGACATTTTCCGATGGCCAATCGGCATTCAACGCCAAATAAGCGCGATATTCCTGTTCAGCGAGAGCTCGGTATTTGAGGTTATCTGCAGGAAACTGATCGTTCGGCACATCTGCCAAGATACGGAATGCTTCGATACGCACACCACGTATCGGATTGTTTAGTAACGGCGCGGCTGCCAGAATCCGATTGACCGGATCGACGGCTTCAATTAAACCCAAAGCCGCTATGCGAACAGACGGATCGCTATCTTTTAACCACTGCCGGACTGTGATTAACAAATCCTGATTCATCATTGGCTCGCTCAGATTGATGGCTGTTGCCCGAACAATGGCCGGTTTGCCTATATCTTGAGCTAACTGGATCAATGCCGGCAAAGCTTTGAACCCTTGCGTCACGCCATTGTGCAGTACGTGACCGTAATGGGGACGTTCGCGCCATGTCTTGCCGTACCAGCTATCCAAGGTAGCTGCAGCCCATTCTGGCTTGCGGTCGCGATGACATTGGTTACAAGCATTGGGGCTGCCTAATGATTGTGACAAATCAGGACGCGGTAAACGGAAACTGTGATCGTGCCGGCCATCGATAACCATGTAATTTTGTTCCGGTGCGTGGCACTCCATACATTGCTCACCTTTGGAATTAGGCCGATGAAAATGATGCTTTTCTGTATCAAAGGTTTCAGCATTGTGGCAACGAATACACAAGGCGTTACCTTCTGCTCGGAGTTTAAGCGCATGTGGTTCGTGGCAATCCATACAGGTCACGCCGTTTTGAAACATCTTGCTTTGGCGGAAGGACCCCCAAGTGTAGTCTTCGTCCCGCTGCTGTCCATCAGCGTAATAAGTGGGTTGCGTCAACAACGCCGGACGATGACTGTCTTCCAGCGGCAAACCGGGCGTACTGCTCTCAACCAAAGTTAACCGACGGGCATGACAGGCCCAGCAGGTATTCATCGCAGACTCATTAACGGGTTTCACGCGATGCGCAAATTTTGCATCGCTACCGGCAAAGATCCAGTCGTTCTGCCAGTGGCTTTCTAGTTTTACTGACAAGCCTTTATCGGTATCAGTGCTATAAGGAGGTTGATCCTGTTTCGCCCAAACCACATGCTGCGAGGCCGGTCCATGGCAAGCCTCACAGGCTACGTTGATTTCGTTGAAAGTAGTTAGGTAGCTATCCGTTGCCGCATCGTAACCTTTCTTGAGATTAGTCGAGTGGCATTCCGCACATTGCATGTTCCAGTTCTGATAACGACCGGTCCAGTGTAACTGATCTTTATAGTCAATATTTTCATCAGGATAAAGATGAAACCAACGTTGGCCACCTTCGGCTTTAGGCCTGCTATCCCAGACAACACCAAGCGCCTGATAACGGCCTCCTGGAAATGCAATCAGGTATTGCTGCAGCGGCATAACGCCAAACGTGTATTTGATCGGATAATCGGTCAATTTACCGTCAGGACCATCGGTGCGCACCATAAATTCGCCATCCCGCTTGAAGAAAGTCGATTCAATACCGTAGTAGTTGAATGTCGAATTATTAAAGTCGCCAAGTACAGTTCGTTCGTTGGCTTCCTGCATGGCCATTGCGTGATGCGAACCTTGCCATGCATCGAATTCAGCTTGATGACATTGCTGACATTCAGTCGCACCGACATGGTTTGCAGGTGTAGCAGGTTGAAGGGATTCAGACTTTTTAGTCGGAAAGGTAGCAGGCTTCTCCATTAACGGGATATTAGCAGCCCAATAATAAAAACCTGCCACCGATAATCCAAGCAGGATAAAGATGAGCGCTAAACCGAGGCGAAATTTGCTATGGCCGGCAACCGCAGATGATAATTTAGGCATATCGAGTGAGAAATTTATAGGTGAAGCGCCATCGGCATGAGGTCACAAAGAAAACTGAAATCATGCCGGCAGTTGATCTGACGTAAAAGGCGTGAGCACGAATCCCCGGCATGGCGTCGGAAACAGTATAAACAAAGCCAACCTAACGTTGTAAGCCCCGAATCCGAAAATAAATCGTCTCATTAACAATTGCATTCGCTTATCGCAAGTAATTTATGGGAAGACATGGCTGGGCTGGGCCCCTGTTGCTTTTGAACAAGAGTAATGGCTATTCAGTGATGTGAGCAGTCCTACGAGAGCCGATCGAACAGCGAGCCTTAACCCATCTTTAACAACCTAATTTAAAAACTCTTAAATTTCAATTAATTAGAAATCAAAAAAGTCTTAAGGCACTACACGCTTGTAAAGCCGATGAGTTTAAGTCAAACGTAAGTCTTTTGTACAACTCCCGTACCCTTGCTTTTTTCCTTGAGTCGGCCGATGCGCTCGTTGAGTTTATCGAGACGTTTCTCTGTGCGCGTTTGCTGAGGCCGTCGAGGATGAGCTTGAGTCCGGCCCGAAGCGTTCGAAGAAATGTCGATTGATACTTTGTTCATCGGTTCAGAGGAGGCAAGCCTCCGTCTGCCCACAGAACCGTGCGTACGGGACCGTAAACGGCTCCTCACGTAAGATAGACCCATTGATTCACGTCAAACCAGTGTGCGAGCTTTTGGTCGGACCGAATGGTTTGTCCTTTAACCTCGATAAACCACTTATTAGGGTAAGCTCTGTCTTGCTCAGCGCCCAGCGCTTTCGGTTGGTAAAGGCCACGGCTGCGGCCTTTGGTCAAACCGGCGCGAAAATGCTGTCGATATTAGGTGCTTTGTAGCCCATCATGCATTGGTTATGGGCGCTGACATTGAACAGGCCGATATCGTCACCACAAATAACCAGAATATTCGGTTTTTTGTTATCAGCGGCTTGTACCGAAGAAAAACAGCTAATAATCAGCCCTTTAAATTTCCGCCGCCACTTAAATGTTAAATGTCATTATCTTTGGCATAACTTTGCTATTTTTTGCAATCCTAATCATCTGAAACCCTCTTTGAACAGTTCAATTTTGACTACTTGCACAGGCTATTGGTTTTTGGTGAGCTGGCTCAGTTTTAGGAAGAAGCGGGGGTCTAAAGGAATCAGTTTGGTTGCTTTTGTTCATTTTTACACGAATTATTACCATAACCTCATTAAATCTATGTCAAATAACTTTTGTCATAGGGCGAAACAAAAAAGGCTTTGAATCATTCAAAGCCTTTTTTGATTTAAGAGATGGAGAGTAATACCGAATTTTACCTTTTTAAATTTTAAACTGTCTAACTGCCTCTCTAAGCTGGTTGGCAAGGGCTTGTAATTCTCTGCAAGCCGTTGTCGTATTTCTGGCACCAATAGAAGTGTCGTGCGACACGGCGCTGATATTGCTGATATTACGATTAATTTCTTCTGCAACCAGACTTTGCTGTGCGGCAGCATTTGCAATCAGGTTATTCATATCGTTGATGGTATCGATCTTCTGACTAATGCTTGAGATGGCTTCTCCGGCAGACGCGGCCTGTTCGACGCTGTTTGTGGCTTGTTTTTTGCCGTTTTCCATCACTTTGACCGCTTGTTCAGCTCGGGCTTGTAAGCGTTCTATAGTCTTTTGAATTTCTAAGGTCGAATTTTGTGTTCTGCTGGCCAGTGTCCTGACTTCATCCGCCACAACAGCAAACCCTCTGCCTTGTTCACCGGCTCTTGCCGCTTCAATGGCAGCGTTTAAGGCTAGAAGATTGGTTTGTTCAGCAATACCTTGAATAACGCCCAAGACTTCACCGATACTGTTGCTGTCAGACTGCAACTCATGAATAACTTGAGCCGCATTTTCAACTTCAGAAGCCAGTCGGTTTATGCCGTCAACTGAAGCTGTGACTACATTTTTTCCGGACAATGCTTCAGCATCAGCCTTTGAAGCTGCCTCGGAAGCTCTTACCGCATTCCTTGCCACTTCCTGAACAGTAGCAGTCATTTCTTCCATAGCCGTGGCCACTTGGGTCGTTTCAGACTGCTGTTTGTCTACGCCTCTTTCTGTTTCTTCCGTAATGCTGGATAAACGAACGGAAGCCTGGGCCAGTTGATCGCTTGTAGTGCTGATACGCTCAACCGTTTTGGCTATTTTTTTGACGAAACTGTTGAAACTGCCAGCTACCCAGGCAAATTCGGATTTACCCGTAGCGTTCAGTCTAGCTCTTAGGTTGCCCTCGCCACCAGCGATATCTTGAAGTTTTAATGCCAAATCGGTCAGAGGGGTAATAATAACAAAATTAATTGTCAAAGCGCCTAGAAGTCCCACAACAATCAGCGCAGCCAAGCTGAATCCCACAGCAATCATAAGTTCACGTTTTAATTGCGCATTGATTTGGCTTAAAGGACTTATAATTTCGAATGCTCCGTGCAAATCGCCTGCCCGTTTATTTTCCATAGGGTAATCAAGGATATCAACCCCTTGAACATTTCCCCAAACCGCTTCAGAAGTTGCAGGGTCGCCATGACAGACTTCACATTGCTTGCTGAGTTTTACCGGTCTAAAAAAACGTAATTCTTCGTTATCTTCATCGATATGAACGAATTCTTTACTATCCGGATTATTTTGAAAAAAGATTAAGGCGTCCTGTTCAATGCTGTCAGCTTCATTAGTTGAATTTCTGGCCCCAACACGGGGAGCCTTAAATCGAAATTTTCCTTCTTTGGCTTTGGATTGAACGACGTCCCAAGCATTCATCACCGGAACTGTTGCCAACACTTTGTCCTTTTTATCTTTTCCGGTACTGTTTTGAGCGATCTGTTTAACCAGTTCGGTTGAAAAAATCCCCTTTTCCCACTTAATGTTGGTATTTTCTCGAACGGACTCCGACATTAAAAGCAAATTTCTAGCGTTTTGAATTTCATTATTAATGAGTTTTTCTTTTTCTGATATGCCATAAATAAACAACAAAACTGTTGCGATTATCGCCAACGCTGTTGTGGTAATGGCCACCACTTTAACGCCAACTGAATGCCAATTCATGATCATATGTTTCTCCGGTTCATCCTTTAATTCAATCTAAATTGGTTTTAAGGATTGGCAATTTTGGTTATAAGATTAGTTCAGAGTCCCTTTGTTTATTGGGACGCCTCAAATTTTAATAAAAGGATAGCTGATAATTTAAGGTCGTCATTTTTTTTGAAGGAAATAAGAAAATATCAACCTTATTTCTCTGAATCGATCAATGACTACGATAGATATAACCCGCATTAATGGGCATAATAGTCATACAGTGAGTTAAGTTTCCTGAGTTTTTCAACTTCAAAATTATTTTTATCATGAGCCGAGTAAAAGTGTTATTTGTTTGCATGGGCAATATTTGCCGGTCACCTACAGCTGAAGGGGTTTTTACAAAACTGGTTAACGATCAGAATTTGAGTCATGTTTTTGACATCGATTCGGCTGGAACACATGCATACCATGAGGGCGAAGAACCTGATCTGAGATCACAAAAATCTGCAAAAGAGCGAGGCATTGAATTAAATCACCTTAGAGCCAGAAAAGTCGTGCTCTCTGATTTTGAAAGGTTTGACTACATATTGGCTATGGACAGCGATAATTACTCACTTTTAAAAGGGGCTTGTCCTGAACATCACAAAAATAAAATTCATTATTTTTTGGATTTTGCGCCTCATTTAAATGTCAAGGAAGTGCCTGATCCTTACTACGGAGGCCGATTTGGTTTTGAAAAAGTACTCGATTTGGTTGAAGAAGCCTCGCTTGGTTTTCTGCAAACAATTAGAAGTCAATTGGAGGATAAATGATTTTAATTAAGTGTTTTTTTTTAGCGGTGTTGCTAATTCATTCTGCAATTACGCTAGCCGAAATTTCCAAGCCCATAACGCATGTCGTCATTGTCTGGTTAAAAGAACCCGGCAATGAAGAAACCAAAACACGCTATATCGAGGAAAGCAAACGCTTGAACGATTTACCCGGCATCATCGCCCGGCATACCGGCGTCATTGCTCCAAGCGGACGGCCCATTGCCGATGAAAGTTTCGATGTCGCGGTAACGGTTACCTTGAAAGACAAGAAGGCATTGGATGCCTATTTGGCGCATCCTAAACACAAGCAAATTCTGCACGAAAAGTTGCAGCCTTTGGTAGAAAAAGTAGTTACTTACGATTTTATTACGCCCTGAGGAATTGATATGACTATCGTTTCGAATACTGTAGGTTATTTGGATGGTGACATTCATTTAGAGGCTTATTTTGCATTTGATGACGCATTAGAAGGGCAGCGACCGGTTGTGCTGATCTGTCATGCATGGGGCGGTCGCGATGAGTTTGTCGCCGAAAAAGCTAGAAAGCTGGCGGAATTGGGTTATGTGGGATTTGCTGTCGACATGTACGGTAAGGGCGTCACAGGTTCTGGACCGAAAGAAAATGCAAAATTGATGCAGCCGTTTATGGAAGATCGGGCTTTATTGCAAAAGCGAATTTTAGCGGCTTTAAGTGCCGTAAAGTTATTGCCCTGGGTCGATGAAAAACGCATTGCCGCGATCGGCTTTTGTTTTGGTGGATTATGTGCGCTGGATTTAGTGCGAAGTGGTGCGAATATCGCAGGCGTGGTGAGTTTTCATGGCTTGCTGATTCCGCCATCCTTGCCAACAAAAAAAATCATGGCCAAGGTATTGGTTTTACACGGTAATGACGACCCTATGGTGCCGGTTGATCACGTGCTTGCTCTGGCGTCGGAATTAACAGATTCTTGTGAGGATTGGCAAATT
This sequence comes from Methylicorpusculum sp., assembly GCF_030651835.1. Classification (GTDB taxonomy): domain Bacteria; phylum Pseudomonadota; class Gammaproteobacteria; order Methylococcales; family Methylomonadaceae; genus Methylicorpusculum. The sequence goes on along the minus strand of NZ_JAUSBX010000137.1, from coordinate 29,709 downwards.
CATACCTACGGACATACGATGCATGCTTTTACAAATCCGGTTGCCAATAATCCTGACTTTGGCACGGTATATAACAAGCATGCGGATAAACGTTCCTGGCAAAGTTTGCTGTCATTTCTAGACGAGGTTTTTTGTTAATCCGCCTGTTTATGGCAGTCAAGCTTTATCATCGATACGCCTGCTGCTGAATTGAATAGGTATGCTTCGACTCAGCAAAGACAATTTGATACAATGCGCGCCTTTTTAAGCGTTTAGTAATAAGCAAAATTGCAGCAGTATGCTTTTGTATTATTAACAATATGGAAACTATGCTTGCCAGCCTCGGTTGGTTAGGCATTTATTATAAATAAAACGGAATCATGTCAGACTTTGCCAAAGAAATAATTCCTGTCAATCTTGAAGACGAGATGAAGCAGTCCTACCTCGACTACGCGATGAGTGTAATCGTAGGTCGAGCATTGCCGGACGTCAGAGATGGGCTTAAGCCCGTTCATCGCCGTGTGCTATATGCTATGAGCGTACTGGGCAATGAGTGGAACAAGCCCTATAAAAAATCGGCTCGTGTGGTCGGTGACGTTATCGGTAAATACCATCCTCATGGCGATACGGCTGTTTACGACACGATAGTTCGAATGGCTCAACCTTTTTCAATGCGTTACATGTTGGTTGATGGTCAGGGTAACTTCGGCTCGGTAGACGGTGACTCGCCGGCGGCTATGCGTTACACGGAAGTGCGCATGTCTAAAATTGCTCATGAATTATTGGCTGATCTGGATAAAGAAACAGTCAACTTTATCCCCAATTATGACGAATCCGAATCCGAACCTCAGGTTTTACCCACACGGGTTCCAACCTTATTAATTAATGGTTCTGCCGGTATCGCGGTGGGCATGGCCACCAACATTCCTCCTCATAACCTCGGCGAGGTTGTCAGTGCTTGTTTGGCGTTAATCGACCAGCCTGATATTACGATTACCGAATTAATGCAGTATATTCCAGGCCCTGATTTTCCGACTGCCGCATTTATTAATGGCGCAGCCGGAATAAGAAGTGCCTATATGACAGGACGTGGCAAAGTTTATTTGCGCGCACGCTGCCATTTTGAAGATATCGGCGACGGCGGACGCCAGGCCATCATCACTTCAGAGTTGCCTTATCAGGTCAACAAAGCGAAGTTGCTGGAAAAAATTGCTGAAATGGTCAAGGAAGGCAAACTGGAAGGCATCTCTGCATTAAGGGATGAGTCCGATAAAGACGGCATGCGCATGGTTGTAGAACTTAGGCGCGGTGAAGTTGCTGAAGTCGTGTTAAACAATCTTTACAAACAAACACAAATGCAAACGGTGTTTGGCATCAATATGGTCGCGTTGTTTGATGGCCGGCCCCACTGTATGAGTCTCAGAGAGATTCTGGTTGCATTCATCGATCATCGCCGCGAAATTGTTACACGCAGGACGATTTTTAATCTTCGTAAAGCCAGGGAAAGAGCCCATACGTTGGAAGGGCTTGCAATTGCCCTTGCCAATATCGATGAAATGATCGAGCTGATCAAGAACTCTAATAATCCTGCGGAGGCAAAAGCCGGATTATTAGCCAGAACCTGGCAAGCCGGTCTCGTTATTGCCTTGCTGGATAGGGCGGATGCCGATCGTTCAAGGCCTGAAGATTTGCCTGCTGAATTTGGTTTGTCCGAAGGGTTTTACCGGCTATCCGAAGCCCAGGCACAAGCCATTCTCGATTTGCGCCTGCATCGTCTTACCGGACTGGAGCAGGAGAAAATAGTCAATGAATATAAAGAATTATTAAAGTTGATTGATGAGTATCTGGCCATTTTGAACAGCGACATCAGACTGATGGAAGTCATCAGGGAAGAACTGGTTGCAATCAAGGATGAATATGCCGATGCGCGTAGAACGGAAATTCTGCAGGATCATCTCGATTTGAGCGATGAAGATCTGATTACCGAAGAAGATGTAGTCGTAACGATGTCTCATGAGGGTTACGTCAAGTCTCAGCCATTGACCGACTACAAAGCGCAGAGACGCGGTGGCCGAGGCAAGTCGGCGACTGCAACCAAGGAAAAGGATTTCATTGACAAGCTCATCGTAGCCAATACGCATGACACCATTTTGTGCTTCTCATCTTTAGGCAAGGTCTATTGGCTCAAAGTCTACAATCTTCCCGTGGCCAGTCGCGCATCTCGAGGCAAGCCGTTTGTCAATTTATTACCTTTGGAAACGGGCGAAACTATCAATGCCATTTTGCCGATCCGTGAATTCAGTGCTGATAAATTTATTTTTATGGCCACATCGGCAGGAACCGTCAAGAAGACGCCGTTAAATGAGTTTGAGCGTCAACGCGCCAACGGTAAAATAGCCATTGACTTACATGAAGGCGATCGATTAGTTGGTGTGGCCGTAACCGATGGCAAGCAAAACGTATTGCTGTTCAGCAGCACCGGCAAGGCGGTTTGTTTCAATGAGACGGATGTGCGCTCAATGGGCCGAACCGCGTCGGGTGTTCGTGGCATTCGTTTGCAAGAGGGGCAAAAAGTCATCTCTTTGATTGTTGCCGCTGAAGGAACAGTGCTTAATATCTGTGAGAACGGCTACGGCAAACGAACTCGAATTGAGGAATTTACCTGTCATAAACGAGGCGGGCAGGGGCTGATTGCTATCCAGACGTCTGAGCGCAATGGCGATGTAGTGGGTGCTGTTTTGGTTTCGGACCAGGATGAAATCATGCTGATTACGGACGCAGGAACACTGGTGCGAACCCGTGTTGATGAAATTTCAGTTGTCGGAAGAAATACACAAGGAGTTACGGTTATTCGTCTTGATAAAAATGAAAAAGTAGTGGGAGTGGATCGTATAGAAGGACTGGCCGAGGATGAAACCCAAGATGACGAATTTAATACCGGAGAAGGAGAAGAAGAAAATGAAGAGAATTTATAACTTTAGCGCAGGCCCCTCAATTCTTCCTGAAGCTGTCTTAAAACAAGCACAGGAAGATATGCTCGATTGGCAGGGAACCGGCATGTCAGTCATGGAAATGAGTCATCGTGGCAAACATTTTTCAGCGATTGCAGCGGAATTGGAAGCTGATTTAAGAGAATTGATGGGGATCCCTGACAATTATAAAGTATTGTTCATGCAGGGTGGTGCTACCGGGCAGTTTTCATTTATACCGATGAATATTTTGCGAGGCAACACCAAAGCCTGTTACGTCAATACCGGAGCCTGGTCGACTAAAGCTATAAAAGATGCAGGCCGTTTTTGCGAAGTTATTGTGTCGGCCACGTCGGAACATGGCGGCTTCAAAACCATTCCGGATCCTTCCAACTGGACTATCGATACGGATGCGGCTTATCTGCACTACACCTCGAATGAAACCATTCATGGCGTGGAGTTCCCTTTTATACCCGACAGCAAGGGATTACCCCTGGTTTCGGATATGTCATCCAACATTCTTTCGCGTCCTGTTGATGTCAGTCAATTTGGCTTGATCTATGCCGGGACTCAAAAAAATATGGGTCCCGCGGGTGTGACTGTCGTTATTGTAAGAGACGACTTAATCGGCACTGTCGATAAAAAATTGCCCGACGTTTTTAATTATGCGGTGCAGGATAAAGACAAATCCATGTTGAATACCCCGGCAAGCTACAACTGGTACTTGGTTGGTTTGGTCTTGAAATGGTTAAAGTCCTTAGGTGGAATAGCCGCTGTTGAATCGAAAAACAGGGCCAAATCGGCAAGGCTTTATCAGGCAATTGATCAGTCAAGTTTATTTAGCAATCCTATCGATCCGGCATATCGTTCACGAATGAACGTACCTTTTATTTTGAGCAATCCGGATCTTGACAAGACATTTCTGGCTGAAGCTGAAGCTAAAGGTTTGGCCGAATTGAAAGGTCACCGTTCTGTTGGCGGCATGCGAGCCAGCATTTACAATGCCATGCCGGATGAAGGTGTTGATGCGCTGATCGACTTTATGAAAACCTTTGAAAAGACGCATGGCTGATTAAATCTATGAATGCCGTTACTCCTCTTTCAGAATTAAGAGCCCAAATTGATGCGCTTGACGAGCAAATTTTAAGCTTGATCAATCAACGGGCTCAGTGTGCAATTGAAGTGGCTAAAACCAAAATTGCCCAAGGGGAGGACGGCTGTTTTTATAGACCTGATCGGGAAGCCCTGGTTTTACGACGCGTAAAAGAATTAAATGCAGGGCCGTTAAGCGATATGACCATGGTTCGTTTTTTTCGCGAAATCATGTCCTCGTGTTTAGCGCTGGAAAAGCCGCTTGATGTTGCCTATCTGGGGCCTGAAGGCACATTTACCCAGCAGGCCGCGATCAAGCATTTCGGTCATGCCGTCAATACGCTTGCCACATCAACCATCGGTGAAATTTTCAATCTGGTTGAGAATGAACACTGCCAATTTGGTGTGGTACCTGTTGAAAACTCAACAGAAGGGATTGTCAACCATACGTTAGATCGCTTCATTAATACTGCTGTCCATATTTGCGGCGAAGTGGAGCTCAGAGTTCATCAAAATTTGCTTGGCCTGAGTGAAAACGTCAATGGCATCACAGAGGTGTTGGCTCATCAACAATCATTGGCTCAATGCCGTCAGTGGCTGGATGACAATATCCCGGGCGTCAAACTTACCGCGGTGAACAGCAATGGCGAGGCGGCTCAGTTGGTTTCCAATGACAAGTCCAAAGCCGCCATAGCCAGCATAGCCGCTGCCGAACGCTACAGTTTGAATGTGATCAAACAAAACATTGAGGACGAGTCAAACAATACGACCCGGTTTATTATCATTGGTCATCAAACCTCGCAATCAACCGGCAATGATAAAACTTCATTACTCATTTCAACAGGCAATCAGCCAGGGGCGCTTTACCGGGTGCTAGAACCGTTTGCTGAATACGGCATAGGCATGCTGCATATCGAATCTCGCCCTTCTCGTCAGGGCCTGTGGGACTACGTTTTCTTCATTGATATTGATGGGCACGTAGACGATGATGACGTGAGCAAGGCCCTCGATACTTTAAAACGCCGTGTCAGTATGATTAAGTTGTTAGGCTCTTACCCTAAAGCGGTAATTTAAAAATAGCCTTCTTTCTTTTTTAATTAAAATCCCCGAAATTAACCCCATCTAAAATGAATTGCGATCCTATTTATGAATTAGCGTTACCCGGTGTTCAGCAACTGATCCCCTACAAGGCCGGTAAACCTATTGAAGAGCTTGAGCGTGAACTGGGTCTAACCAACATCATTAAACTTGCCTCCAACGAAAACCCGCTAGGTCCCAGCCCTCTTGCAATCGCTGCGATTCAAGGAACACTGAAAGATTTGGCGCTTTATCCGGATGGCAATGGATTTAATCTTAAACAGGCCTTGTCATCAAAGTTTAATATCGACGCCAGGCAAATCACTTTAGGTAATGGCTCAAATGAATTGCTGGAATTGATTGCTCGAACTTTTGTCTCTCCCGAGCATGAAGTCGTATTTTCCCGGCATGCCTTTGCGGTCTATCCCATCGTAACCCAAGCGGTGGGCGCTAAAGCTGTAATAGTTCCCGCCAAACAATACGGCTATGACCTGGATGCAATACGTCTTGCGATCTCGGACAAAACCCGGGTCGTCTTTATCGCCAATCCCAACAATCCAACGGGCACTCTTTTAGCCGGCAATGAGTTGGAGTCGTTTATCAGCGACTTGCCTAAAACGGTTATCTGCGTATTGGATGAAGCTTACTTTGAATTCATAGCACCTGAACACCAGGCAAATTCACTTGAATGGCTTGATCGTTATCCTAATCTGATCATTACCCGGACTTTTTCCAAGGCTTATGGATTGGCGGGATTGCGGATAGGATTTGGATGTTCCAGTGTCCTGATAGCGGATTTATTAAATCGAGTGCGCCAACCTTTCAACAATAACATGCTGGCTCTTGCTGCCGCCGAAGCAGCGCTTAATGATCACGTGCATCTGCAGAAAACCGTATTGAATAACCAGCAGGGAATGGGGCAATTGCTTGATGGTTTTCGGAAGCTGAAGCTGGACTGGATCCCCTCGGCAGGTAATTTTGTATCGGTTGATTTACGGCAATCGGGTGAAGCGATCTATCAGGCTTTATTATTGAAAGGGGTGATCGTAAGACCGGTAGCCAATTACGAAATGCCCCATCATTTGAGAATCAGCATTGGCACTCAGGCTGAGAATCAGATTTTTCTCGATGCCTTAGAAGCTATTTTGGCGCATGTTTAATCGGATTTGCATTATCGGCGTCGGACTCATTGGGGGGTCGATCGCACGAGCAGCCAGAGAACAAGGTTTATGTTCGGAAATCATCGGTTTTGGCCGTATTGATGACAAGGAAAACCTTGAACAGGCATTGCAGCTGAAGGTAATTGATCGTTATTCTTTTGATATTCAATCAGCCGTTGAACGTGCGGATCTCGTCGTCATTGCAACGCCGGTCGGCAGTATCAAATCGGTACTTTCAATGCTGAAGCCGGTCTGGTCTGAAGCTACCATCTATACCGACGTGGGTAGTACAAAAACCAATGTCGTTGCTGCGGCTGCCGAACTATTTGGTCATGTACCGGCCAATTTTGTTCCGGCTCATCCTATCGCGGGCGCCGAGCAAAGCGGTGTAAAAGCGGCTTTGCCCGATTTGTTTAAAAATAAGCGCCTAATCATCACGCCGTCAGCAAATACTCATCCTGACTCGCTGGCTAAAGTACGATTATTCTGGGAGAGACTCGGGGCCGTCATATCCATCATGGATGTTGAGCATCATGATGCGGTGCTGGCGGCTACCAGTCATCTCCCTCATCTGCTTGCTTTCGCTCTGGTTCACATGCTGGGACGTAAGGATGAGCAAGTCGAAATTTTTAAATTTGCTGCGGGTGGATTTAAAGATTTTACGCGTATCGCTTCAAGTGACCCCACTATGTGGCTGGATATCAGTCTGGCCAATAAAAACCAGTTGTTGCCCCTAATTGAGCAATTGAAACACGAGCTTAATTCTTTGGAGCTGGCGTTAGATACCAATAACAGTCAGCAGCTTCTTGAAACCTTCACGTATGCCAGGCACGCCCGGCAACGCTTTCTTGATCAGTTTAATAATAATTAATATGTCTAAAACAGTTACTTTTATAGTTCAGCCCGGTGGAAGTCTTAATGGTAGTGCAAGAGTTCCCGGAGACAAATCAATATCTCATCGATCCATCATGCTGGGGTCACTGGCTGAAGGCATAACTCATGTCAAAGGATTTCTTCAGGCTGAAGATGCTTTAGCTACTTTGCAGGCATTCCGTGATATGGGCGTTAGAATTGAAGGCCCGAAAGACGGCGAACTGACTATCTATGGCGTAGGTAAGCATGGCTTAAACGCACCACAAAAGCCTTTGTATCTGGGTAACTCGGGGACTTCAATGCGCTTGCTGTCCGGGTTGCTGGCTGGGCAGGCATTCGATTCCGAATTAACCGGCGATAAATCGCTTTCAGGGCGGCCCATGAGACGGGTTACGGAGCCTTTGGCCAAAATGGGCGCTGAGATTGAAACAACGGAAAAAGGGACCGCGCCGCTCAAGATCAAAGGTCAGGCTGGAAAACTCAGAGGCATTGATTACGAAATGCCCATGGCAAGCGCTCAAGTTAAGTCATGCCTGCTATTGGCCGGCATGTATGCAGAGGGTATAACTTCAGTTACCGAGCCTGCGCCAACAAGGGATCATACCGAGCGCATGCTAACCGGTTTTTCATATCCGGTCGAAAAACAAGGCTCTAAAGTTTCAATCAGTGCAAAAGGATCATTGACAGCCAATGATATCGACGTGCCCAGTGATATTTCTTCTGCGGCTTTTTTCTTGGTAGGCGCATCAATCGCGCCGGATTCGGACATTATCCTGCGTCATGTCGGCATCAATCCAACCCGAACGGGTGTCATTGACATACTCAGATTGATGGGCGCCAAGATTGAAGTTCTCAATGAACGCATTGTGGGTGGCGAGCCCGTGGCTGATCTGCATGTGGTTTCAAGCCCTTTAACCGGCATTGACATACCCGAGGCCTTGGTCCCACTTGCAATAGATGAGTTTCCTGTTTTATTTGTCGCCGCCGCTTGCGCACAAGGTCAAACACGGTTATCCGGCGCAGAAGAATTGAGAGTCAAAGAATCCGATCGTATTCAGGTCATGGCGGATGGTTTACAAATTCTCGGTATCGATGCTCAACCAACCGCTGACGGTATGATCATCCAGGGAGGAACCCTAGGGGCGGGCAGGGTGATTTCTCATGGCGATCATAGAATTGCAATGGCATTTTCTATTGCAGGACTTAAAGCGAGCGGCCCTATCGTCATTGAGGATTGTGAGAACGTAAACACCTCCTTTCCTGAATTTGTCAGCCTAGCAACAAATCTTGGCCTTAAACTGATCAGTGAGCAAGCGTCATGACAGTTCCGGTGTTAACGATAGACGGTCCGAGTGGGGCGGGCAAAGGCACTGTAAGCCGGGCTGTGGCCAGAAAACTGGATTGGAATTATCTTGACAGCGGCTCTATATACCGGTCTTTGGCGGTAGCAGCTTTAGTTGCAGGGGTCGATATCAACGATGAACCCTCGGTGACAGCTGTTGCCGAGGAAATGAAACTGGCTTTTGATTGTGGCGATGAATTAACTGTTTTTTTGAACGGCGAAAACATTACATCGCAATTGCCCCTTGAGTCGACCGCTAAAGTAGCCTCCATCGTTGCAGCATGGCCCGAAGTCAGGCGGGTTTTACTTCAAAAACAAAGAGATTTTAAGGTATTACCTGGACTGGTTGCAGATGGCAGAGATATGGGAACGGTTGTTTTTCCGGAAGCAACAATTAAGGTTTTTTTAACGGCAAGTGCCGAAGAAAGAGCATTAAGACGCTATAAACAGTTGAAAGAGAAAGGAATTGATGCTAACCTTGCACAGATTACTTGTGAGATAGAAGAGCGTGACCGCAGAGATAGCGAACGTGCATCAGCGCCGTTGAAAATAGCAGAGGATGCTGTATTGATCGACTCTTCAAGTATGAGCATTGAATCAGTTATCGCTGAAGTGCTTGCACTGTTCCCTTGAGTAATACAAATGGTTGCCGCTAAATATAGGCGGTTTTTCTTAACTTTGATAAAAAAATAAGCTTGTATTGATAAAACAAGCTTGGGAAAGAAGATAATGAGCGAAAGCTTTGCTGATTTATTTGAAGAAAGTTTAGCCAAGACCGAAATGCGTCCTGGTGCGATGTTAATGGGTACCGTAGTCGATATCGAAAATGAATTCGTTATTGTCAGCACTCAAGCAAAATCTGAGGGTATCATTCCAAAATGGCAGTTCTTGAATGCCGATGGTGATTTGGAAGTTGAAGTAGGTGACGTAATTGAAGTCGCCCTCGATTTGTTTGAAGACGGTTTAGGTTCTACTCTTCTTTCTCGTGACAAAGCTAAGAAAAACAAAGCCTGGGGTGAGTTGGAATCTGCATTTTCAGAAGATAAGACCATTACAGGTCGTATCACCGGAAAAGTGCGTGGCGGCTTTACAGTTTCAGTCGGCGCATTGCGGGCGTTTCTTCCTGGTTCTTTGGTTGACGTTCGACCTATTCGTGACACTACATTCCTTGAAAATCGTGACTTGGAATTCAAAGTCATAAAGATTGATCAAAAACGCAATAACGTCGTATTGTCTCGCCGTGCAGTGGTTGAAAAAGAGTACAGCGCAGAAAGAGAAGAATTGCTGAAAACGCTTAGCGAAGGCGCAATTGTTACCGGCGTTGTTAAAAACCTGACTGACTACGGTGCATTTATAGATTTGGGCGGCATTGATGGTTTGTTACACATTACCGATATGGCTTGGCGTCGTGTTCGCCATCCGTCTGAATGTGTAGAAATTGGTCAAGAAATTCAAGTTAGAGTCCTGAAGTTTGATAAAGAGAAAAACCGGGTTTCTTTAGGCATGAAGCAAATGGGTGAAGATCCATGGCAAAACATTGCCCGCAGATATCCTGCCGGCACCCGTGTATTCGGAAAAGTTAATAACTTGACTGATTACGGTTGCTTTATCGAAATTGAAGAAGGCGTAGAAGGTCTGGTTCACGTTTCAGAAATGGATTGGACCAACAAGAACGTTAATCCTTCCAAGGTTGTGCAGTTAGGCGATGAAGTCGAAGTGATGGTGCTTGAGATCGATGAAGAGCGTCGTCGTATTTCTCTGGGTATGAAGCAATGCAAAACCAATCCATGGGATGAATTTGCTGCAACCCATAACAAAGGCGACAAGATCACTGGAAAAATCAAGTCAATTACTGACTTCGGTATTTTTATTGGACTGGATGGCGGTATCGATGGATTAGTTCATATGTCTGACATTTCGTGGACAGATGATACCGAAGCTGCGGCACGCGATTACAAAAAAGGCGATGATGTAGAGACTGTTATTTTGGCAGTCGATGCAGAACGCGAGCGTATTTCTTTGGGCATTAAGCAATTAGAACAAGACCCTTTCCAAAACTTCCTGGCCTCTAACGAGAAAGGTAGCCTGGTGTTGGGTACTATCAAGGAAGTTGATGCTAAAGGCGCGGTAATCATGCTGGCCGACAATGTTGAAGGTTACTTGAGAGCCTCAGAAATTCAACGCGACAGAGTCGAAGATGCGCGTACATTTCTGAAAGAAGGTGAAAAAATAGAAGCTAAATTTATCGGTATCGATAAGAAAAGCAAAACTATTTCACTGTCCATTAAAGCCAAAGATCAGGATGAAGAATCCGAGGCCATTAAAGATTACACCCAACAAGCGGCAGGCACGCCGACACTGGGTGATATTTTTAAACAAATGGAAAAATAATCGCAATAAGGATACGGGTGTGCAGTTATTGCACACCCTTTGATTTTATTCATCTTCGCAGGACAGAATGTGACAAAATCGGAACTAATTGAAGCGCTTGCCAAGCAACAACCTCATTTGGCTCTCAAAGATGTTGAATTGGCAGTCAAGTGCATAATTGAACAAATGAGTCTTTCACTAGCCTCAAACGAAAGAATTGAAATACGGGGATTTGGCAGCTTTTCCTTGCATGAGCGCGACGCAAGAATGGGAAGAAACCCAAAAACGGGTGATTCAGTTGCTTTGCCAAAGAAATATGTACCCCATTTTAAACCAGGGAAAGAACTTCGCGACCGTGTTGATGAGTCGCGGGAAAAATGCATTATTGTCGATTAATCATTAAATCAGCGCGGTACAGTAATAAATTAAATGAAAATTATAGTTGCCATCGTTTTTATATTAATTTTTTCTGTTGCGTTGATTTTTTCAATACTTAACTTCCAATGGATAGAGATCAATTTATTTTTCTTTAGTATCTCTCTTCCTTTAGTGGTAGCTCTCACCATAGAATTGTTTGCCGGCATTATTATCGGATACTTGGTTGCTGCAAATGAAATCTTCAAATTAAAATCTCAAAACTCCAAACTGAATAAGTTTTCCGATAAGTAAGCGTATCGTTCCTCTTCTCAATTTATCCCACGTTTATCCTAATCCTGCAAAAAAAAGTAACGTCAAAAAGGTTAAATTTGACAGCATTCGCATGTATGTTATATTGCCATCAAATGAGAATTATTATTAATAATTTTCTTTTGTAGCTTTCAAGTATTTAACCGGAGTATATCAATATGACTTTAAGTTTGAAGAACCTAACAACGGGTGATTCAGGCCGTGTCGTTGGATTTGATAAAACCTCAAAAGCCTACCGGAAAAAACTGTTGGCAATGGGGCTTACACCCGGAACAGAATTTAGCGTAACGCGGTTTGCTCCAATGGGTGATCCTATTGAAATTAAATTACGGGGATTCTCTCTTACCTTGCGTAAAGACGAAGCTTCGGTTTTATTGATTGAGAAACTCTAATGAAAGCTGATTTTGTAGTTGGCGTTGTCGGAAATCCTAATTGCGGAAAGACAACACTATTTAATGCTCTAACAGGCGCTAGACAGCATGTAGGTAATTGGCCCGGCGTGACTGTTGAGAAAAAAACCGGTGAGTTCTTTTTTGACAACAAACAAATTGAATTAGTCGATTTGCCTGGCACTTATTCATTGGAAGCCGCAGACGATCAGGTCGCGCTGGATGAAAAAGTAGCTAGAGACTTTGTAGCCTCTCATTCAGCTGATTTAATTATCAACATTGTTGATGCTTCAAACATAGAAAGAAATCTTTATTTAACGTCTCAATTGATTGAGATGAAAGTACCGATGATTTTGGTACTAAATATGATGGACGCTCTTAAAGAGCGTGGTCTAACGATAGATATCGATGCACTATCTGAGCAAATCGGCTGTCCTGTGGTGCCTATCAGTGCAGCCCAAGGGAAAGGGCTTGTGCAGCTCAAAGAAGAAATTATCCGTTCATCTGCTGCCCAACCGATACCTTTCGTCCAAATTGAGTACGCGCCAGCACTCGAACAAGCCATTACTAACATTTCCATTCTATTGAGTGATGCCGCTTCTCAGGCAGGCTGTGATTTGCGATGGCTGGCAATAAGGCTTTTGGAAGATGACACTTTAGCCAAAACGATTGCTGGAAATAATCTGACACAACACGTTGTCGAATTACAAAGACAGGTTGAAACCGAGACTGATGATGAAATTGACATTCTAGCAGCAGATGCTCGCTATGGTTTCGTCAATACAGTCACGCAACTTTGCGTTACCCGAAAAAACCAAATTAACCGGCATACAACTGATGTAATAGATAGGGTAGTGCTTAATCGCTTTTTGGGCATCCCCATCTTTCTGTTGGTTATGTACGCTATGTTTATGTTCACCATTAACATAGGCAGCGCATTTGTTGATTTTTTTGACCAATTATCCGGCGCTTTTCTGGTTGATGGGCTGACGGCCTTATTAAACAGCCTGAACTGGCCTGAATGGCTTATCGTTTTACTTGCCAATGGCGTAGGGGGCGGAGTTCAGGTTGTAACGACTTTTATCCCGATTGTCGGCTTTTTATTCCTATTTTTATCAGCGCTGGAAGATTCCGGCTATATGTCGAGAGCAGCCTTTGTTGTTGACCGGTTTATGCGGTTTATAGGTTTACCAGGAAAGTCGTTCGTGCCGATGATTGTGGGATTTGGTTGCAATGTTCCGGCTATCATGGCCACACGTACCCTGGATAGCCAGCGCGACCGTATATTGACTAACTTAATGAATCCATTCATGTCATGCGGTGCACGACTGCCTGTTTATGCGCTTTTTGCCGCGGCCTTTTTTCCGGTAGGAGGCCAGAATCTGGTTTTTAGTCTGTATTTATTCGGCATCATAGTCGCTGTGCTGACCGGTTTAATTATGCGTCACACCCTCTTTAAAGGATCTTCAACGCCTTTTATTATGGAGCTTCCTGCTTACCACATGCCCACTTGGCGCGGTGTTCTTTTAAGAACCTGGGATAGATTGAAATCGTTCATTATTAACGCAGGTAAAGTGATTGTGCCTATGGTGCTGGTACTTAACTTCCTCAATGCGTTGGGGGTTGACGGCAGTTTTGGCAAAGAGAATACGGACAAATCGGTATTAAGCGAGATCGGTAAAGCGCTCACGCCGGCTTTTCATCCTATGGGCATAAGCAACGAAAACTGGCCCGCTACCGTCGGAATTTTTACTGGAATTTTGGCTAAAGAAGCAGTTGTCGGCACACTTAATGCTTTATACAGCCAAATGGGTGCCGAAAATTCAGACGCCGATAATGAGGTAGGTTTTGATCTGAGTGAAGCACTGATGGACGCTTTACTGACAATTCCTAATAATTTAAAAGACGTGGCAGATAACGTATTGGATCCTTTAGGTTTGAATATCGGCGATGTCAGCGATCTTGAGAGAGCATCTGCAGAGCAGGAAGTCGATACCAGAACATTTACAGCGATGAGAACGAGTTTCGACGGGAAAGCGGGCGCTTTTGCTTATTTATTATTCATATTGCTTTATGCGCCCTGTGTTGCTGCAACGGCCGCCATATACAGGGAAACCGATCTGGGCTGGACTTTGTTCGTAGTCTTTTGGACTACCGGGCTTGCCTATATGAGCGCCACTGTTTTTTATCAAATTGCAATATTTAGCCGCAATCCGACTTATTCACTCAGTTGGATACTGGGTTTAATCCTATTTTTTTGCAGTATCCTGTTTGGCCTATGGCTTTATGGGAGAAAAAGCGATCAAAGAACTGTTCTGGAGGTTAACCGTGATACTGTCAGATCTTAGAGACTACATTAAAGTCCAGCGCAAGGTCGCTCTTATTGATTTGATTAATCATTTCCATATGGATGCTGATGCAATCCGCGGGATGCTAGGCAAATGGATCAATAAAGGTAAAATTAAAAAAATACCTTTAGAAACATCGTGCGGTACCAGTTGCTGCAAATGTGACCCTGCATTGACGGAAATTTACGAGTGGGTAGATAACGCCTGATTGAATGAACTGATTTTGCGCACTATCAATATCCACTAAAGCCAGGAAATAAAAGATGTGGAACTTGAGCCTAGCTTTTCCTGAGAAAACAATCACAATTCAACAAAGCTGATTTGCATAACAGCTATCCAATGTCACCTTCCTTCCGATTGCTAACTTTGCAATTTAGCAAACTCGACTAAGCTTGAGCTATGTTTTTTTGTACCTGTTCAGTGGCGCAACAAAACAAAGAAAATGCACCCTGCAGGTTGCGGTTAGCGATAGCCAGCCCAACATGTCAAGGCCATGGCGTTAATGATTGGATTGTGAAAATCGTGCAACCCAACCTCAGCTGAAAAATTTCGTTTTTTTAAAGGTACTCAAATGTCTGAACATGACTCAAGCAGTGTTCTGATAGGTTATTTATCCGAAGTGCGTGGCGATGGTATGGAAGCCAGACTTGCCGAGCATCATGCAACCGATATTCCGCTGATCACTATTGATGGTGAAAGCATATTGGCAGGAAATATAGGCTCTTATGTCGTCATTCGGCAGTTAGATATAAACGTTCTTGCTCTTGTTTATAAAATGTGGGAAGAGGATCGCTTTGACAGCAGCGGGGGGGTAAGGCACACCGACCGGTATATTTCACTGATTCCGGTCGGGGAAATCCAGGGCGACAGTACATTTCTTCGCGGGGTACGGCATTATCCGACACCTGGCGCTAAAGTCTATGCCGTAGGCCTTAAAGAGATCAATGCCATCTTTTCCAAGTTCAGGTCTTATGAATTCTATATCGGCCAATTAGCTAATCACAAGGATTACCATTTAAGCCTGGATCCAAGAGCCTTATTCGGTCGTCATTTTGCGATTATTGGCCAATCCGGTTCCGGTAAATCCTGGACCGTGACGAGTTTGATTCAACATACCATCAGAGCCATGCCTAAGGCGCATCTGATCATGCTGGATCTTCACGGAGAATATTGCTGGAAAGATGAGGCGGGGCAAGTTCAGTCCGCTTTTCCAAAAGAAATGGTTAATTACGTTGATGCCATGGAAATGGAAATGCCTTATTGGATGATGACCTATGCCGAACTGATCGATTTATTTATTGACCGGGATGATAAAGGCGCCTCCCTGCAAATGGCTTTTATGCGTGAAATTCTGCAGCAGCTCAAGCGAAAAGAAGCTAAAGAAATCGGACTTAACGCCGCTTCAATTGACACCCCTATCTATTTTTCACTGGCCGAGCTGTATATGCAGTTTAAAAACGCCAATGAAGAACGAAAAGATTTCGGTAAAACCAAAGGCGCCTTGTTCGGTCAGTTTGATGAGTTTCTGGTGCGTATGCAAAGCCGTTTTAACGATGTGCGCTATGATTTCCTGCTTAAGCCAAAAAAATGCAACCATTCCGGTGCCATGCCAGAACTACTCCGGCAGTTCATCGGTTTAGGAAAAAATAAAGCAAACATTACCGTCGTTGATTTAAGCTCAGTCCCTACCGATGTCAGACCCGCCGTTTCAGCTCAAGTGGGGCGATTAGCCTATGAGTTTAACTACTGGAATCCTAAGCGCCGCGAGTTTCCTATTACATTGATATGCGAGGAAGCGCATGCCTATATTCCCCGAGAAAAAGGCGGCCAGTTTGAAGGCACCAAAAAAATGATGGAAAGGATTGCCAAAGAGGGCCGTAAATACGGTGTTTCAATCGGTGTCATCAGCCAGCGGCCAACCGAGCTTTCAGAGACCATGCTTTCTCAATGCAGTACCTTTATTTGTTTAAGAACGACAAATCCGGATGACCAAGCATATATTCGCGGCTTGGTTCCTGAGGCTGAAGGTGATTTGACAGACATTCTGACTTCGTTAGGAAGAGGCGAGGCGCTGGTTTTAGGTGAAGCCGCGCCTATTCCCACGCGCGTCCAGATCTATCGGCCCAACCCCGAACCTAAAAGTAATGATGTTGACTACTACACCGGATGGCGAGAAGGTCCTGATGATTTGGATGTTGATCAAATTGTTAACTTTTGGCGGACACAAACCCGAAAGTAAACCGGCCCAATGAAAAGGCGAGCAGGACTGAAAAGCCAATCATTTTGCTTCCATGGTTTTGATGAAAGCGTTGGCTTCATTAATTGATTTTTCCATAGACAGGATCAACGAAGAAACATCCGATTTAATGTTGCCTAATTCGCCTTTCAATGAACCTATGGCCTGAGCATTTAGGTTATGTTTTAAAAACAGGACCTGATCTTTAAATACATTCAATACCGGTTGAATCTTTGATTCAGCATTTTTCATGGCTGAAATCAATTGATGGTAATGCGCTTTTGTTGCAGTCAATTTTTTCTGACTGCCGGCTTTAAGCGATGGGCTGCTGTATTGAGTGATTTCTTCTTCCCATTCCCTAAACAAAGCGCCGGAGACGTCTTCAATATCACGGATTCTTTTATTTACTTCATTAGCTTTGTTGGCACTGGCTTGGTATTCGGCATTCAGTTTTTCATAAGTGTCTTGCAAATTTCCGCCTTTAAACTGAGTTATAGCGGTAAATTGAGCTAAAGCCGATTTGAATTGTTCTTTGGTTTCCTGCTGAGTGTCGCGCGCTTTTTCTACCCTGTGAACCATGACATCACGCTTAGGAATGCCAATTTGTTCAAGTCCGCTGTAATAAAGAGAGGAACATCCCGCAAGGACAAAAAAAGCCAGGGTAATCAAAATGTTCAATCGCATGATGAGTCTCTTCTCAGTAAATAACGCATAACATTGATTCTATACGCTAATTGATAATAAGTTATAATTGCCAGCTTTTTTGTAGTCTTTTTTATTGAAACATGTCAGAAACACTTTCAGAACTTGAGCGGCGGCGAGCGTTTGCAATTATATCTCACCCCGATGCGGGTAAAACAACGATTACGGAAAAACTGTTGCTGTTTGGTGGCGCTATTCAGTTGGCGGGATCTGTCAAAGGCCGAAAAGCGGCTCGTCACGCGACCTCCGACTGGATGGAAATGGAAAAGGAACGGGGTATTTCCGTTACCACCTCGGTCATGCAGTTCGAGCACAAAAACTGTATTCTGAATCTTCTGGACACCCCCGGACACGAGGATTTTTCTGAAGACACCTACCGGACACTCACAGCAGTCGATTCTGCGTTAATGGTGATCGATGTTGCCAAAGGCGTTGAAGACCGGACCATCAAATTGATGGAAGTTTGCCGTCTTAGAACCACCCCTATTTTGACGTTTATCAATAAACTCGATAGAGAAGGGCGAGAACCGATAGAGTTGATGGATGAAGTGGAAAGCGTCCTTAACATTAAATGCGCCCCCATGACATGGCCCATCGGCATGGGTAAACGATTTAAAGGCGTCTATCATCTTTATAAAGATGAAATTCATTTATTCAGCGCTCAGCATGGCGGCAAAATTGCCCAGGCTGAAGTGATTAAAGGACTCAATGATCCTCGATTGGATGCGTTACTGGACGATCAAGCCGAAGAGCTTCGTGATGAGATCGAGCTGGTCAAAGGCGCCAGTCATGAATTTGATCTTGAACAATATCTGGATGGAAGACTCACGCCGGTATTTTTTGGTTCGGCGATTAACAATTTCGGTATCCTGGAATTATTGGACGCTTTTGCCGAATTTGCCCCGGCTCCGAGGCCGCGTCAGGCTGAACAGCGCATCGTAAAACCTGAAGAAAACAAATTCAGCGGTTTTGTTTTTAAAGTGCAAGCTAACATGGATCCCGCTCATCGAGATCGTGTTGCATTTCTGCGCATTTGTTCGGGCAAGTTTGATAAAGGCATGAAAATTTATCATGTTCGAACCGGCAAACAAGTTCAGGTTGCCAATGCGATCACTTTCCAGGCCGATACGAGAAAAAACGTCGAAGAAGCTTATCCGGGCGATATTATCGGATTGCATAATCACGGCACCATTCAAGTGGGCGACACGTTCTCGCAAGGTGAAACACTCAAATTCGGGGGCATCCCTTATTTTGCTCCCGAGTTGTTTAGGCGCGTCGTACTTAAAGACCCGCTAAGAGCCAAAGCCTTACAAAAAGGTTTGATACAACTCACTGAAGAGGGCGCTACCCAGCTATTCAAACCGCTCAAGAATAATGATTTGATTTTAGGCGCGGTCGGAATTTTACAGTTTGATGTAACGGCCTATCGTCTTAAAGCCGAATACAATGTCGAATGTGTTTATGATGCATCACCCATCAGCACCGTCCGCTGGATCAGTTCAGATAAGCCGGCAAAACTGGAAGATTTTAAGAAAAAAGTTTTCGAAAATTTGGCCGAAGATGGCGGAGGTTATCTGGTCTATCTCGCCAGCAGTCGGGTTAATTTGCAACTGACAGAAGAGCGATGGCCTGATATTAAATTCAGCGCTACGCGTGAACTCTGATAGCACTTCCGGCGAACCTTGCATGAATGCCATTCTCCGGTTTGACCCTGACTGTAAAAACTGTCAACGGCTGGATCAATTCCTGATCAATGTCAAATGCAAGTTTCCGGCTTATCACGCGAGACCTGTGGCGCCTTTCGGGGATAGCAATCCCGGATTATTGATTGTTGGTTTGGCGCCCGGCATGCATGGAGCCAATGCCACCGGGCGGCCATTTACCGGAGATTATGCGGGTATTTTGCTCTACGAAGCATTGTATGAATTTGGTTACAGCAATCAGCCTGAATCATCTCATCTTGATGATGGGTTAATACTCAAAAACTGCAGAATCACCAATGCAGTCAAGTGTTTACCCCCGCAAAATAAGCCGTCCGGCGAAGAAATTAACCGCTGTAATAAATTCCTTGCGGCCGAATTAAAGGAATTACCCCATCACTCTATTATTCTGGCATTGGGACAGATCGCTCATCAGGCGGTGCTTAAAGCTTACGGATTGAAAGCAAGTGCGGCCCGTTTTGGGCATAATCAAGTGCATAACTTGCCGACAGGCCGCCAATTGGTTAATTCTTATCATTGCAGTCGTTATAATGTCCAGACCAAACGGTTAACAAAAGCTATGTTTTCCGATGTTTTCCAAACTATTGCACAACTATCCAAGTAACGGTGATTGGCGACGCATCCGTTAATGATTTTGACGTTAAGGGAATCCTTAAAACCCTGACCCCACGCCCGGGCATTTACAAAATGCTCAATCAAAAAGGCGAGGTGCTTTACATTGGCAAGGCTAAAAACCTGAAAAATCGGGTTTCCAGCTATTTTAGATGCCAAACAGCATCCCCCAAGCAACAGGCTATGGTCAGCCATGTTGCGGATATTGAAGTCACCGTAACCCACAGTGAAGGTGAAGCGCTTTTGCTGGAAAGCCAACTCATCAAGCGTTATATGCCCAAGTACAACATTTGTCTTAGAGACGACAAATCGTACCCTTATATCTATATTTCCAGTCTTCATGAATTTCCTCGCGTTACTTTTCATCGAGGCGCAAAAAAGCTGCGGGGGCTTTACTTCGGTCCTTATCCCAGCGCCGGAGCGGTTAAGGAAACCTTAAAATTAATCCAGAAAATCTTTCCGGTACGCCAATGTGAAGACTCTTATTATCAAAACCGGTCCAGGCCTTGTCTGCAACATCAAATTCAGCGCTGTACCGCCCCTTGTGTGGGGTTAATCAATCAGGAAGATTATGGGCTGGATGTAGAAGGTACCGTTTTATTTCTTGAGGGTAAAAGTGAAACATTAATCAACCGCTTGATTGAAAAAATGGAAAAAGCGGCCAGATCTTTAGATTTTGAGCAGGCTGCGGCGTATCGAGATCAAATATCCCGGATTCGAGGCATCCTTGAAAAGCATTTTGTTCATGGTGAACGAGGCGATGTCGATATTGTTGCTTGTGCAACGCGCGCCGGCATGGCGGCTGTTCAGGTTTTTTTTATACGTAACGGCCAACATCTGGGTAATAAATTATTTTATCCCAAGCTATTCGAAGACACCGCGTCTGAAAAAATCCTGCAAGCTTTTATAGCGCAGTATTACCTGGACAAACCCATTCCCTCTGAATTGATTCTGAGTCATGAGATTGACGAAATTGAGCTATTACAGGACGTTTTAACACAACATGCAAAACGCCCGGTCAGCCTCTGTTCCAGTGTTCGAGGGGAACGGTTAAAATGGTTGCAGATGGCGATGACCAATGCCCAAAGCGCACTCAACGCCAAATTATCCAATCGTCAAGGTTTGTACGGAAGATATGCGAGCCTGCAAGAAGAACTAGGTTGTAGCGAAATACCCAAACGCCTGGAATGTTTTGACATCAGCCATACGCAAGGCGACCAGACAGTCGCCTCCTGTGTTGTCTTTGATCAGGAAGGGCCTGTTAAATCAGCTTATCGCCGGTTCAATATTGAAGGTATCACCGGAGGGGATGATTATGCAGCCATTCATCAAGCGGTATCGCGACGCTTTGCGCGAATCAAAAAAGGCGAATACGAGGCGCCGGATATTTTATTCATTGATGGGGGCAGAGGACAGGTCAACGAAGCAAAAAAGGCTTTGGCTGAATTAGCGATAAACAATGTTATGATAGTCGGCGTTTCCAAGGGACCCGATAGAAAAGCGGGGATGGAAAAATTAATTCTGACTGACCAGGAACAACCCATAGACTTTTCTTCCGGTTCGTCAGCTTTATTACTGATTCAGCATATCAGGGACGAGGCGCATCGTTTTGCAATTACAGGACATCGGCAAAGACGCGGTAAAGCCAAAAGAGAATCGTTGTTAGAGGAGATTTCAGGACTAGGGCCCAAAAGGCGTCAACTCTTACTAAAACAATTTGGCGGATTGCAGGGTATAACAAG
Source organism: Methylicorpusculum sp. (assembly GCF_030651835.1). Classification (GTDB taxonomy): domain Bacteria; phylum Pseudomonadota; class Gammaproteobacteria; order Methylococcales; family Methylomonadaceae; genus Methylicorpusculum. Next base: position 8,410 of record NZ_JAUSBX010000137.1, on the reverse strand, counting down.
GGCCAGTGTCGATGCATTAAGCAGTATTGACGGCATCAGCAAACACTTGGCGCAAAAAATTTACGATCAATTACATCAACAAGATGGCAATTAAATTAAACTTACCAACTCATTTAACCTTGCTAAGAATCTTTTTGATTCCTTTATTGGCGGTGTTTTTTTATTTACCCTGGGAACACGCTAATCTGGCGAGTACACTTATTTTTGTGGTTGCCGGCTTTACCGATTGGCTGGATGGTTATTTGGCCAGAAAAATGGGATTGGAAACACGCTTTGGTGCTTTTTTAGATCCGGTTGCTGATAAATTAATGGTCGCATTTGTTTTGGTTTTGATTGTTCAGCAGGATGGCTCGCCTTATCTGGCTATTCCCGCGGCCATTATTATCGGCCGCGAAATTACCATTGCTTCGTTAAGAGAATGGATGGCCGAATTGGGACAAAGAGCTAAAGTGAAAGTCTCTGAATTGGGTAAATGGAAAACCAGTGCGCAGATGCTCGCCATATCATTTCTTCTCTACAGCCATGATATAGCTGGTTTTCCGGTTAAAACATCCGGATATTTTTTACTGTATTTAGCGGCTTTTCTGACATTATGGTCAATGATCAATTACTTAAAAGCCGCTTGGAATGTCATTCAAAATGATACGCTTTAAGCTGATTACAAAGACAGATAGGTTAACTGATCTGGTGACATGCTTAGGTTACAAAATCCCATTCGACAGTGAAGTGGATTTAAACACTGAGCATTGTTTTTTCTAACAATTTATTTATAAGTAGCACATTGATTTTGCTGCCAAAAAGCGAAAATGGAACAAGAAATAGAAAATAATAACAATAAAAAGCTGGACACTCCGGATGAAATACTCCTGGCTGCTTTAAGATTATTCGCCAAAAAAGGTTTTTTTAATACGTCATTGACTGATATCGCTAAAGAAGCGGGTATCAAAACAACCAGTGGCGTTTACCAGCATTTTAAAAATAAACAAACGATAGCGGCCGCTCTTTACGCCAACATTATCGACAGTTTAAGTATTTCTATCGACGATATTCGTCGATGTAACAAAAAACCTTCGGAACAATTGAGGGAAGTTGTAGGATTATTATTTAGATTGGCTCAAGATGCGCCGGATATCATTGAATTTTTATTCGTGATCAAACTTTCTGAGTTTTTACCTGACGAAAAGCCTCTTATAGAAACAGCGCCATTTATAAAAATAATAAAAATAATTCAAGCTGGCATCAAAGCAGAAGAGATCAAAAATATGGACCCTATGATGGTTTATACCTTATTTTTTGGAATAATAAATCACACATTAGTCATGGCCGTATCAGGAAATTTGACCAAATCAGTGGATAGTTATCAATCCCCGGCCTGGCTTGCTGCCTGGCACGCGATTCATAAAAAATGAGTATGGCAGGTGACTTAGAGTTGCTATGGCACCTGCCCCTATGTTTATTTCCACGAACGGAAATTAATCACGACCAGCAGTTTTTATTGCCTCAATGACTTCTTCGCTGTGTTTGGCGGGTTTGACCTGCCTGTATATCCTGGTAATCAAGCCTTCCGGATTGATAATAAAGGTGTGCCGCTTGCTGAATTTAATCGGACCCAGTTTAAACAACGCACCGTAAGATTGGCTGACTTTGCCATCTGAATCGGATAACAGCGTAAAAGGCAGTGATTGGTTGTTTATAAATTTTTCATGGCTGCTGATTGTATCGGTGCTAACGCCCAGTACAACAGCGTTCAAAGCTTTTAGCGTTAGATCATGATCTCTAAATTGACACGCTTCGACAGTACATCCAGGCGTATTGTCTTTGGGGTAAAAATAAAGGATAACCCATTTACCTCTATATTGAGCCAGTTGATGGCTGATGCCTTTAGCGTCTTTGAGTGAAAAATCAGGGCTGATTTGCCCGGGTGTCAATGCTTCCATTTGTATGATGTACCTTGAGTATGGCCGAAATTATTGAATTCAAAAAAAAGCCGCATGATAAAAAAAACATCATGTGCAAAAACGGCTTTCATAAATGGCAGATCGTTAAAGAAAAAAAGTTTGATGTCAAGTTTGGAAAACTAAGTACTCTTTATCAATGCGTTCGTTGTAAAGTTGTTAAAACAGAATGGACCTGAATGATTAAACAGCAGATGAAATTGCTGAAAAAGCAACTTCTATTGCGATTCTTTTCGATAGGATAAAATCAAATAATCCAACCAGCCCATACGACTGACCATTTCAGCGGTTGCTGTCTCCATTATTGCGGAAACATTATAAAAACCTACATCTTTAGCAAAACGCCGCAGAAAGCGGTAAGTCGGCAATGTATTTGAGGTAATATCGAGCTCATCTTTTGCAGAAAATCCAGTTTCTTTCGCCAGATTGCGATATTTATCAATAGTGAAATCAAACTGGCAATGACCATAAAAATGAAAACCAAAGGGGCTGGGTAATTTTATTTGCGTCAAAGGCGCCAGCCACGTTTGAGGTACAAAATCTGAAATTACCAGCGTTCCACCCGGTTTTAAAACCCTGAAAACCTCCCGAAAAAATGATGCCCTGTCAGGAAAATGGAATATGCATTCAACCGCCAGAACACAATTTATGGATTGATCGGAAAAGGGCAGGGAACACGCATTGCCGTTGACAAGAAGATAGGGACTGGAAGCCGTATTCAGCAAATTATTACTGGCCCGATACAATTGTCTTATATCTAAATTTAGACCGTATAATTTCAGATTACTGCCTGTTTCTTGCAAATGAGCAAGCGTGCCGCCAAAACCACAACCCACATCCAAAACTGTCATGCCTTCTTTTATTTCAGCCGATGCACATAGCTTATGCGTCAAATTTTCTGTGGCTTTAATAAAATCATCTACTGACAATGTTGCCTGATCAGGCTGATCCCAGCAACCCCAATGCACGTGCTTACCAAACGACTTTTCAACAAGACCGTCTTGTTCCAGCAATTTAAGCAATTCATCAAAATAAGGCAAGTTAACCATGGGTGACGGTATCAAGAATGGTTTTTATCTGTTGCCACAAGGTTTACTTCTTGCTTTGTTTTGTCTATGCCGAATGGCTTTCTGATAAGCGGGGCCAGGGTTGGCTCCAATGATTTGATAATTTGTACCGGCAAGGAACTGGTAAATCGGTATTTTTCAGCTTCAGGACCTTCCACATAGGCCGTTATAACGCCGAAGAAACGATCGCCCATAAAAAATGCAAATGTCGCAGCACGGCTAATGAATTGTGATTGCAGCAATACTCCTCGCTCGCCTCTTACTTGCCGCCTATGATCGCCGGTTCCTGTTTTACCACCAACAGCAAGCTGAGTTCCTTGGGCATCCGTGTAAACACCTCTTAGTCGAGTCGCAGTTCCGCCTTGGACTACACCCAGCAGTGCCTCTTTAGCGACTTTGGCAACTTCAGGAGCAAAAACACGAATACCTTGATCAGATAATCGGTTCATCGTTGTCTCATAAGGAGTGCCTTCTGCAAAATGAAGCTTTTCAAAGCGTATTAACGGTTGTTTAACACCATTATTTTGCAATACTCCCATCAACTCGGCCAAAGCAACAGGGCGATCACCCGAGGCGCCTATTGAAGTTGCATAAGAGGGAGTTAAACGCCCAAACGGATAGCCTACACGCTGCCAATCCCTGTGGATTTCCTCAAAAGCTTTTGCTTCAAGAAGAGTCATAATTCGGCGGTTTTGTGCATTTTTCCGGGTACTCTTAAACAACCAGCGATAAACATCGATCCTTTGTTCTGCACTGGCTTCGATGATATCGTCTCGGTCAGCTTCCGGATGATTAGCCATATAATTGGCCAGCCAAAGTTCCAGTGGATGTATTTTGGTGATATAGCCTTGATCTTGCAGGTTGAATGTTGCGGGTGAATATTTATCCTTCAACTTATCAATTTTTTCATTTGCCAATGCAGATGCCGGCAAATGGCTTTTCAGAAAAGCGGTCAACGCGTCTATGTCGCTGTCCGGATAAATGGCTTGGTAAAGCATGGTCAATCTGGAGGCTTTGGGCTTAACTCTTCTGGCCAGCATTTCAAGCACCTCTTGCGCGCTTTTACCTTTATAACGGGAGTAAAAACGCCGCAAATAAACCTGACCTTCCTGATCGGCAAAATGTTCTAAATATTCTTGTCTTCTGGCGTCATTTGGATCTTCCATCCACCGGGCTATTCCGCCGGGTTTATAGAGGTGATGATAAACAATATCCCGCATTAGTCGGATAAAGACTAAATTGACAGAGTCCTTAAGCGCATTACGGACCGACATGATCTTGTTATTCTCGTCACGCGTGAAATTATTAAACCGATGCAAACCTCCGCCGGTAAAAAAACTTTCTCCCGGACTTGCCGAATAACGCCTGTCTAATGCCTGATTCAATAATGCTTCCAGACTTATATCCGGAGTTGTCTTGAGATGACCGATAACCCAAGCCGACAAATAGTCACGCGGATGAAGCGGTACTTTGGTGAGTTCTTCGGCTGAAAAGTCTTTAAATTGGCCATAAATCAAGCTGATGATCTCTAAATAATTGACCATCGTCCTTAATTTTGAGGTTGAACCTAAGTCCAATTTGATTCCTTCGTTAATATCCAAAGGCTGGTCATAGTTATCAGTCTGAATCCGCAAAAGATTTCCTTTATCCCCACGTTCAAATAACATCAAACTATAAATGATAGGGGAGGGATCGTTTGTTTCGGATAAAAGTCTGAAACCGACTGCTCCAGCAGCTTTTGCGCCATCGGGTTCACTCAGTCGTCTCAAGGCTTTGGCAACTGATTTTTGCGTTTCGAAATCAATCGTTGTCTTAACGCTTAAATCAAGCCGGTCGAGTTCATAAATTGATTTCACACCAATCGCTCTGGCTAATCGGGAGCGCAGCACGGACTGTGTTTTCTTTTCCACCATGAATCTGGCCGGAACGGAGTTTTCACGAGGAGGAATAACAACTTGAGCTTGTAGTGCCGCATCGCGCAACGCCTCTGAAATAACACCTTGTGTCGCCATTATGCGCAAGTAACTATCAGTCAATGTTTGTAATGCTTCAAATCCCGATCCAAGCAGGTAAGAGGGTCTTCTTTGTGATAATAATAAACTTAAAACTTGACGGAAAGCTTGCGCCTGAGCCGGCGTAATTTCGGTAGATTGATTTATAGATGGGTCTGATAACAGCGTATTGACTTCATTAAAATCCGCACCAAACCACGCTGACAAACCATCACCTAAACCATGAATTTCACCCAGCTTTGGCGTTGCCGCCAAAGGCATCGAGTTTAAATAGGTATGAGCAATTATTTTCCGCATCTCACGAGTGTCAGGACCTAACAGATAAGCTCTAAGCGATGCGCTACCCATTTGTATAAATTTGTCGGACAAGGTCCTAGTTATTCCTTCTGGGGAATGCCTGTATTTTTCCAGTTGTGTAGCCAAAGTACTACCTCCTGGAACGTTAATATTCGATCCCAGTTTTTTAGCAATTAATTGAACACCGGCAAAACCTAGCCGATCCCATTCAACCGCAGGATTTTTGTTGGTGTGAGTATCGTCAAGTAATTCACGATTCTCGATGAATAACAGAGTTTGCAGAACAAGTGACGGTATGGATTCAAAAGTCGGATAGCCGTAGGTAGGATAATTGGCACTGAATAAGATATTTTCGTTTTGATCGGTGATACGCAAGCCGGTCTGGGTTTTCTCCTGATAAATCGGATAGAGGCCATAATCAAATAGCTGATCCATCATTTCGGAGGATTTTGCTTGAGCAACAACGCTGTAACCTGACTTTTCCAGTTTTGATATGGCATCAGGTAATAAGGTATATCCCAGCCTTTGATCGTATGGGCCGTATTTAGGATAACGGATTTTAGAATTAGGCCCAGGCTCCACCTTAAAATCAAGCTTTTGAGCGATGCTGGAGAGATATTCCGATTGATACTTTGAGGATTTGGTTTCTTCCTTGACGAATTTAGCCGCAGAAACGATAAAAAATATCATGACTGTCAACAAGCTCAACGCTAAAAATCTTTTTATTACACGTTTATATCGCAACATGTTTTGTAACTTTGATTCTGACAAAGTATGTTTGAAAAGAATTAGAATTCATAGTCTACAGAGTGAGCGGCTTAAAGTAAGAAAATTAACAGTCGAAAATTATAGGCTATTATGCTTAGGGCATAAAGAAACTTAAAGACGCACGATCAAAGACCACGATTTTATTTATTTTTTGAGATTAATCTGCCTCCTTTTAGTTCAATTTAGCATTCACTAAAATGCCTATAATGTATATTATGTTAAATAGTGCTGTATATAAATCTACATTCTTTTCCCCACCCATCCGTTCATTGTAAGCGTCAAGGAATATGGCTTAACTAGGACTATAACTTCAATAACAAGATCGTGTCGGTCCGGAATGCGCTTAAGGACTCTGTCAATTTAGTCTTTATCCGATCTCTCTATATCGTTCCGATAACAATTACGACAACAAAATAGTGCCGGACTAGCGACTTTCCCTTTTGTTTTAAAAAATAAATCATGCACGGAGATGGAAACAATGATTCAGTTGTAATGCGTTATAACAAGCATCATGGTGCTTCTTACTTTTGCTAAAGCCGAAGCAGAAGCAGTCAGCTATGGCAAACCGGTTGTGTTGGCACATGGCGATTCGCATTATTTCCGGATTAACAAACCGCTATTAGGCAGCAAAAGCAGACGTCGCATCGAAAATATAATGCACGTTGAAACCTTCGGTGCGGACGATGTTCATTGGTCACGAAACACCAATAGCACCAAATGTTGAGCCAATCAACTGCTCATATTGGGTTTATTGGTTTGGTTAAGCCAGCAAGACCGCCAGCTATTTCTCAAGGAATAATGAAGCTAAAATATTGCAGTTTTATGACAATCAATGCGCTTCGAGAATCAACTGCTATTATTTTTACGTGAAGTTCACCAACAGCAAACGCGGTTTGCTGTTGGTGATTAGGATTCAATGACATAGCATTGATTTATTGAGAATACAGCGATGCGAAAACTTTCTGACGGAAATACAAAAGACGGACAATGACTTGGAATATCGCCACGAAAAGTTCTGACTATTGAATTTCCTCGTAGAGCCTCTATTTATCCAGAGCAATTGAAATCGTCCCTGCCCTACCCCGATGAATCCGTGAAGGCCTTGTTGACCAAGACCTCAAACAATCAGATTGCGCCTTTTCTGCGTAAGCCCATCAAACCCAAAAGACTGCTGCCCAAAAACCAGACCGGAGCAGGCAGAGGAACTGCCGCTATATCACCGGAACGTACTGCCCACGCCAGATACTCGCCATTTTTATTAAGATCGCTTTGAACACCAAAATCAGTTGCAAAAGCCCATGCAAATGAAGCATTGTCAGGAGCATATTCCAGGTTTGTCCAGAATACGTTGGCTTCCAGATTTGCGATTGACTTAGCCTGGTTCGTTACACCGTCTCTAAAAAAGGCATTCGGCGTTTCATTCCAGCCCAATTGCGCTTCATCTCCAAACATTGAATAAAAGCCTCTGTTTAAAAGATTGACGTGATACATATAAGCCAATTCAGAATTCGGACTGGTAATGTTATAACCGTAATCAGTGCTGCCGTCATAAGCAAATTCATACTCAAAAGCCGAGCTGTTAGCTGCTGACAAAGTCGGCAAACGCCAATCGCTGACACCGCCATAAACCAGACTAGCGGCCCAAGCGTTTGCTTGTTCCCAATTCATTAATCCAGTTTCATGCTGACCTGAGGTTTTTGCATAATTTGCATCTTGCAACCAGGTGACATCAAGAACCGTGTCATAAATCATGCCGTTACCGCGATCCATCAAAACCGCTTCTGATAAACCTGAAAACATAAGACCGCCACTGATTAGTGCGGCTGAAAAAACTTTTTTAGCACGGGTATTCATTGAATTTGCTCCTAAGTAGATGGAAATAAACCGGGAATTAATCTGCGTCAAAAAACATCAAGACGGATTGAGTCTAAAAGTTATTTATGACAAAACGTTTAATGTTTGATGAAGATTTGGTGACATTTTTGAGTCAATACGCTTAGATTAGGCTATGTATACTTTAGTAGTTGAGTACATCAACGCCATGGATTGCTGGAGCCGTTAGACCGCGTAAACGCATTCCAGATGAGCTATAGTCAAATCTGGTGTATAACCCATTTGAATTAGGCGGCCATCTGCTGCGTTTCTTCCATTTTCTCTGCCTCTGTGATAATGGCAATGCCGTCATGGAAACGGATGCCCTCAATCACTTCCGGTATTCGTTTAAAACCTTGTATCTTGCGCCAACTCTTCTCGGCCGTCAGCGCTAATTGAAATACCAATCCCATCAAGGTACTGCGCGAGACGCAGTTTT
>NZ_JAUSBX010000134.1 GCF_030651835.1 Methylicorpusculum sp. | reverse complement strand
TACGTTATCGCTGATATCAACCGCCGCCTCACCAAGCAGTAAGGAATGGACTTCTGTACCCACCACGACGGCAACGGTAATTAATAAAACCCCGATTAACATCGAGCCTGCTGCATCATAGGCGGTATTGCCGGTAATCATTGTCAGGCCAAGCATTACCAGCGCAATCCCAAGTCCTGCCAAGGCGGCTAAGTCTTCACCAGTTACCACCATCAATTCGCTGGACTGAGTCTCTTTAAACCATTGCCACAGTGAGCGAGCGCCTTTTTCTGGTTGAATTACCGCCAGCGCCTTTTTTAAAGAAAAATATTCCATCCCCAAGGCAATCAACAAGACGAGCAATGCCGCACCTTCATTTTCAACAGTATGCGGGTGCGTATATCGCAACCATCCTTCATAAATGGAAAAGACGCCGCCCACGGAAAACAAAGTGAAAGCTACCATCATGGACCAGATGTAAGATTCTCGCCCGAATCCCATGGGATGTTTGCGGGTCGCTATTTTTTCAGACCGTTTCATACCGATTAGCAGTAATACCTGGTTTCCACAATCGGCAAACGAGTGAATCGCTTCGGCTAATAGGGAGCCTGAACCTGTCCAGAAAGCGGCAAAGGTTTTTGCTGCCGCAATTCCCAAATTAGCAGCAAATGCATAAAAAATAGCGATGGTTGGGGTGGGAGATGACATGGATCATTTTCACTCAGTTAGGGGAGAATAAAATTTGCTCGGGACCAGTTCAAAGCAAATAGGGCCTTGTTATCAAGAATAGAGAATCAACAAGAACTATCAAAGCTTTGCGTAAAGACCGGATTTAACCTTAGCGTATTTTTTCATTTTAGTGAAATTCAAACCCTTGAACGATTATTTTTGCCATCATTAACATTGCCAACAACTCCAGATGTTGCGATAAAACGCAGAGCATCCTCAACAGACATATCTATTTCTGTTACATATTCCCGTGACATAATGACGGTGATGCCACCACCCACCTGATAACTGAATGGCAAATACACGGCAATCTGGTCATCGGCAATAAAAGTTGGTAAAACATCTTCAAAATCTGAAACAGTAATAAAACCTAGCTGTTGAACAGTACCGGGAGGTGCCTTAACCAGAACTACCTGTTTAAATTTTCCTTTGTTTTTGCGGGAAAAAAGAGAACTTATATCGCGTATAGTTGTATAGACGCTCTTAACCCCAGGAATTTGGATAACAAGTTCTTCCAATTTATTAAAGAGGCGGCGGAAATTTCGAGACTCCAGGAATACGCCGAAAAAAAACACCAGAGGAAGACCCAACAAAAGCCCCAAGCCTCTTATATACCAACTGTCAGGGAAGAAAAACTTGAATATATTTCCGAGTACCAATTCTGCCGTGCCGGCAAACCACAATAGCAAATAAAGCGTGAGTGTAAGGGGGATAATGGCGAGTAGCCCCTTGAAAAAAATTTTACTGATCGGTTTCATAGTTAACGCCCAATTATCGTAATTCATAAGCTAGGTAATAATTAAAATAAAAGAATAATGATTTATAAAATAAATCTGAAGTTTCCCAATTATTTCAAAAACAGACTGACGTTGTGCTTGGGCTGCAGGAATTATCGATGAGGTTTGCCTAAACGTGGGCAAACCCATCCAATAATGCACCTACGAGTCTGGACACCCTATAAAAACTGGGAAAATTCAGTAACAAATTTAACCGGAAAGCGATTCCGCTAAACTCTCGTAAAACGCTACTGGTTTTATATACCTTTTTGTATTCGCAATAAAAAACTATGGAATCTCTGTCCCATAAATTGAGCGTTGCTAATTAGGGTGTGCCAGGGTTTTATAAATCTTATCGTCTCAACAGAGGCAAATAGCCCAGCCGTCATTGGTCTGTTTTATGGCGTAAAGTCATTGGTCGATATGATCGGGCGAAACTGTCGACCACTCCACCATGGCGGCGTCTCCTGGACGATCTACTTTAACCTTGCCGTCCCCTGTTGAGGTTACCCAGCTTACCGGAATGTAATGGTGCTGACCGGTTTCATCTTTCTTCAGTTTGATCGTCCCCGGTCCCTCCATATGGTCGACTGTGGCAAACTGACCGTCTTGGGAGCAGACAACGGGCATATCAGGCTTAATTTGGTCGGTATTTATCATCGTTTTTCTCCTGTTGGCTCAGTCTTCTGGACGTCTGAGCGAGTTCAATTAATAATTCTGAAGTCGGTAACTCAGGCAAAGTTTGAGGGCATTACCTGTTTATGAAATATATACACAAGACTTTAGTCGGTCTGTACGTCTGCAGACATAGCAAATTACTCAAAAATCTCGCGTTTCTGTAAAGTCCCCACCTTTAAACAATCCTGTTAAATTAAGCCTCACCGATTACTGTCACCTTGAATTGGGGATGAATCGGTTTTTGGGTCTATTCCCCTTGCGATTTGGTCGTTTGCGTTTCCTATAGCCGGGGATTAAGCCCTTTTAATATTTGCGATAGCTGCTCTATGCGTGCGTTACCGAACTGACTAAAAGTATCTTGCCTTATATAACTTACAGCCAGATTGTTCACGCTTAAGGGATACCGCAGGCATAAAAATCCCGTCATAATGGTAATTTTGCGAAATACCTCAGGCCGACAAAGATGAAAGAAACCATTGCCCCGTCCGTCATGTTTACAGAAGAGCTTGCGGAATTGATTACCCGCTTGGTAAA
>NZ_JAUSBX010000133.1 GCF_030651835.1 Methylicorpusculum sp. | reverse complement strand
CGACGCTCGGCACTATGACTGCGGACTATTTTTTCAAGCTGTTGTTTTTGTTCGGTGGTCAGTGTTATTTCTATCGCTTTTCTAGGCATAATGCCTAGTATAGCTGATATAATATATTATTTCTGCAATTAAACACTAGGTGCTGGAAGATTCAACGCGTACAGTGCAGGCAGTCATCCTACTGGCACGGTTCATCCTTTAGCGATAGAACAAATTAAAACCTTGAACTATCCAGTCGAGGAATTGCGGAGTAAAAGCTGGGATGAGTTTGCCGCACCGGATGCACCCGTCATGGATTTTGTGATCACTGTTTGTGATAAAGCGGCTGGTGAAGTCTGCCCGGTATGGCCTGGGCGGCCAATTACGGCCTATTGGGGATTTGAAGACCCTGCGGCAGTGCAAGGTAATGATGATGCTCAGCACCATGCTTTTAAACTGGTGTTCAATTTTATTCTGACTCGTATCAGGTATTTCATAGTCCTGCCACTAGAAAAGCTTGATGCTCTCGCGACCCAGCATGAAATGGACAAAATAGGGCAGCTCAAGAACGACTTGTAGCCTAAATCTTATAGGCATACAAAGCCTAAAAAGTAAAAACGTCCGGCTGGCAATTACCCTCTGTGGATCGGATTTGCTCGAGCCGTCCAACGATGCCCTCTGGGGCGCCATCGAACCCAATTTACTCAAACAGGAAACAAGCCATGAACGATACAGTTAAAATTGAAATACTGGGTACCGGCTGCAAAAAATGCCATCAACTGGAAGCCAACGCTCGGGAAGCCGTGGCCGCGCGTAACCTGACCGCCGAGGTTGAACACATCACCGACATGATGCAAATCGTCGAACGCGGTGTCATGGCAACGCCGGCCTTGGTCGTCAATGACGAGGTGGTTTGTCAGGGTAAGGTGCTGACACCCGATGAAATAGCCGCCCATTTAGGTTGACCGGCTGATACGCTCAGGATTCCGTCAGATATACCTTACGCTTATGCTTTCTATGATCGGTGTGGGAACCTCCTAGGGACGGATACTCCAGCGTCCCGAACCACGGAGCGGTTCAAGCTGCATTGCCATTTATGCCTAGAGCGCGGGAACTTATTTTCAACAAAATCCTTAGGAACGAGCATGAAACAGCTTCTTCAAACACTGGAAGGTGGTTCGGTGGCTCGTCTAACAGGACGCCGTGAATACGTCCGTATAGGCTTGACGGCGTCAATCCCTGACGCCGACACCTGTCAATCGAGCCACCGAACCCCACAAACAGTCAAGCTTGTGGAGGTTATTTTGAGCTTATTCCTTAGCACACGCATAGGGCGAAAGGAACGAACTTGGTTAGACGTGTTCCCACGGCTAATTTCTTAAACGACACAAAGGAGTGGCATCATGAAAAAACTTTTCCCACTGGCCGGCCTGCTGGCCTTGCTGGTTTGTTCGTCGGCGTTTGCTCAAGCCGTGGCCCAATCCGGCCAAAAACTCGATGTGTATTATTTCCATAGCCAACGGCGCTGCCCAACTTGTTTGGCTATCGAGAAGGAAACCCGGCGTGTGCTGGACGACAGTTTTAAAGCGGAAATGGGTGCCGGGGTATTAAAACTGACGGTATTGAATCTGGAAAAAGAAGAAAGCCAACCGTTGGCGAAAAAGTTTGAAATTTGGGGTTCGTCGCTGCTGTTGGTGAATGCGCAAGGCCAAATGATCAATTTATCGCCAATGGCTTTTGCTACGGCCCGTAAGCAACCGGAGCCATTTCGCGAGCAGCTGGAGGCCGCCATTCGGCAACAGCTATCGGCGAGTACGGCATCGCCCACGCCCGAAGCGGCCGGTGTTTCTGGTACCGACGCTCAACCACAATAGGCTGAACCCATGGAGCTATTGCAACAGTTCCTGGATCAAGCCGAGTGGCCGCTGGCCTCGGCCTTCCTGCTTGGCTTGATGACCGCGATCAGCCCCTGTCCGTTGGCGACCAACATCACCGCTGTCGGCTACATTGGCCGCGAATTGCAGAATCGGCATCGGGTATTACTAAATGGTGTGCTGTACACGCTCGGCCGCATGATCGCTTATTCCGGATTGGGCTTGGCCTTATACTTCGGTGCCAGTACCTTCGAAGTTGCCAGCCTGTTCCGCGGTTGGGGTGAAAAGTTATTGGGGCCGCTGCTGATCGTTGTCGGGCTAATATTGCTGGACATCGTACCGCTGTCATTTAGCGGGTTTGGTGGCTTCACCGAAACCTTACGCAAACATAACGCCGCGTCCAGTTATCTGGGCGTATTGCTGATGGGCGTGCTGTTTGCGTTGGCATTCTGCCCGTACAGCGCCGTGCTGTATTTCGGGATGTTAATCCCATTGACCTTATCCAGCCCGCAAGGACTGTGGTTACCGCCGGTTTACGCGTTGGCGACGGGTTTGCCGGTGATCGTGTTTGCCTGGATCGTCGCCTATGCCATCGGCAGCGTGGGCCGGGTTTACGACCGTATCCGCAGCTTCGAACGGTGGTTCCGACGCATTAGCGCCGTGCTGTTCGTAGCTAGCGGCATTTATCTGGCGGTATCGACCTGGCTTTAAAGCGACAGTGACCACGAAGCTGATTAAAAAATCTCCCCCAGCCCCTCTTTTTCAAAGAGGGGAGTAACATTTGTGTGAATCGGAGCAATCGGAATTCCGTTAAATTATGGATGACCATTTCCTAACCTGAAGGAGAACAACCATGAACAACACTTCATTTTGGCGTGACGAATGGAAGGCGCTATTACTGATCATAGCCGGCTTCTTGGTTTGTTTTTACCTCCCGGTGGAAACCCTGCAAAGCTCGGAGCGTCTGCACAATGCCTTCTGGGAGTCTTTATATCTGGTGCGCTGGTATGCCGAAGAACACGTATTGTTATGTTTGATCCCGGCCTTCTTCATCGCCGGAGCTATTGCGGTCTTTGTCAGCCAGGGTGCAGTGATGAAATACTTGGGAGCTACGGCGCCCAAGGGTGTGGCCTATGCGGTGGCGTCGGTTTCAGGGACCATTCTGGCGGTGTGTTCCTGCACCGTGTTACCGTTGTTCGCCGGTATTTACCGGATGGGCGCGGGGCTCGGGCCGGCGATAGCCTTTTTGTATTCCGGGCCGGCCATTAATGTATTGGCAATCATTTTGACGGCGCGAATTTTGGGCATGGAGTTAGGTCTAGCCCGCGCGTTAGGCGCGGTGGTGTTCAGCGTGGTGATTGGCCTGATCATGGCCTATCTGTTTCGTAAGGAAGAACTGGAAAAGATCAAAAAACAAGCCGCGCTGCCGGAAGAAGAACCCAGTCGGCCGCTCTGGCAAAATAGCCTGTTTTTGGCCACGCTGGTATTAATTCTGGTATTCGCCAACTGGGCCAAATCGGATAACACCGAAGGCCTGTGGCAGGCCATTTATGCGGTCAAATGGTGGCTGACCGGTTTGTTCGGCGTCGCCCTGGCAATCATCTTGGGCCGCTGGTTTCGGTTGCCATCAGGCCGCTTGGCATTGGTCGTCGTGATTACTGCCGTAACAGCGTTGCTGTTCGGCAGCCAACCCTTATTGCCTTTTGCGGTGGCCGTCATGGGTCTGTCCTGGATCACCAGCAACGACGCAGCCGAAGGCGGCACCTGGTTTGCGACCGCTTGGGATTACGCCAAGCAGATTTTGCCGTTACTGTTGCTCGGCGTATTGATCGCCGGCGCCTTGCTGGGTCGCCCCGGCCACGAGGGTCTGATTCCGTCGGCATGGGTCTCGACGGCGGTGGGCGGTAATTCCATCGGCGCCAACTTCTTTGCCGCTTTTGCCGGCGCCTTCATGTATTTCGCTACACTGACCGAAGTCCCCATCGTTCAAGGCTTGGTCGGCAGCGGCATGGGCGAAGGCCCGGCGCTGGCCTTATTGCTGGCCGGACCGGCTTTGTCGCTGCCCAATATGCTGGTTATCCGGAGTATACTGGGCACCACCAAAACGCTCGCTTTCGTCTTACTGGTAATTGTGATGGCCGCGGGGTGCGGGTTGTTGTATGGTGCGGTGGTCACTTCTTGAAAGCCCTTTCGATTTAACTAACGCACCCATGTTCTGGAAGTTCTCATAAGTCCCCATTTTGTGCCTAAAGGATCATCAAATAGACCATGAAAAAACACTTCACTCTGGCCGTATTGCTTTTGTTAACGGCCACCAACACATGGGCTGGCAATCGCCTATTGAAAGAAACCGATATTGAAGCCGTGGCTCTTAAATTGGCAAGGGAAACCCAGGAAGCGGGTTATAAGCTGTTAAGTGTCGCCGAAGTTAAACACATGCTCGATGCCAAGGAAGACTTCGTGCTGATCGATGCCCACCCTCTCGAAGAATTCAATCTAGCCTTTATCGCCGGCGCCAGGCATTTTGGTTTTCAATCCAAGCATTCCGGGCATTGGGAACAGGATGTGGCGATGCCAAACCCACTCACACCAGATGATTTCCGCAAGGTTCTGGGACCCGACACCGGAAAGAAAATCGTCATTTATTGCGGTTTTACCCAATGCGGCCGCTCGCATAATGCCGCCACTTGGACCCAAAAACTGGGCTATACCAACGTGTACCGTATGCCTGGGGGTATTTCCGCCTGGATGGATGCTGGCTATACGTATAAAAGTAATTTGAAAGATTAAACTTTCAGCTACGGGTGTTATTCGGCCAACCGCCAACACCTTGCAATACACCCCATTTAGGAATTTCGTGTCGTTCATCAAAAACCTTAAATCGAGCCACCTGATCTGGTTGAGTCTCTCGATCGTGGTATTAGCCTTTGTCATATATAAGCTCAAATTCGAGCCGATGCCGGTAATAGCCTACACCGTCATCCCGGGTGAATTACGCGTAGAAGTCATGGGCACCGGCACCCTTGATGCGCGGATCAAAACCACCCTCAGCCCGCGCATTCAAGAGCGCCTCGCCGAAGTGTTGGTGGATCAAGGCGATACCGTGAAGGCCGGACAATTGTTGGCCCGACTGGATAACGCCGAATTGCAACAACAAGTGGCCGTTGCGCGGGCATCGTTGGCAGCAACACGTGCTGGTGTAGACCGAATCGGCAGTGACCAGGATCGGGCGCAGGCAGTGCTCCGGTTAGGTCAAGCCGAGCAAAAGCGTTACGACGAACTCGCCGAGAGGAAGCTTGCCTCTGAGTCCGAACGAGACAAGGCCAACGAAACCCTGGGTGTCGCTCAAGCCGAATTGAAGCGTTCAAAATTATCGGTCACCGAATATCAAAAGCAGGTAGTGTCGGCTGAAAAGAATCTGCGACTGCGAGAAGAGCAATTGGCCTTTACCGAATTGCGCAGCCCCTATGACGGTTTGGTGGTGCGTCGTGATCGCGATCCGGGTGTGGTCGTTGTCCCCGGTTCATCGATTTTGCAACTCATCGATACGCGGGAAATGTGGATCAGCGCCTGGGTCGACGAAACTTCGATGGCGCCGCTGACAGTGGGCCAGTCGGCACGAGTGGTCTTCCGCTCGGAACCGGAGCTATCCTATCCCGGTGAAGTAGCGCGTTTGGGACGAGAAGTCGACAGAGAAACTCGGGAGTTTCTGGTCGATGTCCGCGTGCAACAATTACCAACCAATTGGGCGGTTGGCCAACGCGCGGAAGTATTTATTGAAACCGGTCGCTATCAGGATGTATTGACGATTCCGCAACAGTTTTTGCTGTGGCGGGCCGGCAAGTCGGGCGTGATGGTCAACGAGGACGGCAAGGCGCATTGGCGCGACATCCGTTTGGGCTTGAAGGGTTTGCGGCATAGCGAAGTCATCGAAGGCTTGGCGGTCGACGAACAAATCATCATCCCCGCACAAGACGCGAAGCCAGCGATAGCCGACGGTCAAGCCGTCAAAGCCCAATGAATCTGGCGCTGCGCGACATCAAACATAATTTAAGTCGCTTCGCGTTTACGACAGTCGGCATTGGCCTGTTGCTGATGATCGTGATGGGCATGGGCGGTATTTATCGCGGCTTGATCTTCGAAGCCACCTTGCTGGTCAATCGTATCGGCGCTGATTTGTGGGTGGTGCAAGGCCAGACGCGCGGGCCATTCGCGGAAAACTCCCGCATTCCCGCCAACCTTGAAGATCGGTTGCGCGCCTTACCGGGCGTGGCCCGCTCGCGCCGCTTCGTATCTCATTCGATTCAGCGCGAACATCATGGCCAACCTTTGCGAATGATGGTGCAAGGCTTGGCCTGGCCGGATGACAAAGGCGAATGGGTATCGCTGATCGCCGGCCGGGCCTTGGGACAGGCGCATTACGAAATGATCGCCGACCGTTCGCTGGGTTTGGCGCTGGGCGAGCACGTGAAATTCGGTAAAGACCGCTATCGTGTGGTCGGCATTACTGGCGGTATGTCCGGTATCGCCGGCGACGGACTGGCGTTTTTCACCGTCAGCGATGCGATGGCGATCCAGTTCGACCTGCCGGGCGAAGCCGTGCGCCTGGAGCGTGCGGCACGCTTCGCGCGTAGCGAAAAGCAGGATTTGGGCCGTACTCAACCCTTGTCATTGGAACGCGCCGCCGGGCCGGCTTCGACGCTTTCCGAACTGGCCCCCCCGCAGGTTAGCGCGATTTTGGTGACGCTGCAACCAGGTGCCAACCTTGATCACACGCTTAACCTGCTTTCCGCCTGGCCGGACATCACTGTCCACACCGCCCAGCAACAACGTGCATTACTGCTGTCAGGTACGGTAGACAAATCCAAGCGACAATTGGGTCTCTTTAGTGTGTTGCTAATAATCATCTCTACCATCATCATCGCCCTGATCATGTATACGCTAACACTGGATAAAATCCATGACATCGCCATGCTGAAGTTGATCGGCGCCCGCAACCGAGTCATTATTGGGCTCATTCTGCAACAAGCTTTGCTGATGGGTATGCTTGGTTACGGCTTGGCATGGTGGCTGGGCCAATATCTGTTTCCTTATTTTCCGCGAAGGGTGCTGCTGGAATCGCCGGACTTGGTCAAGCTGGCCTTCATTACCGTAGCAATTTCCGTATTGGCCAGCCTGCTGGGGATATGGAAAGCCTTGCGGGTTGAACCCAATTCGGTACTGGCTTGATGAACACCAGCCCACAACAGCCAGCCATCGAGGCTATTGGTGTCAGCAAAATCTATGGCCATGACCAAACCGAGGTGATCGCGTTGAATGATGTCTCACTCAGCGTTGCACGAGGTGAAGTCATGGCCTTGCTCGGCCCCAGCGGCGCCGGTAAATCGACGTTGCTGACCGCCATGGCCTTGATCAATCCACCCACCTCGGGCCGCATCGTGATCGATGGCGAGCTGGTGATGGAAGGTGCGAATGCCAAAATCGATCTGCGCGCCTTCGGCCGGCAACATCTCGGCTTCGTGTTTCAAAAAGCCAATCTGATTCCGTTTTTAACCGCGTTGGAAAATGTGCAGGTGGCAATGGAAATCAACGACATGCCGGCGCGCTCCGCCAAACAGCGCGCTATGGATTTACTCGATCATTTGGGCATAGCCGACCGCGCCAATAATTTACCCGATGCTTTGTCCGGCGGCCAACAGCAGCGGGTGGCGGTGGCGCGGGCACTGGCCAATCAACCGAGCCTGATTCTGGCCGACGAACCCACCGCCGCGCTGGACAGTCACCGCGGCCGCCAGGTGATGGAACTCTTCGCCCAGGTCGCGCATGAAAGCGGGGCGGGCGTCATCGTCGTTACTCACGATACCCGCGCACTGGATGTGTTTGATAGGATAGTCGAAATGGAAGACGGTCGGTTGAAACCTGGCAAACCGTCATTAAGGTAAACATGCACAGACTGCTTTTGAATTTTGCTGCTTGGTCCGGGCTGTGGCGGCTGCACAGTGATGGATGCACATGCAGTATCTGCAAGCCAACTAGCCGACGATAGCTTCTACCCTGCTTGGGCGAAACAGGCCCATTATAACCAACCAATTCAGGTACGCGACATCGATAGCGGGCTGGGACAACAATGGCCAGTTTGATTTTTTCAGCGTAATTTTGGGCTGGGAAGAGCCTTTCGAGGAACGCCGTAAACCCTTCCATGGGGGCTTGACAGCAGCATCCCTGCTGCCGACATCCTCAAAAAGCTTCCTCCAGCCTTGGGTATTTTGCTTGTAACTACTCGCCCGCTTTGAATTAAGGGTGTAGGTGCTTGATTTCAAAGGACGCATCAATACGTCCCTGTAGCTCTCTGCAACATCCCTGTTGCAGAAGCCTTTTCAATCAACCACCTACACCCACTAAAATTGGAGGG
>NZ_JAUSBX010000132.1 GCF_030651835.1 Methylicorpusculum sp. | reverse complement strand
GGCGTCTATGAAAAGGGCGTTAAATTAGCCGCTGATCAGGTCCGTGAACTTGAGGCAAGACTGCAGCGGTCAACGGCTTTGAAATGGTGGGACATTACCATCTCGCCAAAAATGGTATTTTGAGAAACGCATCATCCCTTATTTACTTCAGTTGTCAATTGAATATTGGCCTCCCGGACATTGAAAAGCGCATCATTTACTACGTTTACAATGGTGTCCTGCAATTTCTGTTTCTTTTTAAACATCATTGCCTCGCTAGGTTTTTAATTAATGGGTGGAAGATCGTTATCGGATGGCGTGTGAGGTATATCGCTTTTGCTTGGCTTTTTATCGTTCATGCCAAAAGTCTCTTTGAAAGAGTCAACCGATTGTTTTGCCGCATTTGAAATATCATTTTGTAAAGAATCAATCTTGTTATTCGCAGCAGTAGCAGCATCACGCGCCAAGTCGTGCCCTGCATTGCCAAAATTTTTACCGGCTTTAAGCCCCATATTCGTGCCATTTATATCATCGGGATTTAGATGCCCACCCTCTTTAAATTTTGCTGGGTATGGCTCAAATCTGCCTTTGTTTTTATGGCCGCTCAATTCATTTGCCACTTTGGCTTTCAAATCACCGACTCTTGAACTGTTGCCTGCGGGTTTTGAGCCAAAACCAGCCTGGCTGTTTTTGGCCCCGAAACCTTGCGATGGTGCGGTTTTATTTTCAGAACTTGCCGAATGAGCCATTGCTTTATTGGCTTGACTTGGGTGGAGACCCGATTTGGGCATTTGGTCATTTTTACTCGGCATTTCCTTTGATCTTCCTCCCATGTAGCCCCTTCTTCCGCTACCGGAACCTTCATCACCATCAACATCTTCCCCGCCCCCTTTTGCTGTAGATCTGAATTCGCCGGCTGTTTTCTCGCTAACGATTCCATCTACACTTTGTTGATCTTTGCTAAAGGCATCATGCCCAATGTCTACCCCAGTCTGAGTGTTGGTTGGCATGAGCTTGCTATTCACAATTTCAGCAGCTTTTACCGGATCGTGTTGATTCAGCATTAAAAAGCCAGATAATGCTTCGCGTTCATGACTCCCCGGCGCTAAGACTGCGCTGGAATTATTAATCTCGTACTGGGCATTTTTGGAGAGCTCGCCATAATCCTTTTCGCCCATGTTATTTTTCAATTCTTTTTGCGCATTTTTGATATCGGCAAGTGCGCCAGAATTAACCAGACGGGTCGCCAAATCCTGGTAAGGCGCGACTAGCGATTTGCCGGCGGAATCCTGCATGGTCGCGGTCTGAGTATATTTTTCGCTGGCCTGCTTGAGGGCGTTCAGTTGGCTTTGGTACTGTTTTCCAAGGGCTTCCATTTCCTCGGAAGACTCGAAGCTTTGGTTAGTGCTGGTATTGGATGTCCCGGATGATGATGTTGTTACATCACTCCCCATCACTCCGCTATTTACAACATGCTGAGCCATATCGCCCAGTTCTTTGGCTCTTGCCGCACTCATGCCTGAGTTTGACATCAAAGACGCCTGAACCGAGGCGCCGATCATGTCGGAGCCCAAGCCACCTTTAAGAGCTCCATTAACCCCTGCTTGAACCGACTCTGATTCTTGCTGTGACATACTTTGCGAGCTACTTGTTGTTCTTCCATCGCTCGAAGACCAATTGCTACCATCAGTTATGGTCTTATTCATGGCACTGGTGACCGCGCTGGCTTGATTGCTCATTGTTCCCGATCGGCTTGAAAGCTGATTGATTTTGCTTAAGGTTTCGCTAGCACTACTGCTTGCACTTTTGAGCGAATCCGTCGCGCTTTGTGATGCCCTTGCAAAGGTTGAAGATGCAGAGTAATTGGTATCAGCCATTGCTGATTTTTTAGAAGCTGTGTTTGGCGACATTTCCGCCATTGATCCCATGGTGCCCCATGACGAAGATTCCATGGGTTTTTGAATGTTTTGTGGACTCACACTGCTCGAAGCGCCTGATGTCATTTTGCCTGCTAAGTTAGTTGCTGCAACTGATCCTCCGTACACTAACATCAATGATAATGCCGGGACACTCGATGCCAGCATCCCACCGGCTGAAAGCCATGTTTCAAGAGTGCCGTATAGTTGATCGTGCATGACCATGGCATCAAGTCCTGAGCCATTCTCTTCCGCATGATTTGCAGCTGTTTCCAATATTCTTGTCGTGACTATGGTGATGTATAGGTTGCAGATTGCCATTAATGGCCCCCACAGTGCGATCCATATCATCATCTGTATGTATCGCGCTATCATCGTCATACCCATAGGACCTATCGTTGACAGAAAGGCGACTATTGGTGAAATCGCAACCGAAAACATTTCAACGAATGCCATCAAAGGTTTTGCTATTTCATTAAATTTGTTCTGTTCTCCAGCCCATTGAACTTGAAGATTTAGTGTCCCTTGTCTATCAATAAATGCTTTTTCGCCTTCTCTTAGATAAGAAGCCATCAGTGCATTTCTCATGAATATTTGGGAATCGTTTAAAACATTGCCAAGGGCACTGGACGCAACTTCTATCCTATCCACTGCTTTTATATCTGGGTTTGTTATCCCCAATACGCTCGCAACATGTCTATCAAGGGCGTCAAAAAAGGTATCGTTGCTTAAATATTTGCTTATTGCTTCATAGGCATCTTTGCAATTTTTTTGCTCAGCTGCAGATGCATTAGGCAGTGTTAACATGACATCAATATTGATAAAAGTTGTTTTCATTGCCTCCCATAAATCAGTTGATTTTTCCAGTGTTTCTCTCGTTACTTCATGATCGCCATCGGGAAGATCCAAATCAAACATGACACAATTTTCTATGTATCCATTGATAGATTTACCAAGATCACCCACCATTAATGAGCTTGATCCAGCTGTCCCTATTGATATTCGTCTGAGCTTTAGAAGCGTTTCAAGAGAATTAAGATAACCGTGAGCAATTAAACTCGCTTCGTTTGGTGTCGAAAAAGCTGTTTCAAACATATCGGTCATCCTTACCCCCATGGTTGATACAATAGACATTGGCACCGCCAAGCCTAATGGAACGTTTGCTACTGTTCTTACTTCGCCCGTATAAATATCCTCGATCAAAACAGTATCTTTCGGTATAAACATTGTTGAATAAACAATAAGCCCTACTAATGCATGCCTTAGAGGAAACTGCTGATCTGTTATGTACTTAAATGAAATAATTAAAATACCTAACGTAAATCCTGTGCTCATTAATTTGCCGATGCTATCGTTATTGAATACCATCGCCGCACCTTGAAACGCGCTATACAGTAATTCTCCATCACCGATACTCAAGATCTCGTAAGCCATCTTTTAATACCTTTTATTGTGATTTGGCGTTCTCATTGAATTAACAATATTTTGTTGCAGATTAATAAGTGAATCTACACCTTGTATCGTTTCACCAGAAACCCGGCGCTCTTCATTGAATTGCAATCTAGTATCTCGCATAACAGTTAGCATGGATGAATCCATGGGTCGACCCGTTGCTGCGACAGCGTTTCTTACGACATCGAACATTTCATCAACTATTCTATTTGTCAGCTCTGTGCTTTCAATGTCTACCATTCGTTCTGCAACAAGCGCTGCAGCCTGTATTTCTGGAGCAAGTTTTCTCAATAACCCATAGATTCCAGGCGAAGTTGCTTGAATAAACTGCTTTTCTTCATTACTAAATTCAGCGCCACCGCTTCTATTGGCTAGTTTCCTTACAATTCCGCCACTACAAGCGGCACAAGTTCCGTTGCCCCATAGCATTTTTCTAACTTTCGTCCTCATTCCATCGAAGGTTATTGTTTGTGAATTATCTCCATCCGGTAATAAACATTCTGCTGATTCACATTTATAGATTTCAACGCTTCCACCCTCTATAAAATCCCTTACCTTAATCAAAGGAGGTCTAAAATCGTATTTGATATCAGAACCATCTGCATTTTTATCAATGATCAACGTGCCTGTTAAGCTCATTAAAACCATCTTCAATTGGGTGTCACCATTATCAAACCAACTGATAGCGTTTGCTGTTTCTAATGCCTCATAGACAACGTTACCTGTAATTTCATCCGTACTGCCTTGCACGATGACTGTTTTGGCAGGTGATTCTGTTTGGTTTTCCTGTGAATCAAAAAAGTCAGAGAGATAACCACGCTCTGTGTTTATAGAAGATGCTTTTTTCATCCTCTCGTCATGCCAGGCCTGTAAACCGGTAGATCCGGCCATAGTGCTTGTAATCCATTTACCGGCCTCACACGAATTTCGCATGAGCGAATTTATTTGCGCTATATCTTTTTGAAGTTTAGAAATGATTTGTGCGCAAGTCGGGCACATCCCTTCAATGGCTAATTGAAATGCATATCCTATTGCAGCCTGAGCAATGCTTCGCATCAGCTGAGTGAGCTGTTCACTATTGATATACGAAAAAGATCCGCCGAACATGTCGATCCCGTTGCAGCCGCCCTTAAAATTGGGTGGGACAAATGAAATCAAATTGGGATGCACAACTTTATTTCTCATTGAGATATTGCCGCCCGTTATGACACCGCGGCGCTGAGTTTCATAAGAACCTGCCGGCGTCACGTTGATCATGTCGTTAAACATGCCACTCAGCTCTTCATTCAGGCCTGCCTGTGCCGGCGTTGCAATCAATAGGGGTAAAAGTACAAGAAAAATCAGGCAGCACTTGTTCATCAGATTAAGTCCAGGCTATGTTTTGGATAAAATCGATTCTTCTTTAGGTATTGTCTTGAGGTAACTATGCCCTAAATTACCCGCATCTACCTTATCGAAAGAAGCCGTTTTTTCAGCGTCTTTTAGTTTGCCCACGACAAAACTGTTTTCATGATCTGCGCGCTGAATTGAGGAAAAAATCCTTTTGATTTATTTGTCGGCCCAAAATCGTGGGTTGGCAGGTGCCATTCTCGATTGACGATAGATTCGATGGTGCCTATTTCATCTATCAACCCAATTTCCAAGGCTTGTTCACCCCCCCAAATTTCTCCGGTTGTGTAGTTAAACCCTTCCCTGATCTTCCCTTTGCGTTTTTCTTGAAATTCCTTGGCAAATACCAGCGCCATTTGATCGACCATTTGCTGCGCTTTCTCTTCTGATTCTTTCGACATGGCAGCAAAAGGATTCAGCATGTTTTTATGGACACCTGAAGCATAAATGCGTTGATTGATGTCCCATTTTTCGGCTAGTTTGTGAAAATCCCATCCTGCTATGATGGCGCCAATGGAGCCTACCATGCTATATCGTCCGGCAATGATTCGATCGGCATGCAATGCCAGCATATACGCCGCGGAGGCACCCGTATTGCCTATGAAGGCATATACGATTTTCCCTGTTTCCACTTTTAAGCGATCCAGTGTTTCGGCAATACGCTCAGACTCGAAAGGTTGTCCGCCAGGACTGTCGATATTCAAAGCAACTGCTTTGACTTTGGGAGAGTGAAAGACCTTTTCCAAAACCGGCACCAACTCTTCCGCTGATGCCAACTGACCTGCGCCGATTGAGCCGGACACATTGACGATCGCTACAATCTCTGCATTTGGCATTAGTTTGTAGCCAAGGCTGCTGGCATAAAAAGCCAAATAAACCGCAAAAAGACCGACACCCATTCCTGAAAAAGCGAGTCTTTTAATCCATCGCCAACGGCGTTCTGACCGTCGTTCCTTCAGAAGATCGCTCAATACGTGATCGGCCAAAATTGAATTAACGTCATATTGTTCAAGTTCATCATATTTTTTATCGGGTTTCGACATTAGGATTACTTCTCACAGTTGTTTTTTTAAGTTATCTCGTAGGGTTTTCACCAGATCATTGGGGTTATTCATGATGTCTTCATCGATGTTCTGGATCGTCTTGGTTTCAACCTGAATAGGTTTGACCTTACGCGTTTCCTCATATTCTTGGTTATTTAGCCAGCCATTCTGGTGTGCCAGCGCAATCGAACGCTTGATGATTTCATCGCCTGCCAACAATCCCTGTCCAAGCTGAATGGCACCGCCGTTCTCGCCCGGTTTAACTAAAAATAGTGATGGGGTCGTTTCAACACCCAGTTTTTTCGCTTGACCTCGGTCCATCGTGAAATCCGGAAAGCTTCCACCGGTTAGCGGCAAGCCATCACGACCAATGGCCAGCACCTTGAATCCGTAGGCATTGATCAAGCCTTTCAATACACCGGCCTGTTTAACGCAGAAATCGCATGTGCTGTCATAGAAAAACCAAAGCCCCGCGGTTTCAGCGAGTTTTTTTGCCGCTTTTTCCGTTCCCCTGGTCGACATTTCATCTTTGGCAAATGCACCAAAGGTAGCAATGGGTCTTCTGGTGTTTTCATCCAATAGCGCATCAGCCATCACAACTCTTTGCGAAACTTCTGAAAACTTTTCTGCCTTGTCGAGCATTACCCGTTGCAGGTACATGTACGTCGATACATTTTGTTGTGTAGGGTTGTCGATTGCCTTGTCTCTATACGTTTCCATGTTTTTTCGGAACCATTCTGCAGACAATGGTTTTGGCCCATCCGGCTTTGCTAAAGTCGGTTCTTCCTTTTTCTCTGGAACGGCTTGCTTAGAAGGCGCTATCGGTTCGGGTTCAGGGATAGCCTCGGTAGGCGGTTCTTCATACCAAAACCAACCTCTTTCTTTGTCTTCATAGAAGGGTGAGTCATTGTGCAGAACCGATAGTTGTCTTCGTCCATCCGACACACCGAAAAAACCGGCTCCATCACGCTCGTTCCCGATGGAAATAGAACTATGACCGCCCAATGAGACGGCCATAACTAAAGTCAGCAATCGATTTCTCACGCGCTTTCTGATTCGATTTCAGCGTTAATTTCTGCCTGAGCTTCAACGGAAATTTTTTTGCTCGATTTTTTTGGGGCGTCGTCGAGATCACTCGACTCATCTTGCTCAACCGCACTGATAATTTCGGTTTCGGAAACAGCCAATTCCTCGAAATGTTGATCTTGACCGCCAGCTGTTCTGGCTTCCTCTTCACGTGCGCGTCTTTGTTCGTTAAAACGGTTTCTGACGCCGATCATCAATGCCTGGCAGCGCTGATGCGCATCGTTAAATTCTTTTTCGATTTCCGTCAGTGCTTGACGTTTTTCAATGTCGGTTAACTTGCAAGCCAGCCACAACACTCTCAGCTTTTCTTCTAGATCGCGAGCTGAGTTGAGCGCGTTTAAAAATAACATTGCAATCGGGTCAATGATCGTGACGTTGACAGTCTCATACTTTGCTTCCCCTATGGTGATACCGCTCCTTTTGATGAGTTGATCAGCCACACCGATTTTTTTATCGATGTTCTCCTTCACGCCATTGATGATGGCAATCATTTCCTTGGTGAGTTTTTGCTCAACATCAAAACTTTGGCCTCTACCAATGCTGCAGTAGAACCGCGTCAGATAGGCCGACCGGGAAATTTCACGAAATCTAAGCCGGTAAACCCGCATGACGGCATCGGTAAAAGTCGCTTTTTCAATGATTTTGCTGTTTCGACAGTTTTCAATGAATTGCCTTCTATATTGAAAAGATGATTCTCTTTTGGGTGGAGTTTGGGTGTTTTCGGCCATAGTGTGTCCTCTTTGCTTTGAAATGAACTACTGATTTAGTTTCCTTCCGACGTTAAAATATCTTCGATCGCCTCCGCCGTCGTCATGCCACGGCTTGTTCTTTCGGTGATTTTCTTGATGTCATCAGGATGGGTTGAGTACAAAAGCTTGGTGTAGTTATCCACAATGAGTCGTCCGATACCGACCCCATAACTGGTAACGAAAAAAATTTCTGAATATTGCCCAGTGACTGTATGCACCGATTTTAGGAACGTGTAACCACCTTCACCGATCATCAACCGGTTTTGCCGTTTGATCGACTCAATGGTTTCAGGTTTTTGGAATAACAGATAAAGGTTGGCTGAGTTTTCCGCGATCGCGACACCTGACGGCGAGTTGTACAAATCATTCAAAGACTGGGTAATAGTGATAGCGGCACCGTTGTACTTCCGAAAACGGCGATAACCTGTTTCGATAA
This sequence comes from Methylicorpusculum sp., assembly GCF_030651835.1. Classification (GTDB taxonomy): domain Bacteria; phylum Pseudomonadota; class Gammaproteobacteria; order Methylococcales; family Methylomonadaceae; genus Methylicorpusculum. Next base: position 3,389 of record NZ_JAUSBX010000132.1, on the reverse strand, counting down.
ATTTCGCTATGTTGCCTTTGGCGAGGAGATCCCATGCCTCGTCAATGATTAGGATTTTTCGTTGATCACGATTTCCAAGATACATGGCTTGCTGGATCTGATAAATCAGGATCAATAAGACTACTTGTTGCAAGTGGCTTCTCCCTTTCAGTTCCTCCAGCTCGAGACAAGTCAGGGTGTTATCGAAATTGACGTTGTTGTCACCGTTGAAAAATCGGCCGTACTCGCCAGAGGTGGTGAAGGCAAATAATTGATGCCCCATGTCAACAACCCGCCGGTCGTCATCTTGCAACAGCAGGTCGGCAACTAGATCCACGGTCATGCTGCCTTCATGCTCATCCCATAATTCTTTGAGAATTGTCCGAAGTCGTGCAATCTGCAAATCCGACAACTTGTCTTCCATGGCGGCCATGGATACGATAATGCCAACCAGCATGTCGGCCTCTTCGTTATAATTTTTGATAATTTGAAACGGGTTCAAACAGATTTCGCTGTCCTCGCCGAATTCAACAAAATCGCCACCGATAGCCCCAGTCAGCTTTTCATAGGATCGACCAATATCGATTACCCAGCACTTAGCCCCCGAGCTGATATAGGACGTAATGATGTCGTTAGTTAAAAAGGATTTTCCGGAGCCGGAAGCGGCAACGACGCAGGTGTTGTAATTGGTATTCGAATCAAAAAGGTCCATATTCATGACCTGTCCGCCTCTTGAAATGAACGTTAACTGAGGCGTTCCGGTTCCGCTCCAATCGGAGATGATGGGCAAAAATTCAACCGCATGCTTTGACCCGCATCGCTTATAACGCTGGAGAAATTGCACGGCTTTTAAATCAGCGCAAAACGGCATCGAGTTGACCAGCATGGGTAGCGTGATGTACTTATCTTCTTTCATTCCCCAGCCGATTTCGCTGAAATACGTTTGAGCTTCAGTGAGACGCGTTTCGCTATTTGCCAAAGAATCCGTAAAAAGCCCTACACAGAGATTAACTTTTAATATTCGATCGCCATCATTGATCGAGTTGAACAACAAGTCTGAGCTTTCTTTCTTGAAAATTAACTTGGGATTGAATTTCAGCATCGGCCCGAAAGCCTGGTAGTTGACGGCATTGCGCTCTTTATCGGCGGTTGCTTTTTCTACTGCGTTATCCGGGATGAAAATATTTAGATTGATGAAAAAATTGCCGTGAATGCCGCGATTCCCCGTTAAAGGATCACCAATCATTCGCCGCATGTTTTGCAAGCTCATTTGTCCCGGAAGTCTGCCAGGCGATAAAATTCTCAATCGTTTATCGCCCAACCAAATTCCATTGGAATCCGTTTGCATCATGTCATCGTATTCGCTTAACTGTTCGTTGACCGGCGACGTTTGATCGTAATATGGCGCCGGGTTTCTCCAGTTAGCTTCATGACCCCAGTGCAAGAGTTGACCCATCAGACGGAGATAAAGCTCGGCGTCGATAGTGTTAGGCATAAAGCCTGCTGATTTCAGTGTTTGTTCGAAGGACAATCTCAAATCACGAGCGGATGCAATCTCATGCTGAGTCGGGAGGTGATTCTTTTTTTCAAGCGGAATTTTGATTGTGAAAATCACCTTGTATTCGCGCACTAAAGATGGCGCATGAAGGCTAAGCGCTTGTCTAGAGCCTGACTCTAGCATTTTCAGTCGATTATTCATCGACTCTTTCAACGCCTCATCGTTAATCGTTCGCATGGCTTTGATCTTGTCTAGCGTGGGTCTTATGTCTTGAGATCCCAGAAGCATGACTTGAATAAAGCTTTCTTTCGGGTAGTCAAACGAAAACAGTACGTTTAATCGCTGAGTGGTTGACTCATCAGATCCTGGAATGGGTTTCGCCACGAAACCAAAGCCGATGTAACCGTCGGCCATTGTGAACAAATTTGATTCATCGTCATACGATTCGACGGGAATCAGCTCTCTTAGCGTGTGGCGTTTAAGCTGTTTTTCATATACAAATGCACCCACAAATGATCTCCTGGTTTTTTCACTAAAACACAAGATTAATCATATAGCGGTGATTTGTTTTGCATCGAGGTGAAAGACGCGGTTTTTCGGCCCCTTTCGATTTTTTTTCGCCCAAAAAAAAGGCCGCACCTTGTCAAGATGGCGGCCCTTTCGTCTACAACTAACAAAAAAAGGGTACCGCCCATCGTGGGTGATGGGCGATAACTCTGGAATTACACCAGAGCGGCAACAACACCGTTGATGACGTTTGGACCGTAGTACAGAGCCAACGCACCACCGATGCCGATAACAACAGATACGATAGATTGGTTGACGATGCCGGCAGACAAACCCACCATGAACATGCCCAAGGCAATGATTTTTCCCAAAGTACCTTGAGTCCAGCCAACCAACAGTGTGTAGATGTCGTCGAACTCACTACCACCGGTACCGGCCATTGCTTCAGGAGCAAGCGCGACAGCAGCAGCAACAAAAATGGCCAACAATGGTTTAGAGGTAAACAGTGCTTTCAATTTGTTCATTTGAAGAACTCCAAAAATAGGCTTGATGAGGGTTGTCAGCTATTTGCAATTCACCGACCGAGGTTCTGTTCCGGAACACGGTCATTGTTAACAAAAAATCAGCGGTGTATAAGCGCGAAAGAGCAGCCTATCAGGTGTTCTTTTGATGGATAGACGAAAGACAGCCTATTTCGAACCGTTTTTATGGGCGATGAGCCAAAAAAAAGGCTGTCCCCAAGTATTTAAGGACAGCCTTTCGTTCTTTTAAAATTCAATCGGGAAATCAACCTCAAAGCATTAAAGCCTCATTTCCAAAGCAATTAAGGCGTCATTTGGTTTAACCGGTTAATGCAATGTATTTCCACTGGCAGCCATCTCCCAAGCATTAGAGCCAACTTTGAATGTAGAACAAATTTCGGCTGTTTGCAAAAAGAGGTTGGAATGAAGGCCGACAAGCTTGATCATTGAACTTGATCAATTGGCCGCTATGGATAGCTATTCATAGCGACCCAAACCCGCCATACACCTTTCTCCAAAGCGACCGCACGCCTAAGGATCGTTTTTTTGGTTTCGCTTCTACGAAGCTGCCTTTCGTGGTCTCCGGCACTCGGCCAAAACTGGACTGCGGCCTATGATTTGATCCTGGCCAATGACAGCATGGACTTAATCAATCAATAACGGCAACTGGCTCCGCGTCGTCAATGCTGTTTTCCGCCAGTTTTTCTGATTTAGCGGTAAAAGCTTCTGTGGGCCGTTTCAAGTCTCGGCCTAAGGTTGCTTTTTGCATGGCGTTAATGACGGTAGGGTTGGGAGAAAAATAGTCGGGTGTATTCCATTGACTCCATTTGTTTTTGATCGTGTTTAAATCATCCGAAGCAATATCCGCAACATGGCTGTTTTGC
>NZ_JAUSBX010000111.1 GCF_030651835.1 Methylicorpusculum sp. | reverse complement strand
GTTATTTTTTGACTATTATAACCTATCTAATTGATATTGTTAAATAATATGACATAAAACGCATCCAGTTACTGTGTGTCATTCACGAGTATGAACTGTACTGATACCATACTTTTTCAATTCTCGGACAGCCTCCTAGTGCATTTTTGTACACTGTCGACAAAAATGCTCCCTCCAGAATTGACCATAAACCAACCCATTTTGGCAACGTGTGATTCTGACAATAAGCAGCCAAAGAGCAGAAAAGGGGATTCTGAGTGTAAGGAATTGTTAAAGCATTGGAAAAAAACCACTAATTCCATCGTCTGTTGGTTAATCCAATAATAAAGTGTTGCCTAACATCACGCTCGAAGCCGCGCAGCGTCGGTTAGTTCCAATGTTGGACGAAGCCGCTAACGCGGAGAAGAGTCGCGGCGCCTGATATTTTATAAAATGTAACCTCAAGCCCTCATTCCGAGGGAACATTCCACTACGAATCATGAGGTTACGCGTCAATGACAACATCTTCCGAATCCCCTTTCAAGCAAAACTATCAAACCCATCTTAAACACCTTAAACTCAAAGGGCTCCAGCCAAAGACGATAGAGGCTTACGCCCGTGCTATTCGCCGCGTCGGCGAGTATTTCGACGAACAGATTGAGAACCTGTCCGAAGCGCAGTTGACCGATTATTTCACCGATTTGCTGGCGTCTCATTCCTGGAGTTCGGTCAAGCTCGATCTGTACGGCCTTAAATTCTATTATACCCATGTGCTGCGCAAACCCTGGGTTGCTCCCGGTCTGATCAAACCGCCCAGAGCCCAACGTTTGCCGGACATCGTGACCGTGGAAGAGGCGCGACAGCTTTTCTCGGCCACTCGTACGCTCAGTTACCGAGTCTTCTTTTTTACGCTCTACAGTCTTGGCCTACGCCTCGGCGAGGGCTTGCGGCTGCAAGTGGGCGATATAGACGCCGAACGCCAGCGCGTGCATATCCGCGATGCCAAGGGCAACAAGGACAGACTTGTCCCTTTGCCGGCGGTGACATTGGATTTGCTTCGCCGTTTCTGGAAAGTCCATCGCAATCCGGTCCTGCTGTTTCCCAATCGCCACGGCGGCTTGAATGGGGCAGGCCAGGCGATCACGCCGTTGGATCGCGGCGGCGTGCAAGCCACATTGCGCCAAGTCGCGCAAGATTGCGGCTTAAAAAAAAGATTAGCCCGCATTGTCTCCGTCACAGCTACGCCACCCATCTGATCGAAGCCGGCGTCGATCTGCTGGAAGTGCAGAAAATCCTCGGCCACCACAGTATCCTCACTACCGCCCGCTATACCCACCTGACCGATGGCACGAATCAGAACGCCAACCAACTGATCAATGCCTTGATGAATGGCTTTGCCATCAATTGGGGGAAGGTCAGATGATTTTACTATCCACCGTCATCGAAACCTTCGAAGCCGACTTGCTTGGGCATTATCAAGATTCGCTGTTGCCCAGTCACCGGCAAGCGCTAGCCGCCATGAAGCACTGTCGCACCTCGCAAAGTCCCGTCATGCTGGCGAAATGCGATGACTGCGATAGCCAACGCTTCGTCCCGCATTCCTGCGGCCATCGAAACTGCCCGCATTGCCAGTCTCACGAATCTCAACAATGGTTGGAAAGGCAATTGCAAAGGCAGGTGCCCGCCGAGTATTTTTTGGTGACCTTCACCTTGCCCAAGGAGCTCAGGGCGCTGGCCTGGCAACAGCAACGTACCCTTTACAGCTTGATGACCCGCTGTAGCTGGGAGACACTGAAAACCTTCACGCAAAACGACCCGCAGCTCAAAGGCAATGCCGGCGCTATCACGGTGCTACACACCCATTCCCGCCGCCTTGATTACCATCCGCATGTCCATTGCGTGATACCGGCGGCGGCCATTGATACGGAAAAGCGCCTGTGGCGAACCAAACGCGGCAAAAAAGGCCAAGACAAAAAACAAACCGGCTACTTGTTCAACCACAAGGCATTGGCCAAGGTCTTTCGCGCTAAACTGCTCGAAGCGATCACTCAAGCGGGACTTGATCTGCCGCACCGGTATCCCGAAAAATGGGTCGTCGACGTCAAGTCCGTCGGCAGTGGCGATAAGGCGCTGGTTTATCTCGGGCGCTATCTTTATAAAGGCGTCATCCAGGAAAAAGACATTGTCGCCTGCCGGGACGGCCAAGTGACGTTTCGCTACCAAGACAGTAAAACCCGCCAAATGCGGACTCGAACGCTGCCCGGCGCCCAATTCCTGTGGCTGATTCTCCGGCATGTCTTACCCAAAGGCTTTAGGCGCGCCCGCAACTTCGGCTTTTTGCATCCCAACAGCAAACGGCTGATTGGATTGCTGCAATACCTGCTTGGCTTGAATCCAAACCGGGCGCTGGCATGGCTGAGAAAACGGCCGGTACTCACCTGCGCCTGCTGCGGCGGAGAAATGCGGATTGTGAAAACGCGCATCCTGCCGATCTTACGCAGCCAGACAATGCCCGCCGGCCAACCGGGTTGAGGGTGCCACAGGCTATGTAAACGATTAACGTAACCCGCCATACGATCATCGGCCTTTCCAAGGCCGACAGCTTCGTTCGGCCAAAATTAGGGCTAAAATACCCCCAAAAGCGGCCTTCCGATGCCATCGAAGCGATAGGTCGCCACTCTAATGTGAGTTCTGGGTCTTGAAGCGGTAACCAGGCCTTCGCTACCCAAGAACTCCGAAAAGCTATTTTCTTATATAAAGAATACCGTCAGCACTGTGATCACCGGGCTTGTCCAACAATCGGTTCAGATTGTGGTTCGCGTTACTCACACAATCTAACCTTATTCGTTAGGCATTACAATTCAACAACAAACTAGGGGGAAGGGAATATGTTTAAAATCATAAAAGCTGGCGGCATTCTCATTTGCACAGCATCACTATTAAGCGGTTGCGGTATATCGTGGATCGCAAATCGAGATACAAATCCAATTATCCAAGATTGGTCAGTAGCACCGCATATCTTGCCGTGGAACAGTACAATGTTAAATACATTTTCTACTACAGCTAGTAGAAGAATGGTTCTAGCAAAATATGAAGCCACCGGCGATACCCTCTTAACTTGTGCAGAGCCTCCACCAGATGTTGGCGAAGCTTTTGCATCAGCAGTAGCCAATACCCTTACTGCAAAAGCACCAATAGAAGGTGTGCCAGTTGAAGTATCAAATGCTTATTCTCGCGCAGTATCAACTCAAATTGCCTCGTTAATTTACCGAACTCAAGGTTTGCAACTTTATAGAGACGCTATACACAACTTATGCGTCGATAGAATGAATGGCTGGGTTGTAGGAAAAGTCAAAAAAGATCATCCACTCCCACAAACTGAGCCTCTTGCCAATCTTCCTGTAATTGACGAAAACTCATACGAATCACTCCGATTGCACTATTTCAACCAATCTGTTGCGCTTATACAGGCGGAACTGAATAACATAAAAGAAGTAGGCACGATTAAAGCTGGAGAAACTCCTACTTTAGAAAAAGCTATTGACTCAGCAATAAAGCTTTTAAATGCGGCAAAACCACAAGCCGCAGAAGAGAAAAAATCAACAACAACTTCCACTACAACTAAATGATTACCCTAACAAAAAGCTCAGGCCGAAGCCTCCTTTTGCCCACAGAACCGTGCGTATGGGTGTCCGTACACGGTTCCTCACGCAAGATAGACCCATTGAGTCACGTCAAACCAGTGTGCGAGCTTTTGGTCAGACCGAATGGCTTGTCCTTTAGTGGTCCCGTGGAAGAATCCCCAAAAGTGTTAGTTCTGAGCTACTTTCAAAAAGTTGCGTTTTAAATGTTCTTCAAACTCATTTGCCATCGCATCCACATCAATATCACCATTGCTTTTTCTAAAATGGCTATTATTGCCCAACACCCGAAAATGAAAAATCAGCCTTGAGGACGGCTCTTGGACATTACTCCAATGCGCCGGATTAGTGTAATGGACTACCAAAACATCAATATCAACTTTTGATGTTGAAGGGTTAAATTCAAAACTTCCAAACAGATTAAAATTTGCCAAGCTACCGGAGAAACACTTTTAAAATTGGTTAACGCATCTTGATCACCAGCAGCCAATTTTAGGCACCGATCTTACTAAAGATGATTTTTACGCTATTCATGAAGATGGATAGGATTACGACAATGATGTCGGTGATCCAATGTAAGTTGATGGCCGAGATGGCATCAGGCTTGAAGCCCTTGATCAAGAAGACGATGTCAAAGCCCGTGAAGCAACTCAGGAATTATTCGAAGCAATCCAATGATTGAAACGTTCTTTTAATATAGCTCGGGTGGCAATGCCGCCCATGTGTAAATGAAATCTTTGATTTAGTAGCTATTCATCCTGAAAAATCTCTGCTGACTTTGTGGCGCATTTGCTAGAGCTTAAAAAGATAATTCCCATTGCCGTAAGTGGCTAACGGTTTCTGGCAACCCCTGTTGTAATAGGGTGTCCAAATATTCTTTGCTCGATTTTGGCGGGTATTTTAGGGATTGACGGTGTTTCGCCATACCCTGGCCGCATTCAAGTCGAGCAAATCTGAAATGAATTCATGAAGTGTTTCATAACATAGGTAGTTATTGACAAGTACCTATGTTATGCAACACTATGAATAATATGGATACTACTACCGATAAACTAATCGAACTAGCGAGATTGAGAGGGCTAATTCGTCCCAGCGATCTTAACTCACTGGAAATACCCCGAATTTCGCTGACTCGGGCCGTTCGTCGTGGGCAACTGGAAAGAATCGGGCGAGGACTCTACGGACTACCTGGACGTGAGATATCCACCTACGGATCACTGGCAGAGGTAGCAATCAGGGTACCCAAGGGCCTCATCTGTCTGCTATCTGCGTTACGTTTTCATGGACTAACAACCCAAGCGCCATTCGAAGTATGGCTGGCCATCGAAAATAAGGCTCTAGCCCCCAAGCTTGAGTACCCGCCGCTACGCATTGTTCGTTTTTCCGGTGCTGCACTCACTGAAGGTATTGAGGAGCTCATCGTGGATGGCGTTACCATCCGCATCACCTGCGTCGCAAAGACCGTTGCCGACTGCTTCAAATACCGCAACAAAATCGGGCTTGATGTCGCCCTGGAAGCACTGCGCGATGCTTGGCACGAGAAACGCATGACCAGCGACGAAATTTGGCGTTATGCCAAGGTATGCCGTGTCGCCAATGTGATGCGCCCCTATCTGGATAGTCTGACATGAGCGTTCGAAAAAATGGAGCATCGATTCGGGATCGCCTGCTCAACAAGGCCCGGGCAGAAAAGCTGGATTACAACCTGTTGATGACCCGGTACGCATTGGAACGCCTGCTCTACCGTCTGAGTGTCTCAGAACAGCGCGACCAATTTCTGCTTAAAGGAGCACTGCTGTTCGACTTGTGGTTCGATGTACCGCACCGACCCACTCACGACGCCGATTTTTTGGGTTTCGGATCTGCAGAAATACCTCATCTGGAAAAGGTATTCCAGGTCATCTGCCGGATTGAAGCTGAGGATGGCATTGTATTCCTGCCCGATTCTGTCGAGGCTGCCGAAATTCGGAAAGAGGCACATTATGCCGGTGTTCGAGTGACTCTGATGGGTTTGCTCGATAGCGCTCGTTGTCCGGTACAGATCGACATTGGTTTCGGTGACTCAGTCGTACCTGGCCCGGAGGATGTTTTTTACCCGGTCATTTTGCCTGGCATGGCCACTCCAAAAATACGTGCCTATCCTCGCTACACAGTCGTTGCTGAAAAGTTGGAAGCACTGACATCACTTGGTATGCTGAATAGCCGGATGAAAGATTTTTTCGATCTCTGGGTGTTGGCAAGCCACTCTGACTTCGAAGGGGTGTTATTGGAGAAAGTGATCAGCGAATTGCGTGAATTCCTCCTGCCTGTATTAGTGACAATCTCAACGGGTGGCGATTTCAACAGAATTTGGCGTGCAGGAGAGAAATGGCAGTAGAACTGCCTCTGGGTTTAGTTTAGTGCTGAGAAACGCCATAACGTATACCTAAAGCCACAAGAAGATTTTGTACTTCCAAAAAAGAAACGCTGAAATGACCTGATTCAATTGCATCAATCACTGAGACTTCACACCCCGTCATGTTGGCTAGCTTTTGAATTGGGATTCCACGCGCTTTTCGGGCTGCTTTGATTGCTTGAGAAAGACTATCAAAAATCTTCAGATCTTCATTTTTCTGCTCAGAACAGGCAATAGCGTTCAAGTGATTATGCGGACGTGGCGGCTTTTCCGATTTGCCAAGCCAACTCCACAGCTGGCATAACCCTAACCAGTAATCGTAAGCCGATTTCTCCGGCAGGTGTCGATGGGCTTTCCAGAAATTGATGACGTGGCGCTTGCCTAAGCGCTGAAGAGACGTCAGTCCCTCTTGGGTATCAATGAATTCCAGGAAGTTGATGATCAAAGAAACCTGCTTTTGACGATTCTGTTTGCCACCACGGCGCACATAATCATGGGTGTGCGATTCGAGTTCTTTAGCCCAGGTACGCATTGCTGATCTCCACGCGAGAATGACCTAATTCCATGGAGATTTTGAGGCGTGCTTCCTCGTCAATCCGCTTGGCTTCCGTTTCAGAAATAGACAGGTATTCGGCAAGCTTGCCAATTCGGCCCCGGTGTTCCCAGCCGGCTTCCAGCGGACAAGGCGCTTTTACCAATTCTCGGTATCGCTTCTGAGCGAAGGCGTGGCGCTCGGGATGAAAGGACATGTCGTTGGCTTTGGCTTGTTGGTAGCATTCCTGGCGGAATTTGAGATAGGTCATCTCTTTGGGGATCATCGATCCTCCCGATTGAATCTCCGCCGCCGCTTCCATTACTTTGCGCATTTCGTTATCGCAGGGCAAGCGCCTGGGGCGACCACCCTTGGTTCCTGAATGGATGGTGATGTAGCCGACTTTATCCAGTTGCTGCACCGCGGCTTTGGCGTCAAACAGGCAGCTCTCTTTGAAACGCAAGCCCAGCGTCCGTTGCAGATCCATGATTCTCGCCAGCCGGTCATCGATCGCGTGCTGAACCGCTTGGTGTTTAGCTTCAGGTAAGGCTTTGGAGGTCTTGGGAATGTATTTTCTGCGTTCGATGCCGCAGTCTTTGCCCGGGCGAACCGCTTTCCATTGGCCGCCGGTAGCCAGGCGCATAACGCAATTGACGGTCGACACATAGTTTTTCGGCGCCGATGGACTGGAATAGACGCCGGCTTCCAATTCCTTTTGCAAGTGCCGGCCATAGTCGATCACGAAGGACGCCGTCACCTGCTCCATTTTCTTTACGCCCTTTGCTTCGGCGTACACGGTAAACAGTCGCCAGCGGTCGATGTAATCGGATTGGGTTTTGAACCCATTCAACGAACGGTCTTTCAATAGCATTCTGCCCGCCGTAAACATGTCCCGGCTGCCGATATCATAATTTCGACTCACGTTGTTAACTCTCTAACGCCAAAGTAAACGCGGGTTTCCAGTGCTCGATAAATTGACGTTGATCTTTATAGCTGATTTTCCCGGATAAAAGTTCTGTCCTGAGATCGTGGCTTAGTTCATTTTGTAATAATTGTGCGGCTATAAGAACATTGGCATGAAGCTCTCCGGATGCGCATGTCGACCCGGTAGCCAAAAGCATTTCAAGCTTGATGTGCGACCAGTACAATGATCTATGCTCCATTAGCATATGAAGCTCTGCCTGCTTGGCTTGGTTTTTATGGTGCATGTAGTGTTTTCGGTTGATCGTGATCTCGGTTTCCATCAGCGCTTTTCTTACGGCACCACCCGACCAATAGCCTTCGGACAGGCACAATCCTTGTGCCATCGACAGCGTTACGAAGTAGTCGTTTAACCAGCGTCCTTGTCCGATACGGATTCTGGAGAACACGTAATCTCGCCCTTCAATAAGTCGATGAGTGACGATTTTGGCGTTAATCCACTCTTCATAGGTCGGCCTGCCTTTCAACTTCAGACCCCCTGTGCCAATATGACCTGAGACACCTACCCCTCGGAAATTAGAGTATAAAGGTAGGTCAGAATCATGAGCAAATCGAAAGCAGAGACAATGGAATCACCACAATTAACTGCGCCGGAGGTCGCGTTGGAAGA
>NZ_JAUSBX010000107.1 GCF_030651835.1 Methylicorpusculum sp. | reverse complement strand
GCGAGCAAGAGCGTAAAGAAGAACGTTACGAGCAACTAACGCTCTTTGGGCAAGCAAATCCGCCTTTAGGCGGTTCATGAACATGCCCCTTTGAGGGGCTAACAGATATAAGCCCCCGGCTTTGCCGGGGGTGATTTAACTTGTCCTCTTTTTTAACATCAAATTGGGAATTGCCGATTAGCGGGACTATTTATCAGCGATTCATCTATAGTGTTGTAAGCTATTTTAATCAGCAACTCGTTGAAAATTTTCGATTTGAAAGATTCCCGGATATAAAAAAAGTTAAAGGCTAAAATAAGCAGCTTTAGATCAATATTCCACCAAGATGTTGTGCTTTTTGCCGGACTTGATTTAAGCGTCTTTTAGAATTGTAGGGGGGCAATCAGTGCATTTTTTTGAATCAGGTATGGTAAAAAAACTCATAAAGCCCACTTTGATCACGTTGGTCCTTGCAGGTTTTTATACTGTGTCGGGTTTTTATATCTTGCCGGCTTTATTGAAAATGCAACTTCCCGGTTTGCTTCATGACTCGACAGGTCGTCATGCCTCTGTTGAAAAGATCGCATTTAATCCGTTTGATTTTTGTCTGGAAATTCAAGGGTTCTCCTTGCAAGACAAGGATGGTCAGGCTTTTGTTGCTTTCGATAGGCTGTACGCCGATTTGGCTGTATTCAGTTCGATTAGACAATTTGGCTTGGTCATCGATGCTTTTCAGCTAGATAAGCCGTTTGTCCGGGTGGCTAAAAATCAAAACGGTGTTTTTAATTTTGATGACCTTGGCTCGGATACTCAAGAGGATCAAGAAGCCTCTGAAGGTCTATTTCCTTTACTGATTCATCAATTAAATTTGTCGGATGGTTCGGCACTTTGGGAACATGCCCGAGCCAACGCAGTGGAAAAAGAAACCCTACAACCTATTAACCTGAAACTGACGGAATTCTCTACATTTCGGGATAATCCGGCCAATCTTGAACTTAGCATGGCGCTTCTTTCTGGAACAACATTACAGTGGTCAGGCGAAGGCAGTCTTAAACCGATTCACTCCAAAGGTTTGATCAAACTGGATAAAGTTGATTTATCCAGAATTGCTTCCTTATTTCTTCAAGATGTTCCTGGTGTTTTTCTGGAAAAAGGTCAACTTGCAGCTTCAGTTGGTTATGAATTGAATTATGACAATCGGATTTTGCAACTGGATGCTCCGGAAACAAAAATAGACCTGGAAAGCTTTAAATTATCGCTAAACGATCAGGGGGGCTCCCAAACTCTAATTTTGACTGACAAAATGAATCTTCAGGCAGGGCTTGTTTTACGCTCTGAAGATAAAGGATTGTCTCTGCAAAGCAAAAATACCCGGCTGGAAATGGATAACCTGGATGTCAGCGGAAAAGACATGCCAGAAATCAGAGTTAAACGCCTCGATTGGAATACCTTTTTGGCTATCGAGCAATCGGTTAATCAGTTAAAACTGAGTGCTGGCCAAAATCAGATGAATCTGGCTGAAGTGGGTTTGTTTCATCATGATGGATTTAAGCATTTTCCGGCTATTACGATAAAGCAGCTGAAATCTCAAAGCGAATTTGCTTTTGATGATGCCAATCAGGTTGTGAATTATTCGATATCGGCAGGTATAGCCGACCTTAAATCACTGACGATAACCGATACGGGTCAGAATTATCAGGTAGTGACTGTTCCAACACTGGCTGTTCAGGGAATTAGCGTGGAAGGGGGTAAGCAACGCGTCAAGCTGGCAAAAATTGACACGGCTGACGCGACACTCAATACCTGGTTAAACGAGGACGGCTCGTTTAATTTGCAAAACTTGTTTGTTGCAAAAGGCACGGATAAAGAAACGTCCCCTGTTCATGAAAGCAAGAATGCCAGCCAACCTGGGTGGCAAGTTGCTGTCGATGACTTGGTTATCAATGATTATCAGATCAGTTTTGCGGATAGAAATCAACAAAAGCCTTTCGCGATTGAATTTTCAGATTTGAATCTTCAGGTTAAAGGTTTTGATACGTTGAAAACGACGGCATTACCCATCGATTTTAAAGCCCAGATCAACAAGTCAGGCAAGGTCGGTATCGCTGGGGATGCAGTTCTTGATCCTTTTTCAGCTGATTTTTCAGTGGCTCTTAACAACTTGCCTTTGAAAGGATTTCAACCTTATTTGGAGCAGTTTGCGAAATTGGATATTATCGATGGAGGACTCTCTACCGATGGCAGTCTTTCACTAGCTTTAACGCCTTCCGGTGAGCTGGATTTGAAATATAACGGTAATGCAAATGTCGACAGTTTATTGCTGCGTGATCAAAACCAGCATCGTGACTTTGTTAAATGGGAAAACCTGCATTTGACAAAAATCAATGTAGATTTACTCAAGCAACAGTTTTTCCTTAAGGATGTACTTTTTGACAGACCTTATATAAGGCTGCTCATCAAAAAAGAAGGGGGAACCAATTTCGATGATGTGATTGCCGATAACACGGATGCAGGCAGAGCAACACCAACTTCAGAAAAGGCGAAGGAAAAGCCAAAAAATTCACCGGTTTTTAGAATCGGTGCGATTCAACTCAAGGACGGCATGTCCGATTTTGCCGATTACTCATTGATACTCCCCTTTGTTACCAAAATGACCCGGCTCAATGGGAATCTGCAGGGCCTTTCTTCCGATAAAGGTGCGACGGCAAAATTGAATTTGGATGGTAAAGTTTATGATTTAGCGAAAGTTGATATCGTTGGTCAATACAGTCTGGATTCCGGTGATTCGGCTGTAGAGCTGAAATTCAAGGATATGCCTTTACCTTTGGTCACGCCTTATATGGCAGAATTTGCCGGCTATAAAATTGAAAAAGGGCAAATGTCGTTGGATTTGAAATACACCATCACTGACAACAAACTCGAAGCAGAAAATAAGTTGTTCATTGATCAGTTTACTTTGGGTGAAAAAGTTGAAAATCCGAAGGCGGTGTCTTTGCCATTGGAATTAGCCATTACACTGATGAAAGACGGCGATGGGAAAATCAATCTTGAATTGCCCATCTCCGGTAGTCTGGATGATCCTCAATTCAGTGTCAGCTCACTGGTTTTCAAAGCGCTGGGCAATGTCATCGGCAAAATTGCTTCAGCACCTTTTAAGATGCTTGCCTCGCTGGTCAATTTTGGCAGTGATGAGGATCTTAGTCTGGTTGGTTTTAGTGAAGGGAACTCGGAGCTGAACGATCATGAAAAGACAAAACTCGATGCGATAGCTAAAGCATTAGCCAGTAAACCGGCGCTCAGTCTTGAAGTCAAAGGGGCCGCTTTTAAGGATTTGGATTGGCCGGCGATGCGCTATGAAGCCTTGAAAGATCAGCTGAAAAAAATCAAAGCCAAGGAATTGCGCGCAAAAGGGGAAAGAACCCGTTCAGAATACATTGAACTTTCTGACGAAGAATACAAGGAATTGTTGGCGCAACAGTTTATAGAGAAATTCCCGTTATTGGCTGATTTCTCCATTTTCGGAACACCAAGGTTGAAAGAGGGTGAAAGTGGCGATTTTTATGAAGTTGCCCGGCAAAAACTTGAGGCGCTTTTGCCGCCGGAAGAGCAACGGTTAAATGATCTTGCCGTATTACGCGCAGGCAATATTGCAAAATATCTGCAGGAATTGGGTGTAGCCAGTAACAGGGTATTTTTACTGTCAACTGAACTTGATCCTAAAAGGAGTGATCCGGAGGTCAGTGTGAGATTGTCAATTAGATGATCTTTTGTCTCTCAGGCTGGCGCAGGCCAAATGAGGCCTGCTATAAACGCACAGCCTATTACAGGTATCTATTTCGGACAACCTTCGAGTTTCAGAATGCAATAGCCATTAGCATCGATTTCATTGCGTATATCTGTAGGCGCTTCGGCGCTATGGCAAAATACACAATTGGTTTGATTAACGATAGCGTCCGATTCGCCAATGCTGGCTAACCATTCTTTAGCATAGTTGATGGCTTGCTCCGGATCTTTCTTATCGAGCACAACATCGAAGTGCATTATCCGGCCTTTGGCTGTTTTAGCGTAGGTATCAAAAACATGAGACATTGACATAAGCGTTACTAAGCTCCCAAAAGAAGGCCGACACACTGTCGGCCTTGAACCACAAGGGGTTGAGGAATTGTATTCCATCCTGGATTTGAAAAAAGGTGGCAAAAAGCCATTTAGTTTCGAATCGAAACAGGGCATAATGTATTTTAGTTCCATTTCATTTGTCAACTAAGTTATAAAAAATTAAGAAGCTCTATGCAAAAAGTTGATGTTTACAAGTTAATTGAACGAATGGCGGCATTAATTCGTTCGGAAGAACGAAAACGTTGCACAGAAATGGGTTTGCAGGTGGTGCATCTGCAAGTCATGGATTATTTGTCGCGTTGCAACAAATACAGCAATACACCGGTTGCGTTGACCAATTACTTGGGCATGACCAAGGGTACTGTTTCGCAAACGCTTCTTTTGCTTGAAAGAAAAGGGTTTGTCAGAAAAGAAGCCGATTTAGCCGATAAGCGGATGGTTCATCTTTACCTGACGGAAGAGGGGCAACTGATGTTGGGTCAAGCCTATCCCTCTGATCTTTTTAGTAATGCGGGTTTGTTTTTGGAAGCACATAATCCGGATTTAACTGAAGAGCCTTTTATTAATGCGTTGACTGCATTGCAAAAAGCCCATAAATCCAATTCCTTTGGTTTATGTAAAACGTGTAAGTTCTTTACGCATACGAATGACGGCTTTTTATGCGGATTAACTAAAGAAACCTTGACCCAAAGTGACAGTGAAAAAATCTGTCAAGAACATACTCTTCTTTAATTTTATATCTTTCGCTGCTCATCCCCATAAAGTTGGGGTTCAGCAAGTCCATTTCCCCTATTGAGAATGTTTTCACGTCAAACGGTTTTTCTGATTGCCGTGGATTATGTCGATAAAATACATCGTATCGAATCGATAATTTATTGACATTTCCTTTATTGCTTCTTATAGTATCGATGCACTACCAAATGGCAAATAAACGTTTGCGTTGGACTTTACTCGAATAAACAAGCAGTTACTGTGTTGTTTTTATATCGGGTCAAGTTTATAGCTTACAGAGATACTCATTAATCAGGAGATAATTATGATACTAGAAGAACCCAAAAAAGACCGGTTCTGGTTATATGTCGGCTTGTTTACTTTCTCATTAGTGGCGGTTTTACTGATGGTTAAAATGAATGAAAATGAAAAATTCGAACCTATCAAGCAACAATTGATAGAGGAAGAAAAGCAAATGAACATTCGGGTTATAGGTAACAGGTAACGGCAAACACTATCAGCGTTTTGACTGATTCAAGACGCATCACTTATGACTTAAATCGTTGCGCTTAGCCTAACCGCTTTAGCAGGAAATCACTATGAGACAAATCTTAAAACTAATTTTTGCAGCCTCACTCACTTTTACGGCAGGCAATGCGTTGGCAACCGATTATATATATCGTGAACTGATGGCCAATACGCTACCTTCAGCTAAATGTGAAGCAGAGTCAGCCGCAATAGCCAGCGCATCAAAAAACTATAATATTAAAAGATTCAGTAAAAAATTCTGCCAAACTCAAGGTTATGGTTGGCATTTGGAACAAATTAAAGATTCCGGTAAACCGGTTTGTACGCCCTGTGATAACCCCAAAGAAACCGGTTTTCGTTGTCACATGGAAGATGTAGTCGTTGAGTGCAAGCGCATAAAACCGGGTTCTGTTGGTATGTTGCCGGGAAAGAGCTAATTTCTTTCAGAAGGATAATCAGCAGATAGTGCCAGGGAAGGGCATCAATTCATTTTTGCTTATGATTCGACGAGCTCTAATTGATCCTTCAGATAAGGGGCAAAATACGAGCTTGTCGAATTAAACAGCGGCCTTGCTGTTAACCAATACAGACAATCATCAAGTACTTCTGACGGGTCAATGGTTACCCATTGCCTTATTGTTTCTGACATAGAGAATTCCACTCTTTCTGCCTTATCCAGTGATAAGAAGCGGCAAATACCCCTCAATAGCCGATGGACTAAAATCGGCACTCAATAAATCAATTTATCTTATAATGCCGCATTAAATTGCGTTTCTCAAAACTTAAGAGTAAAGAATGGATTGGCACGGTTGGCTTACTGTTTTACTGACTGCCGGTGTTTTATTGACACTGATTTTTTCACGTTTCACGCCCGATTTGGTGCTCATGGTAGCACTTACTGTATTGAGTGTCGCCGGTGTATTGGATCCCAAGCAAGCACTTTCCGGATTTAGCAACGAAGGCTTGATCACGGTGGCGGCTATGTTTGTTATCGCTGCTGGCATCAGCTCGACAGGAGGCGTCGAAATGGTGGTCAATCAATTGCTGGGTAATCCGAAAACGACTCAAGGTGCCTTGCTTAGATTGGTTTTACCGCTAATACCTTTAAGCGCATTCCTGAATAATACGCCGGTTGTAGCGACCATGATTCCTGCGGTCACTCGCTGGTCCAAACGTATTGGTATCGCGCCATCCAAATTAATGATACCGCTCAGTTATACCGCCATTTTGGGTGGGACATTGACACTGATAGGAACAAGCACAAACCTGGTGCTGAATGGGCAATATCAAGCATTAACGGGAAAAAAAGGCTTTGAGTTGTTTGATATCACTTTGATTGGTTTACCTGTCGCAGTGGTGGGTGTTTTATTTATTGTGTTATGCATGCCTTTTATGTTGCCCAACAGACAAAGTGCAGCCGAGCAGTTTGCCGATCGTAAAAAGTTTACCTTTGAAGTGGCTGTGGCGAACAATGGACCACTGGAAGGTGTAACCGTTGCAAAGGCCGGGTTACGGAACCTTCAGCGCATCTATCTGGTTGAGATTGAACGTCACGGAAGTATTGTGACTGCGGTTTCGTCAGAGGAAAAACTGCAGGGCGGGGACAGGTTAGTCTTTGTGGGTGAGACCAGCGCAATTTTTGATATTTTGCGTATTAATGGCTTGGTTCCATCGGATAGCCAGACACCCGTAATAGATAAGGACACTCCGGAGCGCTGTCTGGTTGAGGCTGTTGTGTCACAGCGTTGTGACAGTATTGGCAAGGCTATTCGGGACAGTCATTTTCGCGATCGATACGGTGCTGTGGTTCTTGCCGTGGCCAGAGACGGCGAAGCCATTCAGGGTAATTTGGGATCAATCGAATTGCAGCCCGGTGACGTATTATTACTTGAAGCGCGGCCTGCATTTGTTACCCGGCAACGGGTACAACGCGATTTTTTGTTAATCAATGATTTGGAAGAAACTCGACCGAATCATCAACGCGCCAAACTGGCGTGGGTACTTTTATTGGGAGTCATCGGTGCCGCAACGTTTGGGTTGACCAGCATGTTGAATGCTGCCCTGGTGGGTGCAGCGCTCATCGTATTGACAGGCTGCTGCAGTATAGCCGAGGCCAGACGTAGTCTGGATTTGACCGTACTGGTCAGCATTGCTGCCAGTTTTGCTTTGGGTAACGCCTTGCAGGTCAGTGGCGCGGCGGATTTTATAGCCCGTCATATTTTATCAGTTGCTGACGGCAATCCCTGGATTTTACTGGGATTAACTTATGTTACCGTGTCAATTCTAACTGAGGTGATCACCAATAATGCGGCCGCATTACTGATGCTTCCGATCGTGCTGGCAGTTACCGGCAGCCAGGGTTTAAATCCTGAACCTTTTGTGTTTGCTACAATGATGGGAGCGTCAGCTAGTTTTGCAACGCCTTTGGGTTATCAGACCAACCTGATGGTCTACGGGCCTGGCGGTTACCATTTCAAAGACTTTTTACGAGTCGGCGTGCCTATGAATATTATCACCGCTATAACGACAGTGGGGCTCATTCCTTTCATTTGGCCGCTGCAGAACTGATTTGATCAGTGACTATTTTTTGAATCATCGGCAAATAACCATTACGGTAATCAGGGTAAATTAATTGATAACCCAATGCTTTTAGGCGTTTGTTATCACAGCGTTTGTTGAGATCGGGCGGAGTCGATGGTGGCTTGACAGCAGGTGGCAGGCACCCCAGTTGTTCTGTCATCCAGCTTACAACCTCCCATTGGGGGGCGGGGTTATCATCACTTGCCAGATAATAAGTCGCTAATTTTTCACCCTTTAAGCGCAAGCCGATAAGAAAGTCCAGAACACCTGCGCAATCGTCCTGATGAATGCGATTAGTATAGTAAGGCGGATCACGCATAATTTCTGGTGCAGTCCGGGCTGAGTTCAGTAAGTATTCGCGGCCGGGTCCGTAAATACCGGAAAATCGAACAATCGTGGTATCCGGTAAAACCGTTAAAAGCCTAAGCTCAGCGCGACGGATAATTTGTCCTGACGGCGTATTAGCTTCAGTGACAGAATCTTCATCAATCCATTCCCCGTTCGATTGTCCGTAAACACTGGTGGAGGAAATAAAAAACCAGTGCGGCGGGCGTTCCGCTTTTTCGAAATGCTTTAGCAGGTTTTCCAAAGCCGTATCATAAACAGCCTGATAACTGGCCAGACTTCTCTGCCCCGGCGTGGGCATAAAAACCACCTCGTCAAAATTTAGAGGCAGAGCAGCAAAACTT
Source organism: Methylicorpusculum sp. (assembly GCF_030651835.1). Taxonomy (GTDB): domain Bacteria; phylum Pseudomonadota; class Gammaproteobacteria; order Methylococcales; family Methylomonadaceae; genus Methylicorpusculum. The sequence goes on along the minus strand of NZ_JAUSBX010000107.1, from coordinate 58,932 downwards.
GACGTTTCAGTAAGGTCCGCTTGATAGAAATTAACGGTTTCATTCAAATTTTCTGGGGGATGTCTTCTTATGCCCGTTACTTGGTGATTTTTCCGGTGCAATAATCCGGCAAGGCGGATGCCTATATCGCCGCAGCCGGCGATGAGAATATTAGCCATTTTTATTATTCTGCTGTAATGATTAAAAAGTGCTTTTCCAAAATAAAGCGTTTTCTAGGGCTATTTTGGGCCTAAAATTAGTTTTTTATTCTAAACTTCATTAGCGAAAAGCCTATCAATCATTTCATCTAAATCAAGCAGGGAGTTTTTTTGTTCAAGCCCAGTGTTATTGATATCGAAGCTTCAGGATTTGGAAAAATGAGTTACCCAATCGAAATCGGGATTGTTTTGGCTTGTGGTAAAAAATATTGCAGCTTGATCAAGCCGGCGCCTGAGTGGCAGCATTGGGATGAAGAAGCCGAAAAAGTTCATGGCATTACTCGGCAGACACTCATTGCCAATGGACAATCAGTTGATAAGGTGGCTGAGGACATCAATAAAATTTTATCAGGAGACACTGTTTACACCGATTGTTGCAGTATAGACAAGCCCTGGCTGGATAATTTATTTCAGACCGCGGGTTTTAAAACGCTATTTAGTATGAGAGATCTTGAAATGATCTTGAATGAAGCGCAAATGAACATGTGGCAAGAAACCAAATTACAGGTTATTTCTGATTTACAATTGAGCCGTCATAGAGCCAGCGCCGATGCGTTGATCATACAGGAAACTTATATGCGGACTAGTCAGCGATCCATGGCAAGTAACACCTCAGCCACGGTCCGGTAAAAGCTTATGGATGCTGCCTTGTTAAAAATTCTTGCCCGGATTGATACTCATCAGCTTCCTGCTATTCCTAAAGTATTGTTGAGCCTGATCGAGGCTTTTCAAAATCAGCAAACCAGCTTTGATGATTTAACCCGGATTATTGCACAGGATGCAGGGCTAAGTTCAAAGGTTTTAGCGGCGGCTAATTCGTCTTTCTATCAGCAGTTCGGAGAGCTGAAGAATTTAAACCGGGTAGTGGTGGTTTTGGGTCTGGAAACCTTAAAGACCATAACGATGACCAGTGCGACTCAGCAGTTTTTTAGTCAGATACCGGCCTCTCAGCAAAACTTTCTTGAAGTCATCTGGTTCAGATCGCTGGCTTGTGCTCATTTCGCACGAAGGCTTGCCAAATTGACTGGTTTTGTCTCACCTGATCAAGCTTATTTGACCGGATTGCTGCACCGTTTGGGACAATTGGTCTTACTGCAATGTTTTCCCAAAGAATACTCTGCCTTGTTAAGCGAGCATTCCGAAGACGTTATCGAGGTGCTTGAAAAAAAGGCTATCGGCATTTCCCATAATGAAATTGGAGCTCATATAATAGATACCTGGAATGTTCAAGGATTCATTGCCGATGCTGTTCATTATCAAAACCAAGAAATATCCGCTATTTTGGACAGTTCTGCGTTAGTCAAACTGGTTAACTTGGCAGCACAATTAAGCCGCTTCGATAGCCCACGCGAGGCACGGGTTTTTGAAAGCGGCTATGCATTATTCGGGCTGAGTCAGCCCTTGTTGGAGGAAATATCATCCGATGTGATGGCGCAAGTGAATAAAACCGCGGGAAGTTTAGGTATCTCACTCGTTAAACGGGACGACAGCACGGCGGTCATTAAAGCCAGGGTGGATCAGCGCAATGCCATTTTGAAACGTTTGGGAGAGCACACAAAGGATTTGGCATTCATCGGCGCAATAACTCGTAATAATGACTACTCCGACCAGATCGATGATGTCATCGGCAAGATGCGCCGAGATTTAAAAGTGCTGTTCGGATTCAGCGCAACCGCTGTTTTTCTGTTAAACAAGGAAAACATGGTGCTCGAGGGCTATTCCTCATCAAAAGACGAGACTTTATCCAAGCTATCGATCGATTTTAAAGAAAATCGGAGTCTGGCTGCCAATGCCTTGTTACAAAAACGGATACTGGATTCGTTTAACACGGTACTGCCGGACCCGTTTCCTGTTGTCGACCGTCAAATTTGCCGTCTGCTGGCAGCTCAAGGCATGGTGGTGATTCCGTTGATTGCAAAAAATCACTGTTTGGGCGTGGTTGCAGCAGGATTAGAAGCAACCGATCTGCCTAAATTGAAAGCTAAGCTGGGCCTGATTGCGATGTTTTCAGGCGAAGCGGCACAATCTTTTTTAAATCACCGTCAGATTGATGAGCTCATTCTTGACCGCCTCAATACTATTCAGACAGATTTTCAGCTACAGGCAAAAAAGGTTATACACGAGGCCAATAATCCGCTGAGTATTATCAATAATTATCTTTATTTACTGGGCCAAAAACTCGGAGAGAACAGTCCTCAGGAAATAGGGCTTATCCAGCAGGAAATCAATCGTGTCGGTGAGTTGATTCTTACCCTTTCGGATACTCAGGGGGCTATCAACGAGGACAACGACCTCGTTGATATTAACGTCTTGATACAAGATCTGGTCTCATTGTTTAAAGGCGGTCTGTTTACGTCTTATCGAGTGAATTCAGTTTTAAAGCTGGATGATAAGCTCCCAAAAATAGCGCTAAGCAAACCCAAACTTAAACAGTTATTGACTAATTTGATCAAAAACGCAGCCGAAGCCCTCTCTTCCGGGGGGGGGGATGTCACGATTACTACCCAGGACCGGGTTTATCTGGGCAGTAAATGCTGCGTTCAAATTGAAATAAAAGATGATGGTCCCGGTTTTCCGGAAAAGATCAGCAATAACTTGTTCAGCCCCGTGATCAGTACTAAAGGTGCAGGGCACTCAGGACTTGGCCTGACTATTGCCAAAAATCTTGCCGATGAATTATCCGGTACGATAAGTTGTAGTTCTGTGCCTGGCGCAGGAACAAGCTTTCAGATTTTTCTACCCCGTAAAACATAACCCCTACTATAATAAGCATCTCATAATAAAGGCCATAAAATGGATGCAAGACCTGATTTAAATTCCGATATTGAGATTCTCGTTATCGACGATGAACCTAAAGTAAGGGATAGCCTTCAAGATATTTTGAGGCTTTCAGGTTATCGTGTCGTCACTGCAGGTAATGTGGAAGCGGCTATTCAATATATCAACGAGCGTGATGTCACCTTGATTCTGCTCGATTTGAATATGCCCATTCACGACGGGCACCACTTGCTGGAATATATTGACCGTCAACAGGTAGACGTTCAGGTCGTCATTATCAGTGGTGAAGCCACTTTTTCTCAAGCCTCCAGATCCTTGCGTTTCAACTTTGTTCAGGAATTCATTAAAAAACCCTATGCGGTTGAAGCCTTGTTACACTCGGTTGAAATGGCGGCTGAAAAAATCCGCTTAAAAGAGGTCAACAGCAAGATCCAGGCGCAGTTGTCAAAGTCCGAGCAACTGCATCGCTTTTTCGTCGACAGTTCGCCCGATATCATTTATATGCTGAACGATAGAGGGGAATTTGTATTTTTGAATAACGCTATAGCCAAAATTCTAGGTTACGAAAAACAGGAAGTCCTTGGTAAACATTATTCCGACCTCGTCTACAAACCTGATATGGAAAAGGCCAAATATGCTTTTAATGAACGCAGGACAGGTGACCGTTCGACCAAAGCGATTGAATTGCGGCTTTGCTGCAAGAACAGTGACGAGCCAAAATATGTTGAAGCCAATTCGATCACGATTGTACTCAGTTCCAAAGGCATTTATAAAAAGAAACAGGACAATAAAGAGTTTGTCGGCACTTACGGTGTCATCAGGGATATTAATGACCGTAAACTTTCCGAAAATATGCTGCGTAAACTCAATCTGGCGGTTGAAAACAGCCCTAATCTGATATACATCACCGACAGTAACGGAACGATTGAATATGCCAATCCCAAAATAGTTGATATTTCAGGTTATACCGCCGATGAAGTGTTAGGTCAAAATCCTCGTATATTCAGTTCAGGCGAAACGCCCCCGTTTGAATACAAGATGCTTTGGGATACTATTTCTTCAGGTCAAATTTGGCGGGGTGTTTTTAAAAATAGAAAGAAAACAGGTCAATTGTACTGGGCTCAACAATCCATAGCCCCCATGCTGAATTCCGATAAGTGCGTGACTCATTACGTTGCAATCCAGGAAGATGTCACAGAAGCACTTCTTCAGCGAGAACAAATTTCTCATCAGGCCACTCACGATTCATTGACTGACCTGATCAATCGCAGTGAGTTCGACCGGCGCTTAAAACGGATTATCAATACGGCGAAAATCAATAATTCCGAGCATGTTTTATGCTATCTGGATCTGGACAATTTTAAAATTGTAAACGACACCTGTAATCATTCGGCCGGAGATGAACTGCTGCGCCAAATCAGCGGCCAATTCTCAAAACTGATCCGGTACAGAGATTCTATTGCCCGTTTGGGAGGCGATGAGTTTGCTATTTTGATGGAACATTGTTCGCTGCAGCAGGCGCTGGTGACAACGGAGCGTATCCACAAGCAAATCGAACAATTTCAGTTTTATTGGGAAAACAAATGTTTTCGGATCGGCGTCAGTATCGGTCTGGTATTGATTAATGCTGAAAACGGCGCCTTTGATGATCTGTTGGAGCGTGCGGATATGGCTTGCTACCTTGCCAAGAAAGGCGGTCGTAACCGATCTCACGTATTTGACGAACAGGATCAGGCCAATATCCTGCGTCAAAATGAGTTGCCCTGGCCTGAAAAAATCAAGGATGCGTTAAGCCAAAATCGATTCAAGCTCTACCGGCAAAAGATCATGGCTTTAAATTCCAGCGTGGAAGAGGGCGAGCATTACGAAATATTGATTCGCTTGGAAGACGAGGATGGCAATGTGATCTTGCCGTGCGCTTTTATTCCTGCAGCAGAACGTTATCAACTCGCTGTTGAGCTGGACCAATGGGTAATCCGTAACCTATTCGACTGGTTCCTCCAGCAACCTGATCGCTTGCAGGCCTTAGCGTTGTGTTCGATTAATCTTTCCGCTTCCAGTCTGGTGGGCAAAAATATGTCTGGATTTTTAGTCGAACAATTTAAAAAAACGGGTTTGCCGCCCGATAAGTTTTGTTTTGAAATCACTGAAACCGCCATTATTGCCAATTTGACTTCGGCAACAGAATTCATCATCTCGCTTAAAGAGTTGGGTTGCTTGTTTTCTCTGGACGATTTTGGTAGCGGCTTTTCATCGTTTGCTTATCTTAAAAATCTTCAAGTCGACTTCCTTAAAATGGATGGTATCCATGTCCGTAATATCGAGTCCGATCCAGTCTCATTGGAGATGGTCAAGTCAATCAACGATATCGCTCACTTGATGGGTAAAAAAACCATTGCCAAATTTGTCGAAAATGATGCAGTTTTAAAAATGCTGCTGGATTTGAAGGTGGACTATGTTCAAGGTTACGGCTGCGATACGCCTTCGGTCTTAGTCTAATTCCGTCAAGCGATTAGCCATCCTCATATGAAGGCAAGGTCTTGAAAATCTGATTTCAACTGCGATCATTAACTTGATTGAAATGCTTTGGCAACTGCCGCAGCTCGGGTTGATACGCCCAGCTTCTCGAATATATGCTCAAGGTGTTTATTGACCGTGCGGGGACTGCTGCCGAGGATGATGCCCACTTCTTTATTCGTTTTACCCCGTGAAATCCACATCAGTATTTCAGCTTCTCGCCCGGTCAGACCGAGTGATTCCCGCAGTGCGTCCAAATCCCATGTTTCCTGTCGTTTTGAAAGAAAAAGCAGATATTCAGGAGAATGTTCACAAGGCATTAGGGTGAATACTATGCCTTTATAGGCAAAATCTGTCCCTATTTGATCGGCTCCTGAAGTAACAGAGTGTTTGATGGCTTGCATGATCCAATCGTGAATGGGCGATGGCAGGGCATCAGCAAAATCATTTTGTTCAGACGCCACTTGTCTTTCTGTAATTGAATGGAGTATGGTTTTGGCCGCCACGGTCATCCAGGTGATTTCAGCGCTTGTATTGACCGTCACCACCGAGACTGCGCTATGATCCAATGCCATTCGAACTTGTTGCATCTGTCTGGCTTGATTCAGGTGCACTTCAATTCTGGCCAACACTTCAGGGGGACGAACGGGTTTGACGATATAATCCAGACCACCTTCCTCAAAACCTCTCAGCAAATGCTCTAATTCAGTCAAACCAGTCATAAACAGCAACGGAATATCGCCAGTTGCAGGGTCTGATTTCAAACGTTGACAGGTTTCAAAGCCGTCAATGCCGGGCATCATCACATCCAGCAATATAATGTCAGGTTTTAAAAAGCCGATTTGTTCGATGGCTGAGACACCGTCAGTAGCGACCAGAACGCGATAACCCGCTTCGGAAAGCAGGTCAGACAGCATAGCCAGATTGCCGGGGGTATCATCGACAATCATGACCGTCCCGTTATGGAAAAGGGGTTCAGTTATCATGTTGCATAAGTCAGTATTTGTTTGAGTTCTGAAAGTTTAAAATCATCGGCCAGTGCGATCAGTTTTGTTGAAAAGCCTTCATGTATCCTGCCGTTTTTTTGCATCTGATGAATCGCGGCTTTCAATCCCAAAATGTCGCCAATTCTAACAAAAGCCTGCAATATTTCGAGAACTTCCGAGTCTGGAGGAATCAGCGCGATAGTAACTGCGGGCTTGTTGTCAGGATCTTCTTCGCCTTCGTAAACCCAATCCAGGGCAAGATGCAGTTTGAGCTTGTATAGCAGATCTGCTATCTGTATCGGTTTACTGAGAAAATCGTTACATCCGGCGTGGATAGCTGCAAGCCGGTCTGAGCTGTAGGCGTTGGCACTTAGTACGATGATCGGGAAGGTATGGCCCTGCTGGCGCAGTTGTATCGCCGTAGCAACGCCATCCAGGCCCGGCATGCTGATATCCAGCAGGATCAAATCAGGAATCTGTTGAGCAACCGCCAATAAGCCGGCTTCGCCGGAATCAGCCTGTAATGTATTAAACCTTAAAGGCCGCAGAATGGAGCACATCAGATCACGGTGTTCGGGTTGGTCGTCAATGATTAAGACCGTCTTTTGGGGGCCGAGATAACCGATAATGTCGGCCTCTCGCTCGATGTAGTTATCCCCGCCCTGATTGGGCAGAAACAAACGGACAGTAAAGGTGGATCCCTGTTCAGGCAGGCTTTTTACTGTGAGTTCACCGCCCATGATTTCTGCCAGTATTTTGCTGATTGTGAGCCCCAAGCCGCTGCCTGAAACAGGATGATCGGCCGTATCCATCAAACGCGTAAAAGGCTGGAAAATATTTTGTAATTCCTCTTCCCTGATACCCCGGCCCGTATCGGTTATCTGAAAGGTAGCCACTTCACCGCTGTAGCCGATACGGAACAGGATATCTCCTGAAGAAGTGAATTTAACCGCATTGCTTAATATGTTAATTAATATTTGCCGAACGCGTTTTTCATCACCTTTGATGCGTTGCGGCAATGATTGAGTGATCTGGCAGCAAAAATTCAAGCCTTTATCCTCTGCTTGAGCTTTGTAAATTCTCACTAAATGTTCAATAAATACCGGAAAGTTGATAGGTTCGGATTTTAATTCAAACTTTCTGGCTTCTATGCGGGCAATATCCAGAATATCCTCAATTAACGAGGATAAATGTTCGCCGCTGCGTTTGAGAATGTCGATGGCGGAGCGTCGATGTTCGGGGATGGCCGGGTCCTTTTGCAAGACATAGGCATATCCTATGATGCTGTTGAGCGGTGTTCTTATTTCATGACTCATATTGCTTAAAAAGCGGCTTTTCGCGCTATTGGCCTGGTCAGCCATTTTCAGCGCCTGTTCCAGTTTTATATCGGTTTTTTTATGTTCGTCGATTTCCATCAATAATAATTGCGTTTGTTTGGCGGTTTCTTCATGCGCAAAGCGGCGGCTTTCGTCGTTCAATATCAACCACCAGGTACACAAGCCGATGAAGACCAGCAGAGAGGCATAAATTTTGACGAAATTGGCTAATAAGAGGTCGAAAGAGGGCAAGTACTTTTGCGCAACCAATAAATCCTGGTAATAAATAATGCCTATGAAAATACTGGTGAGTATGGTCAAAAATCCGAATAACAGAAAAAAGCGCAGTAATCTTAATTTGGAGTGCAGTGACATGCTGGCCGGGAAGATCCGGTTGGCAAACACTTCCAGGTAATCGTCCAGCCTAAAACCAGGTTTGCAGGCATCGAGACAGCGGGCGTCCAGAGTGCAACACAAGGAACAGATAGAACCCGAATAAGCCGGACAATAAGCTAAATCCTCCTGTTCAAATTGGTTTTCGCAGATGCTGCATTTTTGATGTGCGGCACTGTTATTTTCATGTCGGTCGCGAGCGAGGTAATGTCTGTTACCGAACCGCCAGGCCATCAGAGGGCTTAATAGAAAAGCCAGCCCAAGCGCGATAAAAGCCGAAAAAGCTTGAGGATAGACACCAAACAGACCGATGTAAGACAAAATCGATATCACCGAAGCCACGAGGGTTGCAATGATGCCGACCGGATTCAGATCCGGCAGGTAGGCTCTTTTAAACTCGACGATTGGGGGGCTTAATTTTAGCGGTTTGTTGATTAAAAACTCTGCGGCTACAGCGCTGATCCAGGCGATAGACATATGCGAAAAAAGGCCCAGCACTTTTTCTAAAGCGCCGAATACGCCAAACTCCATCAACAGCAAAGCAATCGCGACATTGAAGAACAGCCAGATAACCCGCCCCGGATGGGTATGGGTCAGGCGGGAGAAAAAATTCGACCATGCCAGCGATCCGGCGTAAGCATTGGTGACATTGATTTTGAGCTGACTGATAATTACAAACACTAAAGTGCAGGCTGCAACCCATTCCGGATTACTAAACAGCGTACCGTAGGCAATTTGGTACATTTGTGTCGGCTCATGCGCATGCTCCGGGCTTATTCCATTTCGGATTGCCAGATGAGCCAGCAAGGCACCGCCTAATTGTCTGAGCATGCCGAATAAAATCCAGCCGGGGCCGGCTGCAAAAACTCCGGCCCACCAGCGAAATCTATTCTCATGTTTTTTTTCAGGCATAAACCTTAAAAAGTCCACCTGTTCGCCGATCTGAGCCATCATCGAAAAAGCCACCGTTGCCGCGCTGCCAAACAGCAATGCATCGAATCCCTTGCCGCTTCCGGCGATCCAGAAATAAGTGGAGAGGGTTAACTGCGCTTCCGGTTCATGTACAAAAACCGCGACATAAGGGGCAATCAACATGATGAGCCAGACGGGTTGCGTCCATAATTGTAATTTACTGATCGTGGTGACGCCGAAGGTCACCAGTGGTATCACCAGGACAGCGCTGACCACATGAGCGAGAGCCAGCGGCATATGAAAATATAATTCCAGCGCCAGCGACATGATGGACGCTTCCAGTGCGAATAAGGTAAACGTAAACGACGCGTAAATCAGCGAGGTTATGGTTGAGCCAATGTAGCCAAAACCCGCGCTGCGCGTTAGCAGATCAATGTCGATGTTATAGCGGGCCGCATAATAGCTGATCGGAAAGCTGGTAATAAAAATGACCAAACCCACCACTAAAATGGCCCAGAAAGCATTGGTGAATCCGTAATTGATGGACAAAAATCCGCCAATAGCCTCAAGCACTAAAAATGATGTCGATCCGAATGCGGTGTTGGCTACCTGAAATTCAGACCATTTACGAAAACTGCGCGGTGCAAATCTGAGCGCGTAATCTTCCATCGTTTCATCGGCAACCCAGGAATTATAATCCCGGCGAATTTTTGAAATGGTTTGATGAATAGGACGGCTCATTTTGTTGGCATGATATCAGGTGTCGGGATGCCCGGCTGCGATGAACTCAAGACGGTTATATTGGGCATTAGCTGAACAAAAAGGCAACGGACGGTTAATTGTTTGCGACAGAAACAGGCTTGCAAAGTATAGGAACGATTCATAATGGGGCGCGTTAGCTCACTATATAGCAATAAATGTTCCTTACTCATCTTGTTTGGCAATTACTTGAATTAATTGGGATTTAAAGGCGCTAAGGAGAAAGTAAAGGAGTTATTTTGTTTCATAGTGGTGCGTAAAATACTTTTAGCACTAAATGAGTGCCTGATTTTTATGAATTCAACCTTGTCAACAGATGACTGATGCTGATTAACGTGTTATGTTCGGTATGCAATTTAACGAGGAGAGACACCATGAATATAATAATGAAAACCTGTTTATTTTTAGTGCTGACCCAGTTTGGACCGCTGGCTGTGGCGATGGAAGATAATATGCCCCAAAAGTCCGATATGAAAATGGATAAACCCATGAAACATAAGGCTGGCATGGGTGCTGGTAAAGAAGAAGGTATGGCCGGTATGGGAGGCGGTAAAGAAGGCGGCATGGGGAACATGGATGAATCCAAAATGATGGAGCATATGAAGATGAGGCAAGAACATGACCTTAAAATGCATGATCTTTCCAATAAAATTCTCGCAGAAACCGACCCTGCTAAAAAACAGGCACTAAAAGATCAACAAATTGAACTCATGAAATCGCATCATATGCATATGATGCAAATGATGAAAAATCATAAAATGTAATAAACCCCGTTTGAACTTTAGTTCGTCTAAAGCTACAGAGTAAAGCCGGTCAGGGTTAGTTTGTCTAACCGTGATCGGCTTTTTTATTATCTTAACTACGACAAGAGAACTCACTTCATTGAATGAATCTATTGCCCGTGTAGCCTCGGCAAAAATCAAAATATTCAGCCGGCTGTCCGTTTTTTTCAAGCCCTATAAACTCAGAATGCTGATGGCGTTTGTTGCACTGGTGATAGCTGCAGCTTCATCGCTTTCTCTCCCCTTAGTTATCAGGAATATTGTCGATCAGGGATTTTTTGTTAATCAGCAAGCGGTTATCGACCGGTATTTTTTGATTCTGCTGGCAATTGTTGTCGTGATGTCCTTGTTTTCAGCACTGAGATATTACCTGGTCATGTGGCTGGGTGAGCGTATAGTTGCCGACATTCGCTCAACTTTGTATCAACATGTTTTGGCGATGGATCCGGTCTTTTATGAAGAGACGCCCTCCGGTGAAGTTTTGTCCCGATTGACCACCGATACCACATTGGTGCAGTCGGTGGTCGGCGCCGGTCTTTCGGTCACGTTGCGCAGCCTGTTTTTACTGATGGGCAGTCTTTTTATGTTGACACTAACCAGTCCCGAGTTGACCGGACTGATTGTTGTGATTGTGCCTTTGGTGATATTTCCGATCATTTTCTTTGGCCGAAAGGTCCGGTATTTGTCCAAAATCAATCAGGATTCTATTGCACAATCCAGTGCGATAGCCGGTGAAACGCTGAATGCGATTCATCTTGTTCAAGCCTATGTATTGGAGACTTATCACTCCGGTCGTTTTAATGATTCGGTGGCAACTGCTTTTTCCACGGCTAGGCGCCGTTTAAAAGCCCGCGCTTTATTATCCGCATTTGCACTCTTTATTGTGTTCAGCGCGATCATGGCGGTTATCTGGATCGGCGCCCGTTTCGTGATGGCGGGTCAGTTGACTGTTGGAGAGTTAAGCCAGTTTTTGATGTATGCGATCATTGTGGCTTCCAATACTGCGTCATTAACTGAAGTTTGGGGTGATGTTCAAAGAGCGGCTGGTGCCATGGAGCGTATTTTACAGCTGTTGAATCAGTTGCCGACACTGAGCCGGGTTGAGCATCCGATAGTCATTAATCCGCGGACTATTGACCGGATTCAATTCGATCAGGTGTACTTCAGTTATCCGTCAAGATCCGAACAATACGCATTGGACGTTTTTTCATTAACGATTGAACCGGGTGAGACTGTGGCTTTGGTGGGGCCGTCCGGAGCAGGGAAAAGTACCGTTTTTCAATTATTGCTGCGCTTTTACGACCCGCAGCACGGTAGTATTCGTTTGGGAGGAACAAATATAACCGAGGCTGATATTGATCAGTTGCGTCGCAGTATCGGTATTGTTCCTCAGGATACGGTTATTTTTGCTGCAGATGTCATGGAAAACATTCGGATGGGTAAACTGGATGCTAGCGATGATGAGATTAAAGCGGCGGCAAAAGCGGCTGCGGCGGATGAATTTATCAGCCATCTTCCTGAGGGTTACAACACCTTTTTAGGCGAGCGAGGCATCCGACTTTCCGGAGGCCAGCGCCAGCGTATCGCCATTGCCAGAGCCATTTTAAAAAATCCACCTATCCTGCTACTGGATGAAGCGACCAGCGCATTGGATGCGGAGAGTGAAAAATGGGTACAGGCAGCGATGGAGCAAGTCATGAAAAATCGCACCACGCTGGTTATTGCGCATCGCTTGGCTACTGTATTAAACGCCGATCGCATTGTGGTGATGGATAAAGGCAGAATTGTAGCGAATGGAACGCATCAGGCACTGTTAGCGCAAGGCGGACTTTATGCGCGGCTGGCGGCTTTACAATTTGGCGACATTCATTTGTGAATGAACGGGTTGACCGTTGTTGCCTGCGGCAACGGTTTCAGACACAGATTTGTAACTACTCACCCGCGTTGAATTTTGGATGTAGGTGATTGATTTCAAAGGACGCGTGAATTCGTCCATGAAGCTCTCTGCAACATCCCTGTTGCAGAAGCCTTTTCAATCAATTACCTACACCCCATTAAATCGGAAGGGGTGAACAGATACTCAGGAAACTGGATGTTTTTGATCAGATTGGCTTAGGAATAAGCATGAAATAACTTCCACAAGCAGAACTGTTTGTGGGGTTCGGTGACTCGCCTGACGGGACGCCGTGAATGCGTCCGTGTAGACTTGACGGCGGCAATCCCTGACGCCGACACCTGTCAATCGAGCCTCCGAACCCCTTACAGTCTTTGAATAAGTTGTTTCATGCCCGTTCCTTAGTCAGGGTTAGGGCTACAGACATCAACCCGGCTGGTTGATAAGACATAGCCGTAACCCCGTCAGAAGCTATTTTCCCCAGGTATCTCTGAGAGTCACCGTCCGGTTAAACACCATGACGCCTTTGTCGGTATCATGAAGGTCGCGGCAAAAATAACCCATGCGTTCAAACTGAAAACGGCTGCCGGGTCCCGATGATGCCAGGCTGTATTCCACGCGACAATCGTTTAGTACTTCAAGTGAATGTGGATTCAGCGCATCCAGGAAGTTGCTTAATGTATCCGGGTTGGGATGATTGAACAGCCTATCGTACAAACGTAATTCAGCCGGTACCGAGTGCTGTTCGGATACCCAATGAATAACGCCTTTTACCTTTCGGCCTTCAGGATTTTTGCCAAGCGTATCAGGATCGTAGGTGCAACGGAGTTCAACGATGTTACCGTGTTCATTTTTGATGATTTCATTGCATTTAATGACATAAGCCCCGCGTAAACGCACTTCGCCACCCTTGATCAAACGCTTGAATCCTGATGGCGGCACTTCGGCAAAATCATCTTGTTCAATCAGTACGGTTTTTGAAAACTGAATATTGCGTGAGCCCATTTCCGGGTGTTGCGGATGGTTGCTGATCTCAAGCGACTCGACCTGATCGTCAGGATAATTCTCGATAACGATTCTAAGTGGTTTCAAGACCGCCATGGCTCTGGGTGAGTTTTCGTTCAGATCTTCACGAATGCTGTTTTCAAGTACAGCCATTTCAATCCAGGAGTCTTTTTTGGTGATACCGATACGTTCGCAAAAATCGCGAATGGCATTGGGGGTAACACCGGCTCGTCTCAGGCCCGCAAGGGTGGGCATGCGTGGATCATCCCAACCATCGACATGTTTTTCCATAACCAGTTGATTGAGTTTGCGTTTGCTGACAATACTGTATTCCAGTTGCAGGCGCGCAAATTCAATTTGTTGTGGATGGCAGGGCACATCGAGTTGGTCCAGGACCCAGTCATACAGAGGGCGATGGTCTTCAAATTCCAGTGTACACAATGAATGAGTGATGTTCTCCAGTGCATCGGAAATACAGTGGGTGTAATCATACATCGGATAAATACACCACTGATCGCCGGTTCGATGGTGGTGTGCGCGGCGGATCCGGTAAATGGCAGGATCGCGCATGTTGATGTTCGGTGAAGCCATGTCGATTTTTGCCCGCAGCACATACTGACCATCAGCAAAATCGCCATTTCGCATCCCTTCGAACAGTCGTAAGTTTTCTTCGATGCTGCGGCTTCTATCCGGGCTCTCTTTGCCGGGTTCAGTAAGCGTACCCCGATATTGTCTTATTTCTTCGGGCGACAAGCTGTCAACGTAGGCTTTACCCTGTTTAATCAGATCGACTGCAAACTGGTAAAGTTGTTCGAAATAATCCGAAGCGTGTCTTAATTCGCGCCATTCAAAACCCAGCCATTTGACATCTCTTTCTATGGATTCCATATACTCGATGCTTTCTTTTTCAGGGTTCGTGTCATCAAAACGCAGGTTGCAGGTACCCTGATACTCAGCCGCTGTCCCGAAATTCAGGCAAATCGATTTGGCATGACCAATATGCAGATAACCGTTGGGTTCGGGAGGAAACCGGGTGGCTACCCGGCCATTGTTCTTGTTTTGTTTCAGATCATTGTTGATGATGTGACGGATAAAATTTGAAGCCGTTTGAATTTCGTTTGTTGACATGGGGTTTATTACATTGAATGCGTTAAATTTTAACGCGGTTGAGTTGTGAAATGAGTCAGCTTAAAGCCGCACAGGTCCGGTTTTTAGAACGTAGCAACATTCTTAAGGTTGGCAAAATACTACTGTAATAAGCCTACTGCGTAAAGACAAGCGTTAAAGGCCGTGAATTTGCTAAAGGCCGACAGAACTTGCATTTTGAAGAGCCTGAGTTAAAAGTCAATCAAGATGCTTGCCATATCTTAATTGATCATTCTGATTCTAAGAACTAAACACAAAATAACCTCTACAAGCAGGACTGTTTGTGAGGTTCGGTCACTCGCCTGACAGGACGCCGTGAATACGTCCGTGTAGGCTTGACTGCGTCAATCCCTGACGCCGACACCTGTCAATCGAGCCACCGAACCCCTTCCAGTTTTTGAAGCAGTTGTTTCATGCTCGCTCCTAAAATATTGCTATTTTATGCAGATTATCAGCTCAGGCTTTTAATGTTTTGATAAATTTCATGCAATGCGGCGATTCCTTTTTGGTGTTGCATTCGGATGATTTCAAGTTCTGTCTGAAAAAGCTTTATCAGTTCAGGATCCTGGTTCAGCAGGATCTCATTTTCAAGTGCCTGTTGTTTCTTTTTTAGTTTATCCAATATGTTTTGCAACTCTTTGGCGTGAGCTTTATTTTTTTTTAGCTCGGGCCGGAAAAAACGCTGTAACTTGCTTACTAATTTGATTATGTTCATCTTTAAAGACTCTATCTTAGTCGGGGCAAGAAAGGCTATTGGATCAGTTGATATCGGAATTTTGTCCGTAAGCGGGGTTGATTTTTTCTATTACCTGTTTTATTTCCGAGTCATCCAAAGTCAATTTGAGTTCGGGGCGGAACATTTGTGGGCTTTTATGCAGAAATAAAGTCTCCGCAGCTTTTACAAGATTTGACTTAATGCTGTACATGTAAGCGCTATCATTGATCAGAGAGGAGCCGGTCTGAGAGGTGATTTTTTTCTCTCTGATAAGCTTTTCTATTTGGCGGGTCACTTGCAGGTCATCGTCTTCTATTTTTGATTTTAATGAATCCAGCGACAGCAGAGGCAGTTCATTTTGATCTATTTTCTGCCTGAATTGTTCGATTTCCCTGATCATTAACGCAATCTGAAACGCTATTTTTTGATATTCATGCCGAGCTTCTGTTGATGGTGAGCGACCGTAACGAATCCAGTTTTTTTGTAGGTGTTTGGTATCTTTGATCGCTTCGACAATATGACGGCCCGAATTCCTGAGCCAATAGAGTTTGGATGATTGTTCCAGTTCACGGCTGAACGTGGCTTGACTTATAAATTCAATAATTGCGCTGAAGATACCTTTGATACGTTTTTCATAGCCCCCATCGATATCGTAATAAGAGCGGGTGCTTTCTTTTTGCAATGCAGCCCAAAGCAAGTCATTGTCGAGTATGTCCCGCCGGTGTAAGCCAAACGTTTTGAGCACAATGTGGATGGCGTTTTCATAAAGATGGATGGTTTCCAGTCTGACCGATTCGACAAAAGTTTCGGGAAATCCAGCGGCGGAGTTGTTTAAATATTTGGGCTTAAAAATATTGGATTTGGCCGGTTTAATGGTTTTCTCCAGCACTTTAACCAATTTGTCGATAAACGGAAACAACACCATGATGCCAAGCAGATTAAATAAACTATGAAAAATAGCCAGCTTAAGCGTGTAGTTATCATCTGCAATGGTTAAAATCTGTGCAACCCAATCAACGCAGACCTCAAAGTACTTGATCAGAGCAAGCGCAAGTAAACCGGTAACCATATTAAATAAAAAATGGGCCGCCGCAAGCCGTTTTCCTTCCACATTGGCGCCCAGCGATCCCAATATTGCGGTTACCGTTGTTCCAACATTGGATCCTATCGCCAAGGCCAAGGCATTTTCATACGTTATTTGGTGAGCGGCTAGTGCGGTGATAATCAAAACCATCGTCGCGTGACTGGACTGCATGATGATGGTCGCTGCAAAGCCCATCAGGGTATAAATCAGTAAGCCACGAATTCCAGGTATGGCGTATTCAACCAGATCAAGGGTCTCCTTGATGGCTTCAAAACTTTCTTTCATATAGTGAATGCCAAGGAATAAAAAGCCCAGGCCTGCCAGAATATAACCCAGACCTTTTATTTTTTTATGGCCTTGAAAAATAAACAGAATGCCGAAGACTAACAGCGGCAGGGCGTATTCAGATAGATTTACTTTAAGTCCAAAGCCTGCAATCAGCCAGGCTCCTGTAGACGTGCCCAGATTTGCACCAAAGATAACGCCTATACCCGCAGCGAGTTCAAGCAGTCCGGCACTGATAAATGAAATGGTGATGATAGAGACCAACGAACTGGATTGCATTAACGACGTTGCAAGAATCCCGAACCATAGGCTCCGCCAATTTGTCCGGGTGGTTTTTCTTAGAATGCGTTCCAGTGTGCCGCCGGTAAATGCGTTAAACCCTTGTTCCAGGGCCAGCATGCCAAATAAAAAAATCGAAATACCTGCGGCAATACCTGTAAAGTCTTTACTGAGCCAAAAGCCATAAATTAGTAAGGGGACGCCGAGGATGAGCAGAATGTTTTGCATTAGGAGGGTGAGATGGCTTGATAAAAGGATTTGCAGGATTGGCGCAACGGAATAGCTTGAAGCCCGTATTAAGAAGGTTTGTAAGCCTTGACTAGCGAGCTGATTTATATGAGCGGGGGTTGTTTTGGTCCTTGAGTCAGGACAATTAACGCGTCATCAATGTGCAATTCGCCGGTCTTATCATGAAGTGCATTTTGACCAAAAAAGACTTGTTTATTCCATTTTCTGGTTCGATTTAGTGTGGCTAGCGGTTCTTTACCTTGTTGTCCGGTTGATGGATCAATCGTAGTGATGGAACAGCGAGAACAGGGTTTAGGTAGCCGAAAGTCAATTGCACCAATTCGAATGGTTCGCCAAGTGTCTTCTGCATAAGGCTCGCAATCAGTTACTACAAGATTCGGCCTAAAGCGAGTCATTGAAAAGGTTTCGTTCATTTCCTGATTTAAGGCTGCAAGTGAAGCTTCTGAAATGATTAAAAAAGGAAATCCGTCTGAAAAGTATATTTTGTCTTTTGGTTTTCCGTAGTCTGGATCAACAACACGAACTGCATCCTCGGGTTGATAGACTAAACGGCAATCAGTTTCTAAAAACGTGCTTAGCCAGTTGTTGGCTGTTTCAGATGCGGGCTTGGCTGAGCAACTGTCATTCCAGATTTCAACATTGAAAGTAGCCGTAGGATCGGATTCAAAAGGGACGGTGATGGGTGGCATGGAGGCCGCCGAAAGATGCAACCCTTCTTTGGATAATGACGTACTGATTAATGACATTTTTGGAAATTGCCGTTGCGTAATAAAACGGTTTTCCGTATCAACTATCATCCATCTTCTGTCGTGCAACAATCCTTTTTCGTTAACCGGCCAGGATTTGACGCTAAAACCGCTTAGTGATTTAACCGGATAGACATAAATTGACTTGAGATGCATAGCAGTTGACTGATTAACCGGTCAGGCTTTTTACCATATTTGAGGTAAAGTTGCTTTGAGCTGAAAAAGAGCGGCCCGGATCATTCTGCATGGCAATTTTAATGTCATTGATTGTAGCCTGGGCTTCCTCGTTGTTAGAAATTTGAGTTTTTGTCTGTTCGGTTTCGTTTTTTTGAAACTGCCTGGATAATTTGACCGCATCATCAGACAGTTTGACTTTATTTTCAGATTCAGTCCGGATTGGCCTGTCCTCTTTTTCCATTGCCGTCGGTGTTGTCTGAAAGTTTGCTTTGGAGGCTGTCAATGGGGGGGCTGATTGGGATGAGTTAATAGCGGAGGTTTCCATGACTTTTTCCTGGTTGGATCGTAAAAGATGATGAAATTAATTTTATCTATTTGAATACTAGATCTACTTGAGTCTTAAGTAAATGATCAGCCAAATTATTTTCTTGTTTTTCGAACTGGATTCCGTATTGGTATTCTGATTTGATGCAGCAATTTCTAATAAATGCATTAATTTTAAATTCCATACCGTCCTCGAATCTAAAAATCAGGCAGACGGGTTTTCCGATTTTTAGCCTTTTTGCCGATGCAATGTTTACACCTCGGCTACTTATATCGAAAAGCTTGACGTCCATTGAGCTTTTTAAGCCCATAAAATTTCGGATCAAGAGTGTGGTTTGAACGTCATTGCGGACATAACGCACTGATTTTCTTCTATTGGAATGAACCAGATCGTCGGCATAGGGTATTGGGTCATCAACATCTTTACTCGGGGTTGACGGCATTAGGGTATTCCTTAAATTTTCTTTATTGTTAATTATCGTAGAATCAAAGAAATAGTGAAACGGTCAAAATAAAATTATTTCTTTTCAATCACAAAGCTTTATGGATAAGGGCTGATTTAACAGCCGTAGCGTAATATAATTGGCTTTTGTTGGTTATTGCATTGAAATATTGGTTTTAAATAAACTCACGAAAGCAGGCTTTATGTTTTGGTAGCAGAAAAGTCAAGACATCCGATTGCCCAGCAATTCTCAATTTGAAGAAAAAAGGGTTGGGAGAAGCTTTTCGATGATGTCGGCAACAGGGATGCTGTCGTCAAGCCCCCAAAGAGGGGTTTACGGCGTTCCCCGAAAGGCTTTTCCCTGTTCAAAGTGACGCTGAAAATATCAAACTGGGAATTGCTGCCCAATTGCCTGTTATCTTGCTTTAATCTGGTTAACTGCTTTTCGGGAAATAAACTTGTTTTTAGTCGATTACGTTACAATGCTTAAGCAAAGTATTATTATCCTCCGATTTTTTCAAGCATACTGAAACGAGTCTGAGTTAAGTTTTTACACGCCCAGGTTGTTGGGTAAGCTTACAAAAATTCGCCTTAACCACCCCTTATTTTTGACAGAATTCCAGGAATAAATCATGGCTTATTCTTTTATTTTGAGAGTACTTTTTCTTTATTTATGTTGGGTTGGTTTAGCCGGTGCGGCAAATGAAAAAGAGATCAAAATTGCCTATTTCAGTCAAGATCTTGCCCCTCCGCAGTCACTGTCCAATCTTGATCCCTTTATTAAAGATAAAGGCTTTCCAGGTGCGCAACTCGGTGTGGCCGATAACAATACAACCGGCCGATTCACAGGACAAGTCTATGCAATAGATGAGATAGCCGTTCCTGTTCAGGGCGACACTTATCAGCTATTTAAAGATAAAGTTCTCAATAAATACGCATTTGTCATTTCTAATTTACCTGCTGCTGAATTAGAAAAAATCAGTGAACTGGCTAAGCCGGATCAGATGCTCATTTTTGATGCAAATACTTCGGACGACGCTTTAAGAGCAAAATGCTTGCCGCAAGTTTTGTTTATTCTCCCCAGTCGCGCAATGCGAGCAGATGCTCTTGCGCAATACATGATGAAAAAGCGTTGGTCAAAGTGGTTCCTGGTCGTCGGACCTGCAAAAGAAGACGAACTTTATGCGGCAGCAATTAAACGTTCGGCAAAACGTTTTGGGATCAAGATAACAGCTGAAAAAAAATGGGAACATACCTTCGATGCCCGTAAAACTGAACAGTCTGATATTCCAACATTTACGCAAGCCGGGGATTATGATGTTTTGATTGTTGCCGATGAACAAGGTGCATTCGGCGAGTATTTGGATTATCGCACCTGGATTCCCAGGCCGGTAATCGGAACACAGGGTCTTATTGCAACTGCATGGCACAAAACGCATGAGCAATGGGGCGCGATACAAATGCAAAACCGCTTCAAAGATAAAATAGGCCGCTGGATGGAAGAAGCCGATTATGGCGCTTACATTGCCGTAAGAGCCATAGGTGAAGCGGCAACGCGGACCGGTTCCGTCAATTTGGCTGATATCAAAGCCTATATGCTGAGTAAAGACTTTGCTCTGCAGGGCTATAAAGGCAAACCGCTATCCTTTCGGGTTTGGGATGGCCAGATGCGGCAGCCTGTTTTACTGGCTGCACCACGCTCACTGGTCGCTGTTGCTCCGATAGAGGGCTTTTTACACCCTAAAACAGAATTGGATACCTTGGGTTTCGATCAACCTGAATCACTTTGTAAATGAGGCTACATTAATGAATGTTTGGATGATAAGCGCGGGTCTACTTGCCGCGTTGAGTTGGGCCGCCCATGCCGAGACGGTATATGTGACTTTGGAAAAAGATAATGCAATTGCTGTTGTCGACCCCATCGCAGGTACTCTGCTTAAAACCGCTCCTGTAGGTCAGCGGCCAAGGGGTATTGCAATCAGCCATGATTATAAATATCTGTTTGTAGCAACCAGTGACGACAATACCATCAAAGTAATTGACTCAGAAACGCTGCTTGAGATTGGCAGGCTTCCTTCCGGTGAAGACCCGGAAACTTTTGCACTCACGCCCGATGGTAAACGGCTTTTCGCTTCAAATGAAGACGACAATACCGTCACTGTGATCGACATCGCGACAAAACAAGCGCTTCAACAAATACCGGTTGGCGTGGAACCTGAAGGAATTGCTGCAAGCCCTGATGGCCAGTGGGTTGTCAGTGCGACTGAGGCAACCAATATGCTGCATTGGATAGATGCTAAAACACTGACAATCAGTGATAACACGTTGGTGGATCCAAGACCCAGGGCGCTGAGTTTTACCTCAGACAGTCAGTTTTTATGGGTGACATCCGAAATGGCGGGAACAGTCACTGTTCTTGATGCCAAAACCCGGCAAATCATAAAAAAAATTAAACTATCCGTTCAAGGGGTTACCGATGACACTATTCAGCCCGTAGGTGTTGCTATAGATAAAGATCAGCGTTGGGCTTATGTTGCCATGGGACCGGCCAACCGGGTTGCCGTGATCAATGCAAAAACCTTTGAAGTTGAAAAATACTTGTTGGTGGGACAACGAGTATGGAATCTGGCGTTTTCACCGGATCAAAAAAGACTTTATACAACGAATGGCCTCAGCAATGATGTCTCCATTATTGATCTGGATAATCACAAAGTGACTAAATCTATCGGTGTAGGGCGCTATCCCTGGGGAGTGGTATCAAAACCATGAATTCACCCGCCTTGACAATTCAGAATTTAAGTTTTGCTTACGGAAATAAGCCCGCGTTGGATCAAGTCAGCTTCACGGTTAATTCAGGCGAATGCACCTTGCTGCTGGGTCCTAATGGAGCAGGGAAGAGCACGCTTTTTTCCTTGATTACCCGCCTCTATGACAGTCATCACGGACGTATTTCGCTTGCCGGTTTTGACATCAAAAAACAGAGTACCCAGGCTTTAGCCCGGTTAGGGGTCGTTTTTCAGCAGACGACGCTGGATATGGATTTGTCGGTTATCCAGAATCTGCGCTACCACTGCGCTTTACACGGTTTAAGCCGAAAAGCAGCGGCATCGCGGATTCAAGAGGAACTGGAACGCTTAAACATGTTTGAGCGCCGTTTTGAATCAGTTCGGCAATTGAATGGTGGTCACAGGCGCCGGGTTGAAATTGCCAGAGCTTTACTGCATAAGCCTTCTGTGCTGCTGCTGGATGAACCTACAGTAGGCCTGGACATACCCAGTCGTCAGGCTATTGTCGATTACGTGCATCAGTTAGCGGTTGATGGCAATATCGCCGTTTTATGGGCGAGCCATCTGACGGACGAAATTTATCCTCAAGATCGTTTGGTGATCTTGCATAAAGGCATTATTCGGGCTCAAGGTAGCGTTGAAGAGGTACTTAAAACAACATCGGCTGATACCGTTAACAAGGCTTTTTATGCGCTGACTCAAGGAGAAGCATCATGAAATTACTCCATTTCTGGAGAGCCATGTGGGGGATTATCTGGCGGGAGTTATGGCGTTTCCTTAAGCAGAAAGAACGATTTATTTCCGCTCTTGTGCGGCCGTTGATTTGGCTTTTTGTGTTTGCAGCAGGTTTTCGTTCAGCTTTGGGACTCGCCATATCACCGCCTTACGAAACCTATATTTTGTATGAAGTTTATATCACGCCGGGTTTAATCGGCATGATTCAACTATTTAACGGCATGCAGAGTTCGTTATCCATGGTGTATGATCGGGAAATGGGCAGCATGCGTATACTTATGGTCTCGCCCTTGCCGCGATGGTTCTTGTTAACCAGCAAATTGATCGCGGGAACGGCTGTTTCGGTCTTGCAAGCCTATGTTTTTCTTCTGATAGCCTGGTTTTATGAAATTGAAGCGCCATTGGAGGGTTATCTTTGGGTGTTGCCGGCTTTATTAATGGCGGGAATGATGCTGGGAGCTTTGGGATTATTGCTTTCTTCCTTTATCAGGCAATTGGAAAACTTTGCCGGGGTGATGAATTTTGTCATTTTCCCCCTGTTTTTTCTATCTACAGCGCTTTATCCCCTCTGGAAACTCAAGGAATCTA
This sequence comes from Methylicorpusculum sp., assembly GCF_030651835.1. Classification (GTDB taxonomy): domain Bacteria; phylum Pseudomonadota; class Gammaproteobacteria; order Methylococcales; family Methylomonadaceae; genus Methylicorpusculum. Next base: position 35,837 of record NZ_JAUSBX010000107.1, on the reverse strand, counting down.
GCGAATTACTGTATACCTTGGCATACTACAATCCTTTTTCCCAAGCAGTTGAACTGATTCGTTTTGCACTCTACGGTCAATTCAATCTTGAAGCTTTTATTTACGTATCGGTTGCTTTCGTCATTTTTATGATTGCGGCAATTTTTGGCTATAATCCATCAAAAGGCATGATGACCAGAAAAGGGGGAGCTTAATGCAACAGTACAAAACTATCATCGTTACCGGTGGTGCAGGATTTATAGGAAGTAATTTCGTCCATCAGATGCTGAAGAAAGGTGACACAAAAGTCATTACTCTGGATGCGCTGACTTATGCAGGTAATCTGGAAACACTTGCCGATGTCGATGATGATATTAACCATCGTTTTGTGCTGGGGTCCATTGGCGACAAAAGTCTGGTCGATTATTTACTGTCCAGGTACCAGCCGGAGGCAATCATCAATTTTGCAGCTGAGAGTCATGTCGATCGCTCCATAGATGATCCGGGATCATTCATACAAACAAATGTTGTGGGTACTTACGGTCTTCTCGAATCGGCGAAAAACTACTGGCAACAGTTGGATGGAAGCGCACGTGATAATTTTCGCTTTTTGCATGTTTCAACCGATGAAGTTTATGGTTCACTGGGCGATGAGGGTAAGTTTACCGAAGATACGCCCTATCAACCCAATTCTCCTTATTCTGCATCCAAAGCCGCTTCTGATCATCTGGTTAGAGCTTATTATCATACCTATGGCTTGCCGGTACTGACAACAAACTGCTCAAACAATTACGGACCTTATCAATTTCCTGAAAAGCTCATTCCTTTGATGATTTTGAATGCTATGTCGGGAAAAACCCTGCCCATTTATGGTCAGGGGCTCAACATTAGGGACTGGCTGTATGTTGAGGACCATTGCAAGGCAATAGAGGCAGTGTTGTGCAAAGGCCGGGTCGGGCAGGTCTACAATATTGGCGGTAATAATGAAAAAACCAATGTAGAAGTGGTCGACACGCTGTGTTCGCTTTTGGACGAACTTTTGCCTCATTCATCATTTCGCCCTCATAAACAATTGGTCAAGTTTGTCGTCGATCGGCCGGGGCATGATCTGCGCTATGCAATAGATGCAGGGAAAATAAAAAATGAGTTGGGATGGGAGCCTGAAGAGACTTTTGAAACCGGATTAAGAAAAACCGTCCAATGGTATATTGATCACCCGAATTGGTGGACAAATATTTTAGATGGCAGCTATCGTGGAGAGCGATTAGGTTTGCAAGGTAAACAGAACTGATACGGTGTAAGCGTATAGTGGTCAGCAGGCTGATTGGATTTAGCACTTCGCTGTTTTGGTCATCAGGACAGACGAAGGGTATTTATCCAGCGTAGGTTGGGCGGCATGTTTTTCGTAACCCAACAATTAAGGCCATGTCCTTGAAATGTTGGGTTGGCTATCGCTAACCGCAACCTACACCGTGCAGCACCTTTGTTTTGTTGCTCCGCTGAATAGTCACAAAATTTTAATCGAAACATCTGAATATTATTTCTGTTGATCCAAACCTCTCAAGTTTTATTACCTTGAGCCGGCAATTCCCAGTTTGACGAAAAAAAGGGGTGGCTTAAGCTTTGCGAGGATGTCTGCAGCAGGGATGCTGCCCGTCAAGCCCCCATGAATGGGTCTACGGCGTCCCTTGTAAGGCTTACGCCACTCCTTAAAGCCATATTTTAAGTTCAAACTGGGAATTGCTGACCTTTAGCCCGATAAACACTGTTTAGCCCTAAAATGGGCATTTCTATAGATTGCCAATCATGTTCATATACCTGAGGGCTGAGTGAAGAATTCTTTTTATCTGGTAATCCCAGTCCAAAGGGACCTGCCGGAGCGGCTTAGATTATTTGAGCCAAAATCCCTACAGCATTGGTTAAGTGAACTCCCCGTTACTAACCCTGGTTTATCGACGCGCCTTTTTTTTGATTTATTAAAAGAATTGAATGGTCTCACAATGGCCACCCAGTTTCGCCTGGATGCCCTTGAAATATTGAGGCTGAGTTATTTAGGTATAGAAGAATTTTTGAGGTCCAAGCTAATAACACAAGGCTTTCCTCAAAATGAAGAAGCATTAAAAGTTTTTAATCTTCTGATAACTCTCCAGAAAGAGTTCACGATTGGGTATTGGATTACTTTAAAAGAGCAAACCAAAAGAGATGTCAGCTGGTTTCAGGGCAAACATGTCGTTTTATCTTTGCAGAGAACAATCAGCGGTCTTTGTCAGATAGTTCTAAGTCATTTTTTAATGGTCATGCCTGTTCCTGATTGGGTGTGGATAGATATCCACTCAATTTACAGATTAAGCGTAAAAATAAAAAAAGAGACCAGTAAAGTTCCGAGGCTTCAGCGTGATTTGGGTAAAACCGTTTCTGTGGATGACTGCTACCGGCAAATATTAATGATGAGTCTGGCTCAGCCGGCGGGCTTGACGCAAAAAGAAGTCCTGCCGGTTTTCGATTTTATAGAACAATTGACGCCGTATTTGATTGTTGATACCAAACTTGCAGGTGATCAAGCAAAAAACCAATGTATTGTGCTAACTGATGAAGATCTAGGACCTCAATTTAGCTCAGAGTCTAAATATCGGACTGATTCTTCTTGTCTGTACCTGGGCTTTGAAAAAGTAAATAAGATCCTTTTTCAAAAAGACAAATTTGTCAATAAAGATCACGCTCGATTTAGCGCTATTACGGCGGAAAAAGTACCAAAAAACAAACTGCCAATCGAGTTGCTGGATTATCTCAGTCTGAGATGGCAGGGTATCGAGTTAAAAGGTTATGCCCTGTTTTCGGATCGTCTGGATCGTTGTATTTGCATTGGCCTCGATAATACACATGATTTACTATCAGAACCGAGTGATGCGAACATTCAAAGCTTGGAGTATCGTGTACAGTCAGCATCAGAAAGATCATTAGCCTGTGATTTTGAAAATACAGAGCTTATTTCTATTGGTAGTCTGGTGAGTATCAGGAAGCCTGATGCTCCGGTGAATAAGCGTTCATTAGGGATTGTAAATAAAATCACAATTACAAAGTCAACGTCAAAAGTAAGTTTCGAAATTGAATTGTTGGCAATTCAAGTGTACGCCGTATTTTACCAGCCGCTTGATCATCTGACGCCCCCTGTTAGAGCCTTGATTTATGGGGTAAAAGATAATGGGCCTGACAAAAGTTACATTATTATTGAATCTTATAATTTAAAAGATGGCGATATAGTAAGAATGTTCATGAATAAAAATACTTTTCCAATTATTTTGAGAGGCCGTAAAAATATAGGTTTAGGATACTGGCAGTTTGAATGCAGACGCTTGGAAGAGGGCTCCAGACCACAAAATAAATGAATATCAAATCGTTTTTTTCCTCACGTTTTTATTTTTTATTCGCAATCAACGAAAATAGCCCGATCACTTAATACTTGAAAAGTTTTATTAACATGGTAATTTGTTACTTGCTTAACATCGAATACGTAAAATTTTAAATTATTAAGACCCTTATAATAATAAATAAAGGGGGCTGAATTAGTTATCAAACCTGAGTCATAACCTTGATAACCCAAAAAATTTCAGGCCTTAACCACTACGATAATAATTTTAGAGTGAGAGAAACAATGAGTAATGAAGAAAATACAACTCAAGAAAAAGCTACTGAAGCAGTAGAAAAGTCCCAAGCTGCTATCGGCAAATTAACGGATACTTTGCTTAAACTAAAAGAAGACCAGCCCAAAATATTTTATGGCGGTTTAGGCGCTGTTGGTTTATTAATTGTAATTTCTTTATTTAGTGGGGGTTCAGATTCCACAGTAAGCGGTCCGGTAATCAAGGATCTTCAAATGGGTCAAAAATATGTATTGAAAGGCCCTAATGCAACCGATCCTAATGCCTCAATCAGGCTTGTGGCCGTGCCAGGTACCATTGCTGCTTATGATGATACCGAAGAAGATGACCGTAGTGGTGGCTGTAAACATATGCCACAAGGAACACCTGTTTCAGTCGAAGGATTTCAGGACGCTTATGGAAAGAAAAATGCATTCGTTAATGTCAAAATTCTTTCAGAAGGTGAGTGCAGTGGACAGACTGCATGGACGCTAGCGATTAATGTTCAGTAATTAGAAAATAATGCTTGACTACTGTGATATTTTCTATATAATGCTCGTCATTGAAGGTGTTGCGGGAATAGCTCAGTGGTAGAGCACAACCTTGCCAAGGTTGGGGTCGCGGGTTCAAGTCCCGTTTCCCGCTCCAATAAAGTTTTCAAAAAGCCGCGTAATCGCGGCTTTTTTGTTTTTAGTATGGCTGCGTAGCAAAATGGTTATGCAGTGGCCTGCAAAGCCATCTACGCCGGTTCGATTCCGGCCGCAGCCTCCACTTATTGATATAAAAAAACCGCTTTTTAAGCGGTTTTTTTATGCGCGTTAATAAAACGCGATCCAAAGACATTATTTCTCAATTAAAGCCTAAAGTGGACTCCGGTTACCAGCGCCAGAGACAGCAAGAATGCCTCAATGAAGCTAAAGCATGTCGATCTGGCTGCAAATTGCATCTTCCAGGATGCCCGTGAAGTTAAAACCAAGTTCTGTAAAAGTTTCACCACATACTTCATTCCCGTCGGGGATGACATTCAGCAAATTGTGGCGGACTGGATAGCTATTGTTAAGGCCATGGCAGCGCGACAAATACAGCAACATTTTTGAATTGCTGACTACAAAAAGGGTGTGAAGTTTGATATACAAACAAAAATAGCTTGTTGTATGGGCTTGGCACCAGAAGGCTCCTATAATAGACATCATTCACTTAATTAACAATTTAAGATAAATGTAATGCAAACCCTACAAATCTCTCCAAACATCTTACGCTGGGCCGCCGATCAATGTGGCATTAGCCTTGATGTGCTGGTTGGTTTGCTGGGTACACCAAGTAAGATGGATGATTACAAAGCGGGAAAATTATCTGTCGCTCAAACGGAAACGCTTGCACAAAAAACTCATATACCCTTCGGCTATTTCTTTCTGGAGACACCACCGGCTAAGATCGAGCGTAGTCTGCCAGATTTAAGACAGCTACCCGATCACGCACCACTTAGCATTGATTTTTTCGATACCTTAGATGACGTGTTGCGTAAACAACAGTGGTATCAGGATTACTTGCGTGACCAAGGCGCGCATCCACTATCTTTTATTGGAAAATTCGCTTTCCATGATCAACATGCTCCTGTCGAAATTGCCAACGATATTCGTAAAGCGTTGAATATTAACGAGCAGGATCGCCAAACATCCAAAGATTACAAAGCCTTTTACAATCTGCTTAGCGAAAAAATTGAGAGCATCGGTGTGTTAGTATTTAGAAGCGGCATAGTCAAAAGCAATACGAAACGAGGTTTATCTGTAGATGAATTCAGAGGTTTTGCCATTTATGACCCTCTCGTACCTGTCATCTTTATCAACGGTAAAGATAGCGAAGCTGCCTGGATATTTACCCTGGCCCACGAACTGGCGCATATATGGCTGGGAGAAAGTGGCGTTTCCGACGTAGCACCCATTCAGCCCAGCCAGGTTAACTTAGAGACATACTGCAATCGAATAGCCGCAGAATTATTAACACCTGAGCGCGAGTTTATGCCTGCATGGGAGCAAACGCCCAATCAATACGATCTGCTCAGCAAAAAATTCAAAGTAAGCCAACTGGTTATTGCCAGAAGAGCTTTGGATTTAGGAAAAATCGATTGGATTGGTTATCAAACGATTGCCACTGCGAGTAAAAGCGCCAGTAAATCCGATGGTGGTAGTCCATTCCGTAGTTATCCGATCAGGAACAGCAAACGGTTAACCAATGCTATTGTGGCAAATGCCGTTAACGGTCAAACAATGCTACGTGAAGCCGCGAGCTTGTTAAACATTCGCCCAGAAACGGTGCTTGAGCTAGGTAAGAGATTGGGGATTAAATGATACCCGACACCCGTTACTTGATCGACGCCAACGTTTTTATCCAGGCTAAAAATTTTCATTACCGTTTTGAATTTTGCCAAGGATTTTGGCAATGGTTAGCTGACGGCCATGATGCGGGTTTGCTTTTTAGTACCGCTAAAGTGTTTCAAGAACTCAACGACGGCAATGACGATGATCAAGTCAAGTTATGGGCCAATCAATTGCCTGATAGCTTTTTCATCCCAGATACACATGATGCTTCGGTCATACAAGCTTATGGCCAGATAATGGCCTGGAATTTTTCCAACAACCATTACACACAGCAAGCAAAAAATGAATTTGCCCGCTCAGATAGAGCTGATGTGTTTCTAATTGCTACCGCAAAGGCTCACGGCTTCAAATTAGCCACCCACGAACTTAGTAAGCCTGAAACTAAACGACGCGTTCTGATTCCTGATGCTGCTTATGTTTTTGGTGTGAACTGCACAATGATTTATGACCTGCTCAGCCGACATGCGGCAGGTACTTTTGGGTTTACGCCCTAGTATTCTTTTTAGACATGGATAGTTCAGGTAAAACAATATGCCTTCTGGAATAAATAATGAGTTCAACTAATTTCCAACAACTGGCCAATTTCATCTGGTCGGTAGCCGACCTGCTGCGCGGCCCATATCGACCGCCGCAATACGAGCGCGTCATGTTGCCATTGACCGTTTTGCGCCGCTTCGATGCCGTGCTTGCACCAACCAAAGATCAAGTCCTGGCGCGCTTTGAAACCCTGCAAGGCAAAGAACCGCAATTGATCGACCGGCTGCTTAACGAGGTAGCCAAGGACGAAAACGGCACTCCATTAGGCTTTCACAATCACAGCAAACTGGATTTTTATAAACTCAAAGCCGACCCGGATAACATAGGTCAACATCTGATCACCTATATCAAAGGTTTTTCTGAAAATATTCAAAGAATCTTTGAACGATTTAATTTTGACCAAGAAATCGAAAAACTGGAAGAAGCCAACCGACTCTATCAAGTGGTCGCCCAATTCGCCGAGATCGATTTACACCCCAACCGGGTCGATAACATCACCATGGGTTTGGTGTTTGAAGACTTGATCCGCCGTTTCAACGAATCCGCCAATGAAACCGCCGGGGATCACTTTACCCCGCGTGAAGTGATCCGCTTAATGGTCAATCTGTTGCTGGAACCCGATACCCATGTCTTAACCCAGCAAGGTATTATCGCCACGATCTGCGATCCGGCTTGCGGCACTGGTGGTATGTTGGCCGAGGCGCAGAATTGGATACGCGCTCATAACGACCAAGCCACTGTCAAAGTTTACGGCCAAGATTACAACCCGCGTTCTTATGCGGTAGCCGCCTCCGACTTGCTGATCAAAGGCCATAAGGATAGCTGGGTAGCTCTCGGAAATACCCTAACCGAAGACCCGTTTCCAAGCCAGCGCTTCGATTATTTGTTGGCGAATCCACCCTTTGGCGTGGATTGGAAGGCCGAAAAAAAGCTGATCGACCGCTGGCCGAATTTTCGCGGTTATAGCGGTAAACTGCCGCGCATTAACGACGGCGCATTACTGTTTTTGCTCTACATGATCAGCAAGTTCCAGCCCTATCAAGCAGGCAATCGCGACAAGCCCGGCTCGCGTACCGCCATCGTATTCAATGGCTCGCCATTATTTACTGGCGGCGCAGGTAGCGGCGAAAGTGAGATTCGCCGCTGGATTATCGAAAACGACTGGCTGGAAGCCATCGTCGCCTTGCCCGAGCAAATGTTTTACAACACCGGCATCGGCACCTTTATTTGGGTAGTCAGCAACAGGAAAGCTGAACACCGCCAAGGTAAGATTCAACTGATCGACGCTCGCGAACGCTGGCTGCCGATGAAGCGCAGCCTGGGCGATAAACGCCGTTATCTGGACCAAAATGCGATTGACGAAATCACCAGAGAACACGGCTCATCGGCGTTAAGCAGCAAAGCCTGGTTAAGACTGGATAAAGACGGTAAACCAGTCGAGTGGCGCACTACTCCGACCGATACCGAGGCACCGGAAGGTCAAAAATGGATCGAGCGCGCCACTAGCAAGCAATTCGACAACACCGATTTTGGCTACCGCCGTGTCACCATCCAGCGCCCGTTGCGTTTGCGTTTTCAAATCAGCCAGGACGCCAAGGAACGCTATCTCAATGCCTGCCCGGAACTCTACGATGCGCTGGTCGCCGTGGAAGATAAACTCGGCCAAGACGCTTACGACAACTGGAATAACATTTGGGAACAGGTTCAGGACATCGTCAAAGCGTTGACGAGCGATAGGGAAGGCTGGGCCAAAGGCGCCAAAGGCACGGCGCAGAAAAAACTGTTCCGCGATGCCTTTACCACTGTTGACCCCGACGCCAAACCGGTGATTGCCAAACTGCATAAAGCCGATGCGCCCGATACGGCGGCTTTGTTTCCGGGCCAGCGTTTGCCGGAACTACAACCCAACGAATTGCATGCCTTACTGGGCCAGTATGAAGCCGGCAAAGGCAAATTTTACGAATACGAAGCTGATTCAGCCCTGAAAGATTTTGAAAACATCCCGTTGAAAGAAGACGTTCTCAGCTACGTCAAACGCGAAGTCTTGCCCTATGTCGGCGACGCCTGGATCGATCGCGAAGCCCTGGACGAACAAGACGGCGGAATTGGTAAAATCGGTTACGAAATCAACTTCAACCGCGAATTTTTCCAATATCAACCGCCAAGACCATTGCATGAAATTGATGCGGAATTGGAGTCGGTGGAGAAACGGATTATGGGTCTGTTGCGCGAGGTCACGGAGTGAACGACCTATTAATTGACATCCGCGACCTTATACTCGCCGCGCGCAAGACGATAGTCCGCTCTGTTGATTTAATTCAGGTATTAACCAACTTTGAAATCGGCCGCCGCCTTGTAGAGCACGAACAACAGGGCAAAGAACGGGCCGAGTATGGATCAGCATTGCTCAAGGCGCTCTCCGTCGAATTGACCGCCGAATTTGGTCGAGGATTTTCGCGTTCCAACTTGGAATACATGCGAAAATTCTTTCTGACCTATCAAGAACGGGCAGCCCGGATTTCCCAGATGGCATCTGGGAAATCCGGGCTGCCACTTAAAGAGCCTAAAACCTTGCCCGTAAACGCAACGAATCCGCAGGATTCCCAAATCGCATTGGGCAAATTGGTTTCACCCTTCAAGCTGGGTTGGTCGCAATACGTCTTTCTGATTGCCATCGACAACCCCGACGAGCGCAGCTTTTACGAAATCGAGTCTGCCAACAACGGCTGGACGCTGCCCGAACTCAAACGCCAATTTAATGCCAGTCTTTATGAACGTCTCGCACTCAGCCGCGACCAACAGGGCATTGCCCGCCCCGAAGACTTGCTAAAAGAACCCTATAGCCTTGGTGGAAATCACCTTGCCCAAAGACGCCAATATCCATGCGCGGAAATATTCGCTTTATTTGCCGGACAAGGAATTGCTGCGACGGAAATTGACGGAGTGGGGAGAAAATATTGAGGATGAATAACAATGTAGGTCGGGTTAGCGATAGTCGCTTGTGCCCTAAGGGTATAACCCGACATAGGTAATCAACATGCAATATCGACGCGCATTTATTCCCGGCGGCTCGTTCTTTTTCACGCTGGTGACTGAACGGCGAAGCCCCATTTTCGATGAGGCGGAAAATATCGCTACCTTGCGTCACGCCTTTCGCCAAGTTAAACAGAGCAGGCCTTTCGACATCGACGGCATCGTCGTCATGCCCGACCATATTCATTGCATTTGGACCTTGCCGACCGCCGACTTGGATTACCCTACGCGTTGGCGATTGATCAAAACTTGGTTTACCAAACATTGCAACGCCGATTTTAAATCGACGCCGAACCGGGCAAGAAAAAATAAACACGAGCAGGCCATTTGGCAGCATCGATATTGGGAGCATACCTTGCGTGATGAAGCCGATTTCATGAGACACATCGAATACATTCATTACAACCCGGTTAAACACGGTTATGTAGCCGCGCCGAAAGATTGGCCACACAGCAGTTTCCACCGTTATGTCGAAGCCGGCATGTACCCGTTGAATTGGGGCGAGAATGTTATTGAATTCGAAGGCATAGGTCATGAATAAACCCAACAATCAAAACAATTACGTAGGTCGGGTTAGCGATAGCGTAACCCGACAAGAGGCCGATTCGGTGGTGTCGGGTGAAATGTCGGGTTACGCTGCGCTAACCCGACCTACGCGGCTGATTGACCTGAAAATCGGCAAACTGAGCCACGGCAATTTGGGGCAAATGCAAATGTACGTCAACTATTTCGACCATTACGTCAAGCTTGCGGATGAACAGCCGACCATCGGCATTGTGTTGTGTAAAAAGAAACACGATGCCTTGGTGGAAATCACCTTGCCCAAAGACGCCAACATCCATGCGCGGGAATATTCGCTTTATTTGCCGGACAAGGAATTGCTGCGACGGAAATTGACGGAGTGGGGAGAAAATATAGAGGATGAACGGGATGAATAATATTGTAGGTCGGGTTAACGATAGCGTAACCCGACAAGAGGCTGGCGGAATAACTTCAGTTCTGTGGCAGCCTTGCTTATTACCGGAATGGCCAGCGACTCAGGCAAAGCATGTTTTTGATATTTCGCTTGGAAAAATGCTTCAGCCAAGTCCAAATAATCCTGATGATGTTGAAACACCATATATTAAGGCTATCAATGTTCAATGGAGCGGTATTAACACCGAAGATTTACCAACCATGTGGGCAAGCTCATCTGAAATAAAAGCACTAAATCTAAAAATTGATGATTTGTTGGTTTGCGAGGGTGGTGAAGTGGGTCGCGCTTCAATTTTGAGCAATACAACTCCTGATAATTGCATTTATCAAAACGCTCTCCACAGAGTTCGTTCTGAAACAAATGATGTTCGGTATTTGAAATATTGCCTAAAACAAGCCTCTGAATCAGGTTGGTTCGATGTTTTATGTAATAGAGCAACGATTGCCCATTTCACGGTAGAGAAATTCCGAGAGCTACGGATACATATCCCCCCTCCAAAAACCCAACGCCTAATCGCCGATTACCTCGACCGCGAAACCGCGCGTATCGACGCGCTGGTCACGGAAAAGGAAAAAATGCTGGCCTTGCTGGAAGAAAAGCGCGCCGCGCTGATTAGCCGCGCCGTCACTCGCGGCTTGAATCCCGATGCGCCGCTAAAACCCTCCGGCCTCGATTGGTTGGGCGATATTCCTACGCATTGGGATGTTTGGAAATTAAAGTATGTTGTTTCCAAAATCGGCAGCGGTGTAACTCCAAGAGGTGGAGCCGAATCATATCAGTCAGAAGGTGTTCCACTTTTCAGGAGCCAAAACATCCATTTTGATGGCTTGCGAATGGATGACATTGTATTTATTGATTCCGATACACATGACTCCATGAGCAATAGCAAGGTACTCGCAGGTGATGTTTTGATCAATATCACAGGTGCTTCAATAGGTCGCTGTTTTTACATTGAAGAGATGCAAGGTGAGGCTAATGTTAACCAACATGTCTGCATCGTAAGACCTTCAAGTCAAATTGAAACCAAGTTTCTCTATTTCACACTTCGCTCTGACCTCGGCCAACATCAAATTGATCTTTCTCAATCAGGAAGTGGTCGGGAAGGCTTAAATTTTGAGTCTCTCGGAAATTTCAGTGTAGTAATACCGCCAGTAAGTGAGCAACGTGCAATCATCGAACATCTTGAAACAATAGGTCAGAAGAGCGCTGTGTTATTGACTGAAATCCGAAACTCCATCTCTCGACTTTTAGAACGCCGCGCAGCTCTGATCACCGCTGCCGTTAGTGGGCAGATCCCGCTGGAGGAGATGACTGAATGAAACTGAAAAGTTTAGGTCTGACCAATTTTCGAGGCTTTGATCGCCTGGATATAGATTTTGACGACCGGATGACCGTGATTGCAGGCGTCAATGGGGTTGGTAAATCAACAATCCTGCAGGCCATCGCAGTAGCTTATTCCCACACATTGCGGGAGTTTACTGTTTCGCGGGAGAAACCGTTGCCAATCCTTAATACAGATATTCAGCAAGGCAAATCCTCCTGCATCATCGAGATGGAAACCGCCAACTTGTCGGCAGCCACGTTGATCACTTTTCTTTCCAAGGAAAGCCTTGATTTCGATCAAAAACTGTCTCTTGAGAACAAACAATCGCTAATGAAGAAGAAGCTACGTCTTCTTGAAAAAGGGTCGCCCGATTACAAAAACCTGAAAAATGAAATTACCTGGATAGACAAACGATTGGGGGGAAATTTCGAGAGACGTTTAAACTGGCTGTTTACCGATACGTATGAGTCAGAGGCGTGGACGAAGCGGCACTTGAAGAGCAGCCCTACGCAGCCACTGGTTATTTACTACTCGACATACCGCTTGCTTTCGATGTCGCTCCAAAAACATTTAGTAGAATCACCCTTTAAGCAATCGGCTGCTTTCGCAAAATCTCTGACGCAGCTGGAAATATCGCTCAAAGACTTCGCCAAGTGGCACCGAGCGATGAACTCGTCTCGTGCAATTGGACGAGACGGTCAACAGGGTCCAATAATCCTGAAACTTCTTCAAGAGGCGATTACAGGCCTCATGCCTCAGATCAAAGAATTTTGGTTCCATGAGGAAAATCCACCTCGCTACTCCGTCATGAAAGTTTCGACGATAGATGAGCAGGTGAACGGTGTAAACACAGGAAAGCAGCTGTTTTTGGAGCAGTTATCAGACGGCGAGCGTGGCCTGATTGCTCTGATATTTGACCTCACCCGCCGCCTTGCCATCGCCAATCCGAATAGTGAAAACCCCATCGCTGAAGGTGAAGCGTTGGTGTTAATTGATGAGGTTGAATTGCACTTACACCCCAAATGGCAAAGAGAAGTGCTTCTAAGACTGAGGGAAACTTTTAAGAGTTGCCAGTTTGTTGTAACTACCCATTCGCCTTTAGTGCTTGGAGAGGTTGAAGCTCATTGCGTTCGTTTCTTGGAATATCAAGATGGCAAAGTGGTTACCATTACTCCCACTGATGCCTACGGTATGGATGCCAACCGCATTTTACTAGAGCTGATGGATACACCAGTACGCAATAAGAAAATAGAAGTCGAGTTACGAAATCTTTTTGAACTGATAGACGAAGAAAATTTTGATCAAGCGCGTGAGAAAATTATTGCACTTGAACAACAGCTTGGCGAGAGTGAGCCAGAGCTGACACGCGCGCATTCGCTGATCACCTTTCTTGAGGGCGCGGAATAATGCGCACGATCCGCAAAAATACTGAACCAACTTCATTAACTGTCCACCGCCAGAGTCCGTATTCCGATTACGACAATTACCGAGATAAAGATGTATTACGGCAATCACTGGTAGAGGAGCAGCGCGGACTTTGCTGCTACTGTCAATCGCGGATACACCCGAATATTTCGAGCATGAAAATCGAACATTGGGAGTGTCAGGATAACTATCCAGGCCGACAATTGGATTACCAAAACCTTTTAGGAGCCTGTTTAGGAGGAAAAGGTCGAACTAAACGTGAGCAGTATTGTGATACCCGTAAGGACAATGATGATCTTTGTTTTTGCCTCACCGACCCGGCTCATCCCATCGAACGCCAAATCAGATTTCTTGGTAACGGCGAGATTACCTCTGATAATGTGAATATAAAAAACGCGATAAATGATATTTTGAATCTCAACCGTGACCAACTCGTTACCAACAGAAGAGCTGTTCTTGATGCATTTAAACAGCGGTTGGGAAAAGGTCCACTCAACGCTGCACGCGAATTGGAAAAATGGAATGGCTCTCAACCCGGCGAATTACCAGAATATGCGCAGGTGATGGTGTTTTGGTTGGAGAAAAAAATTGCAAGGAATAGAGCATGAGACCCACTTCGGAAGCCGCCTTCGAAACCGCAATCGAAGCCGTGCTGCTGGCCGATGGTTACGAAAATTTATCGTCCAGCCACTTCGACCGCGAACGAGCGATATTTCCAGAAATTGCCTTAACCTTCATCCGCAGCACCCAAGCCAAAACCTGGGACAAGTTGGAATCTTTGCATGGCGATGAAACCGGCGAACGGGTTTTACAAGCCTTGTGCAAATGGCTGGATACGCATGGCGCATTGGCTACCTTACGCCACGGTTTCAAATGCTTCGGCAAAACCTTGCGGATTGCTTATTTCCGGCCAGCTCATGGTCTCAATGCCGAGTTAGACGCACGTTACCGGGCGAATCGCTTGGGGTTGACCCGGCAATTGCATTTCAGTCCCAACAATCAAAATTCGCTGGATGTGGTGTTGTCGGTCAACGGCATTCCATTGGTGACCTTGGAATTAAAAAACCCGTTATCCGGCCAAACAGCTGCAAATGCTATCCATCAATACCGTCACGACCGCGATCCGCGCGAATTATTCTTTCAATTCACCAAGCGAACTTTAGTGCATTTTGCCGTCGATACCGAAGAAGCCCACATGACCACCCGGCTGGTCGGCTCAAATACCCATTTTCTGCCGTTTAACCGGGGTAACACCGGCGGTGCCGGCAATTCGCCGGATAAGTTTGGACGCAATTACAAAACGGCGTATTTGTGGGAAGAAGTGTTAACGCGTGACAGTTTGCTGGATTTACTGGCACGTTTTTTACACTTGAATATTGAAGAAAAGGTAACCGACGAAGGCAAAAAATTTCGCAAGGAAACCATGATTTTTCCGCGTTACCATCAATTGCAAGCGGTTCGGCAAATGGTCGATGCGGCGGCAACTGAGGGCGTTGGCCATAACTACTTGATTGAGCATTCAGCGGGTAGCGGTAAGAGTAATACTCTGGCCTGGCTGGCTCACCGCTTATCGAGTTTGCATAACGCTACCGATCAACGGATTTTCGACAGTGTGATCGTGATTACCGACCGGGTGGTGTTGGATAGGCAATTGCAAGACACGATTTACCAATTTGACCACCGCCAAGGTGTGGTGCAAAAAATCGATGAAGACTCCCGGCAACTGGCCGAGGCTTTGGAATCAATAGTGCCGATCATCATTACCACCTTGCAGAAATTTCCCTTCGTTGCCGGCCAATTGGCCAAATTGAATGAGGAACGCGGCGAAACGGGTTTGAGTCATTTACCGACACGCCATTACGCAGTCATTATCGACGAGGCGCACAGTTCTCAATCCGGCGAAACGGCGACCGAATTGAAGGGTGTTCTGGGCGGCGCGGACCTGCGACAAAAGGCCATGGAGATGGCTAAGGAAGAAGGCGAAGTTCATTTTGAACGGCTGTATCGGTCCATGCTGAAGCGTGGCCGACAAGCCAACATGAGTTTTTTCGCCTTTACCGCAACGCCCAAGCACAAAACCTTAAAAATCTTTGGTCGCAACGGAGAGCCGTTTCATCGCTATACGATGCGGCAGGCGATTGAGGAAGGTTTTATTAAAGACGTTTTGCGTAATTACGTTACCTATAAAACCTATTACAAACTGATCAAAAAAGCGGAAGACGATCCCAACGTTGAGCGCAAAAAGGCAGCAAAAGCCTTGGCGCGCTTCATGCGTATGCATCCGCATAACATTGGTCAAAAAACTGAAGTTATCATCGAACACTTTCAGCACTTCACTCGGCACAAGATTGGCGGTCATGCCAAGGCCATGGTGGTCACCGGCTCTCGATTGGAAGCGGTGCGTTATAAACAGGAGTTCGATCGATATATCAAAGAAAAAGGTTATGCCATCAAAAGCCTGGTGGCATTCTCCGGTAAGGTCGAAGATGACAAAATACCGGAAAAAACCTATACCGAAGTGGCGATGAACGATGGGTTAAAGGAAAAGGAATTGCCGGAGACTTTTTCCAAGTCGGATTTTCGCGTGTTATTGGTGGCGGAAAAATATCAAACAGGCTTCGATCAGCCCTTACTGCACACGATGTATGTCGACAAGCGACTGGCGGGTATTCAGGCGGTGCAGACGCTTAACCGGCTAAATCGAACGCACCCTTTGAAAAACGATACTTTTGTGCTGGATTTTGTTAACGATCCCAGTGAAATCCAGGAGGCTTTTCGGCAATATTACGATGGCTCTGTGATGGGCGAGGAAGTCGATCCTGACCATCTTTACGAAATCAAAACCGAACTGGATGCGTCTGCGATTTATCTTGATGAAGAGGTGGATGCCTTTGCCAAGGTTTTTTTTGCACCCAAACGCCGGCAAAGTCCCTCTGATCATAAGGCCATGAATGCCATTCTGGATCAGGCAGTTGCTCGGTTTGCCTTGTTACAGCAGTCGGAAGAGGAAGTCGCTGAACAATGGCGTGGTAAGATTCAGGCATTTCGAAACCTTTACAGTTTTTTGAGTCAGGTAATTCCTTATCAGGACAGCGATCTGGAAAAGCTATTTACCTATCTGCGGCATTTGGCGTTGAAACTGCCCAAGCGAAAAACCGGTGCCGGCTATCAGTTTGACGAAGAAGTTGATTTGGAATATTACCGGCTGCAAAAGATCAGCGAGGGTTCGATCAGCCTTAACGAAGGCTACGCCAAACCATTGGATGGCCCAACGGAAGTCGGCTCAGGTATGGTCAGGGAAGAACAAGTCACGCTTTCACGCTTAATCGATATTATCAATGAGCGTTTTGGTGGTGAATTGAATGAAGCGGATCAGTTGTTTTTCGATCAAATCGCTGAAGCTGCACTGCAAAATGAATTGTTGCGAAAAGCTGCTAAGGTGAATTCTCAGGATAAGTTTCAATTGGTTTTTAGTCAGGTGCTTGAATCTTTGTTTATCGAACGCATGGAGTTGAACGAGGATTTGTTTACAGACTATATGGGCAAACCTGAGCTGCAAGAGCTTATTGTGAAATGGCTTGGTAGCCAAGTGTATGACCGATTTTCTAGAAAATAGCTGGCCGTTAACTTTAAACCATAAGGCTCGTTGCCTATTTTGCGGTAGAGGGCGCATTAAAATGTAAAACGCGCTCCAAAGACATTATTTCTCAATTCCATAGTTTGACTCTGTCCCTGTATTTCAGCGAACAGCCTGTCAGGCAATCAGTTACATCGTTATCGCAGGGGCTGATGAGTAAGTCGTTTCGAGAAAGTTTTGTACATTAGGAATGCACCGCGTAAAATCAGCGTTTAATTGGCTTTTGTCTTTGGCAGTATTCAAAGGCTAATGCTCTTGAAGGAACCAGTAACATCAGCGTTCCTAAATGGATAAACACATCAAGATCGAGTTATGACTACGACGAATACCGAAAAACCAGATTCGCCAGGCAAAGTGCCGCCTAAAATGCCTCGCGCTTTGCCTTTGTTAGGCAATATGCTCGAATTCGGCAAAAATCCTTTCAGCTATATGATGGAGCTCAGAAAAACACTCGGGGAAATCGGTGAATTTCGTATGTTTCATCAAAAAATGGTGCTGATGACCGGGCCTGAAGCGAATGAGGCGTTTTTTCGAGCGCCAGATGCTCAGCTCGATCAAAGCCAAGCCTATAAAATCATGACGCCTATTTTTGGTAAGGGCGTGGTTTTTGACGCGCCTCCGCATAAAAAAGATCAACAGCTTAAAATGCTTATGCCGGTATTGCGTGACAAACCGATGCGCGGTTATGCTCAAGTGATTGTTCAGGAAGTCGAGCAAATGATTGCCGGCTGGGGCGACACCGGCGAAATTGACTTGCTTGAGTTCATGAAAGAACTCACCATTTACACCTCCAGCCACTGTCTGCTGGGGGATGAATTCCGCTATGAGCTGAATGAAGAATTTGCAAAAATTTATCACGATCTTGAAAAAGGCGTTAACCCACTGGCTTTTGTTTTTCCCTATTTGCCTTTACCCGTGTTTCGCCGCCGCGATAAAGCACGTGCCAGACTGCAGGAATTAGTCACCGGCATTATTGCCAAAAGAGCGCAAAAAACTGAAAAAAGTGAAGATGCATTTCAATTACTCATCGATGCAAAATATGATGATGGCAGCGGCTTATCGGCTCATGAAATAACCGGTATGTTGATCGGCACCATATTTGCCGGTCATCACACCACAGCAGGGACGGCAGCCTGGACCCTGCTGGAATTGGCGCGCCGACCGGCCTATATGGTTGAAGTGTTAAATGAGCTGGATGCGCATTTTGGCGTAGATGGCGAAGTTACGTTTCAATCTTTACGCGAAATTCCTATACTGGAAAATGTCATTAAAGAGGTGCTGCGCTTGCATCCACCCTTGATTTTTTTAATCCGAAAAGTGATGCAGGATTTTCACTTTAAAGATTATACCGTCAAGGCAGGAAAATACGTCTGCGCTTCGCCGCGAGTATCGCATCGTATCCCGGAGGTTTTTCCTGATCCGGAAAAGTTTGATCCTGATCGTTATTCAGAAACACGCCAGGAGGACGCAAAGCCCTTCAGCTGGATTGCCTTTGGCGGCGGCAAACACAAATGTTCCGGTAACGCATTTGCCATGTTGCAACTGAAAGCCATTTTTAGCATACTTTTGAGGCGTTACTCCTTTGAATTGATTGACGACAAGGATACTTATCAGGATGATTTTACCCAAATGGTCGTGCAGCCAATCTCGCCCTGCCGTGTTCGTTATATAAAACGTACAGACCTTAAAGCGGCTGCTGATAAATCAACTAATACTATCGTCCAGGATCGTAAGCCGCCAAGTCCGAGCTTTCAAATCAAATTAGATAGGGAGCTTTGCCAGGGACATGCAACCTGTATGACTGAGGCGCCGGAGCTTTTTCATGTTGACGATGCAGGTAATGTCACGGTGCTGCAAGAAAACCCTTCGCTGGATTTGCTGACAAAAGCCCGGCAAGCCGAAAAGTATTGCCCAACCAAGGCAATTAGTGTGAATTCTACTGAACCCAACCACTTAAAAGATAAAGAATGACCGCATATCCCCGAGCAGAACTTGAAGAAATGGTTGAGCGCTGGTTACAGGCAAATCGTAACGCTGAAAAGGAAGGTAACTGGCCCAAGTACTTGGGGGCTATGTATACCGATGATGCAGAATACCGCTGGAATATCGGACCTAATGAAGAGTTTGTCGCGCGTAGCCGTAAAGAGATAGAAGAATGGGCTTTAGGCGTGCAAATGGAAGGCTTTGAAGAATGGCGTTATCCGTACCACCGCATTTTAATCGACGAAAAACAGGGCGAAGTCATCGGTTTATGGCGCCAGGTATCGCCAGCCCTTCGCGAAGACGGTTCGCATTATGAAGTCGCTGGAATAGGCGGCTCCTGGTTTCGTTATGGGGGCAATTATAAATGGGAATGGCAACGTGATTTTTTTGATTTAGGTAACGTGAAAGCCTTGTTTTTTGAATTAGCTGCAGACGGTAAACTGGACCCTGCCGTGAAGAGAAAAATAGGCAAATTGGCCAAGGGGCAATTACTGCCCGGCCATGAGCGTTTGCGTGAACAACCCGGTTTATGGAAAAAACTGAAAGGTTTTATAGCAATGGTCCGAATCGCGCTATTTAATCAATAAATCATCAAAAATAGTTGCCATCCTTTCGAAGTCTGGCATGTTGCACACGTTAAGATAAAAAGTCATATCACACGAATCTATGCTGAATGTAAAACCGGGTTGGAAGAACTGGCATCTGCTCACTGAAAAAGGGAGGCAAATTTGGGCCTTCAAGCCGGACTCAAGCGATATCAATGACCATTTGCAAAATGCCGATAAGATTACCGATGAGGAAATAGCCCGGTTTGCTGAAGATTTTCAGTTTGATAAATCCGGCAATCCCAATTCGGGCGATAAGGTTTTTAGAAATACGGTCATAAACTCGAATTTTCGCGAATTTGACGGAAAAATACCCCAGTCAGAAAATCCTGAAGCGCAAAAAGTTATAGACGCGCTCATCAAGGGGATTAACTATTACGCCTATTTGCAAACTGAAGATGGCAATTGGCCGGGGGATTATGGCGGCCCTCTATTTCTTTTGCCCGGCTTGCTGATTGCGGCCTATATCTCGGAGACACCGTTCCCCAGAGCCCATCAGGAAATGATGAAGATTTACTTATTGAATCATCAAAATCAAGATGCCGGCTGGGGTATGCACATTGAAGGTGAATCGACGATGTTCGGCACGGTCATGCAATATGTTTCATTGCGTATTCTGGGCGTCGATAACAATCATGAGCAATTGGTCAAAGCCAGAACGTGGATAAAAACTAATGGCGGTGCAACCGGCATACCCTCTTGGGGAAAGTTTTATCTATCCATAATGAATCTTTATGACTGGCAGGGATTTAATAGCCTGTTCCCGGAAATGTGGCTATTTCCCAAGTGGCTGCCGGTTCACCCTTGGCGCTATTGGTGCCATAGCCGCATGGTTTATCTGCCCATGGCTTATTGCTATGCGCAGCGCATCAAAGCGCCGGAAAATGACCTGATTCTGTCATTGAGACAGGAAATTTATAACGAAGATTTCGCCACGATTGACTGGCCGAAACAACGTAATGCCGTTTGTGAAAAAGATTGCTATACCACGCCCTCACCGGTATTGAAGTGGATGAACTTTTTTACCAATGCTTATGAAAAAATCCCCTGCGGCTGGTTAAGAAAAAGGGCCATTGCCTTTATTTTAAAATATCTCAATGCGGAAGATGAGCAGACCCACTACATCAACATAGGCCCGGTTAATAAGGCCATTAATTCCATTTGTATCTGGCACGCCTTCGGTAAGGATTCGGAACAATTTAAAAAACACACGGCACGTTGGTATGATTATTTGTGGGTTGCCGAAGATGGTATGAAAATGAACGGCTACAACGGCTCTCAGCTTTGGGATACCGCTTTTGCAACTCGCGCGATGCTTGAAAGCGAATGTGGGAAACTTTTTCCTAAGACAATTGCAAAAAGTTATGAGTTTATCGAGTTTTCGCAAATCAAATCCGAACACTCGACGCATGCAGAATTTTTTCGTCATCCCATGATAGGCAGCTGGCCTTTTTCAACGGCAGAAAATGGTTGGCCGGTTGCCGATTGCACAGCGGAAGGTTTAAGCGCGACGCTGGCCATTCATTATTCAGGTTTGGTTCATCCAGCGATTGATGATATACGCATTAAAAAGGCCGTCGATGTCATTCTTTCGTATCAAAATGCCGATGGTGGATGGGCAACCTATGAGTTGACGCGAGCGCCTAAATGGCTGGAAAAGCTCAATCCTTCCGAAGTATTTGCCGACATTATGATTGATTATTCATGGACAGAATGCACGGCAGCTTGCGTAATTTCATTAGTGGAATTTCATGAAGCTTATCCTGAGTATAAAAACAGCGAAATACGTAATGCCATCAGTTCCGGCATCCATTTTATTATTAAACAACAAAAACCGGATGGATCCTGGTATGGTGGCTGGGCGGTCTGTTTTACTTACGCCACCTGGTTTGGTGTCGAGGCTATCAGTAAGGCCAAAGGCAAAAGCTTTTATGACGATGATGTTTTGTCAGCCAGTATCAACAAAGCCTGTACCTTTTTAGTAAATAAGCAAAAAACGGATGGCGGTTGGGGAGAAACTTTCGAATCGTGTTCGAAGCTGGTCTATACCGAGGCAGAGACTTCTCAATCCGTTAATACCGCCTGGGCATTATTGACCCTCATGGCGGCTGATTTTGGCGATAAAAGTATTATCGAATCAGGTATTAATGTGTTGTTGAGCAGACAGACTGATATCGGTGATTGGCCCCAAGAAAATATTTCCGGTGTTTTCAATTATAACTGTATGATTACCTACGCAAACTATAGGAATATATTCCCTATCTGGGCATTAAATCGATACTCTAGCCGTTATGTTTAGGGATGATAAATAAATCAACGCAGTTAAAAGTATGTGGATCAAGTAGCTCAATATGAAATCAGAGTTTGATATTTGCATTATCGGTGCAGGCATGGCGGGCGCCACCATCAGTGCTTATCTCGCTCCAAAAGGCATTAGGATCGCTTTAATCGATCATTGCTATAAAGAGAAAAAGCGTATCGTCGGTGAGTTGCTGCAACCAGGCGCCGTGTTGTCGCTTGAGAAAATGGGTCTTAAGCATTGTCTGGATGGTTTTGAAGCTCAGCGGGTCAATGGTTATGCCCTGCTGCAAGGTAACGAAGAAACGACTATTCCATATCCTCAACAGCTTGAGGGAGTCGGTTTGCATAATGGCCGGTTTTTGCAGCAAATAAGAGCCTCTGCGCTGCAAAACGAATCAGTCACACAAATCCATGGAAAGGCGTTGCAACTTCTCGAAAATGAAAAGAATGAAATTATCGGCGTGAGTTACCGGGAATCGCATACGTCTCAGATAAAGTCTGTTTATGCCCCTTTAACCATTACCAGCGACGGATTCTTTTCAAATTTCAGAGCGCATCTCAGTAATAACGAAAAAACTGTAACGTCTTATTTCATAGGCTTGATTTTAAAAGACTGTGACATGCCTTTTCCGCAACATGGCCATGTGTTTTTATCGGGTCCGACGCCCTTTATCTGTTATCCGATTTCCAATAATGAAGTCAGGCTTTTAATCGATTTTCCCGGTGATCAGTTACCTAGAAACTTTTTGCTGAAAGAGCATTTAGAGACCAATGTAACGCCTTATATTCCCGACTGTATGGCTAAAAGTTACGCACAAGCTTTACAGGAAGGAGGGTTTAAGGTCATGCCAAATCATTACATGGCGGCAAAACCCAAAATAAGAAAGGGTGCTGTGATGCTGGGAGACGCCTTGAATATGCGCCATCCCTTAACCGGAGGCGGATTGACCGCGGTGTTTTCCGATATTGAAATATTGAGTGCGCATTTACTGGCCATGCCTGATTTTAGTAATAACGATTTGCTTCACGAAAAAATCGAAGCCTATTATCAAGACCGAAAAATAGCCAATGCCAATCTTAATATTCTTGCCAACGCGCTGTATGCCGTCATGTCGAATGATTTGCTTAAAATGGCGGCGTTCAAATTTCTACAGTGCGGAGGTCCCAACGCACAGGAATCGATCGCTGTTTTAGCCGGTCTGAACAGAAAACATTTTTCATTGATCAAACAATTCTGTTTTTTGGCGGTATTCGGTGCCGGCAATTTAATCCGTCACAATATTTCGAATATACCTAAGGCAGTAAAACTGCTTTTAGATGCGTTTACCATTATCAAGCCATTGATAAAAAATGAGATTCCGTTGTTTTCATTTTTGTATCCTTTTCAAGCGAAAATTAAATCTTTTGCCTATTTCGGGTATGGCGCAAATATTGACAGATCTTAAGGCATGAGGATTTCGAACCACGTTGTCCTCGCGCTTGTTGCCCGGCAAAAGGTTAATAATTTTAAGTGAACTCCGAGTTTATTATGCCAAATACCGAGAGCAGAATAATTTACACCTTTGTTCCAGTTGATTTACTGGACCGTTTTTAAAGCAATGACTATGACATCCAAATCTCTTGTTCTGTTCTTCCTGCTGGATAATGGCTGGCGCTTACTTGAGTTAATGCAATGAGCGCAGGTATCTCGCTCGTTACAGGTGCCACCGGTCACTTAGGCGCTAACCTCGTTCGCCGCCTGCTTGAAGAAGGCGAGCAAGTTCGGGTGATGATGCGGGCCGAACGCGATAACGGGGCATTGGATGGCCTGAATGTGGAGCGTGTGTTCGCTGATCTGCGTGACGGCGAGGCGGTATCGAACGCTTTGCGGGGTTGTGCCCGTGTTTATCATTGTGCGGCATTGGTTTCTACCATTGAAGGAAATGCAGTCCATAAACGCGAAATTTTCGAAACCAACGTCAAAGGAACAATCCATATCCTGCAGGCTGCCGAGCGCCATGGAATCGACAAGGTGGTTGTGTCCGGTTCGCTCAGTGCCACCGGATATGAACCGGATCGTTCCAGCCACGAGGACATGCCGTTTTATCCATTCGACCGACATTTGCCCTATGGATTTACCAAGCATCTGACCGAGCATGAATGTCTTAAGGCCCACGCCAACGGTCTCAATGTGGTCGTCGCGACCTCCTGCGCCATCATCGGCCCTCACGATTACGTGCCCTCACGCATGGGCCGCGTACTCATTGATTATGCGCATGGTAATTTGCGCGCCTACATTCCCGGTGGTTTCGAATTCGTATCCAGCCGGGATATTGCTGAAGGCCACCTTTTAGCGATGCGACAGGGTCGCTCCGGGCAGAAATACATATTCAGCACCAGCTATGCCAGCGTCGACGACCTGATGGAGATGTTCAGGGAAGTTACCGGCCGTCCTTTGCCCGGTCTGAAATTGTCTCCTTATCTGATGGCCATGTTGGCCCAAGTGGCAGACAAGACGTGGTATAAGGTATTTCCCAACCTGCCCAGACGCTTTACGCCGGGTGCGGTGCGCTTGCTTCAGATGCGGCGACGTGCTGGTCATGAAAAGGCGAAACAGGAATTGGGCTATCAGCCCACTCAATTGTCCCAAGCCGTGCAAGAAGCCTACGATGATTTCGTCCGCAGGGGCTTAATCGTTACTGCTAGGTAAATAGCCCCCTCTTAACCACATAACCGAGTTCCGAAAATGAAGAATGCTCAGACGAAATCCCCACCCCCTTCCTTTTCTGAAGCTAAAAATTCGCGGCAAAAAGCACGTGCGGCCGGTATGGATCCGAATCGCTGGTATGTAGTGGAATACGACAGTGCAGTAAAAAAAGGCCAGGTCAAAGAGGTGATTTTCTCCAATACCTCTATTGCTCTTTTTCGCGGTGAAGATGGTGAACTCGCGGCTCTTCGTAATCTCTGTATGCACCGTCAGCTAAAATTGACCCATGGCGCGGTAGACAAGTGCACTTTGCGTTGCTCTTACCATGGCTGGGCTTACAACAGGGAAGGCTGGCTGGAGGACTACTCACACGACAATTTTGGTAACCCGTTGATTAAGAAACAATTACGGACTTATCCCGTGCAAGTCCGCTACGGTCTTATCTGGCTGTTTCCCGGTGAACCTGAACTTGCCGTTGAACAAAAGATACCGGAAATACCCGAACTTACCGGCACTGATACCTGGGCTAACTTCGCTGTGGATTATACCTGGCGCACGCATCACTCAATGGTGATCGAGAATATATGCGATTTCTCTCATGCCTTCCTGCACAGGAAATACAAACCTTTTATTGATGCCAAACTGACCCATCATGAAAATAATGAAGATAGGGTGTATTTGACTTACGACGCGTATATGGCCGGTGGCCGGATTTCCGGGATTTTCGTTGACCGCAAACGTGTCAATACCCGTTCCATCGAGTTGTGCTATGAATATCCGTATCAATGGACCAATACCGGGGACAGTATCAAGAATTGGTCGTTTATGTTGCCCATTGATGAGCGCACCACGCGAGTTTTTTTCCTGTTTTATTTCGATGCGCTCATCATTCCGCTGATTTCGTTAAAAACGCCTAAGTGGCTGACCCAAATGGTACTGAATATCGCCAAACCTTTGGTATTCAAACCCATCCTCAATGAAGACGGTGTTGCCCTGGAAGCTGAACAATTAGGTTATGAATCTTATTGGGATGCTCCTCCCATCGAACTCAATCCTGTGGTACCCCTGTTCCAGAGATTGACCGCACGCAAGTGGGAAAACCATCTTGAGCGCGCTAAAACTGCTCAAGTTGGTAGTCCGAATTGATTTAAACAGTTTTCTTTCTATGAATATCAACCAGCGTGTTGCCACGATTGCAGAATGCTTTGCCCGAAATCCCAAGAAGATCTTGGGGCTGGCCTTGGTTTTGTCGATACTGGCCGGTTTGGCAACGGCACAACTTCCGGTCCACACCTCGCGACAAGCTTTGCTCCCTCAGAACACTGCAGTCGCCGGGCGCTTTAACGACTTTTTGAAAAACTTTGGCGCAGCTTCGGATCTGATAGTGGTTCTGGAGGGTGCTCCGCGCAATGAATTGGAATCATTTGCCAACGATCTGGCCGCCAGATTGAGGCCGGAACCGGAAATCGGCCAAGCAACCTCACGTCTCGATATCGCGTTTTTTCTGGACCATGCTTACCTACTGATGCCGCCTGAGGGCCTTGACAAGCTTGCAGCCATAGCGGGCCAGCCTTCCTTAATTCATGGCGGGTTGGAAGAGAGTCTGCTCAAAGCATTAAGTTGGAGCAAAGGCAGTTCTCCGTTGGGAGGGACAGACATTGACCTGAAGACGGCCGAAACAAGTCTGAATATAACCGCTTTTTTCCTGGAAGAATGGCTGCGCTGGCTGTCCTCCGAAAGTGTTCCTGAAGGCGTTGACTGGAACAGCTTGCTCGTTAAAAATGGGGCAGGAGGCATGAACGATGGTTACTTTACCTCGCGTGACGGGCGGATGTTGTTTTTGTTTGTCCACCCTAAAAACCCTTCGGGAGACTTCGAGAATCTTGGCCCCTTCGTCGACAAGGTCAAACACATATCGGCGGAGTTGGCTGAGCAAGCTAAAGCTTCCGGCCGAACCCCGCCCACTTTGGGTTTAAGCGGGTTGCCTGCCATCGAGTATGAGGAATATGTCAACCTTCGCAAGGACATGGTGCTGGTGACATTGACTTCCGCCTGTCTGGTCGCCGCCCTGATTCTGCTGGTGGTAAGAAGCTTGCGCTGGGCTGCGCTGATTTTCATCCCTATGGGGCTGGGCGTGCTCTGGAGTTTGGGTTTGGCCTTGCTCACGGTCGGTCATCTCAATATGATCACCGCAGCCTTCATCGCTATTTTGTTCGGTCTTGGCGCGGACTACGGTATTTTTACGTCCTCACGTATCGCCGAAGAACGTCGTAAAGGTAAATCGTTGATTAAAGCCATAGGCGTTGGCGTCGGCTCATCTTTTACAGCAGTGCTAACAGCGGGTGGAGCTTCTTTACTGATCTTCAGTGTCCTGGCTACGGTTGACTTTCCCGGTTTTGCCGAACTGGGCGTCATAGCGGCCTTGGGTGTTTTGATGATTCTGATCAGTACCTGGATGGTTCAGCCTGCTCTCTACGTTTTACTCCCGCCTAAACTCAGCGATACCTCCGCACTAGCTAAGCCTTCATTTTCGGTCGGTACACGCAAATCAATCGCTGCATTTCCAATGCCTGTCGCGCTGGTCCTTGTGATAATAGCCATAAGCGGTGCTGTCTTTGGCGGGTTCAAGGGCTCAGCTATTCAATTCGACTACGATGTGTTGGCCATGTTGCCTAAAGATTCCCAAGCGGCCTATTACCAGCAGCGGATGGTAGCGGAGAGCGATTACCAGGCGGAAGTCATTGTTTTTACTGCTAAAGACTTGCCGGAAGCCCGGCGTATCACTAGCGAGGCTGGCAATCTCAAGACAATAGCCCAAGTGCAGTCGCTGACTAATCTGTTTCCAGTAGACGCTGATCAACGCCTGCAAAAAGCGGTGAGTATTGGTGAAGCGTTTTCCCGTACAGACTCTGCCAAACAGATCGCCGGACTGACTGAGTCGGGCCTTTCTGTAAAATCATTCGAGTTATTGCAAGCGTTATTGCAAAACAGCGCAAGTGTGATAGACGAAGCTCAGGAGCAGGCCTTTTCCACAGGGCATTCCAATCTGGTCGAAAGTCTGGAAGAAATGCGCGGACAGCTTTCGGCCATTTCAGATAAGCTCGCCACAGAGGGTGAACAGGGCCGGGTGCGTAGCGAGAGTTTTTTGCGTGCTTTATTGTCCGGAGCGGATACCGGGCTCAAGATAATCAATGCATGGCGGCAGGCTCAACCGCTTGTGCCGAATCAATTGCCGCTCGCATTGCGTGACCGTTTCTTCGCTGCTGACGGCAGTATCGCGGTATATGCTTTTCCAGCAAAAACCGTGTATGACCCCGCCAATCTGGATGCGCTGATCCGCGATGTTTATAGCGTTTCACCCGATGCGACCGGCTTTCCGACAACTCATCAAGAGTTTGCCAAGGCTGTGGTTGAAAGTTTCACACACGGCACGCAGTTGGCTCTAGGATTATGTTTACTTTGGGTCATGGCGGCGACACGCAGCATGCGCGGTTTTGCGTTGGCAGCGCTGCCCTTGTTAATCGGCGGGGGCTGGATGCTCGGAATAATGGCACTGGCAGGCATGAGTTACAATTACGCCAATATCGTTGCCTTGCCCTTGGTCATCGCGTTGGCAGTCGATTACGGTGTTTGGTTCAGCTACCGCTGGAATGAATTAAAGAGCCATACGCCGTTGCAAGTCAGTCTGAACGTCGGTAAAACCATCGGTTTGGCCGCCGGTACATCTTTGGCAGGTCTGGGCGCTATCACCTTGGCCAGTTACAGGGGCGTATCCTCTTTGGGGCTGAGTATAACCATAGGATTGGTATGCTGCCTGACTGCAACCCTCGTCGTGGCTCCTGCCATTGGACAATTACTTGATTTCAAGAGAAAACCCTAATGCAAAAAATCTGTCTCTTTATTCTTTCCGGCTTGGCGGCTTCCTTTGTTACTAATGCCGCACCCAATCCGGAAATGATAGTGGTGTGCTATCCCGGCGGATCGGTCAATGAAAAAGACGCCAACGGTGCAATGACTTCGATGTTGCGCGTGGTTGAACGTGTAGGGCAATGGCAGGAGAACAGCTTTAACAGTCTATTTACGGCTAAATCGGACGAATGCAGAAAACAGATGGCCGACAATAAACCCAAATTCGCCATCACCTCTTTGGGGCTATTTCTGGAATTGCGCAATCAACACAATCTGGTGCCTGTGGTTCAGCCCAAAATTAAAGGCCTTACCCATGAACGTTATCGGGTAATGGTCCAGAAAGACAAGTTCAAGAACCTGGATGAGCTTAAAGGTAAAACGCTGGGCGGCACGGTCTTGGAAGAATCTTCCTTCATCGGCAAAATCGTTTTTGCCGGAAAATACGATCCGGACACTTTTTTTGTTTTACAAAAGTCTAATCAGGCAATCCGTGCCCTGCGCTCTTTAAATAAAGGAGAGCTGGATGCGGTCATCTTGAACGAGCAGCAATTTGGCGGACTGTCTTCGCTCCAAATGGATACGACTCTTGACGCTGTCTTTACCTCCGAGGAAATTCCACTGATGGGCGTTGTCGCCAACAGCGCCACCACGACTGCGGACGAGCGCGTCCGTTTTGGCAAGGCATTGGAAGGCATGTGTTCCGATAGCGAGGGCAAAAAGCTATGTGAGCTATTCGGGGTGGAAGCCTTTGCTACTGTCGACTCTGCAGTGTTTGAACCCATGATCAAACTGTGGGCGACCGGGCAATAAGATGGTGTATAACATCCGGATTTTTCCGCATTTAATGTTGATATTCCTGACCGGCTGCACCGGTTTGCCGCGTGACCAGGTGCAGATAGCATTGCCTGATGATTGTCCTAATCTCTCTGCTGTGTCTTTGGTCGAAGAGCAAAACCAGTTGGGCCCCTTGACGGATACTCATACCTTAGCTTGCGCACTGACCGTTCTTCGCAATACTCAAGATCCTGCGGTGCTTGGTACCTCGCTGGGAAGCCGCCTATCTCTGCTCTTGGCCGAACGCGAAGTGGACCAAAACAAGCGCGAGAAATTGGCTGCCGAAGGGGTTGGCTTTGCCGAAGCCGCTTTGCAACGAGGAGGACGCGGTGATGGAGCGGTGCATTACTATTTAGCGGCCAATCTCGGTCTTTCGGTTCGCGAACATATTACCCTGGCCATGAGGAACCTTGGCCGTCTGGAAGACGAGATGAAGCAAGCGGTGGCTTTGAATCCGGACATTGATAGTGGCGGTCCGCTAAGACTATTGGGAATGCTTTATCTCAAGGCGCCGTCTTGGCCCAATGGTATCGGAGACATCGACAAGGCGTTGGAGCTGTTGGAAAAAGCCGCCAGGGAACATCCAGATCATCCGCTTAATCACCTGTTTTATGCCCGAGCGCTTTGGGCCGAGGGCGACGAAGCAAATCTAACCCAGATTAAAGCCGAATTGGCGCAAGCGGAGAAGCTTTTGGAAGAAGGTGATTGGGGATATAACAAAAATTCCTGGAAAAACGAATTCGCCGAATTTGCGCAAGAGTTTAAGCCAGTTGATTAATAGTGAGAGAAAGCATTCAATTTTTGTTTCTGCTCACCCCCTCCAATTTTAGTGGTTGTAGGTGGTTGATTGAAAATGCTTCTGCAACAGGGATGTTGCAGAGAGCTACAGGGACGCATTTACGCGTCCTTTGAAATCAAGCACCTACACCCTTAATTCAAAGCGGGCGAGTAGTTTCAAAGAAAATAATTCATTTCAAGACGGTTTTACCAGCAATTCTCAATTTGAAGAGAAAAAGGGCTTGGGGAAGCTTTTTGAGGATGTCGGCAGCAGGGCAGATTTTTATTCCGGACAATATCTGCATTTCCACCGTCCTTGGCGGTCAGATGCTGCTGTCAAGCCTCCATGGAAGGGTTTACGGCGTTCCTCAAAAGGCTTTCCCCAGCCCAAAATGACGCCGAAAAGATCAAACTGAGAATTGCTGCGGTTTTACTGTCCGGCTTTACAAATTTAGGTCCAGTACATTAGGATGCACCCATAATTACAATAAAAACTGTGTGTATACTTTTCGCACTTCAAATACGCTACCTCAATTCACGGGCCTGTTGATGGTCTATATGGCTTTAGCAATTGGCCAATGCCGGGTTAAGCATGGGATTAGAGGGCAGAAGAATGATACTTGGAGTGCGATGACTATAATTAAGCCCCTCGCTAAAAGACATGCCATTGCCGATTTGATAATAATTTCGTCAGATCAACGCAAATCATCGAATCCATAAGTTCACAATTATTTTTTAATCATTCAAGGGGAAGGCCATGAATCAGCTGAGTGAAGAAGAGCGCAAACGAATTCTCGAAAGCGCGCCGGTAGGCACCTGGGTGCTGTTATTGACAGTAGGGGCTACGATGGTTGTCGCCTGGCTGTTTTTGTATTATGGCGTTTTTTTACCGCGCGGCGGCATTCAATAGGGGGCGGAGATGCATATTGATCCTTTAGAGAGGAAATGGGCTTATACGGCCCTGGGTATGGCGGGGCTTTTTGTCAGCATCATTATGGTTGATGCATTGATCCATGGAATCAATGCGCCCAGTCATGTTGAAACGATTGATTCGGCGCGCTTACATTTGAGCGAGGAATTTGCCGAAGATAATCTGGGCGTCAAGGTTGATGCTGAAGGCGCAATCACGGTAAGAATGGTGGCTGGCCGTTATTCATTTTATCCCAAACACATTGCTGTGCCTTCGGAAACCAAAGTGACGTTTAGATGGGTCAGTACCGACGTATTGCACGGCGTCCATATCCCTATGACGAATATGAGCACAATGATTGTGCCGGGCTATGTGGCTCAGGTTACAACCTCTTTTCCAAAACCAGGGGAGTACCCTGTTTTGTGCAACGAATATTGCGGATTGGGTCATGATCATATGTGGAGCAATATTTCTGTCGTCGCCAAGGAAAACTGGACGGCACCGACCAACGCGCCTGTTACCGGAGATGCGAAATGAATGATGCGGTAGAAAATAAATTTATTTTGAGCCACTTATGGGTTGCCTTTGGCGCTTTCATACTGGCGTGTTTTATGGGGGTTTATCAAGTCCTTGAACGTAGCGGATTTATTGAAGCACTGACTTCTCCTTCCGTGTATTTTGCCTCGGTGAGTACCCACGGCGTGTTGATGGCTTTTGTCCTGACCACCTTTTTTATTATGGGATTTGGGTATTATGTTGCATCGACCAGCTTGAAAATACCGATCTGGAATAAACCCCTGGCTTGGACTGGATTCTCGATTGCGTTAGGCGGCACAGTGCTGGCGGCGATTCCCTTATTGATAGGCAAAGCATCGGTTCTTTACACCTTCTATCCTCCGCTGCTGGCCCACGTCTCTTTTTATATCGGAGCGACATTGCTGGTTGTGGGGTCGTGGTTTTGGTGCGCCATCATGGTGGTGATGTTCTACCAATGGAAAAAAGCGAATCCCAATCAACCGGTGCCGTTGGCTATGTTTGCGACGACTGCCAATGCCTTGTTATGGTTATGGACCAGTGCGGGAGTGGCATTGGAAGTTTTGTTTCAGTTGATACCGTTGGCTTTGGGCTGGATGGATACCATTGATCCGGGTCTGGCTAGAACGCTATTTGCATGGACTTTGCACCCGATTGTTTACTTTTGGTTGATTCCTGCTTACACCGCATTTTATGTGTTCGTGCCCAAACAAGCCGGGGGATTTCTGTTTAGCGATGAAATGGCGCGAGTTGCCTTTATTATTCTGGTGGTGTTCGGATTGCCTATCGGCTTTCATCATTTATACATGGATCCTGAGCAAGCCAGCGGCTGGAAATTGCTGCATGCCTTCGGTACCTTTGTGGTCAGTTTTCCGACCCTGATTACCGGATTTACCGTCATCGCATCTTTGGAAATTGCCGGTCGCTTGCGAGGTGGAAAAGGCCTGTTCGGCTGGATCGGTACTTTGCCGTGGACAAATCCCATGACGCTGTCTGTGATTTTGTCGCTACTGATGTTGATATTCGGTGGCTTTGGCGGTTTGGTTAATGCCAGCTATGCAATGAACGCGATGATTCATAATACGGCATGGGTTCCCGGCCATTTTCACCTCATTTTTGGTGGAACAACCATTATCATGTATTTCGCTATTGCTTATTATTTCTGGCCGATTTTGACCCGCAAACCGTTGTTTTCGGATTCGCTGGCGCTGATTCAGCTCTGGACCTGGTTTATTGGTATGGCCATTATGACAACGCCTTGGCATGTGCTGGGCTTGTTGGGTCAGCCGCGCCGAATTTCCAGCGTGGCGTATAACAGTCTGTTGACTCTATCCTGGGATCCTTACGAATTTGTCATGATTTTCGGCGGATTTGTGTTGTTGGGTTCAGCCTGTCTGTTTATCTACAATCTGGCCAAAACTCAGTTGAGTTCCGCGTCTGCCGAGTTTGTTCAGCAAGTCGAATATGCTGAACCGATTCATGCGGTCGAATCGTTACCCGAATATCTCAATGACTTTAAACTTTGGAACAAGGTGATTGCCGTACTGATGTTTATCAGTTTCGGGGTGCCGATTTTACAATTTTTCTTTATGGATACCTTTGGTTCAAGCGGTTGGGGTTATTGATCATGAAACATATTATTCTGTTTATTTCTTTACTCGCCCCTGTGCTCGCTAATGCAGGCCCTTCGACCGAGGTTGCCTGGACACCGGAAACACTTAATCTGGTCAAAAAAGGTGATCTGGCCAAAGGAAAAAAGCTGGCCGAATCCTGTGCCGGCTGCCATGGCGAAAACGGTGTTAGCGCACTGTCAGAGTATCCGTCACTGGCTGGGCAAGTTGCCAATTACACCTACAAGCAATTAATGGATTATGCCAAAGGTCACAGAGTCAATACATTAATGACATCCATTGCCGGCGGTTTGAGCGAGCAAGACGCCGCCGATTTGGCTGCCTGGTTCAGTTCCTTGACGCCACCTCCGGCAAAGCAAGGCGATAAAGAATTGGCCAAAGCGCAGCAATTGGTTGAGGCGGGCGACGGCAAGCGGATTATTCCACCCTGTTTTACCTGCCACGGTGGTAATGGTCGAGGCGAAAAGATGGATGTTCCTGCACTGGCCGGTCAACAAGCTGACTATACGGCGAATACCTTGTTGGCTTATAAAAAAGGCGAGCGTCACAACGATATCTACAGCCGTATGAGGTTGATAGTCCAGCAACTCAGTGATGATGAAATTAAAGAGCTGGCGCAGTATTATCAACAAATGCATTGATTATCCCCCTCGCAGGGTAAAGAAGGTTTTACCCTGCCATTCACCTCTCGACAGACAAGTTGATACTTGTCTGTCGCTATCCAAAAGCGAGGCACCCTGATCCATGACCGGTAAACGTATTTTGATCGTCGGAGGCGTTGCTGGCGGCGCCAGTTGTGCGACACGGATTCGGCGCTTGTGCGAAGAATACGAGATCATCATGTTTGAAAAAGGTTCCTACGTTTCATTTGCTAATTGCGGTTTGCCTTACTTTATCGGCGATGTGATCGTTGAAGAAGAAAAACTGTTGGTTGCAACGCCTGAGCTGTTCAAGAACCGGTTCAATATTCAGGTTTGTTCGGATACCGAAGTTTTAGCGATTGACAGGGATTTAAAAACCTTGACCGTGCGCGACCTTAAAACGGGCGTCGATAGAATCGAGCCCTATGATGCGTTGGTATTATCAACGGGTTCCAGCGCCGTTTGGCCTTTGATAGAAGGCATCGATTTGCCCGGCATTCATGCGTTAAGAACCATACCGGACAGCCGTAAAATAAGATCAGAACTGCCGGATATGAAACATGCCGTGGTCATGGGCGCAGGTTATCTGGGGCTGGAGCTTGCCGAGAATTTGGTCAAACGCGGGGTCAAGGTGACTGTTCTGCAATCATCAGGTCAAATCATGCCTACGCTGGATCTTGAAATGGCCCGATTCATGACCACCTATTTAATTCAGCAGGGTATTGATCTGCGTTTGAATGCAAAGGTTATAAAATTTCAGAGAAATGCCGATGATCGTCTTGAAGTATC
The DNA here is from genome assembly GCF_030651835.1 of Methylicorpusculum sp. Classification (GTDB taxonomy): domain Bacteria; phylum Pseudomonadota; class Gammaproteobacteria; order Methylococcales; family Methylomonadaceae; genus Methylicorpusculum. The sequence continues at coordinate 1,310 of NZ_JAUSBX010000107.1, read as the reverse complement.
ATTGACAGAGGGTGGGTCGATAACCACCGATGCCGTGATGATTTCCATTGGCGTGAAGCCGCAGACGACACTTGCCGTTCAGGCAGAATTGAGTCTGGGTGAGCAGGGCGGAATTCGCGTCAATGAGTTTTTGGAGACCTCCGATCCCTTTATCTGGGCCGTGGGTGATGTCATAGAAGTCAAGAATGTGCTGACCGGCCAATGGCAGCTGTTTCCATTGGCGGGACCTGCCAACCGTCAAGGACGTATCGCGGCTGCTAATATTGTGGCTAAGCTGTCGGGCAAAACACCGCCAATGACTTACCGGGGTGTTCAGGGGACTTCTGTATGCGGACTGTTTGGCGTTACTGTTGCCACAACAGGTGTTAACGAAAAAATGCTGAAAGCCGCCGGCATGACCCATTTTGAAAAAGTGTATCTGCATCCCGGCAACCATGTCGGCTATTATCCCGGTGCCAAACCCATTCACATCAAATTGTTGTACGACACTCGCAACGGCATGATTCTGGGTGCCCAAGCGCTGGGTGAATCCGGTGTAGCCAGACGTATTGATGTCATAGCGTCATTCATTCAGATGGGCGGTACCGTGTATGATCTGGAAGAGGCCGAACTGTGTTATGCGCCTCAATTCGGAGCAACCAAAGACCCGGTCAATCTGGCGGGCATGATTGCTGCCAATCAGTTGCGCGGCAATCATCCATTGGCAAAATGGGAGGAATTGTTTGACAGCAACACGCACGTCAGTGAAGATCAGGATGAAGCTGGTCAATGGCTTTCTTTGATCCTGCAAGATCCCTATGAACAAGCCCAGATTGTTGATGTACGTACCGAGGCCGAATTTGCTCAGAAGCATATTCCGGGAGCAGTGAATATTCCATTGGATGCTTTAAGGCAGCGGCTTGATGAATTATCCAGGGAAAGAGAGGTTTGGGTGGTCTGCGGCGTCGGGCAACGAGCCTATAATGCTACGCGCATTTTGCAGCAGCACGGTTTTGACGTAAAAAATCTGTCAGGCGGCATGCAGACGTATGCGACATTTGAAGAGTTTGATCCATCAAAACGTTCTTTGTAAGTATCTGCTCATCCCTCCAAATGCTATGAGTTAAAGCCATCGCAATAACTCGATAGGCTGCAGTAATTCCCCGTTTGAGCTTTTTACTCCCTTTATACTCAAAAAATGGTTAACTTTATGAAGGTATGGGGTGTGGCTAGCGAGGATGTCGGCAGCAGGGATTGCTGCCGTCAAGCCCCCATGGAGGGGTTCACGGCGGTCCTCGATAGACACATCCCATACCTTCTATTCTTAGACG
>NZ_JAUSBX010000091.1 GCF_030651835.1 Methylicorpusculum sp. | reverse complement strand
GTATGGGATGTGTCTATCGAGGACCGCCGTGAACCCCTCCATGGGGGCTTGACGGCAGCAATCCCTGCTGCCGACATCCTCGCTAGCCACACCCCATACCTTCATAAAGTTAACCATTTTTTGAGTATAAAGGGAGTAATTAACGGGATAGGCATGCTGATGATCCCCGCGAGGACTGACAGCGATTTTTAACCTAGAAGTAACCTGAATATTCCATCACCCGTAGGAGGTGAACGATGAAAACCAATAAACAATCGCTACTCAGGACTGCCATTTATGCGGCGGTTTTGAGTACCACAATCAGTTGTGCCGAGAACCAGGAAGTGATGCGCCACGAAACGCTGGCGGATGCCTTGCCTTCAGCTAAAACGGCTGAAGTACAGCCTCCGGTAGCGAAGGAAATTCTCACGCGCATGGCTGAGTATCTGGCCAGGACCCCCCAATTCAGCGTTAATTTAACCGATAATTTTGATGTCGTTCAGGACTCAGGTCAAAAGATCGAGTTTGGCGAGAGCCGTAAAATCACCTTGAGCAGACCTAACGGATTACGAGTTGAGCTCGAAGAAAGCAGCGGCGAAAAACATACCGTTGTTTATGATGGCAAGGACATTACCGTGTTCAATCCCTCACAAAACGTTTATGCGCAGACGACCAAACCCGGCGGTATCGACGAAGCCGTTATGTATTTTCTCAAGGACCTGCATATGCGTTTGCCGCTAGCCATGCTCTTGACTAGCCGTTTTCCGGCTGAAATAGACAACCGCACCCAAGCGCTTGACTATGTGGAGAAGACTTCAATTCACGGGGTGCCCACGCATCATCTGGCGGGACGCACCGAAACCGTTGATTATCAGGTGTGGATTGCAGAGGGCGCGCAGCCGTTACCCATCCGCATCGTGTTGACCTATAAAAATGCAGAGGGCCAGCCTCAGTTCAGGGCACAATTTTCTGATTGGAATCTGACGCCTCAAATCAGTGATAAGCAGTTTACATTTACACCACCCGAGGGAGCCCGAAAAATTTCCTTTGTCGCGCAATTACCCCTCGGACCAGCTGAAAACCCAGCTCATTCAGGAGGTAAACAATGAACACAAAACTCATACCGATTGTCATGGCTATAACAACGACGGTTGTGATTCTGACCGGTGCTGATCAAGCGGCTGCCCGCGGATTAGGGGGCGGTGGAGGAGGTGGCGGCTTTTCTCGCGGTGGCGCGGCGGCTAGCGGCAGTTTTTCTTCCGGAGCCGCACGCAGCTCCATGAGCACCGGTGCTTCTGCAGCTTCTGCCTCCAGGACTTCCAGCCGGACGCAAGCCGCTGAATCGGTTTCCGCCGATCGATCTCAGGCTTATTCTACCGCCTCTACAAACCGGGCCACGACGCAACAAAGCCGGCAGACGACTTCGTCGGGAAATCAGGCTCAGAGACAGGATTCCATGTCCCAGAATCAAGACCAGCGGCAGCAATATTCGAATGAAAATGTAGAGACACGTCAGCAGGGGGCTACAGCTAGAGCCCAAGAGCGTCAACAGACTGCGCAGTCCTATCATGGCGGCTACTCCTCCGATTACCATGATGATGATAACTGGGACGATGGCGAAGTTGCTGCTGTGGCGATTGGCGCGGCTGCCATTGGTGCGATGGCGGGTTACGCTTCCGGCCAATCCAATACGACCCAAACTGCGGCACCTGCGCCGACAACGACAGTGGTTTATCCTGCGCCTGCACCATCAGGGAATGCAGGGCTGCCTTGTACACCCAATACTACGGTAGTGGAAGGCGTTACTTATTATCAATGCGGGTCATCGTGGTATACCCAGGCCTATGGCACTAATGGTGTGATCTATATGCCTGTTGCACCGCCTTATTAACGGCTTTGTTCGTGTAGGTCATTGGCGCCAGATCCCGAGAGCCAATGTCGGGATCTGGATGCTATAAATGAAAAAGACTTTCTACGTCAAAATTCGGCATCATGAAAAACATTTTGCACATCATCCAATTCATTCAACATATCTAAAAACTTTTCAAACATTGCCACATCATCGCCCGTAAGAGGCGTTGTCCCTTTTGGCAAAAATTGAATTTCGTCCACATCATAATCAATCTCGCCCAAGGCATCTGTTAAGGCTTGCTTGGCTTTAAAGTAGTCAGCCTGGGGGGTAAAAACAGTGATCTTCCCCGCATCCGTTTCGATATCAATAACATCGACATCGGCGGCCAGCAATGCTTCAAGAACACTTTCATCGTCATCCTGTTTAAAGGCCAGAATAGCAGCATGGTCAAACATATGGCTGACGGTGCCCTGGGTGCCGATTTTACATTTTGTTTTGGTGAAACATTGGCGGACATCCCCAAACGTCCGGTTAGGATTGTCAGTCAGACAATCCACAATCACCTTACAACCGCCCGGGCCAAAACCTTCATAGCGCGCCGGCGCGAAATCTTCGCCGCCACCTCCTTTTGCCTTGTCTATGGCTTTTTCAATAACGTGAGTAGGCACTTGATCTTTCTTGGCCCGCTCAATCAGTCCTCGTAATGCTAAATTACCGAGCGGGTCTATACCCCCTGATTTAGCGCACACATAGATTTCACGGCCATATTTGCTGTAGACCTTCGCCTTGGCATCAGACGTTTTAGCCATGGAATCTTTTCGGTTTTGATAGGCTCTACCCATTTGGCTGTTGCTCCTTTGACAACAATAATAAAGCGGTGGATTTTACAGATAACTTTTTGTAGAGTGAAACTTTTAAGAAACTGGAATGAAATAAGCGCCACACCTGGCGTCGGTTATTTATTCCGCCCCTAAAAATTCAAGCATCGCTTTTGACGACCATCTCGCTGTATTCTTCGATAGTCATCACACCGCCCAAACGCTCAGCAATGTGCCGGTCACAAGCCGGTAAGGCATCTTGTAATATATCGATACGTTTCCACTGGGGCAGGGGCGTTTCCTTATTCTCCTTCGGGACATAGCTTGACGAAGCGATGCGGCTCATTTTATGGATGTAACGCGGACAGTTGATGAAGAGTTCGCTTATTTTTACCCGGACAATCAATTCTGCACCTGGATATTCCGCTAACAGAGGATCGTTTAAATGCGTGGAGGCATCCCCATGAACGCGGATACGGTGCGGTGTTTCAAAATCGATGAACAGCATGCCGATTTTGGCATTGCCCTGAATATTACCCATTGAAAGAAACATGCCATTGCCATCGTAGCTGGGAAAGGCCAGTTCACCGGGATTGACCACTTTAACCAGACCTGGATTGCCGCCCTTATAAGAACAGGTGGGGTAGCCTCTATGATCAATCGTGGTAAGAAAGAAAAAATCCCGGCTTTCAATAAAGGGTTGATGCTGCTCATTGACCTGCTGTTCAACGATGACCTGTTGCAGCCTGTCCGCCAATTTGCGTGTGTCGTGCTCGTCCTGCATTTGGCGTTGCTGCGGGCTGAAAAAGTCATTCATGCTTTGATACTCCTGTCGGTTCGAAAAAATCATTTACATCGCTTGATGCGGTTTATTTCATTTTAATGTAATTGAAGTCATGCCGTCTGATCCTTTAGAGGGCTTGCAGGGCTCTAAATTGTTGAACAAATTAGCCCGCTCCACCAGACAGACATTTTCACGCGCCCTAAAGCAGCAGCATTTTCGAATGCGCAAGGCAACAATACCAAAGGTATCTGCTCACCCCTTCCTATTTTATTGGGTGTAGGTGATTAATTTAAAAGGACGCATGAATACATCCTTGTAGCTCTCTGCAACATCCCTGTTGCAGAAGCCTTTTCAATCAATCACCTACACCTTCTATTTCAAGCGGGCGAGTAGTTACTACCAAAGTTTAATTTCTATCATTTGATGACCGCAAAAGAATTGCTTGCAAGTGCGTTGGCTATAATTACGGGAAGCCTGATCTATCCGGGCATCTGCGTTTGTTGATTAATTCGATGACAGACCAGATAATGAGCGCCAATTGGAATCAATTGACTGATCAGACCAGTAATTTTCCATACTTTAAACTGGGCTTATTTAAAATGATGAAGTATTTGGTTCCGCTTGTATTCTTTATTATCGCCGGTTGCGCATCGATTCTCTATCAGTCCACCGATTATGCGGCTTTATATGGGCCTTCAGCGCCCAAATCAAGACTGGTTACCCAAAATGAGCGGCTTGCTTCGAGTGTCTCTTTTTCCAAAGACGTCAAACCTATACTCGATTCCCGTTGCGTCGTTTGTCACGGCTGTTACGATGCGCCATGTCAGTTAAAGCTGGGGTCAATAGACGGCATAGACAGAGGCGCAAGCAAACAAGTTGTTTACGATTTTGCCAGACTTAAGGCGGCTGATCCAACTCGTTTATTTGTCGATGCGACAGATACAGTTGCCTGGAGGAAAAAAGGTTTTCACCCGGTATTAAATGAGCGCAATGATTCAGAAGAAGCCAATCTGGACAATTCCGTTCTGGCTAAGTTAATTCAATTAAAGCGTCTCAATCCCCAGCCAGTAGCAGGAAAACTGAGCAATGACTATGATCTGGGTTTTGATCATTCACTGGAATGCCCTGCCATGGATGAGTTTACTCAATACCAGCATCAACATCCAAATTGGGGGATGCCTTATGCCATGCCCGGTCTGTCTCTGAAAGAGGAGAACATCATTTTGCGGTGGTTAGAGCAAGGGGCAAAAGTGGAACCCGCGGCACCCTTGTCAAATCAGGCGATTAATGCCGTAAAAAAATGGGAAAATTATTTCAACGGCTCCAGTCTGAAACAGAAACTTGTTTTTCGTTACCTGTATGAACACCTGTTTATTGGGCACATTCATTTTAAAGGTCATCCTGATAATGAGTTTTTCCAATGGGTGCGGTCTAAAACGCCTCCAGGGCAAGCTATTGAGGAAATCAATACTATCAGGCCTTATGACAATCCGGGACCGGATCCTTTTTACTATCGATTAAGGCTTGTGACTGAGACGATTGTAGACAAAAACCATTTTGTCTATGAGTTAAGCAATGACAAGATGGGGCGTTACAATACGCTATTTTTCAATGCGGATTTTCAAGTCACGGATTTACCGGACTATAAACCGGAAATAGCGGCAAACCCGTTTAGAGCATTCCAGCAGATACCCTTGACAGCACGCTATCAATTCCTGCTGGATGATGCTTATTATTTCGTGTCGGGTTTCATCAAAGGGCCTGTGTGCCGGGGTGAAGCGGCAACAGGCAGTATCCGTGATCACTTTTGGGTTGTTTTCAACCAGCCGGGAGTGATGGATCTGGAAAAAGTCAGTAAGGCATTAGCTGAAAACAATCAGATACTGGGCTTGCCAGGGGAAGAATTGGATGCGATTGGCTTGTTCGGATGGAGCAAATACGATGAATTCGGCAAGCAATATCTGTATAAAAAAAATGAATTTTATGATCATGTCCTTCCTGGCAGCCAGGGTTTTGGTTTAAATAACATATGGGACGGTGACGGTCATAATACGAATGCGGCGCTTACCGTGTTCAGGCATTTCGACAGCGCAACTGTCACTAAAGGCCTTGTTGGCGATACGCCGCATACCGGATGGGTGGTCGATTACCCGATTCTTGAACGACTGCATTACTTATTGGTGGCTGGTTATAATGTTTACGGTACGGCGGGTCATCAGTTAGCCAGCAGAACTTATATGGATATCGTGCGTCAGGATGCCGAAGATAATTTTTTGCGGTTTATGCCGGCCATGCAAAGGCAGGTCATTTATGACAGCTGGTATATGGGTTCAAAAGGGATTCTGACCGCTGATCCTTTGTTCAATATTGACCATGAGACCGCAGTCAAATACCAAACCACCGATTACAAGAAAGAGTTTTTTGATCAGGTCCGGATGCGATTGGGTAAAGCTGCCGGTTTAGCTGATACTATCAACCGATGCGAACAAACCGAGTGCGTCAGGATGGGTGTTAATGAGGTTCAACGTGACGTCGATAGCCAAATGCGTAATTTGGCAAAATTGAAAGGTCTTGAGCTAAGTGCTTTGCCGGAAATGTCTTTGCTGCGGGTAAAAACGGGCGATCCGCAAGGGGATCTGGTGTATACGCTGATTGTCAACAGAGCCTATAGCAGCTTATCAAGGATTCTCTTTCAGGATTCCCGCCGTGTACCGGAATACGACACATTAACGGTGGTTCCCGGTTTTATCGGCAGCTATCCCAATTTTTTCTTTAGTGTCGATAAAAATCAGCTTGGCGAATTTGTTCAGATGACACGCACTACCAAAACCGAAACGGGGCGAGAGCAATTTTTCAGTGACTTTGGAATTCGTAGAACCAACCCTGGTATCTGGCACTATTCAGACTGGTTTAACCTGAAACATCGCAATGACAGAGGTTTGGAAGCCGGTCTTCTGGATATGAATCGCTATCATAATTTGTAATTTAAATGAGTCTGAACAAAGAGCTTACGAACAAGGACGCCGTGACGCTCAGCAATATCAGCCTAATCGTTAAATATCGATTTTTACGCTGTGATTTAATAATGGATGATTGTTTTAGTTTTTCTGGTAATACATATTCTCATCACTTGAATTTTGAAAGACTGTAAACCTTTCAAAACTCACCTATTAATTTGGAAAATAATAATGAAAAAAATCTCTCTTTTCGCAATGTTTGCTTTTCTTCTGCTTCTGTCTGGATGCACATCCGTCACGTCAGGAATCAACGTCAGTGCTGAAGCCGACGAAACGGTAAAATTCAGTGGCTATAAGAGTTATGCCTGGATCGGTGATGTCGCCGTATTAGACGATCCGGAGAATAAATGGCAACCGCCGAAAATGAATGTCGCTGAAGATATAAAATTCCTGATTGATCGTGAATTGCGTAAACGTGGTCTGGTTAATCACGCTGAAAACCCTGATTTAGCGGTCATATTTTTTATGGGCGTTGATATGGAAGCGATGAAGTTGAAAACCGATCCGAAAACCAAAAAGGATATTCTTAAAAAAGTCCCTGGTGCGTCACTGATGGTTGCCTTGATTGACGCAAAAACCGAATACGCGATTTGGGTGGGCGAGGCAAGCAGTGATCTGACCGAAAATCCAAGCGAAGAGACACTTCGTAAACGCCTGGATTATGCCGTCACTGAAATGTTCAAAAAACTACCGAAAGATTAAGAACTGCCCGGTTTGAAATGCCAAGGGATGACCGATGAGTAATCGGTCGTCTCTTTGTACATTCCATTGGTCACGACAAATTACTTTGTCCAGGCCGATTCTTTACCTGTAAACAACGTTTTGGACAATGCGTTAAATGACGTATAGGGATAAATCCGGCGTCAGCGTAAAGTAGACTTTACTGTTTAAGAGGTTAACTTCATGATTTCTTCATTCCACGTTCAAATTGTCAAAGCCGGTTTTTTAAGTACGGTTATTGCGGCATTGACGATCAGTTGTACGGGATTTTCTTCAAGCAAACCGGTCACGGTAGATGCGGCTTCAGTCAAGGGTATGGTCTTTACTTTGCAACGCAATTCCGTCACTGAGGATATTTCTGAGAGTGATAATCAAGCCATCGCTGCACAAGTCTCTGCCAATTTATCAAGCTGGGGTTATCAGGTAACGGAGATTTCCGGTTCACAGACGACTCACCGGTTGGAAGGTAGTGTCGGTGAAATCAAAAAAAGCTCTACACCAACCGGTTTTTCTTTCTCATCCGGAAATTCAGATCCTCGAGCTTTGGACTTTCAAAAAGCCAAGATCGTACCGGTAAGCTGCTCTTTAATTGCCATCGGCAATGGTGAAGTACTTGATACCTATACGATGGAATTCAGCGCAGCATCGGGTTGGAGCGGCACTGAGCTGAGCATGACATCAGACAAATTGATTGACTGGGTCAGTACCACTTGTCTTAATCAGCTCAAAGAACTCAATATTAACGAGATCAACGTGACCACACCGGACGAGCAAAGCAAGCAAACCATTAAACCGGGCTGGGCACCCGATGTGCTGATTGAAGTTGAAACAGCGGAAGAGGTAGTAGAGGAGCCGTTACCTAAAACCGCTGAACCGGTTAAGAGTATCCGCGTCGAAAAAGAGTCGCGTAAACAAATGACCATTCATAATCAAGGTACGCCGCTGATATTGAAATTCGGCAGAGACCGGCATGGCAATTAATAAGGCACGGTTTGGGTTGGGATAATAACCTCCCCCTTTGGAAAAGGGGGATCAAGGGGGATTTATTAAAAACGCGTAACCGCTCGCTCGCTGTCAATTGAGGTTGTAGGTGGTTGATTAAAAAGGACGCGTGAAGTCGTACCTTTAACACACTGGAACATCCTTGTAGCAGAAGCCATTTCAATCAACCACCTACACCCAATAAAAATAGGAGGGGTGTGCTGTTCTATTACTCGATAACTTGGGCTTTCCGTGTTTCAGTTTTTCCGATCGTCATCAAATCCCAAACCAGCAATACAAAGCCTGCTGCTGTGACCAGTCCGAAAAATAACCGCCATGCCATCGCGCTTACAAACGCAGGGTGATTTTGGGCATCGAAGTAACCACCCCATGTGGAACCGCCTACTGCGCGCTCGATAAATGATTGTTCATAGCCGGCAATCAACAACGCGATCGTCATGCCCAGCACGCCGGCGTTTAACAAGCCTAACGCCCATTTCCAGCGCCAGTTATTGGCCATGCCGCCGCCCATCCAGACATTTCCCCGCCAATGCTGTATTGCCAGATAGAAAAAGGCAATATTTATCGTCGCATACGCGCCGAAAAATGCCAGGTGGCCGTGAGATGCAGACCATTGCGTTCCATGCGTATACAAATTGATTTGCGGCAGGGTATGCATGAAACCCCAGACGCCGGCACCGAAAAAATTACCGAAGGCTTGAGCTATGATCCAGGCAACCGCAGGATGATTACTGTTTTTAAACGAATGTGTACCGGCGTCATAAAGCGCATGGACGACCATTGCGACCAGAGGAATCGGTTCCAGTGCGGAGAAAAATCCGCCTATGGTCAGCCAGTATTCCGGTGTGCCTATCCAGAAATAATGATGTCCCAATCCCAAAATGCCGGAGCCGAACATCAATGCGACTTCAATATAAAGCCATATCTCGACGATCTTGCGCTTCACGCCCAACAGCTTCATCAACGACCAGGCCATTATGACGCCAACCAGCACTTCCCAGGTTGCTTCTACCCATAAGTGAATGACCCACCACCACCAGTATTGGTCATGGGTAATATTGGTCATATAAAACATGCCTGCGACATAAAGGCCGGCCAGCGCAACCAAGTCCAGAGTCAATACACCGGCGATGCCGGACCATTTACCTTTACTGAAGGTTGCCACCACGTTATAGAAAAAGATCAAAATAACGACGACGATGCCGATATCGGCCCAGCGTGGCGCTTCAATATACTCGCGGCCTTCGTTGATCAACCAGAGACTGGAATCTTTGCCGGGGCCAATCTGTACCAGTAAATAAACCAGAACCACCACAGTGACAGCCGCGGTGAGTACCCAAAACGCGATATTGCCCAGTTTTAATCCGACGATCTCGGTGCCGCTTTCTTCTTCCAGCAACCAATAGACGCAGCCTATAAAACCATAGAGCATCCATACCACCATGGCATTGATATGCACCATCCGGTTGACACTGAAATCCAATATCTCGTACAAAAATCCAGGTGCAAGAAATTGTGTTGCCGCCAGTAATCCAAACAGGATTTGCGCAAAAAACAGGATGACGGCCACGGTAAAATATTTGACCGATAGCTGCCTGCCCGGGCTTAAATGAGAGCTGTCCAATTCCAGCCAGGTGTTAAATTTCTGCCATTGGTTGCGCGCTTTATCCAGGCAGCCCGATGCATTTTGAATGACCGCTGTTAATCCTCCTGTACTCATGATCACTCCTCTGCTTCAATGGTTTTAAAGTTATAGGGAAAGCCGTTGGTGTCGATGCTGGACATCCACTTTAAAAAGGCCACAATGCCTTTTGCTTCTGGTTCGGTAATTTTAAGATTAGGCATTTTCCGGTTGCTGCCGAAGGTGCGGGCATTTTTTTCGGGATCCATCAGAAACTTGATCATCAGGTCCTCGCGAAGCTCCGGAGATACCCAGCCCTGATCCAGCCAGGCTTTGGTCAGGTCGGGAGCATAATAAGCACCGTTACCCAGCAAGGTGTGGCAGTTCATGCAGTTTTTGGATTGCACGGTTTTTTTGCCCAAATCGACCAAGCCTTTGGCATCCTCTTCAGATAAGGCTTGACCGAAGAGCGGCTCATCCTCGCCGATGACCGGCATAAATTTGTTAACCGATTTATCAAAGCGGTAATCAATTTTTTTATTGATTACCGCATAACCAGGCACGCGCTTGCTGCCTGCCGTAGTTTGACTTAAAGAATCGAAGGTCAAAACAACCAGGATCAGAAATGATCCTGCAGTGACCCAGATGGCCGTTTTTTTCCAGAATGACTCTGAGGCCCAAAGGGGTGGGGTTTCAGTCATCGGATGTTCTCCTGTGGGGTTAGGTTGATGGTGAAGTGATCAAGGCCAGCAATTCCCAGTTTGATATTTTCAGTGTCACTTGGTTGGGAAAAGCCTTTCGAGGAACGCCGTAAACCCTTCCTTGGGGGCTTGACGGCAGCATCCTTGCTGCCAACATCCTCGAAAAGCTTCTCCCAACCCTTTTTTCCTTCAAATTGAGAATTGCTGGATTAAGGCAGTTACTAATATGCTTTTAATTTTTAGTGTTGGGTTACGCTCTACTATCCGGCGCAAGGTCATTGATCGGCCGGTGCGTGTTCAGATTGATGCGTTTTGATACAAAGATGCCAAATGCCGATCGGAGCAAAGAAATAACCTACGACCATCGCTACAGAAATCAGCAGCCAATACCCTGAAAAATTGGCCGCTCGACTTAAGACTACGACAGCAATCACTAATACGGCATAAGCAAAATAGGCCAAGAGCCGGTAGGTTCTGTTTCCGGAAAGATGCGACCAGGCATAGAGCAGGGCATAACTCGCTCCCGCCAGAATGACCAGGGCCGATGAAAAAAAAGTAATAAAAAAATCTTTAAGGGCAACAGGTTCGAGCATCACTAACTGAATCTCCCGGCCTGAGCCATGGTTAGGTATTGGATACGATTTTTTGCGGGTAGAAATGGTTTCGCACCGTCCGGTTGAGTATAGAAAATCAACCTGAAAAAAAACATCAGTACTGATACGTACTGGAATTCTGAATCACTTAACTATGACGCTGATTAATTCCGACCATTTTTTTAATTGTCAGAATAACTGCCCTGCGGTTACATTGTCCTTGATCTAAATCAAGTGAGTTTCAAATGAATGAACAAGGTCTGAATGATTTACGGCTTAATTTTCTATTTACCGGATTGAATGATGAACAATTTGAACAAATCCGGGAGACGGCTCGTCTGATTGAAGTGAACGAAGGTGAACATTTATTTCATTGCGGCGATGTTGCGAGTCATTTTTTTTTGTTGCAGCAGGGATTGGTTCAGCTGTATCGCTTATCACCTTCAGGTGAAGAAAAAGTCATCGACCTTATCCAAGCGGGTCAAACGTTTGCAGAAGCGGTTATGTTTTTTAAACATAATCAATTCCCGGTCAGCGCAAAATCGGTGCGCGACAGTCAATTATGGATGATAGACATGAGCGTGTTTCTGGGATTTTTACAGGAATCCAATGAACTTTGTTTACACATGCTCGGTGATATGAGCCGGCGCTTGCACAATGCCATCAAGGAAATTGATCAGTTGACCTTACAAAACGCCAGCGTCCGCGTGATTCATTTTTTGTTACAATCAGCACCACCCGGCCAGCCGGATCACTATAGCCTCGAATGGGACACGCCCAAGCAGGTGCTGGCGTCACGGCTGTCCGTAAGACCCGAAACATTTTCACGCATTCTCCAGCAGTTGATCAGGCAGCAACTGATCAGCGTCAACGGTAAAACGGTAGAGGTGCTCGATCATCAAGGCTTACGCAAGATCATCACGCTCAACGAATAGGCTATTTCCCAGCGGGTCTTTCATAAAATCAGTAAGCTGCTTTATGAATAGATTCAGGTCACACCAGGGTAAACGCATTAAAATAATAAAAATATAAATATGTTATCTGGTTGCTTAGAACGCATTGTCAATTTGGTTCAACTTATGGCGTCCATCCTGGGTCCCGTTAGGCCGCGCCGAGCACTGGCGATTTTGCCGAGTATTGCCCGCTAGGGGAGCGGCAGGGATGCCGCTCGTTTTCGGAGGGCTAGGGATAGCCCATCCGAAAACCCTCGGTAAAATCGTCAGCGCGCAGGATGCAGCGGCCTCCGGGTGTCTTTTCTTTTGGATACTTTTCTTTGGACAAGCAAAGAAAAGTATCGCGGTTGTCGGTCCGCGAACCGACTCCACTTAAGCATCGCGATAGCGACACAAAGCCTTTTTTAGGTTTCAAATAAACCAAATCTTATAGTTAATCCGGAAAAAGGAATATGTTAACTATCTGATTTTCTATAGTGTTTTAATGCGTTTTCCCTGCAGGTCACACCATTAGAAGTGAATGATTGATTGAGAATCTGTATAGTGCCTAACTTCACTCTAACAAATTGATTACATGAAAATATTAATCCGCAATCTCGCACGTTCCACAACTGAGGCCGAACTGCTGGTCATGTTCCAGGCTCACGGTAAAGTCCAATCCTGTACGCTGGTAATGGACAAAGAAACCCATCAGTCCAAAGGGTTTGGCTATGTTGAAATGCCTAATCCAGGTGAAGCCAAAGCCGCCGTTCTTGTTCTTAACGGCAAAAATGTGGCCGGTAACAAGATCCGCGTTAAAAAAGCCGAGCCAAAAAAGGACGACAGCAAACCTGCAAAATCCAACTCAAATGCCTAAATCCGGAATTACCGATCCACTGCACGGCATAACCCTGGAAAGGATCGTTACCCGCTTGGTGGAACATTACGGCTGGGAAGAGTTGGGCCGCCAAATCAACCTCAACTGTTTTACCAGCAATCCAAGCGTGGCTTCCAGCCTCAAGTTTTTGCGCAAGACACCCTGGGCAAGACAAAAAGTGGAGTCGCTGTTTGTTAACACCGATTGGACGCAGGATAAAAGTTAACCTGAAGAGTGGCGTTTGTTGCGCAAAAATCCAAAAAGAAACTTTTACGTTGCTTTATGAAATAAATGAAACTAATATGTTTCATTAACAATGAAAAGCAACGTTTTTATATCTTTTTAAAAAAATGAGCTCTATTCACGATCAACTTAAGCAGCGACGCAAGGAGCTGGGCTACAAACAAGAAGATATGTTCATGCGTGTGGGCATGCCAAGGCAACAATACCAGCGTCTTGAAGCCAATGGCAATCCAAGGCTAGATAACCTGGCGCTTGTCGCTAAAGGACTCAAAATGGAACTGATGCTGATACCCCAAGAAAAACTTCTGGCCGTAAAAGCCCTTCTCGAAGGAAAAATAAGTCCGCATAATCCAATGAGTCAAATTCAAAGTGAAACAAACGTTCTGGCCGATAATCCATGGCAAGGTGTATTTGGGGAGGAGGACTAACCAAGATGGTTAAGATCAGTGTCCTACGCTTAATGCTGCATGACACGCTTATTGGTTATCTGACAGGTGCTCAGGACGGTCGAAATTGCCTGATTTTCGATGAAACGTTTAAAGCCGATCCATCCCGACCGACATTGAGTCTCATCACCAGACCTGATTTTCCGTATGCCGATAAAATACTGGCAACACCTTGGGTGAGAACCCAGCGGTTACATCCCGTTCTTTCGAATCTGCTGCCGGAAGGAGCCCTAAGGGAACTGATTACTCAAGGTTTGAAAACACACCCCGACAACGAATTCCAATTGTTTACTTATTTGGGAAGAGATTTGCCCGGCGCGTTGATTGCCGAACCCCTGTCTCCGGAAGAGGTGCCTCTCAATATTCTTACTTCTGATATTCAAGTGATACCGGTCAATCGGGCCATAATTGAAAATCGGTTTTCGTTAGCCGGCGTACAAATCAAATTTTCCATGAAGGAAAATGACGGCCGCTTTCTTTTATCTAAAACCGGCGCATTGGGTGACTGGATCATTAAAACACCTTCTACCAAACACAAAAACGTTCCACTCAACGAATACACGGCGATGATGCTCGCCTCGCTGGCCGGTGTCGATATTCCTGAGATTAAACTGGTCGAGGTGGACAAACTCGACAATCTTCCTCAAATTAACCTGCCCGAAGAGCGGTACGCCTTTGCTATCAAGCGGTTTGATCGGGATAACACGAGCCGTATCCATATGGAAGATTTTGCTCAAGTGCTCGTCAAATATCCGCATCAGAAATACAATTCGGCGAGTTATGAGCAAATCGGTAAAATAATTTATCAATTTACCGGCAATGGTCTGGCCAATGCGCAACAATTCGCAAGACGCTTACTCGTCAATATATTGCTGGCGAATGGTGATGCCCACCTCAAAAATTGGAGCTTGCTATACAAAGACCGATTTACCGCTGAATTGGCTCCCGCCTATGATATTGTGACCACCCGCGTTTATATCGAAGGTGAAAAAGACTATGCCTTGAATCTGGGAAAAACCAAGCAATGGTATCAAGTCACAATGGATAACTTTGAAGCATGGGCGAAAAAAGCAGACATACCCTGGCGCGCTATAAAGCCTCATCTTGATGATACGCAGGCCAAAGCTCGCAGCCTTTGGCCGGACGCACTAGACGAATTACCTATGGATACCATTCACAAGGAAAAACTTAAACTCCATTGGCAGTCGCTGCAAAAGGATTTTAAAATCCTGACCGATTAGTCCGTAGGATGTGGTGACGATAGGAACCGCATCGATCGCGAACGATGCGGTTCGTTCCTCACCACATCCTACAATTTGCTATCCATGGGGTCCTAAAGACGGCAATCCCTGCCGAAATGACGCGGAAGCCTGTGGATAGTAAATGCAGGATAAAACATAAAAAGAAACAGGCAACGGAGTAAATGCCAAATGGCACAACTAGAAAACATTGAAGCAATTGAAAAACGTCTCTGGAGCAGCGCGGACAACTTAAGAGCCAATAGCAACTATGCCAGCAACGAGTATTTCATGCCCGTTATGGGACTGATTTTCCTTCGTCATGCTTACAGCCGTTATCTGGCTGTCAAACCGGACATCGAAGCCACTTTACCCTCCCGTGGCGGCGTTACCAGACCGCTCACCAAAGAAGACTTTTCCAGTAAAGGGGCCATTTTCCTTCAGGAAAAGGCACAATTCGATACGCTGGTTAATCTGACTGATGCCGAAGATAGAGCCCAAGCGATTATCGATGCAATGGAAGCCATCGAGGCCGACTATGAAACCCTAAAAGGCATCTTGCCCAAAAGCTAATACCAAGAGCTGGACAATGACGTGCTTGGCAATCTGCTGCGCACCTTCAACGATCCGGCGCTGAAAAAAACCACCGGCGATATTTTTGGCCGTATCTACGAATACTTCCTGACCCAGTTTGCCAACCAAAGCGCCCACGACGGCGGTGAATTCTTCACCCCCGTCTCGCTGGTGCAGATGATCGTCAACTTTATCGAGCCGGACCATGGCTCGGTCATCGATTCCGCTTGCGGTTCCGGCGGCATGTTCGTGCAAAGTGCGCATTTTATCGAACGCATGCACAAGAACGCACAAGAGGTGGTCACCTTCTACGGCGCGGAGAAAAATCCAACGACCATCCGCTTGGCCAAGATGAACTTGGCCGTGCATGGCTTGGAAGGCAGAATCCTGAAAGCCATCACCTATTACGAAGACCCGCACAATTTTCTCGGAAAAGCCGATTTTGTCATGGCCAATCCGCCGTTCAACGTCGATGACGTGGATGCGGAGAAAATCAAAAACGATCCCCGCTTGCCGTTTGGCTTGCCCGGCGTCAATAAAAAGGGCGCGGTATCCAACGGCAACTACCTTTGGATTTCCTATTTCTACAGCTATCTCAATCCGCAAGGCCGCGCAGGCTTCGTCATGTCCTCGCAAGCTTCCAGCGCCGGAGGACAAGAAGCGGAAGTCCGGCGCAAGCTGATTGAAAGTGGACATGTCAGCGCCATGGTCTCCATCCGCTCCAACTTCTTCTATACGCGGTCCGTGCCCTGCGAGTTGTGGTTTTTTGATAAAAGCAAACCTGCACACCTGAAAGACAAAGTGCTGATGCTGGATGCCCGTAATGTTTATCGCAAGGTCACGCGCAAGATTTACGACTTCTCCCCCGAACAACTCGCCAACCTCACATCCATCGTCTGGCTTTATCATGGCCGGCAAGATCGTTTTCAGGCTTTGGTGGAAAATCATTTGCAACGCACGCTGGACGATGCCCAAGCTTCTCAACAGCCGATGGCTGAATTTGTGGCGGGGCTGGAAGGATTGATGGGCAAAATAGCGGCTGTCGATGCAGAAACCCGCACAGCGTTTGCGCTACTCGGCAACGACATCACCGCATTTGCAAGCACGATTGAAATTGAACGCAAGGCTTGGGAAAGCACGGCAAAAGATAATGCCGGTTTGCTTGCCGCAGCAAAAGCGTTAGAGCCTATTGCCGAAACCAGTCGCGATCTAATCAAGAAGATCGATCAGCTCTATAAGTTGGTTGAAAAACAAGCCAAGGACAGCGGTGAAAAAGGCCTCAATAAACTGATCAAAGACCTCGAAGAACAGCGCAAAGCAGCCGTCGAACAGCTCAAGCAAGTCCGCTACCTATTTAAACAGGCCCACTGGCTGCAAGAGCGTTTCCCCAATGCCGAGCTTCGTGATGTGGAAGGCCTGGTGAAGCTGGTTGATAGTGCGGAAATCAAAGCCAATGACTGGAGCCTAACGCCGGGGCGTTATGTCGGCGTTGCGCCAGAAATCGAGGATGAAGACTTTGATTTTGAAGAAACTTTACGCGATATTCATATTGAGCTGAATGGCCTAAATGAAGAGGCCGTTTTGCTCGCCGCCCAAATCCAGAAGAATTTCGAGGAGTTGGGGATATGAGCTGGGCAGAAAAAACAATTGGCGATCTGGTGGAACTTCAGCGAGGACATGATTTACCTGACTCAAAGAGGACGTCTGGAAATGTTCCAGTTGTTGGTTCAGCAGGAATTACAGGCTATCACAATTTAGCCAGAGCAAAAGCCCCTGGGGTTACATTAGGCAGAAGTGGAGCCTCAATTGGAAAAGTTACTTTCGTTTCTGAAGATTTTTGGCCACACAATGCATGTTTATATGTGAAGGATTTTAAAGGTAACGATCCCAGATTCGTAGCATATCTGCTTGGTACTGTTCCTTTAGCTCAGTTGAATTCCGGGGCGGCCCAACCGTCCTTGAATAGGAATTTTGTTTACGGTGTGAAGATTAAATATCCTAGACTAGAAGAACAAAAAAATATCGTTAATGTTCTCGATAAATACGACGACCTCATCGAAAACAACAAACGCCGGATTGAATTGTTAGAGGAATCGGCGCGACAGCTCTATAAAGAATGGTTTGTGCGCTTCCGCTTCCCCGGCCATGAGCATGTCAAAATCATTGATGGCCTGCCGGAGGGGTGGGCAAGAAAATCAATTTTTGAAATGAGTTCTTATTTATCTAGAGGTATGACACCTTCCTATGATGAAGAAGGAAAGTTCACTGTTATTAATCAAAAATGCATTAGAAACCGTTTGCTCTCTTTGGAATTGGCAAGAAAACAATCAAAAGACTTTAATAAAGAAAAACTTGTACGAAAAGGTGATGTTCTAATCAATTCCACGGGAACTGGGACTTTGGGGAGAGTTTCTCAATGTTGGAATGATATTGATGATTGCACAGTTGACACCCACGTAACGATAGCAAGACCAAACGAATCAATATCTAGTTTATGGTACGGTTATACCTTGTTAGAAATGGAACAAATTTTTGAAGGAATGGGCGAAGGGTCCACAAACCAAAAAGAATTAAAGAGAGATTTAGTAGGTGCTTTAAAATTAAATGTACCACCGGAAACTCTTCAAGAGGAATTCCATAATTTTTCCTCTGATATTGTCGATCAGATCATTAACCTTATTGAACAAAACACAAAATTAATTAAGGTGCGCGATCTTCTCCTCCCAAAACTCATGAGCGGAGAGATTGCCGTATGACCAAGCCCGACACGCTGCCTTGGTGCGCCATTATTGCGGGGCCCAACGGCGCGGGTAAAACAACCTTTGCCTTACACTACCTACCCTCTGTTTTAGGGTGCCGAAGCTTCGTTAATGCCGATGCCATTGCAGCGGGTTTGTCGCCTCTAGCACCGGAGCATGAACGAATTTCGGCGTCACGCCTGTTTCTGAAAGAAATTGAGCACTATATCGGCAAGCAAGAATCCTTTGCTTTTGAAACCACACTGTCAGGCAAATCATACTTACGACTGATCAGACGTTTGCAAGCGAAGGGTTGGCAAGTGGCGTTGTTTTATTTATGGCTACCGGATGTTGAACTTTCGATTGCTCGGGTAAAAGAGCGTGTAGAACATGGTGGTCATGCTATTCCCGAAGAGGATATTCGCCGCCGCTTTCCACGCAGTATTAAGAATCTACAAAGCGACTATGGAAAGCTGTGCGACATCACTTTGTGTTTTGACAACAGTGCTGAACCCGAGTTGATTTATACTCAGCGGGGTGAGCAAATCAAGATTGAAAACACCCTGACTTATAAACGGTTATTGGAGCAAGCTGACGATGAAACTCGATGATGATCTTTCAAAACAGGCGCTAACCGCAATGCGGCAAGCGGTTAACGAAGCACTACTTAAAAAGCAAAAACTGGGACAATATGCCGTGCGTTACAGCGGTAATAAAGTGCAGCGTATCGAAGCCCCGGATATTGTTCTTATTGAAGAGAATACCGCTAAGCAACAAGGCTGAAGCCGATGACTCCACTCAACGAAGACACGCTGGTTCAGGCTACTACCGCCGATTATCTGCAAGCCAAACTCGGTTGGAACAGTGTCTATGCCTTTAACTCAGAAACCTTCGGCGTTGAAGGCACGTTGGGGCGGCTTTCTGATAAGGACATTATCCTTACCCGCTATCTGGGCGAGGCCTTAGTGAAGCTCAACCCCGGCTTGCCGAATGCGGCCTATCAGGACGCACTACGGCAAATCACCGAAGCGCCGGTGACGGAAAACACACTGCAAATCAACTATGAGCAGTACGAACGGGTCAAAAATGGCGTGTTGGTTCAGTACCGCAATGGCAAGGGCGAACTGGAGAAAAAACGGCTAAAGGTCTTTGATTTTGAAACCCCCGAAAACAACCATTTTCTTTGCGTGCGCGAGCTTTGGGTACGCGGCGACATTTACCGCCGCCGAGCTGACATTCTAGGCTTTGTGAACGGACTGCCGCTACTATTTATCGAGTGCAAGACCGTTCACAAAGACATCCGCCATGCCTACGAGAAAAACTTTTCCGATTACAAAGATACGGTTCCGCACCTGTTCCACCACAATGCCTTTGTGATCTTGGGCAATGGGGTGAATGCCAAAATAGGCTCACTCTCCAGCAAATTTGAGCACTTCAACGACTGGAAACGTCTGGCCGAAAATGATCCCGGTGTGGTGGATATGGAAACTTTGCTCAAGGGCGTGTGTAACAAACGGGATTTTCTCGACCTGTTTGAAAACTACATCCTGTTTGATGAAAGCAAGGGGAAACTGGTCAAAATCGTGGCCCGAAACCACCAGTTTCTGGGCGTGAACCGCGCTATCGAAGCCGTTAAAAACCGTGAGGTACGACAAGGAAAGCTGGGCGTATTCTGGCATACCCAAGGATCGGGCAAGTCCTATTCCATCGCTTTCTTTACCCGCAAGATACACCGCAAAATAGGCGGCAATTTTACCTTTCTGATTTGTACCGACCGCGAGGATTTGGATAAACAAATCTACAACACCTTTGCAGGATGCGGACTGGTTGACAACGACCAAGACCCTTGTCGGGCCGGGTCGGGCGAACATTTGCAAACTTTGCTAAACCAGCATAAAGCCTATGTTTTTTCACTGGTGCAGAAATTCAATAAGGACGTTGACCCCGCCAAGCCTTATTCCGACCGCGACGACATCATTGTGATTACCGACGAAGCGCACCGTACCCAGTATGGCCGGTTGTCGCTGAATATGCGCAATGCACTGCCCAATGCCAGCTATATCGGCTTTACCGGTACGCCGTTATTCAAGGACGATGAAATCACCCGCCGCGTGTTCGGCGATTACGTTTCGACCTACGACTTTCAACGCGCTGTCGAAGATAAGGCCACCGTGCCGCTGTATTACGACTCTCGGGGTGAGAAGTTGGGCATTGCGACCCATTCACTGAATGAGCGTATCGCGGAAAAGCTGGAAGCGCTAGAGATAGACGATCAGGACGTGGCGGAACGCCTGGAGCGGGAGCTCAAGCGCGATTACCATCTGATTACTGCGCAAAGCCGTTTGGAACACGTGGCCGAAGACTTTGTAGAACATTACAGCACCGGCTGGGAAAACGGCAAAGCCATGCTGGTGTGCATCGATAAGGTTACCTGTGTGCGTATGGAGCAGATCATCCATGACAAGTGGCTAGTCAAGATTGCCGAACTGGAAAAACAGCTTTGCTCATTGGCCGATGAACAGGCGATCATGGACATGACCCGCAAGCTGGACTGGATGCGCGAAACCATCATGGCCGTGGTGGTCAGCGAGGAACAGGGCGAAGTCGATAAGTTCCGCAAATGGGGGCTGGATATTACCCCGCACCGGAAACTGATCAAAGAAGGCTTTGAAACGCCGGATGGCAAAAGGATCGATATTGAGAGCGCTTTTAAAAAAGGCGAGCACCCGTTCCGCGTTGCCATTGTCTGTGCCATGTGGCTGACCGGTTTTGACGTACCCACCTTATCGACTTTATATCTGGATAAACCACTGAAAGCGCACACGCTGATGCAGGCCATTGCTCGTGCTAACCGCGTTTATGAGGGTAAAAACAACGGTCTGATCGTGGATTACTGCGGTATTCTGAAAAACCTGCGCAAAGCGTTGGCGACGTTTGCGGGGCATGGCGGGGTTGATGGCGGCGACGGCCAACCGCCGCCAGAGGTTGACCCCGTAAAACCGGAGGAAGAACTTTTGGCTGATTTGGCGGAAACCATTGAAGCCGTGCGCGCATTTTTGAGCACGCAGTCTTTCCGCTTGGTAAGCGTCAGCGAGTTGCGAGGCTTTGAGCGTAATAAAGCCATTATGGATGCTAAAGAAATCGTCAATCAAAATGACGAAACCCGAAAGCGCTTTCAAATCATCTGCCGCGAAGTCTTCAAAAAATTTAAGGCCTGCCTGACGATCAAGGCCGTTAACAGTTTCCGCGCCGCATACGATGCGATCAACATCATCTATAAAAGCCTTCAGCAGGATGTGGAGAAAGCCGATATATCGGAGATCATGCGCGAGCTCCATGCCCTTATCGAGCAAAGCATTGAGCCTAATAAGGGCGTTAAAGAGCAGAGCAAGCTTTACGACATCAGCCAGATCGACTTTGAACGCTTGCGGAAGGAATTCGAGCGCTCTCCTGCGAAAAATACGACCGTTCAGAGCCTGAAAGAACTCATCGAGAGGAAGCTGCTCAAAATGCTGATGCAAAATCCAACCCGTACCGATTTTCAAAAACACTACGAAGCCATTATCGACGAGTACAACAGTGAAAAAGATCGGGTGACCATCGAAGCGACCTTCGAAGCCCTGATAAAGCTGGTGGATGCCTTGTCCGAAGAAGAGCAGCGAGCAGTCAAGGAAGGTTTGTCGGAAGACGCCTTGGCGCTGTTTGATTTGCTATTAAAACCCGATTTGTGCAAAGCGGAGATAGACCGGATCAAAAAGGTGGCCGATGGGCTCTATGAAACTATAAAAATCGAATTAAGCCGGATACAAAACTTCGCCGCCAAGCAAAGTACCCGAGACGAGATAAAGATCAAAATCAAGGATTACCTCTGGAATGAGGAAACGGGGCTGCCGGAGAGTTTTGCGCCAGAGGATGTTGAGGAAAAGACAGAGCTGGTGTTCAAGCATCTGTTAATTGCCAATAAGAACGGCATCTACTCTGCTAGTCCGTAGGATGCGGTGACGATAGGAACCGCATGGATCGCGAACGATGCGGTTCGTCCCTCACCACATCCAACAAAGTTGCCATTTTTGATCGGACATATGTTCATTCTTGATGCCTGGATTTAAACACTGGCCTGATCCGCCCCCATTCTCTTTGTAAGTTTTACGACAATACCTCCGCTCTGTGCGGTGTTGTCTTGTCGTAATCGACCTTCTTTATGTCCACAAACCCATTTAAAACAGGCGCTTGCATTATTGGCAAGTGTTTTGCTTTAGATCTGGTAAAGGCGCGTGATGCCTGTTGACTAAACCTGATCTTAGCGTTGAGATTGATGCATGAAAACCTACTCTCGAACCATCATCATTGACGACACCACACTCAGAGACGGTGAGCAATCAGCGGGGGTTTCTTTTTCTGTTGATGAAAAACTGGGCATCGCCAGGCAGCTTGCCAGTATGGGTGTACCGGAGCTGGAAATCGGTATTCCAGCGATGGGTGAGCCGGAAAGAGAAGAGATCCGGGCGATTGTTGATCTTAAATTGCCCAGCCGTCTGGTGGTTTGGTCCAGAATGCGGGAAGACGATTTACAGCACTGCTTGAATTTGAATGTCGATTTGGTGGATTTATCGATTTCAGCGTCCGATCAACATATCCGTCATAAGTTAAAACAAAGCAGGGCATGGGTTCTGGACACGATAGACCGACTGGTCAAAACGGCAAGAGACGCCGGACTTAATGTTTGCGTTGGCGCCGAAGATGCCTCCAGAGCCGATCCTGATTTTTTAGCCAGAATGGCTGAAGCCGCGCAAAGGGCCGGGGCAGAACGCATTCGTTTCGCCGATACTGTCGGAATTATGGAGCCTTTCGGCGTTCTTGAAAGCATCAGGCAACTGCGTTCCGTGACCGATCTGGATATTGAAATGCATGCGCATGATGATTTGGGTTTGGCGACTGCAAACACGCTGGCCGCAGCGGTTGCAGGAGCGACTCACCTGAATACCACCGTGAACGGACTGGGTGAGCGGGCCGGAAACGCGGCTTTGGAAGAAGTGGTGCTCGGTTTAAGGCAATTGTATGGGATAGAAACCGGTATAGAGCTGCATAACTTTACTGAATTGTCGAGTCTGGTGGCTAGAGCCTCGGGCGATACTATCGGTTCACGGAAAAGCCTGATCGGCAGCGCTGTGTTCAGTCATGAGGCAGGCATCCATGTCGACGGCTTATTGAAGGACCCGAACAATTATCAAGGCATTGATCCGGCAGTCGTGGGGCGTAGTCATCAATTGGTGCTGGGCAAACATTCCGGAACCCAAGGCGTGGTTCATGCCTACCGGCAAATAGGTATCCAACTCAGCCGGACCCAGGCGTTATCGATTTTGCCGCAGATCCGGCAATTTGTCAGTGTGTACAAGCGAATTCCGCAACACGGAGATTTAAATCATTTTCTACAACAAGTGTGAGGTGTGTCATGAACGAGGACCGCGAACAAGAGCGAACCGAGGAAGAAGTTGAGCATCAAACGATAGATTTTCTTGATGGCGATGATGATTTTCCAGGTTCATTTTTCAGGATTCCCGGTACACCGGTACCCGGAAAAACGACCTGGAGCCTGGTGTAATGGTAGCCTTCATTCCGGACTATGCGATGAATTACGAACATAGCTTAACGCAACAATGGCGGGAAGATGTGGCTTGCGTTTTCGCTCGCGATCCTGCCGCTCGCAGCCGGATTGAAGTATTACTCGCTTATCCCGGAGTCCACGCAGTGTTGCTGCATCGAGTCAGTCATAAGTTATGGCGGTCAAATTGGTTTTTGACCGCAAGACTGCTGTCATCGTTTACCCGCTGGATGACGCATGTCGACATTCATCCCGGTGCCTCTATAGGCCGACGCTTTTTCATTGATCACGGCGCCGGCGTCGTGATCGGCGAGACGACCATAGTCGGCGACGATGTCACGCTTTATCATGGCGTTACCTTGGGTGGGACCTCCTGGAACAAGACTAAACGCCATCCGACGTTGGGCAATAATGTGTTGATCGGCGCCGGTGCTAAAGTGCTGGGTGCGATTACGCTGGGTAATAATGTCAGGGTTGGCGCTAACTCGGTAGTGGTCAAGGATGTGCCGCATTGTTGTACCGTGGTCGGTATTCCCGGTCGTGTGATTCAGAGTAAAGGCCTGAAAATTACCAATGAATACGGCATCGACCTGGATCATCATCTGGTGCCTGACCCCGTCGGCAAGGCGATTAATTGTGTGCTGGAGCGACTTGATAAGCTGGAGTCACAGCAAAAACGGATTGACGAAGAAGCCTGTGTGAGTTGCGATGCCGAAACTGTTTGCCGTCCCGAACCCGGGAAAAGCAAAGTGGATAGGGTAGGCCTCTGATGGATTTACTCGATTTCGATGCGCAGGATTTATATTTCGAACGCGAAGATTCAGCTGAAGTACAAAGCTTAATCAGATTGGCCGCAGAGCTTTACGGTCAGCAAGGGGCGGAATTGCCGTTGTTGCAGGCTTATTTACGGGCGCCCGAATCGCTTAATGTCCTGGTGGCATTGAACCGGTTTTATTATTACCAGCACCGATTGACTGAAGCCCTGCTGATTTCTGAAAAAGCGCTGGACATAATCCGCGGCGGTTTGACCTTGCCAGACGATTGGCGACAGATGGACCGTCAGACTATCACCGAAGCACCGGCCGAACAATTGACCCGGATCAGGCTTTATTTGTTTACATTAAAGTCCATCGGTTTTTTAAATATGCGTCTTAATAATCTGGTTTTGAGCCGGAGCATATTCGAAAAACTGACGGAGCTGGATGCCAAGGATCGTATTGGTGCCCAAGGCCTTTTGGAATTGGTTATCAACCGGCAAGCCGAGGCTTAAAGGCGCGTTGTTTCGCTCACGGTAAAAGCCTGTGCTGCCATAGTTTTTATTTTTTTCAGGAATGAGATCATGCCAAGACCGGAAAAACATGTGTTTGTCTGCACCCAAAACAGACCCCAGGGTCATCCGCGCGGCTCTTGTGCAGCGAGCGGTTGTGCCGAAGTGATGAATGAATTCATGAATGAAATTCAAAGCCGCAATTTATTTGAGAAGATCGGCTTAACCAATACCGGTTGCATGGGGCCCTGCACATTAGGCCCTAGTGTGTTGGTTTATCCGGAAGGCCTGATGTACGGCAAAGTCAAAAAAGAAGATGTCAAAAAGATCATTGATGAACATCTTCTCGGTGGAACGCCCGTCGCATCGCTGGTCGTGCCAGCCGAGGTCTGGTAGGCCATGACCGCTTTGCAGCTATTTGAAGAAAGCGTGCTGTTTGCTCCCAATATACCCGAAGCCGTGAACCAAATTCTGCAAGCAGCGGTGACCGCAAGTCATGACGATGCAGTGACTGCCGAGCGGCTTTTTATAGAAGCGAGGAAATTGGATAGCCATTGCCTGCAGACTTATTTCGCATTGTACAAATTTTATTTTTACCGGGCGCGGTTGGGAGAAGCCGAATTGACCGTTCTGGCTGCGTTGGAAGAAGCAGCTCGGCAAGGCCGTTTTCCTTCTGATTACAAACGACTGGTCAGGGAAAAGGAAACATGGGATTTGTATTCCAGCGAAGTCGCCCATTTTTATCTGTATTCCTTAAAAGCCCTGGCCTTTATCAAATTACGCAGCGGACAGGCCATTGAAGCCCGGGTTATTTTGTCCTGCCTCCATGAACTGGATCCGGAAGACCGGGCTGGTTCATCGGTAATCAGTGATTTAGCGTCCGCCTTAGAGATTGAGTAGCCATGAATACACTTCAGCAAAAAATTAACGAATACCGTCCACTGGGCGACGTTATTTGTCAGGAAATCACCCAGGCCATTCAAAAACTGGGCTTAGAAGAGTTGGGTGAGTCAGGTTTTCCTGTTTTTGAGCAAGCTGATTTCCGTTTGGTCGTCGATCCGTATTCGCGCTGCGAAGATTTGGCCGGCTATTGGTACGGTGTGCATAAACGGCTAATCGGGCAAATTCAATTTCACGGCGACGGCAGTTTCTATGCTGAATACGATGTGCTGAAACCGCATCCGACCAAAAAACACTATTTTATCGATGTCATAAATGCCTGGGGAAAAGAAGGATTTATCAAGACAGAGCCCAAACTACTGGAAATGCCGGAATAAGTGATGGATGACCCCAAGCGCATCTATGAACTGTTACTGGATTATTGTACGGATAACCTTCCTGTCAACCGCTTGACTGTCGGTTTGGTGTGGACCGTTTGTCAGACAGCGAGCGATGGAACCAAACAAAGTTCGATCGGATTAAGTATGAGTCCCGGCATTTCCACGCGTTTATTGCCCTGGGCCGGAACATTAACAGCAAAATCCATATGCGAACTCGCTCCCTGGATCAACTCTTGGGACCCTTATCAATCCACCATCGCGATGGCGGCGATCAATTGTTGCATCAATGCCCGACCATTGCCGGATTCCATAGCGCTGGACAGCCATTTAGACAATCAAAACCTGGCCGTATTTGATTATTTTTTGCCGCAATTGCAAGGTAAAAAAGTGGTCGTAATAGGTCATTATCCCGGCATTGAGACTTATCGTGATCATTTTGATTTAACTGTTTTAGAGCGTAATCCCGCCGGAATTGACTGGCCGGACAGCGCCTGCGAATTTGTGATACCGGGTGCTGACTGGGTATTTATCACCGGCAGTTCGCTGGCAAACAAAACCTTTCCGCGATTGGCCGAATTGGCAGTCGATACCACGACGGTACTGATGGGACCAAGCGTCCCCTGGTTGCCGCAATTCTATGAATTTGGCATCGATTACCTGGCCGGAGTAGAAATCACTGATGCAGAAAAATTGTATCGGACCGTTGAACAAGGCGGAGGCGTTAGGATTTTTGGAAACGGTCTGCGTTATCGCATTGCTACGTTGTCGCCTGAAAACAATAGAGCTTGGTTAAAAAATCAGATAGCTGCTTGCTTTAATGAAAGAAACGGACTGACTGCGAGAATGGATCAATGGTACAGCGAAAATCAAACGGCACGGTTTCCGCAATTATCTGATCTGGAGCGGGTCAATGCCCGATTATCGCGGATGGACAGCAGTTTTAAGCAGTTATGGGATCAACAAGGAGAGAGTGCATGACCGAACCAGGATCGGAATTTAACGATTGCCGCTTGCTGCTTTACTACAAGGGTGACATCAGCGCGCTGACCTTGTTTGCCCAGCATCAGAACGGTTCGGTGTGTTTTCCTGAGCCCTTGCCTGCATTGTCCAGTGCCTTGGAGGAAGACGAAGCAGTCGCTCAGAAAGTGGCTTTGCATCCGGCCATGCTGATCAATGCGATCAACAACTTGCTGGAGTTACCTGCCGATTTGTTACAAGCAGAACCCGGTTTTAAAGCGCAAATTGATACGCCGGGCGGCATTATTACGGTAT
Source organism: Methylicorpusculum sp. (assembly GCF_030651835.1). Classification (GTDB taxonomy): domain Bacteria; phylum Pseudomonadota; class Gammaproteobacteria; order Methylococcales; family Methylomonadaceae; genus Methylicorpusculum. The sequence goes on along the minus strand of NZ_JAUSBX010000091.1, from coordinate 11,465 downwards.
ATATGGCCAGACTTGCCCGTTTAGATCCGCCCCATGTCTTGATGCAAGCCAAAGATTGTTTACTAAAAACACTGCCCTCCCTGCGTGGTCGGCCCCCTGCGGAAATGGAATTATTACGCCGCGCCTATGTAAAAGTAATGGAAACCTGACCGTGTTCGATTATTTTGAATCGGAAGATACGGTCGATTCAATCGATTCAATGCAAAACTCAGGCGGGCTTTATCTGCCTGATGCCGCCGAATGCATGCGTTGCGGACTCTGTGTCAGCCAGTGCCCGACGTATCACCTGTTTCAGACTTATGAAGAGTCGCCGCGCGGGCGGGTCAGAACCTTAGATAAAATTCTGCTGAATGACCCGGCTATTGATGCGGACGAATTGACTCATTTAAACAATTGCCTGCAATGCCGGGCTTGTGAAACAGTATGCCCCAGTCAAGTGGCCTATGGTCGCTTGTTCGATGAAGCTCAGGCACGGTTAAGTGAAGGCCTTAAGCTCAGTATTTTGGCAAGACTGGCTTTTACTGTCATTGAAATCAAAAACCTTCGTAGGGCATTGTTACCGCTTATTCGGGTCTATATCCGCACGGGCTTGCAATCGTTAATTCGACGCAGCGGCATATTGGACCGGTTGAATCTGGCGGCGGCCGATGATTTAGCGACAGTCCCGGAACTCACGAAATTAGAGGCGTTTTATCCCACCCAGCTTCCGTGTCAAGGCAAAGTCGGTTTGTTTACCGGTTGCTTAACCGAACATTTCGATAGGGATAATTTGAATGCGGCTATCACATTACTCAACGCCATCGGCTACGATGTCATTGTTCCATCTGAACAAACCTGCTGCGGTGCCATTCATCAGCATAATGGGCAGCAAGCTAAAGCGCAATTATTTGCCGATCAAAATCGGTTAGTCTTCAATGGCTTGGAGGTCGATGCGGTGGTTTTTACTGCGACCGGTTGTGGGGCGATGCTGAACGAATATGCACAAGATGATCAAGCTAGCCCGCTTTTTCAGTCCCGGCTTTTCGACATCAATGATTTTTTGTTGCAGCACTGGCCTGAGCAGCAGGTCATGAAACCGGCTGATTTGACCGTTGCCGTTCATGAACCGTGCAGTCAACGGAATGTTCTGAAAAATCAGGCCGCGGTTTATGTCTTGCTGGAAAAAATTCCGGGATTATCCGTTCAGTCACTGCCTGATAATCATCTTTGCTGTGGATCGGCCGGAAGTTACATGCTGACTCATCCGGATTACGCAAATCGCCTTAAAGCGTTGAAGCTGGATAGCATCGCCCAGGCAAAGCCCGATGTTGTGGTCAGTGCCAATTTCGGTTGCGCACTTCATCTTAATGCGGGTTTATCCGAAGCCGGCGTTAAAGTCGTGCATCCATTAATGCTCTTGGCGAATCAATTAGCATTAAGTCAGCAATAACGTTCTGATTTCTCGGCCATCTCTGTTTTCATACCCTGATAATGTCGTTAAACCGACAATCCATCTAAAAATCACTTGAGTATTTTGTTCTGTAATCAACAATTTAAAACGGAATTTGTCTCTCAATGCGTTAAAAGTTTGTATTCTTCAGTGTTATCAAACCTTTAATTTCCGAGTTAAAGCAAGATAAATGTCTTTAACTTGCTAATTTATATAGCTATTGCTTTGTATCCAATACGGAGTGATGTGTGTATGGATTGTCTGCAGCCGCTCATCTCAAGAGTCCATCTAAATGGCATAGTCTCTGCTTATTCATTAGTTATCTATTACGCATAGAGGTCACTCATGAAAGTAAGCACCCGAAATACATGGCAGGGCACCGTTATAGCGATTACTCACGGCACTATTGTTTCCGAAGTGACATTGGAAATAGCGCCGGACGTGATTGTCACTTCGATAGTTTCCAGAAAGTCGATAGATGACTTGAAGTTGCAGATCGGCAGCCCGGCTTATGCGCTGGTCAAATCAACTGAAGTGATTCTTGCGGTTGATTGATACAAGGCCATTACCTAATTATTTTTAACAAAAAATCCGGAGAAAAATTAATGTTATTAGATGGTTATAATAATCAAGGGTTATTGACAGTGACCTCGGTACTGGGCAAGACAAGCAGCTCTGGCATCAGTGCCTTTCGTGGCGATCTCGTGTTAATTGAAGGTGCTTTTCGCGAAGGCTCCACTACCGACAAAAAGCCGCCTGAGTTAGTGATCCGCCATGCGGCGCTATTAGCCGACAGTGAAAAGATTTTGTTCGTCAACGGTTTACTCTTCGAATTGGAACATTTAGCCGTTTTTGTTGAAAAATACAAAGCCGCTTTAACAGCTGAAACGTTAGCTTTATTTTTTGTTGAAAATATCGCTTCCGATATGCAAATCACGTTGGAAGGCGTTGTTTTCAATTTAACACCTTATAAAAACGGCATGGTTTGGAATGACTTACTGGATTTGCTTTACATAGAAAAAGCCGATCTTAAAGGCCAATCGGCCGAAGATAAGGTGATCACTGTATTTGATGCCGCAAAAAGCTATGTTGGAAAATCACCGGTGGTTTCGTACAGCGAGGCCTTGACTCAAACGGTTGAAGTCAAGAAAGATGCCGCCGTCGGACCGGTTTAATGGCTTATGAACCCATTCGAAACGATTAAGGTAGCGGACGCGGAAAAACTGATAGAAGCGAGTGCGCCTGTCATTCTGGATTGCCGTGATTTAAAAGATTATCGTGCCGGTCATATCGATAACGCGATGCATCTGCATGAACAATTGAAGGAAAGTTTGTTAATGAAGGGAAACAAAGAACATCCGGTGCTGATTTATTGTTATTACGGCCATGCCAGCGAGCATCTGGCTACCCAGTTTTGCGATTTCGGTTTTACCCACGTTTACAGTCTGGCCGGTGGTTATGCCGACTGGAAAGAATGTCATTCACAAACTCCTTCCACTTAAAGGCTGGTTAATCATGGCTCAATTATCCCGAGAAATCGCTTTACGCATCGCCTTGGCATCCAGAGTGCTTCCCGGTGTCGACGTGCCGATGCTGATAGGTATTCTGCATGATAAAGTCGGCTCGCCTCTGGACGACGAAAAACTCAAAGCGATCACTGTCACCAACCTCAAAACCGGTATCGGCAGTCTGGATGGCGAAGAGGACGGTGAGGACATTGGCATTGGATTAGCCAATATCAAACTGGCGATTCGTTTTTTATGGGGCGAGGAGGGCGAGGACGAAAACCTGCCGGAAATCATGCCTTATCATGAAGGCGATATGCCGGAATCGATCCGGGTTGCGATTGCTTCAAATTTAGGCACATTACTCAATGGTCATTTCGGTTCCTGCATCCGTTTTCTGATTTATCAGTTGTCCAGGAATGAATGCCGATTAGTCGATATTCGTTCGACAATCGATGCTGACAATGCCGAAGATAAGAATATGTTCCGTGCACAACTCATTAAAGACTGCCACGTTCTATTTATTCAATCGATAGGCGGACCTGCGGCGGCTAAAGTGATCAGAGCCGACATTTATCCGATCAAAGTGCCTGAAGTTATCGAAGCAGCAGAACAGCTCAGCGAGTTCCAGAAAGTCTTCGATGCCCCGCCGCCCTGGATGGCAAAAGCGCTGGGTCGGACAGCCGAAGAAAGGAAGCGGTTTATTTCAGAAGAGTAATACTGATCCTTGATTAGCAGGCTGTTTCAGCTAAATCCATAAGCCTGTCATTCCCGTCCGGAAACGGGCATCCAATGCCATGGATGGCGTTGGACTTGTTAGTTGAATCCGCGTAGGGATTTATTAAAAAAATCCCCATTTAGAGAAGTTATTCAAGACCCTATTCGTGTGACCTGACCAACAATAAGCTCCCAAACTCATTATTCAATGTGAAGCGTTTTTTTATCACTTGACAAGCTGCTATATTCCCCTCATGGTTTATCTCAGCAATTCCCAGTTTGAAATTTTCAGCGTCACTTTGGGCAGGGAAAAGCCTTTCGAGGAACGCCGTAAACCCCTCCTTGGGGGCTTGGCGGCAGCATCCCTGCTGCCGACATCCTCGAAGAGCTTCTCCCAACCCTTTTTCCCTTCAAATTGAGAATTGCTGGGTTTATCTAATCCAATCAAAAGTAGGAGAAAATCATGCGGCTCATACTCCTTGCAATTTTAAGCGCTGTTTTATCGGGCTTCCTGGTTCAAAATGTTCAAGCGGTCAGTATTACTGAGCGGGCAGGTAATCCCTTCCGGACAGCTGCAAACAATCAGGAATTCACGCTTAACAAGCAAAACGTCAATCCCGATAAATTCGGGTTGCTTCGCACCTATGATTTTGATGCGAAAGTCGAGACTCAACCATTGATTATTGAAAAAGGCGCAGGTTCTGATGATCTGGTCATCATCACCACGATGAAAAATGACGTCATCGGTATCAATGCCCGAACCAATGAAACCCTGTATAAGGTCAAACTCGGGCCTGAAGTCAGCTCTCAGGATATGGATATGTGGAAACATACCCCCACCTGGGGTATTTCGGCCACGCCGATTATAGATACTGCAACCAACACCTTGTTTGTAGCTGCATGGCTTCGAAAAAACGCCAATGACAACCGTTTTCGTGACTATTGGGTATTTGCTCTAAATCCTTTGGACGGTAGCCGAAAATCAACGCCGGTTCGCATTTTCGGACAGTCTCAGGAAGGCAACGGTTGCTGGTTCAATGATTCTGGTGCCGTATTCACTGAAAATAACCAGACACGTCAATATGTCTATCCAAAGCTCAGAGCGGGACTGGCGCTTACCGCCAACCATGGCTTGGTTCTCGCCTTTGCGGCAAATGGCGAATCGTTAATGGGAGGACGGAAAAATCCGCATGGTTTTGTTGTGGCTTACGATACCCGGGGGTTGCTTGCCCAACCCGGGTTTTCCAGGGAGGCGGCGATCTTTTGTGCAACGGCTTACAATTCCTGGGGTGCCGGTATATGGCATGCGGGCGGCGCACCGGTGACGGAAAACGACATGATCTATGTGGCGACGTCGAATGGAACTTCGAATAATGGTGATGTCGATCTTGCTGAAAGCATGATAAAACTCAGGTTCATTCCAGACAATGCCGGTGCGCGCCCGATACTTTCGTTAGTGGATTATTACAAGGCGTTCATGGATGAGCGCACTTCAGGTGCGGGCTGTTTGTGGAGCGACAATAACTCTGAAGTATCCTGCGGCCGGGCAGACGTCCATGCGGCCGGAGCGGATTGGGATTTCGGTGCGGCAGGTCCGATGCTGGTGCCGGGCTCCAGTTTGCTGCTGCAGGGTACCAAAGACGGCATTATTTATTCGCTGGATAAATTTAATCTGGGTAAAAACGACCGGTTTAATCAACTGATGTCCAAACCACCTTTGATTGCCTCTTATAATGGGGGCGATGTTGCTGAGAACTGGGATAGAGCGCAGCGCTTAAATCGAAGCCTGCCATGCCCTTCAAGTGGACACAGTGAACACGGCTGGTTTATTCCATGCGGTGATCCTGAAAACAATAAAATGCATCACATCCACGCCCTGTCATTTGCCCAGCGCGATCAGCTAGGCGGTATTGTTTATGTCTGGGGTGAAAATTCGACACTCAAATCGTATAACTTTTCAGCCTTAGGCGGCACGCTTCCGGCTTTTCGTGCCGAAGGTCTTGAACAAGCCTCATTAAATTCAGAATCACCCGGTGGTATGCCGGGCGGGCTTCTGATGTTGTCCAGCAAACCATCGGCCAAAACTACTTTTCCTTACGCAGTTGATTTCGGTTCGGCCATTCTTTGGGCGGTTTATCCAAAATACGGTGATGTCAACAAAGGCTTTGCCGAAGGGCAACTGGTTGCTTATGATGCGACTACGGTTGCGCCGGGCAATAAACTCAATCGATTGTTTCGGACAGGAGACGATACCCATGGCGGTCTTGGCACCATGTCCAAGATGATTCCGCCGGTGGTCGCCAACGGCAGGGTTTATGTCATGATTTATCGCGTGGGAGACGTTTCAAACTGCAGCGCTCCCGACAATCAGCAGAAAGTATGCAGTCAACTGAAAATATACGGATTGAAGTAATTGTTTGCTCCGGATGACGCAAATTAACGATCAGATGTCGGCACAGTTACTGACTGTGTCAGGCCGGGTTCAGGGCGTGGGCTTTCGTCCCTTCATCAGTCGGCTGGCACATCAACTGGAACTGTCTGGTTGGGTCAAAAACAGGGCAGGGCAAGTGGACATTTTTGTTCAGGGTTTGCCGTTCAGTCTGATTCAATTTGAACAGCAATTAATCAGTTCAGCACCACCCTTGGCCAGACCCGTTATTGTCCAATCCTTACCGGAACGGCTTGCTAACTTATCGTCTTTTACGATCCTCAGCAGCGAGGAGGGGGCGTTTGACGAGATTCATGTGCCACCTGATTACTTCACCTGTGATGAATGTTTGTCGGAAATGCGCGATCCAACCGAGCGTCGTTACCGTTACCCCTTTATCAATTGCACCCAATGCGGTCCGCGTTACACGTTGATTAAACGTTTACCTTACGATCGTATCAATACCAGTTTTGCCGGATTCCCTTTGTGTGAGGCTTGTCTGGCTGAATTTAACGATCCGAATGACAGACGTTATCATGCCCAGCCGCTGGCGTGTCCACGCTGCGGTCCATCGCTGAGCTTTAAGCAAGGCCAGCAGATCATGGCCGGTGACAATGACGGCGCTTTAAATTTGGCCGTTCAAGCGCTCAAGTCCGGTTTGATTGTCGCTGTTAAAGGCATTGGCGGCTATCACCTGGTTTGCGATGCCAAATCAGAGGAAGCGGTTGTTCAGCTGCGCAGTCGCAAGCATCGTCCTGATAAGCCGTTTGCCGTCATGCTGCCGTGGCAGGGCCGTGATGGCGCAGAAAGTCTGCATGAAGTGGCTGAGCCTAATGCACAGGAGTTGTGCTTATTAACCGATCCGCTCAGGCCGATTGTATTGGTTGACAAACATCCCGGATCAACCATAGCAGCTTCCGTTGCTCCGGGTTTGAACCAGATCGGCATCATGCTGCCTTACAGCCCCCTTCATCATTTATTGGCCGATGATTTTGGCGGGCCCTTGATCATGACTTCTGCCAATATCAGCGGCGAGCCGGTTTTGACTGAGTCCGTTGATGTTGAGCAGCGTTTGAGCACTATAGCCGATGCTTTTCTGCATCATGATCGGCCTATCGTTCGTCCTGCAGACGACAGTGTTTTCAGGATGACAGCAGGCAAACTGAGGCCGGTCCGGATTGGGCGCGGATTTGCTCCGTTTGAATTTACGCTTCCGTATGCTGTGGACTATCCGATGTTGGCGGTGGGCGGGCAATTGAAAAATACCGTTGCCATTGCCTTTAATAACCGGCTGATCATGTCGCCGCATATCGGTGATATGGATTCATTAAGGTCACACGTCGTGTTTGAGCAAGTCATCGCCGATATGTGCCGTTTGTACGGCGTCGAGATTAAAACCATAGTTTGCGATGCTCATCCTGACTACCGGACCAGTCGCTGGGCGGCAGAACAAGGCTTGTCTTTGACCCGCGTTTATCATCACCATGCGCATGCGTCTGCGGTAGCCGGTGAATGGGCCGTAACAAAACCTATGCTGGTTTTTACCTGGGATGGTGCCGGTTTGGGTGCCGATGGTTCAATTTGGGGAGGCGAAGGTTTGTTGGGGCAGCCCGGTCAATGGCAGCGCGTCTGTTCATTCAGGCCGTTCCGCTTGGTGGGGGGGGAGCGTGCAGGTCACCAGCCTTGGCGTTGTGCGCTGGCCTTGTTATGGGCAACCGGTGAAAACCGTAACAATTTTTCAAAGGCGCATCCCTTACTTTTTTCTGCCTGGCAAAAACAGATCAATTCACCGTTGACCAGTTCGGTGGGTCGCCTGTTTGATGCGGCTTCCGCTTTGTTGGATGTTGTGCAGGAACAGAGTTATCAGGGGCAGGCGGCGATGATGCTGGAAACGCTGAGCACTGATGATCTTGATATGCCGCCTTTGCGCCTCTATAAAAGTTCTGATGGAATTTGCTTGGCTGATTGGGAGGCTTTGATCGACATACTGCAGGATGATCGTCATTCAGTTCAGACACGTGCGGGTCAGTTTCATGCCAGTCTTGCTGGAACCTTGTTAAATCAGGCGCAATTAATCCGGAACGAGCACGGCGTTAACAAAGTCGGATTTTCAGGCGGAGTGTTCCAGAATAAACGCTTGCTTGACCAGGCAGTCAATTTGCTGGTGCAGCACGACTTTGAAGTCTTTATTCCAGAACGGGTGCCGCTAAACGACGCTGGCCTTAGTTTTGGTCAACTCATTGAAGCGACGGCGCAAGGTAATCGCTCGTTTTGATTAAACGACCGTCTCGTTGAGTAAAAGGGTTGAATGACGCTTTTTGCAGGAATGACAGAGGCCGTGGATTTCTATCGTTTTGCGTTGGGCGCTAAAGTCTGAATCGTTGAGCTCATTGGCTATCGCATCCATGACCTGCTTGGCGGGTCTTTCCTGGACTTGATGGCAGGCTTCACAAATGAGTAGCAGCAAATCATGTTGACCTTGCAGATGATTGCAGCCGATAAACGCATTCATACTTTCTACGCGGTGTATCAGCTTGTTTTCCAGCAAAAAATCCAGTGCGCGGTAAACCGTGGCCGGTTTGGCGGAGTCATTGAAGGGTTTGATGCGGTCAAGTAAATCATAGGCCTTAACGGCTTGATGGCTTTCCCAAATCAGTTCCAGCACTTTATGCCGAATCGGGGTCAGTTGCGTTCCCCGCTGCAAACAAATTGCTTCGGCTTTTTTGATCGCATCTTTGATGCAGGCCGTGTGATCATGACTGACATCGGTCGGGTTAGGTGTATCTGAATCGTTATTGGCTTTAGACATTACTTGGAATCCACTTCATTAAGGCCCGAATACTATAACATTGCCGAAAGTGTGGCAATCAATCAAGGATGTATTCATGCTTGGCGGATGACTGTGTGCCGGGCGAAGTTAAAACTAACCGCTCGCTTTGCTCCGCCCGAAGAACCGGTTTACTTCAGAAATGAACAGCAGTAATCGGTAGGTGTCACGATTTTAACGGTAAATTTGGATTGTGCAGGCACATTAAAGGAATCGCCGCCTTTAATCGATTGCCATTGATCGGAACCGGGCAACTGAACTTCCAGTTCGCCGTCGATGATATCCATGATCTCTGCATCGGCGGTATTAAACGTGTATTCGCCGGGCAGCATAAAGCCCAGAGTTTTTATCGATCCATCTGCGAATTGCAAAGTGCGGCTGCTGACATTGCCGTTGAAATAGACGTTGGCTTTTTTAGTGACTGTTACATTTTCAAATGATGACATATCCGTCCCGAGATAAATTTTAAAAGGGGTAATAATATCAGAATAGCTCAGTCTTGTGGCCTGGCTGTTATCCAAAACAGAATAGGCGCTTGAGGATTTTGCTCATCGCTGTAAATAGTCTCGATTGAATAGTCAGTGCTATCAAGGTTTAGACACCATTCACGGACTCGATCGGTTTCTTGACGCCCTCCGGCATGGCCGGGATAGGCCAGAATAGAAATAATGCCATCTGCTGAAATCAACTCTAAAGAAACCGCCAGAGCGGCGAGTGTTGATTCGCCTTTTGTGATGACTGTTTTGTCCCCGCCCGGCAAATAGCCCAGATTGAACAGTACCGCTTTAATCTGCCCGACATACGATGAATGAATCCATTGTTTCATGTGAGCATGACTGGCATTGATCAGCACTGCATGGGTAGCCAGAAGCCGATGATCCAGTGCAATACGGGTTTTATCCAGGGCTTGAGCCTGAATATCAAACCCGTATACCAGGCCGTCCGGCGCTATCTTTTCAGCAAGAAAGCAGGTGTCGTTGCCATTTCCGGCAGTAGCATCTATCACGGTATCCCCGTTATGCAGCAGAGCGGACAAGCGGTTGTGAATCAGGTTAACCAATGAAATGCGAGGCATAGTGTCGTTTGATGTCACAAGAGGGAGAAAGGAGTTGGTCCGCTACTAAACTGTCGGCAAAATGGGCACTGTACCACGGTACTTGCAGGCTCCCTTTGGCACCAAATCCATTGAAAACCGACAGTTGCGGATGCTTGGGATGGCTGCCGATGAAAGGCCTGCGATCGCTCGTACAGGGTCGTATATTCGCATCGCAAGCAATAATCCCGGCTTTGTTGAAAAAACCGGTCAATCGATACAGTGAGTCCAAGAGTAATTTTTCACCTTGTTCCTTCGGTTCAAGACTGAGATCGTTTCTGACGAATGTTGCACCCAGCCGGAATCGGTGGTCGTCCAGCGGTATCAGCCAATGCCCGAAATTAAGCATAATGGGGGGTATTTTTGTTGGGTTTTCCAGCGTCAGAATTTCTCCTTTTGCCGGTTGTAAAGGCAACCAGTTAAACCAGGGATTGTTGATCAGTTGATAGCCTTCACAAAAAATAATGCGGCCGGGCTTTATATCCTGCCAACGTAACGACGGGGTCAATTGAACGTCAAAATAATTGAAAAGAGTGGATCGGTAATGCCCGTTATTTATAAAGAATTCGCGTAGGCAGGCCAGTAAAGGCCGCGTTAGTAAATAGCCGGTTTGTTTTTGAACCAGCACTGCGCGCAGGTGATGACAGGGGATTTCCAATCGGTCTGGCGGCAACAATGAGGCCAAATAGGGCCGATAAAGGGAATCTTTGAGTCGTTTCAATGCGGAACGGTATTCGGTTTCATCGCGCAACAGCCGCAGCATTCGCTTTTCATGAAGAAAGTTTTGCCCAAAATGCTGAGCCAGTTGATGGTAATAGGTTCTGTTGAACGCCATCAGTTGATCGGTTTCATCGGCTTTGACAAAACGCTGGCCGGTAACCGGATTGATCAACCCCGCTGCAATTTGCGAGGCATTGCTAGCGCCGGAATCAACAACCAAAACCTTGCAGCCCCGCCGGATCAATTCCCAGCTCAACAAACTTCCAGCCAGCCCTTGCCCCACAATTAAATAATCAATATTCATGCGGGGTATGGTAGCAGGGACGAATAGGCATCAGGAAGGCTATTACCTTTTCCACGGTAAATGTCAACGTAGTTGAAGCATATGGATTCTGTCAAAAATAACTTCTCGAAATAATCAGCCGTCAGGCAAAGCGCGGTAATTCCATCGGGGTAAAAAATCATCAAGCACGATCTGCATGGTGTTAATGAAATCGGCTGCGCATTTCTTCCCCGTTTCATGGCTTTCACTCTCGATTCCTCCGGTTTCGTAAACTCATCAGCACTATGATAGGATGCCGAATCGATTCATTTTCTTAAGCTTGTTTTTCATGCAAAAAAATACCCCTTATATTCTTTTTTTGACCTTTGTTTTGTTGGTAACGGTGTCATTTTTTCTATTGATTAAAGATTTTTTATTAGCCTGTTTTTGGGCCGTCATTCTGGCGGTAGTCTTTGATCCTGTT
>NZ_JAUSBX010000027.1 GCF_030651835.1 Methylicorpusculum sp. | reverse complement strand
CGACGCTCGGCACTATGACTGCGGACTATTTTTTCAAGCTGTTGTTTTTGTTCGGTGGTCAGTGTTATTTCTATCGCTTTTCTAGGCATAATGCCTAGTATAGCTGATATAATATATTATTTCTGCAATTAAACACTAGGTCAACCTAATGCCTCTGCTGACGGTGAGGCTTGTCGGACAGTGCCGAAGACCTTTCCGTTGATTCCACGAATTCGGGGGCAATCGGTCTTGCCTTTGAAGACATTAGCGATTCACAAAGTACTGAAGGTGTTTTTCGCGGAAGTCGCCTCCTTCTTGTCCGAAACCGACTTGGAAGCGTAAGAATTGTGGCAAGAGCAAGCACCCATTGGCTCAGATATACGCACGGCACGCATGTTGTTGACATGAATTGAATATTCCATTAACCGTTAACCGTGGTTAGGGATAATCTCGGGCATAGTAGCATTGCGATTACCTCGCAGTATGCTCATGCGGATAAGGATGCAAGGCATAATGCGATGAGCGAAATGTTGTTTTAATGTGTGTTCATTAAATATCTACATCACCAGGATTAAGATTTACATACCGCTGAAGGGTTTTCCATGACTCATGAAGTGTCACTTGCTGAACGTCAACGATGCCCAGTTTGCGTTCAAAAAGGCGGCTTGTTGCTTCGTGACGTAAGTCGTGAAAATGCAAATCGACAATACCGAGGATTTTACATGCCCGATCAAAGTTTGTACCGATTGTTTTAGGATTGTAAGGGAAAATATATTTACTGGCCATTGGTTGTTTATTTACAATTTTCCAGGCTGATCGAGGATATTTGAATCGCTTATGGTTGCCAGCCTTAAGCCGAGGATGTTTAGCATCACGGACTAAGCCGGTTGCCTTCTTATCATCATTATCAGTCCACTCTAAGCGTGTTATTTCAGATAATCTTCGAGCTGAATAAATCGCAAACCACATCAACTGCAACATAGGTGTTGATCGTTTGCGTCGATAAAAATAGCGCGATAAAGCCCATAATTCTTTTCGTGTTGGTCGCCGCTCCCGTTCGACAGATTTTCCAATCAATTTTTCACGCCACAATGTTTCGTAAGCATCATCGAACACAGCGAGATCAAAAGTAAAGCCATTGACAGAACGCATGGTTCTAATAGCCGTTTTCAACCAAATAACATCGTTCTTAACGGTCTGTGGCTTAGCTGTCTTGTTGCGCTCAATGCAATGAGCGATCAGTATCTGAGGGTTGAGTTCTGATATATCGAGTTCAGCAAGAGGGTATCGCAATAATCGGGCTAAGTCGTAATTTTTCGAGCGCCCATAGCCATGGCCAAACTGTGAAATGTAATCTTGAATCACCTTAGAAATTTTGAGCGGCTTCTCTTTTGGCCTAAATACTTTTTGAGCAGATAACTCTGCTTCCCGCTTCATTGCCCATGCCTTCGCTAAAGTCTTGGTGTCAAACGTCTCTGATTCCATATGAACTATTGTGCCGTTTTTGGCAATTCTGATAAGCGCGCGGTAGGATATCTTGCCTGACTTTTTTTTGTATTGAGTGATCGTAGCCATAAAATGCACAAATTTTGTTTTTTGTGCATTAATTGTGCATCTAATATCAAGAAATGTCCAAAAATAACCTAAAAATATACAAAAATATTTAAGAACAAAAATGATAGAGACCAATAAATACGGGCATAATGCCACGAAATATAAGGCGTCGAGATTTTGTGTAGCCCCAATGCTGGATTGGACAGACCGTCATTGCCGGTATTTTTACCGCTTGTTATCCAAGCATGCTTTTTTGTATAGCGAAATGGTCACTACCGGTGCGTTGATTCATGGCGATAGGCATCGCTTTCTTCACTTTGATAGCACTGAACATCCGGTCGCACTTCAGTTGGGAGGCAGCAATCCGAATGATTTGGCGGTTTGTGCTTCGATGGCTGAGGATTACGGTTATGCCGAGGTGAATCTCAATGTGGGCTGTCCCAGTGACCGGGTACAGAATGGCCGCTTCGGTGCCTGTTTGATGGCTGAGCCTGATTTGGTGGCCGAATGTGTTGATGCGATGAAGAACAAAGTTGCGTTGCCGGTTACGGTGAAATCCAGGATTGGCATTGATGATCAGGACTCTTTTGATGAGCTTGCTCACTTTATTGACACGGTGGCGGCGGCTGGTTGTTCTGTATTTATTATCCATGCCCGCAAGGCGTGGTTAAAAGGATTGTCGCCCAAGCAGAATCGGGAAGTCCCGCCGCTGGATTATGAGCGGGTCTACAAGATTAAAGCGTCTTTTCCGCATCTTGAAATCATTTTAAATGGCGGAATAACGCATTTTGATCAGGCGGATAGGGTGTTGCAGACAGTCGATGGGGTTATGATCGGCAGGGAGATTTATCATAATCCTTATCTTCTGGCGGATGTGGATGCGCATTTTTTTGATGGTGTTGCTGAAAGACCCAGCCGGGAAGCCGTCGTTCAAGCGCTGATGCCTTATATCGAACAACGGCTGGCCGAAGGGGTTCGGCTCAACAGCATCGTGCGGCATGTCTTGGGCTTATTTCATGGCGAACCGCATGCCCGATCCTGGCGCCGGCATCTGAGTGAGAATGGTCCTAAAAATGGGGCTGATGTGAATGTCCTTTTCAATGCATTAGCTTTAACTCGAGGTTAAGGTATACTGGCCAGCCATTTTTTTAACTGAGATAAAGCAATGGAAGAGTATTTTTCCAATATTATAAAGGCGATCGGCGAAGACGTTAACAGGGAGGGATTGATTGATACACCTGCCCGCGCTGCTAAAGCCTTTAAATTTTTGAATAACGGATATGAAAAAAACTTGGATGAAGTGTTAAACGGTGCCATATTCCAAGCTGATACTGAGGATATGGTCATTGTTAAAGACATTGAGCTTTATTCCTTGTGCGAACATCATTTATTGCCTTTTATCGGCAAGTGTCATGTCGGTTATTTGCCCAAAGGTAAGGTCTTGGGTTTGTCGAAAGTAGCAAGAATTATTGATATGTACGCCAGACGCTTGCAGATTCAGGAAAAACTGACCAAGCAAATTGCTGATGCGATAGAAACAGCAATTGGTGCTAGAGGCGTTGCCGTGGTTATTGAAGCAAAGCATCTATGCATGATGATGCGTGGTGTAGAAAAGCAAAACTCAGTCATGACTACGTCAGTGATGACCGGGATTTTTAGGGAAGAAATAAGTACCCGCTCCGAATTTCTAAATTTAATTAATCGTTGAATCTAACCCAAGCAAGATAATAAAGAATATAAACAGCTTTTTGCGGGTTAAACTTTTCCGGCAATGTTTTTGCCGTCCCTAAGCAGCTTAAAATTGAAAGAAGTCATGATGATCGTTTGTCTGAATTTAATCTCATCTCAACGCGCTTTGGTTGATGGCGACAGTTTTAAAGAGAAAGGTGCCATCTATCCATTGATTGACAACTGGAGTTGATTGATGATTGCTTTGCCCCGTATTGATTTTATCGGCTTTCAAAACTGAGCATTTGAATTTAACTGACGCGAGGTATCGGCTATGAGTACCAATATTTCAAATTGCCCGGTTTGCAGGTTGATGCGAAGCTTGGCCTTTAGCGGTCTAGGCATGGCTATTGGCGGGGGTGTCGCTTTTTTATTAGGGGCTTCAAGAGACCATAGTCTTATGGCCGGCATTGTGACTGCGGCTGTTTTAGTATTTGGCATAGTCGATAAAAAAAGGAAATAATGCAATGAATCAATCAATCTTAGAGAGCTGGACAGATAAATGGCCGTTTGTAGCATCGACAGCGCCTTCCCAGACCGGTGAAGGCGTCATAGATCAGGGGGCTTTTAAGTCGATTGAGATTGAAGAAGTCTTTGGTGCGGTTAACCACTCTGAAACGCTGGTGGGTCAGTCCGTTCTTTACCGTTCTTTGGTTCAACCCTCCAGCAATAAAGAAGAAATAGCGGCAAAGCAGGAAGCGGTTAAAGAGATACAGGATAATCCGGCGTTAAAAGAAGCTATAGAGCGAATTTTGCAGCGTGCCGCCGAACATGAAAAGCATTTCTATCTATTGTTATTCGGCGAGTTTTTGGGTTCTTTCGGAACAGCGAGGGAGGCTCATGAAATCGAGGGTTACGGCTATTTGCAATACCGTCGTGGTGTTCGTTTCATGCTTGAGGTTGTCGATGAATTACGTCAAATAGAAGGTGTAAGTAGCACTTACCTCCAGAGTCTTCTTGATAAAATTAAACTATTTCAAGAGTCCCGTTCTTATTCATTGATGGTGGGTCCTGCTTACATTACAGAAAGAGGCATTAAGTGCAAGGAAGAGCGAAAAGGTGACTTTACGCCTGCGCTGATTTTTAGACCTACTCTGTTCAAGCCGCTGCTGATTGCACTGTTTTTTGCTTCAGTGTGGGCAATGGCGCACTTTTTTCCTACCGATATGTTCAGGGTTTCGGCGGAATCCATTCCGGTGGCTTCTATCTTTTTTGTGCCCATGCTGCTGGTTTACTTCCCTATAGTGGGCGGTTTTGACCGCGATAGTTGCATCATTCCATTAAGAAATGAGTTCAAAAAATCGCAAGCTTTAGCGCAAGCTCTGGACGCCCTGGGCCAATTTGATGAGTTAATGGCGTTTATCAAGTTTGCCAATCATTTTGGCAGCCATACCGTATTACCTGAACTGATTGAGGCGGAGCATCATCGCATCACGTTGACGGATGCTAAAAATCCGGTGCTGGCCAAAGAAAATCCTGATTATGTAGGCAATGATTTTCAATTGGAAGAAGATAAGCTGGTGCTGGTAACCGGCCCCAACAGCGGCGGCAAAACGGCATTTTGTAAAACGATCACACAAATTCAGCTGCTTGCGCAAATTGGCTGTTATGTTCCCGCGAAAGAGGCGGTGCTTACCGTAGCGGACAGAATTTTTTATCAAGTGCCTGAAATCAGTCATCTTGAGGATGGCGAAGGCCGTTTTGGCACCGAACTAAAAAGAACGCGGGATATCTTTTTGGCGTCAACCGCGAAAAGTCTGGTGGTTCTGGATGAGTTATCCGAAGGGACTACTTTTGAGGAAAAGCTGGAATCTTCAACACATGTGCTAAACGGCTTTTATCGTAAAGGTAACAGCACTATCTTAATAACGCATAATCATCAGCTGGTGGATGATTTTGCAGCTAGAGGCGTAGGATTGCCAAAGCAGGTCGAGTTTGCCAATGGCGAACCCACCTATAAGCTGATTGAGGGTATTTCAAGAGTCAGTCACGCCGATCGTGTAGCTAAAAAAATCGGTTTTTCAAAAGAAGATATTGATAATTATCTGGCCGATTCGAAGCCGACGACCTGAGTCTTTCCCCCGCGCATGGATGCGCTCTCTGAGGATACTGATAATAAACGGATCTTGTGCCGTCATAGGCGTTGGTCAAAATGGACATTTTTGCAGTCTGTTAAGAAATTCTCAGTTAATCGGTTTTGTGTAACTATACTTACGCCAATGTTTTTAGGTTAACTGCTGTTCATTAGGGTTAGATAATGCAAAAGCTTATAACTTTATCGATATCGGTTTTGATGTCAGTCGGCGCTCATGCCGATATTTACAAATATACTGATCCGTCGGGCCATGTTTACTACACAGACCGCCCCGAACATCAGCTTTATAAACGGATTATTAGAACCCGGCCTGAAAGTTACGCAAGAGCGCTACCGCATCTTAAAGTTAACAAGCATAAATACAGCCAGCTCATTGCTGATGCAGCATCAAAGCACGATATCGATGAAAAATTACTCCATGCTGTAATTCAAGCGGAATCCGCCTATCATGCCCAAGCGGTGTCATCCGCGGGGGCGGTGGGTTTGATGCAATTAATGCCCGCTACGGCAAGGCGTTACGGCGTTACTGATCGCGCCGATCCGCAGCAAAACATTGAGGGAGGTACACGATACCTCAGTGATTTATTGAAAATGTTCAATTTAAACCTGCCTTTAGCGGTTGCCGCTTACAATGCCGGTGAAAACGCGGTCAAAAAATATCATAACTCCATTCCGCCTTACCCCGAAACTCAAAACTATGTTAGGCAGGTGTTGGCTCTTTACGGACGCTAGACTCATGCCTCAGTTAACCGCCAAAACATTAATCAAGGGCGCTTTGGATCTGTGCTCCTTGCCCGATATTTACTTTCAAATCAGGGAAATGATTCACGATCCTCGTTTTTCAATGAATGATATCGGTTTGGTGCTGGCCAAGGACCCTGCGCTAAGCATTAGGGTGTTGAAAATAGTCAATAGTTCTTTTTATGGTTTTCAGGCTCGCGTGGATACCATTTCAAGAGCCGTCACCATCATCGGTATTGATGATCTGGAAAGTTTGATATTGGCTACATCCGTTGTTGATACGTTCAAAAAAATCCCATCAGAAATTATTAACATGACTGATTTTTGGATGCGGAGTGTAAATTGCGCCTTGATTGCTAAATTGCTGGCTAAAAAAAGTGCTATCTTGCACAGCGACCGTCTCTTTCTTGCCGGTTTATTGCATAACATCGGGGCATTGGTGATTTATCAAAAATTACCCGAAAAAGCGTGCCGTATTTTGATGTTGGCGCAAGGTGACAGATGCTTGATTACGGGTTTGGAGCAAGAAATCATTGGTTTTAACTATGCCGAAGTGGGGGCGGAGTTAATTCATGATTGGGGTTTGCCTGACTCTTTGGCTGAAACGATACGTTGGCAGCTAAACCCCTGTGCCGCCCAAACCAATAAGACGGATGCGCATTTGCTTTACCTGGCGGTTAAATTAACCGATATGGTCGATATGGGTACTAATGTCGAAGAGGTTTTGAGTGCGGCGCCCGATTCGACTTTACGGACGCTGGGATTGAATGAATTCCAGGTAAAACAAGCCGTCAATCTGGCGGTAGATGAGTTTAAATCGACCTTTGATCTATTGTCACCGGGAAAAAAATTCCACTGATTGATCGAGGCTTATTGGCTCACGTTATCGTTAAATCACTGGAATATCAAATTTCTCAAGCAAGCCGATCAACTTGATTAAGGGCAAGCCAATTAGTGCATTCGGGTCATCCCCTATTATTTTTTCTATCAAAGCAATCCCAAGTCCTTCCGATTTAAAGCCGCCTGCGCAGTCATATGGCTTTTCCAGCTCAACATAATTGATGATAGCTTTTTCGCTCAATGGTTTAAAAAAAACCTGGCAAAGGTCAATGTCCTGCTCTGTTTGGCCGGATTGGGTATCCAGAACGCAAATCGCCGTATAAAACATGACGGAGCTTCCCGAGCAGGCTTTAAGCTGGTTTATGGTTTCAATACGATTACCTGGTTTACAGAGTTGTGTATCGCCCAGCATGGCGACTTGATCCGAGCCGATAATCAAGTGTGCAGGAAATTGTTCTTGCAGCGCTTCGGCTTTTAATTTACTTAAGCGCCGCGCGGCCGTTTCTGGGGTTTCCCGGGCTAAAAGTTGCTCATCAATATCAGGTGCCACAGCACTGAAATTTAAATGCAGTTTGCTTAACAAGGCTTGCCGATACGGTGAGCTTGATGCAAGGATAAGAGGCGGGTGTTCTTTAAGAAAATATGACATAGGTTTGACGCAATTAAGGATTACAGATATTATTGCAAAGTTATGTTAGATCGATTGCCGGAATATATAGAACCTTTAAGTTTCGCTGATAAGCGGGGCGAAGTAAAAGGTAAAATAGCGCTCAGTAAATTAACACGATTGTCAGAAATTTTAGCTGATAATTCGGGTGAGGTTACGGTTGAGCTTTTTTTTTATAGGGATGGCAGGCTGGCTATCGTGGAAGGGCGTGTTAATACAAACCTGCATATTATTTGTCAGAATTGTTTGCAGCCCATGGAGTGGGTTGTTGATCGTTCAGTCAAGTTAGGGATTGTTAACTCGCTTGAACAGGCAGACAGGCTTCCTGAAGACATAGATCCGTTGTTGGTGAGTGATTCCAAGATTTTATTGAATGATATTATTGAAGATGAACTTTTGCTGGCTATACCGGACTTTCCGAAGCACGAGTGGCAATGCTATAGTCAACCCATTGATAGCGATATTCAGAGCGATTCAAGCGAAAACAAGCAGTTGGATTCTAACAATCCTTTTTCAATTTTAGCCAAACTTAAATAATAGTGGAGACCCTAGATGGCAGTTCAAAAAAGTAAAGTGACACGTTCAAGACGCGGTCAAAGACGTTCTCATGATTCTTTAACCAGCAAAACATTATCTCAAGATCCTTTGACAGGTGAAGTTCATTTGCGTCATCACGTCACCCCCGATGGTTTTTTTAAAGGCCGTCAAATTACTTCAAAACGCGAAGAAGATTAATCGCGAATTCCCCTTTACTGATTGAGCATAGAGCCGAACCTTGTTGTCCAGGTTCGGTTTTTTCTTTTACATTCCCCTGGAGTCAATGTTGGCGTGAGTTTAACTATTTCAATCGATGCAATGGGCGGAGATCATGGTCCTGCAGTTACCATTCCAGCATCATTGGATTGCTTGAAAAACAATCCAAACTTAAAGCTGATTTTAGTGGGTAACGAAGCGCTGTTAAAAGAACAGTTGGCGCAAGCACTGATACTTTATCAAGACAGGCTTTTTATTCAGCATGCCTCTCAGTGTGTAGGGATGGATGAATCGCCTTCCAAAGCACTGAAAAATAAAAAAGATTCATCCATGCGTATTGCCATTGAATTGGTGCGCGACGGGCGAGCCGATGCCTGTGTCAGTGCCGGCAATACCGGTGCGCTGATGGCAACAGCCCGATTTGTACTCAAGATGATTCCCGGCATTGAACGGCCTGCCATTATTTCAACGATGCCATCTATTTTCGGACATACCCATGTGCTGGATTTGGGGGCCAACGTTGACTGTACGGCCGAACATCTTTTTCAATTTGCGGTGATGGGTTCGGAAGTTGTCAAAGCGGTTGAGAATATAGAAAGCCCAAGGGTCGGCCTGCTCAATATCGGCGAAGAAGAAGTCAAGGGCAATGAACAGGTTAAAGCGGCAGCGAAGTTATTGGAAAGTTCACCCCTCAACTATATTGGTTATGTAGAAGGAAACTCGCTGAATGCCGGTACTATTAAAGTCGATTTGATTGTGGCAGATGGATTCGTCGGCAATGTAGCACTGAAATCGATAGAAGGTGCGGCAAAAATGATAGGGACGACGCTTAAAGACGCATTCAATAAAAATGTGCTAACTAAACTGGCCGGATTGCTGGTCTATCCGGTCTTAAAAGCATTCAAGCAAAAAATCGATCCCCGTATGTATAACGGAGCCAGTTTTTTGGGGTTGCGAGGACTGGTAATAAAAAGTCACGGGGGTGCCGATGTCGTGGCTTTCAAAACAGCGATTCATTTGGCTCAAATTGAGGTTGAAAAGAACGTGATTAGAAGAATCAGCGAAAGAGTCGAGACGATTCTGACCAAGAGAGACAATACATGACACGCTTTTCAAGAGTAATCGGTACGGGTGGCTATTTGCCTGAGCACATCAGGACCAATGACGAGATTTCGAAAATGGTCGATACCTCCGATGGCTGGATATATGAGCGGACCGGCATAAAAAGCCGACGAATTGCAGGGCCAGAGGAATCGGCAGCCAGTATGGCCGAAGTGGCGGCAAGGCAAGCGCTGGAGTCGGCAGGTGCCGATCCGTCAGAAATAGATTTGATTATTGTTGCAACCGGAACCCCGGATCGCGTGTATCCGAGCACCGGATGTTTGTTGCAACAAAGGCTAGGTATCCGGAATTGTGTGGCCTTTGATATACAAGCCGCGTGTTCAGGATCCATTTTTGCGATGAGTGTTGCGGATCAATACATCAAAAGCGGAGCTGCGAGGACGGTATTGGTGGTGGGTTCGGAAATATGCTCGCGCGTAGTCGACTGGACTGACAGAAGTACCTGTGTGTTGTTTGGAGATGGGGCGGGTGCGATTCTGCTACAGGCTTCGGATAAACCGGGGATTATCTCTACCCATATTCATTCGGATGGAGAGTTTGAGGAATTGCTTTATTTGCCAAACCCACAGTCTGCCTCGGAATCAAATAAAAACGAAGCCGGTTTTGTGCGTATGCGGGGTAATGAGGTTTTTAAAGTGGCGGTAAATACTTTAGGGCGCATTGTCGATGAAACCTTGTCGGCAAACGCGATGTCGCAAGAGGAAATCAACTGGCTGGTGCCGCATCAGGCCAATACTCGCATCATTGCCGCGACAGCCAAAAAGCTGAGGATGTCTATGGACAACGTTATATTGACGTTGGAAACTCAGGGTAACACCTCATCTGCATCCGTTTTGCTCGCCTTAAACGAAGGTGTACAAGATGGCAGAATTCAACGGGGTCATGTGCTCCTGCTGGAAGCCTTTGGAGCAGGATTTACCTGGGGTTCTGCGTTAATTAGATACTGATTGAGAGAAAGCAATTCATGAGCGAGCAAATTTATAGCGTGGCATTTGTTTTTCCAGGCCAGGGTTCACAGTCTATTGGCATGTTGTCTTCTCTGGCGGCCGCCTATCCCGAAATCAAGGATACTTTCGATCAGGCATCCGATATTCTGGGAACCGGTTTATGGTCTCTGGTTGAAAACGGCCCCATTGAAGACCTGAATCAAACTCAGAATACCCAGCCCATTATGCTGGCTGCCGGTTATGCGGTATGGCGGCTGTGGTGCAAACTGAGTGACGTCAGGCCGGGATGGGTGGCGGGCCATAGTCTTGGCGAGTACACCGCTTTAGTCTGTTCGGAATCTCTTTCTTTTGCAGATGCGATCAAGGTCGTAGCCGAAAGAGGGCGGTTGATGCAGGTTGCTGTTCCTGCCGGGGAAGGCGCGATGGCAGCGATAATAGGCCTTGAAGACCATCAAGTGGTCAAAGTCTGTCTGGATGCGGCTCAGGGTGAAGTGGTATCGGCGGTTAATTTTAATGCGCCAGGCCAGGTCGTCATTGCCGGTAACGCTGCAGCGGTTGAAAGAGCGCTGGTACTGGCTAAAGAATCCGGTGCGAAACGGGCGCTACCCTTGCCGGTCAGCGTACCGTCGCATTGTGCATTGATGGAAGGCGCAGCAGAACAATTAGCGGCGTATTTGGAAGGAATTAGTCTGGAAACACCCCGGATGACGTTAATTCATAATGTCGATATCAGCACGCACAACGCGCCCGAAGTTATCCGAAATGTTTTAAAAGAACAGCTTTATAAACCCGTGCGCTGGGTCGACAGTATAAAATTCATGTCGGAACAAGGGGTTAATAGATTTGTTGAATGCGGGCCAGGCAAGGTTTTAATTGGTCTGAACAAACGAATTGTCAAGGAAGCAGATCATCTCAGTATTTTTGATCCTGAATCATTAGATCAGGCTTTGGAGAAACTCAATGGATAAGAAAATAGCGCTGGTAACCGGTGCGAGCAGGGGTATTGGACGTGCTATCGCGGAACAATTGGCAATAGATGGTTTTTTTGTCATTGGAACGGCCACCTCAGATAGCGGCGCAGAAGCGATTTCAATTTATCTGGGCGATCAAGGCAGAGGAGTGAAATTAAATGTGACCGATTCCGATTCGATTGAAAGCGTAGTGAAATCAATCAGCGACGAATATGGAGCTCCTGCAGTATTGGTCAATAATGCGGGCATTACCCGTGATAATTTACTGATGCGTATGAAGGATGAAGAGTGGGATGACATCATCGCTACTAATCTCACTTCTGTATTTCGGATGAGTAAAGCGGTACTCAGGGGAATGATGAAAGCCAGGTCGGGAAGAATCATTAATATCTCGTCAGTGGTGGGTGCCACCGGAAATGCCGGTCAAGCTAATTATGCCGCTGCCAAGGCAGGGATGATTGGTTTTGCCAAATCGATGGCTAAAGAAGTAGGTTCTCGAAATATCACTATCAATACAGTTGCGCCGGGCTTTATTGATACCGATATGACGCGAGAATTATCTGAAGAACATAAACAGACACTATTAAGTGCAATTCCACTGGGGCGCTTAGGCGAGGCAAACGAGATTGCTAATGCAGTCTCCTTTTTAGCCTCTGACAAAGCTGCCTACATCACTGGAGAAACGCTGCACGTCAATGGTGGCATGTTTATGCCTTAATATTGTGATATGGTTGAAAATTAAAGTATAATCCCGTTCGCCGTCTGGAATTGAGAATGGCGAGATTTCTAACAAGATAAATATACTATTGTAAGTATTAAATATAACTAAAAGCTTACATTGTTGAGGATAATAATTATGAGTAATGTTGAAGAACGAGTAAAAAAGATTGTCGCAGAACAGTTGGGTGTTAAAGATGACATAGCGAACGATGCATCCTTTGTCGATGATCTTGGTGCTGATTCTTTAGATACAGTTGAACTCGTCATGGCTCTTGAGGAAGAATTCGAATGTGAAATTCCAGATGATGAAGCTGAAAAAATCACAACCGTACAGCAAGCTATCGATTACGTAGAAAAAAACGCTTAAATTTAGATATCTTGGTGGGTGAATCAGTTCATCCACTAAGATAACTCCGCACCTCCCCCCTATCTATATCAATTACTTCAGGTAAATCACATTGAGCAATCGCCGCGTTGTAATAACAGGATTAGGCGCAGTTACGCCTATTGCAAATACAGTTGCTGAAACTTGGGATGGAATTATCAATGGCAAAAGTGGAATAACGCCGATTGATTCCTTTGATATTTCTGCTTTTTCAACAACATTCGGCGGTGTAATCAGAAACTTTGATATCACCCAGTACATTGCCGAAAAAGATGCCAAGCGTATGGATGGATTTATACATTATGGTTTAGCTGCGGGTTGTCAGGCCTTTGAAGATTCGGGTCTGGAAGTCAACGAACACAATGCAGAACGGATTGGTGTTGCGATAGGCGCCGGTATCGGCGGAATCACCGGAATAGAGGAGTGTTATGCCACTTTTGAAAAAGGCGGGCCGCGAAGGATCTCACCTTTTTTTGTTCCGGGAAATATCATTAATATGATTTCAGGCAATTTATCCATTAAATATGGGTTGAAAGGGCCAAATTTTGCCATAGTGACGGCTTGTTCAACCGGCACTCACAATATTGGCGATGCAGCCAGGTTGATTAAATACGGTGACGCCGACGTAATGATTGCCGGTGGCGCTGAGCGATGCACCTCATCCCCCACCGCAATGGGCGGATTTGCCTCAGCTAAAGCATTGTCAAGAAGAAATGATGATCCTCATGCGGCCAGCAGGCCGTGGGATAAAGACAGAGATGGCTTTGTTTTGAGTGACGGCTCGGGTGTTGTTGTCCTGGAAGAGTTGGAACACGCCAAAGCGCGCGGTGCGAAAATTTATGCCGAATTGATCGGGTATGGCCTGAGCGGCGATGCTTATCATATTACCAGTCCATCCGAGGGTGGTGAGGGCGCGGCACGATGCATGAAAAATGCGATGCGCGATGCCAAGATCAATCCGGAAGATATCGATTATATCAATGCGCACGGCACCTCTACTCCTGCGGGAGATATTGGCGAGACGCATGCCATGAAGTCAGCGTTAGGATCGCATGCCTACAATTTGGCGGTCAGCTCGACAAAATCGATGACAGGGCATCTGTTAGGTGCAGCTGGCGGAATTGAGGCCGTTTTAACGGCGTTGGCACTTAAAAACCAAATCGCTCCGCCGACCATTAATCTTGATAACCCGGATCCCGAATGTGATCTGGATTATGTTCCTCATACAGCCCGTGAAATGAAAATTGATGTGGCGATTTCAAATTCGTTTGGATTTGGCGGAACAAACGGCACATTGGTTTTTAGACGTTTTCAATAACGCAGTCGCCTCGGTCCTGATAGCGCAGTTCTTGTCATGTATTTGGTAAATGGCCAAATCAAGCATGAAATAGCTATCACTGATCGAGGCTTTAGCTATGGTGACGGTCTTTTTGAAACTATAGAAATCGATCGCGGTATCCCGCTGTTTTTCAATCGGCATCTAAAAAGATTGTCTGCCGGTTGCCAACGGCTTCGCATTCCTTTATTTGAAACGGATCTGCTGATTGCTGAAGTTAAGCAGGCTTTGCAAGGTGAAGAGCACGGCGTCCTCAAGATTATAATCACGCGGGGTTCCGGTGGTCGAGGTTATCGTCAACCCGATCCTGTCACGCCCACCCGAGTGATCAGTGTTCATCCCTCCCCGGAATATCCCTCACATTTTCAAACGCAAGGCGTCAATCTAATTTTTTGCGAGACCCGCTTGGGTCTTAACCCGGCCTTGGCCGGAGTCAAGCATCTGAACAGGTTGGAGCAGGTCATGGCCAGAGCCGAATGGAATTCGGATACCATTCAGGAAGGTCTTATGCAGGATATCCAGGGGCATGTCATTGAGGGAACGATGAGCAATTTTTTTCTCGTAAAAGGCAACAGGCTAATCACATCGTTTATCGATCAATGCGGTGTTGCAGGCATAATGCGGTCAGTAGTGATGGACTGCGCGGATGAACTCGATATCGCTGTTTCAGAGCAATGGCTCGATAAAGCTGACCTTTTGGAAGCCGATGAACTATTTATTTGCAACTCATTGATTAAAATCTGGCCTGTCAGCAACTTAGAAAGCCAGGTTTATCCGGTGGGTCCTATGACCCGGGCAATAAGTCAAAGGGTTGATATAAAAAGAAGTAGAGAAAAAAATTTATGACAGGTAAATTTTTGGGTGTTGCCATTTTGTTAACCAGTTTGTCGCTTGGTTGGTTGTGGCTGGACTATCAAAACGCAATAAAACAAGCGCTGGTTGATAAAACGGTTTATGTCGAAATTGAAAAGGGGGATTCCCTCAACCGGATCATCGAAAAATTGCAAGAACAAGGCGTTTCTATCAAACCAATCTGGTTTAAAGGCTATGCCTACTTGAATGACAAAGCGGCTCTGTTAAAAACAGGCGAATATGAATTGGTAAAAAATTCAACCGTCCCTGAATTGCTCGATCTCTTTGTTTCGGGGAAGGTCAGGCAGCATTCCATTACCTTTCCTGAAGGGTGGACCTTTTCGCAGTTATATGAATTAATTAGAAAAAATGACAAGGTACATAAAACCATAGATACGATGGATTTGGGATCAATTGCCTCTATGATCGACCCGAATTACTCGCATCCAGAGGGTTTGTTTTTTCCCGATACGTATTTTTTTGAAAAAAATACAACTGACATCGCTTTACTCAAAAGAGCATATGACCGGATGAGCTCCGTTTTGGAAACTGAATGGCAAAACCGGCAGCCCGATCTGCCGTTGACATCGCCTTACCAGGCATTGATTCTGGCCTCCATCATTGAAAAAGAAACAGGGCTGGCTTCGGAACGACCCGCCATTGCCGGTGTTTTTGTCCGTAGACTCAAACAAGATATGATGCTGCAGACCGATCCTACTGTTATTTACGGTATGGGCGCCGCTTATGATGGGGATATAAGAAGTAAGGATCTTAAAACGCCGACACCTTATAACACTTATATTATCAAGGGCTTACCGCCTACGCCCATTGCTTTGCCCGGCCGGGAAGCTATCCGCGCTGCATTGAATCCGGAGCCGGGAGAAAGTCTGTATTTTGTTGCCAGAGGCGATGGGTCCCATGTTTTTTCAGCCACATTGAAAAAACATCAGGAAGCCGTGAATCTTTATCAATTAGGCCGATAATGAAACTGAGAGGGAAGTTTATTACTTTTGAAGGTGGAGAAGGGGTCGGTAAAACGACTAACTTGACCTTTTTGAAAGATTATCTGATTCAGCATCATATTCCTGTGGTTGTTTCGCGTGAACCTGGCGGGACGCAAGTGGCTGAACAACTTCGTAGTCTGTTATTGACCAAACATAAGGAAACCATCACTGAGCAAGCAGAACTGTTACTGATGTTTGCTGCCAGATCGCAACATATCAGGCATGTGATTGAGCCTGCATTAGCCGAGGGCTCATGGGTTTTATGCGATCGATTTACCGATGCAACTTACGCTTATCAAGGGGCCGGGCGAAACTTGGGAGCCAGCGCTATTCAATGGCTGGAACATTTTGTTCAACAGGGATTGACGCCGGATTTGACAATTTTACTGGATGCGCCTGCTGAAACAGGTCTTAAACGCGCTAAGCAGCGAGGTGCACTTGATCGCATCGAAGATGAAACGCTGAGTTTTTTTGGTCGGGTCAGACGGGGATATTTACTTCAGGCCGAATTGGAACCGGCTAGAATTAAAATAGTAAAAGCCGATCAACCGTTGGTCGATGTTCAAAATGACATCATCGGATTGATAAAGCATTTTTTTGTCAATGAGCATTGATAGCCAAATGCTACCCTGGCATGAGCCTTATTGGCAGCATCTAGCCGCTTATCTTCAACAGAAGCGAATTCCTCAGGCGCTTATCATCAATGGTCCGCCTGGTTTGGGCAAGCATCTGCTGGTTAATCAGTTCGCCTCTTCATTGCTCTGTAATCAACCCTTGGCTAACGGCATTCATTGCGGTCAATGCAGTCCATGCTTACTGGTTAAGGCGCAAACGCATCCTGATTTGTTGTATCTGAAACCGGACGAACCCGGTAAAGCCATTGCCATCGGCCAAATACGCGAACTGATTCCGACGCTATCACTCAAGCCTCAGTACCAAGGCTACCGGGTTCTGATCATTAACCCGGCTGATTCGATGAATAGAGCAGCGGCCAACGCCTTTTTAAAGTTTTTGGAAGAACCTACCGAAAGAACGATCATTCTGTTGATTACCGAGAGACTTTCCCAATTACCGGCCACGATTGCCAGCCGCTGCCAAAAAATGACATTATCAAAGCCGGAGCCTGAGGCAGCAAGGCTTTGGCTGACCAGTCAGGGAATTGATCAGAACAAGTCGGCTTTATTGCTCAGTTTGGCTTTGGGATCACCTTTACTGGCAAGAGTCTATGCAGAAGACGGTACGATAGAACAACGAGAAAACTGTTTGACGCAATGGCTTAAAATTGGCAAACACCAGTTATTGCCTACCGTGGTAGCGGAAGAATGGAGCAAATTACCAACGGGAAAGTTGCAGTTTTGGATGACGAGCTGGGTTATTGATTGGATTAAATGCTGTTTCGGATTGCCGGTTAGCGCTCTGATCAATCCTGATTTAAAAGTACACTGGCAAGAATTTAAGCAACCGCTAGAATTAAACCAGCTTTATTCATTGTACGATTTGTTGCTGCTAAGCCGCGAGCGTTTTGAAAAACAGCTCAACAATCAGCTGTTATTAGAAGAAATTTTAATAAACTGGTCCCACATAACCAGGAGTCCATAACACCATGGCAGAACCGACGAACCCAAGACAAGGCATTTTGTCGCTTTCGATCAAGGACAAAAATGCACTTTATTCCGCTTATATGCCCTTTGTACTGAACGGCGGGCTTTTTATTCCTACCAACAGGGAATATGAAATGGGGCAGGAAGTGTTTATGTTGCTGAATCTGATGGAAGAAACCGAGCGTATTCCGATAGCGGGCAAGATTATCTGGAAAACCCCTGCAGGGTCCGAAGGCTATCGGACAACCGGCATCGGCGTACAATTCAGTGATCAGGATGGCGGTGTTGCCAGAAGTAAAATTGAAAACTACCTGGCCGGAGCTCTGGAATCCGATCGGCCGACCCATACCATGTAAACCTGACAGATCTCTTTATTTCCTTTATTACAGTTTCTGATGGCGGTTTTTTGCTGTCAGAAACTGGCAAAATTCCCATTCAAATCTTTATTATGTTCATTGATTCGCATTGCCACCTCGATCGTATAGACCTTTCCCCCTACGATAATAATTTTGCTAACTTCATGACGGCCGCTGCCGATGCAGGCATAGAACACATGCTGTGTATCAGTATTGATTTGGAAACTTATCCGGCCATGCGGGAGCTGGTGATCAATTATCCTCAAATTTCCTTAAGTGTGGGGGCTCATCCGAATACAACGGAGGGTATTGAGCCTGACGCTGAACAACTTCTGGCATTGGCTCAGGATGATAGAGTCGTTGCCATCGGCGAAACCGGGCTTGATTATTTTAGAAGCGAAGGCGATTTGACCTGGCAACAGCAACGCTTGAGAGAGCATATCAAAGTGGCATTAACATTGGACAAGCCTTTGATTATCCATACCCGGGAAGCCAGGGAAGATACGCTCAAGATCTTAAAAGAAGAAGGTGCTGAGCAAGTCGGTGGCGTGATTCACTGTTTTACTGAAGACTGGGATTTTGCAGTTGAAACCATGGCGATGAATTTTTATATCTCGTTTTCAGGGATTGTGACGTTTAATAATGCAAAAGCCATTCAAGAAGTGGCTACAAAAATTCCGGCTGACCGTTATTTAATTGAAACTGATTCACCTTATTTGGCGCCCGCCCCGCACAGAGGGCGGCCTAACTATCCGCTTTATGTGCGTCATGTTGCCGAATTTATTGCCAAATTAAGAAACGAATCGCTGGAAACGGTGGCCTGGCAATCGGCGGAAAATTACAAAAGGCTTTTTAATAAAGCGGCTTAAGTGGAGAATAGCTCAGGCGCAGAGCATTTCCATGATGCTTTGATATGACAAGAGTAGGCATAACCGGAGCGATATCACCATGGCTACTCAACAGCCGATCAGCATTTTGCAATACCATCAGCGAACCAAACATTTTCTTGATCATTATGCTCAAGGTCCGGGGGCTCTGGATTGGGCCGATCAACCGGATCCATTTAGACGGTTTGAAGGCAGCACACGATTTAAACTCCCCTTGGCGGGACAGGTTCCGGCGCCTGCTTTTAGTCTGTTGCAGCAAGGTGAAAAAATCGAGGTTCAAGCCGTCAGTCTTCTAAGTCTGGGATTGATGCTGGAATTGGCTTTCGGTCTTTCTGCCTGGAAACAATACGGCGGTGACCGCTGGGCGCTTCGCTGTAATCCATCCAGCGGCAACCTTCATCCTACCGAAGCTTATCTGATCAACACGGCCGCTGAGGATTTACCGGCAGGCCTCTATCATTATCTGAGTCACGATCATGTGCTGGAAAAACGGGGCGAATGGAACACCTTGCCTGAATTTCAGGGACTATTGATCGGTTTGTCTTCCATTCATTGGCGGGAAGCCTGGAAATACGGCGAGCGGGCGTTTCGCTATTGCCAGCATGACATAGGCCACGCCTTGGCTGCCTTACGTTATGCGGCTGCGATTCAAGGCTGGCGGGTAGAAATACTTGCCGAAGTAAGCGATGCCGATATTTCAGGCTTGTTGGGATTGGATAGAGAGCAGGATTTTCTTCCCAAGGAAACCGAGTCTCCTGATGTGTTGTGCCGGATTCACACGGGCGCATTCGAATCCGCCTCCGGTATGAATTCCATAGACTTGGCCGATTTGGCAATCGATCACTGGTTCGGTAAGGCAAACCGCTTGAGCCACTATCACCATTATCAGTGGCCGGTAATCGATGAAGCGGCTCAAGCAACAATAAAACCCAGTACATCTGAACACTGCGAACCTCGAACGTCCGATCATCGCCTGGTCTTAAAGCCTGCATCGCAACCGGCGGTCGATATTATTCGTCAGCGCAGAAGCGCACAGCAATTTGATGCGCAAACACCTCTCGCTCTGGCCGAATTCTTTCATCTTTTGCAGGCGGTAATGCCATGTAGCCAAGTGCCTTTCGATCTTTGGCCCTGGTCTCCAAAAATCCATTTGTTTCTGTTTGTACACCGGGTCGAAGGTTTGCCGCCGGGTTTGTATGCTTTACTGCGTGATCCGGAACGTCTGGAGACGCTCAAAGAAACAATGCAGGATGCGTTTATCTGGGAACCGGTAGACGGGACTCCCGAGCAGCTGGATCTTTATTGTTTATTACGCGCCGATTGCAGAAAGGCGGCAAAAACCTTGTCGTGTCATCAGGGGATAGCCTCCGATGGCGCGTTTAGTCTGGCTATGGTGGCCGAATTCGGCGACGAGCTGGAGAATGAACCCTGGCGCTACCGCCGACTGTTTTGGGAAAGCGGCCTGATCGGTCAGGCCTTGTATCTTGAAGCTGAAACTTTTGGCATGCGCGGGACGGGTATCGGTTGTTTTTTTGACGATGCGGTTCATGAAGTATTGGGTATAACCGACAGTCGTTTTCAAAGTATTTATCATTTTACCGTCGGCAAGGCTTTAGAAGATAAACGCTTGCAAACCCTTCCTGCTTATTTTCATCTTAATCAAGCCGAGTGATGGCATGACCTAATGAGCTTACGAAAGTTGTAGTGGTGCTTGTCTTCTTGAATCAGTGATCCCAGCAATTTTCAGTTTGATCTTTTCGGCGTCATATTGGGCTGGGAAAAGCTTTTTGAGGAATGCCGTAAACCCTTCCATGGGGGCTTGGCTGTAGCATCTGAGCGCCAAGGAAGGTGGAAATGCAGATTTTGTCCGGAATAACAATCTGCCCTGTTGTGGGTATCCTCAAAAAGCTTCCCCCCAGCCCTTTTTTCTAAAAATTCAGGGATATTCGTAATTTGATGTTGAGGCGATGATGGTAACTTTCAACCGCGGCTTACCTTCGCTTTAGATTTCCGATAGGCAGCATACCAACATAAAGCAGCCGGTTAATTTTCCCTTGAACAATTTTTGTCTAACGCATTTCAAAATGTAACTTACCTCGATTCAACGGCTCATTGATGATTTAAAAAATTCCCACAGTTCTCCCATTACAACGCCAAGTCTTTCCCGGATACTACACACCATGTTGAGACGGCGGCATAAGCAACAAACCCGCTGTATAAATTTATAAATTAAGAATGGCTTGCTGGCTTATTTAAGTCACAAGAACAAACAATTCAACGACAACAACCGGAGAAAAAGACATGAACTCTTTCAATGCAAACGATAAAAGCAATGAAGCGATTAATTCGCCCGTCAAGAAAAAAATTGCGCAGAACATAGCCATTAGCGCATCTATCGTTGGAGGCACCACGGCATTGAACATCGGTATAGTTGCAGCAGGTACATCAGCTACGGCAACAATTAGCGCAGTAGGCGCGACAATTGGGGGAATAACTGGTGGAGTTATTGGTTCGAGTGTAGGACTGGTATCAGGAGGTGTTGGAATGGCCGCGACTGTACCATTTGCTGCAGCAGGAATTGCCATAGGCAGTTGGACTGGCCCAGCACTTGCGATTGTGGGAATAGGGACTGCGCCAGTTTGGGCTATTCCAATTGCTATTGGAGGTGGAGTAATTGCACTAGGCGGAACAGTTGCAGCGGCTTTCAAATTCGGCAAATCACGCCCAAAAAAGTAAAAACTTTGCAATCCACGCTTTCCATCTAAAACTGTGGCGTGTGATTTGGAGGCAATTGCATTGCTTCCAAATCAATCGAATATTTGATCGGACGATATTATGAGATTATTTTATGAAAATGCTTTGTCACTTAAATGTATTTGACGAAAATAATCCCATTTAGTTTTTATGGTGAATATTGTTTTTTGGCGGTTTATTTAGGGAGAATTATATTGAACGAGCCATCTGCAAAAAAATATTTTGATTTGGGGCTTAACTATCTTGAGCAAAGTGATGTTATCTCCGCGATAGATAAATTTTCAAATGCCATCGAGTTAGATCCTAATTTTTTTGAGGCTTATATTTATAGAGCCATGTGTTATAGAGCCGATGAAAAGTATGAACTTTGCATAGCGGACTGTAACAAGGTTATTCAGTTAAAAGAGCTTCATGATGCGAATAATCGGACAACCTGGAATAATGAGGAAGGAAGTCATGAACTTATCACCCTTACCCAAGAATCTTTTCAATTAGATTTTTATGCAGCGCAGGGATACGAGGAACGTAGTCTCTGTTATGCGATGCAAAAAAACTTCGAACTTGCTTTTGATGACATTAACAAAGCTATTAGCCTTTATCAATCATCAGAAGATAGAGAAAGATGCCATAATTCACTGCATACAGATACTTATCGTCATGTTATAGAAATTTCGAAAGAACTTGATGAAAAAAAGAAACAATTGCAGGACGCAAAAAAAGAACTAGAAGACATGATGTCAATGTTCGCCCATAAATTCCGCAGTCCTCTGGATGCGATTATCTACAACACCACTCACGATAATCAGGTCAAGCTGTATACCGAAGCAGCGCAAACCATGCGCGGTTTGTTAAACATTTTCAGCATCATTTCCACCGATGCCGAAATCCTTAAAGATAAAATCAAGCAAGATCGCCAAGGCAGCGGCAGACTGGTGACAGTTTTTAGTAAAACCCTGGATATGATTTTACTACACTTACTTTCGGTATCAGGTGCGGAAAAAATCCAGCAACATTACATGGCTTATGCCAAGGCGCACGGCCAGTGCGAAGAGCAGGTAAGCTATAAAACCTGGTGTGAGGACTATTTTGAACTGGAACAAGCGTTACAAGTTGAATGGGAGCAAAGTTTCGCGCTGTTATTAAATCAGTCGGATTCACTGGAGCAACGCTTTGACTGGCTCGAACAGCACTTTTTTAAACTTGAACTTATCGGTTTTGAACATGCAGAGTTTCAATTTAAAGAATACGGCGTGACCGAATCGTTCATCACCATTCTACTCAATGAAATACTGGTGAATGCCTTTAAGTATTATTCATCGGCAAGCAAGGAATCGGTTATCGTGGAATGGACTGAACGTGGGGGTTTTCAAGTTTTGACTTGTCGCAATCCCAGCATTCGAAGTGAACGCACAATTATCAAAGGCAGCCATAAAGGGCACTCCTTTTTATCGGCCTTAGCGCGCAAGACAGGCAGTGCATTTACTAAACCCGTACCGCAGGATGAATTTGTTGTAGAGTTTGGTATACCCAATGAACTTTTAATTTCTAAATGAAGGCGAGCAATGAGTTATTTTTTATGGATAGAAGATTTTGAAAACTCCCCAAAAATCACCGCAACGGAAGTGCTTGGCGGTATCAATATTGATGAGCAGCAATTTGCCAATAAAAAACAGCAGCTAAAAAAGAATTTAGAAGCGCAAGGCATTTATATTGAACTGAGCTTTCAGGATGGCTTGGGGTTTATTAGGCAAAACTTGGGGAAAATTGATTACATCATTCTCGATATAGATTTAGCTGCTTATTCCCAAGACGATACGATTAATACCGACGTGTTAGCTTTGCTTGAAACCTTCCAGGACTACCAAAAACCAGTCGATGAAAAGGAAGAAGAGCAACGGCTAAAAGAGGAATGCGCCAAACTTAAAGCTCTGGCAGGTTATTATCTTTATACCGAATTAGTCGTTGAACTGGGCTTTCCAAAACAGCACATATTGTTTTGTTCCAACCATGGTGAGAACTCAACATCCACACGAGACGCCTTTAAAACCGCAAAAATTGCATTGCCAACGATTTACGAAAAATCGGCACCGGAAGTGCAGGCATGGGTGAAAACCTGTTATGAAAATCCATATTCACGGTTGCGGCGGGGGATTATTGAAGGTTGCCGGCATTTGAAAACGTTAAGTGAAGATAAATTACGGTTTAAGGATTTTGTCAAAGACCCTGAAAAAAAGCCCAGTCTTGAAGATTTTCATGATTATTTAGACGTTTTAGAACAATTTTTGCCCCTGTCTATCCATGAAAATAAAGACTCCACTTCGCTGTATAAGCTTTTTATCAGAATTTTGGCACATGAATGGGAAGCAGCCGAACCAAAACAACTAAATAGCCAAAAAGAACTCTTTGCATTTTCATGGATTATGAAAATGACGCGTAACTGGTTGGCACATAGCAAAGTATTTGAGCAGTTAACCCCGCAAGATGTCGCCTATTTATTCATTGTTAATATGCGGGCAATGTTTGATTTAGGCGACGACTTGTTACCTTACGAAAAGCATTTGTTGAGTTTATTTACAAATGTCATTTCAGCGGATGAAATGACAAATAGAATCGGTGATAATCCAAAGAAAAGAAACGAGAGAAACCTTACAGGGAGAAATATACCTTTAGTAGAAAACTATGCCTTATTGCTAAAAGCAACAGGCAATACTTGGCAAGCCATTAACTATCACGATGCATTAAATAATCTACAAAAACATAAAGAAAAAGGTAGCGGCAGTGAATTACTTATTAAAGGACTTTATCAAACCTTTTGGTTTTTAACATCGAGTGGCGGGGTTTATATTCCACCAAATGACGATCAAATTAAAGACTTCGCTGCTTTAAATTATCAATTCAAATATTTTGATTATAAAAAACCGGAATATCTTTTTGAAGTAGCACGGCATATCTACACTCGCAGCTTTTCATAAAAACCACTAGCTAAAAGGAAAATAACCATGCAAGCCATCGAGTTATCCGCAGAGATTGACCATAATCAGCAAATTCATTTGCAATTACCAAAATCCATTAATGCCCATAAGGCCAAAGTCATTGTGATGTATGAAGAAACTGAACATCACTTGAAACCGCTGACTTTAGGCTTGTTCAAAGGAAAAATACAGGTGAGCGATGACTTTAATGAAGCATTCCCTGACAGTTTTTGGCTAGAGGGGCAGGTGTGAAATTATTGCTCGATACCCACACTTTTCTTTGGCTTAACGATGAGTCAGAGCGACTTTCCCAAGCGGTTAAAGAGCTATGTAGTTCTGGTGAGCATGAATTTTATTTGAGTATGGCATCGCCATGGGAAATGCAAATAAAACATCAATTGGGTAAGTTATCGTTAGCCATCCCTATTGAAGAATTAGTGATTAAAAATATCCAAGAAAATAACATCAAGTTATTGCCGATAGATTTATTGCACATTAACTATTTAGCGCAATTACCAACGCATCATAAAGATCCGTTTGACCGTATTATCATTGCCCAGGCTATTATCGAAGGCATGGCAATTGTCACGATTGATCATGTGTTTGTAGATTACCCCGTGCAGGTTGTTTGGTGAGCTATTGATGCATCAAGCTTGTTCCGATTAAGGAAAATCGTATGTCTGCACCCTTTATTCGACCACTTATTTCCATTCTCCCCCATTACGCCGAAGAAGAAGGCGATTTTGATAGCGTACCCCGTGAAGTCTTAATTGACTTGATTTGCAAACAATCCGTCAATAGGGGTATTGCTGAAAATACCGTAGCGCTATTAGAAGCCTTGCTTAATACCTTAGCTGTATTCAATCTTGATTATTTGCAAAAAGGCGAATGGTGTTTTGTATCGTTTCCGGCGCAATTGCTGGCAACATCGGTGTTAACGGCAATGGCAGATACTGACTCCCGTTTGTTTGCCGCCAACTTTTGGAATACTCAAGATATAGGCATCGACCGAAAGGATCAGCAACGCGATGTATTAAAGTGCCTGGAGCAGGCGCGCGTTCAACACCATGTCAATCAACAGGCGCAGCCGATTCGATATGGCTATGTGGCCTGGAGCATCATCAAACTCGACGGCAAGATTTTGTTTTATCAACGTGAGGATACAAAAAAACGTTTCGAAAAAGCAGCGGGGGATTATGGCTTACTCGGTGGTCGAGCTAATCAAAACGATCTTCTCATAGCCGATAAAACAGCGGTACTTAAAGCGCTGCAATCTGCAAATTCCGAATTAATCCAAAGTGCCTTGCCAGAAACGTTAAAACGCGAGCTTCGCGAAGAAGCGGGCTTGCTGTTTGAATCCCATTACACGTTTAAACCTTGGCGCAGTTTAAAGCCCTATCGGCAAGTGCAAGGCACCGCCCCGAATCATGCATTAACCGAATATTATCTGGATATTTTTCAGATTGAATTGACGCTGGAAGGTTATCTGTTTTTGCAACAAAAAATCAGCTCAGACCAGCGTTTAACTTGGTTTTCACTGGCTGACATCGAACAAGGCGAAACCACAGACGGCAAAATTCCGTATATCAAAGCGTTGTATGACGAATTTGACGGCAATCGTGCGGCGCTAGTGACCGCGTTATCGGCGCTACCGGATAGTTTTGTTGCGGGTTATTTATCGGATAAAGAAAAATACGGCATTACCTTACCTATCGATTCCGGCAAGCCGCTGTATGCAGGTGTGCTGGGCAAGGAAAAGCAATTGGAATTGCCATTAAGCCCCCGTCAATTGGCGCTAGTATTGGCCTTGGCTGCTCATTTGCGTGGATTTGATTTTGCTGCACTCGACGCAAATGTCGTTTTGCATCCTCATGGCTGGCTTGAAGTGGATGAACAATCACCGATTCGGCTTGAATTGATAGCGCTAGCGCGCTACTTGGTCAGCAGCGAGTTGGCGATGGAAAATCGCCGGGATCGTTTGTTTCGGTTATCCATCAGGCCGGAAACCGTTTTCTTCAGCGAAGATTTATTTTCGTTTACGGTTGCAAATGATGCTTCAGATTGTAAAGAAAACAAAGTTGCGGTCTATATTGGCCGAAAAGGTTTCCATACGGCCTTGGGTGTCTTGCCAGACAAAACAGAGCGTTTTGAAATAAGTCATAGTTTTGCCAAACGCCTGAAAACCTTGGCAGATGGCGATTTTAGTATTCACGACAAAGTGGCGTCGAGCACCGAGGACAACTATAAAAAAAGCCTACATAAAGAACCGAGATTCAAGGCATTGGGCCTGCGGAACTTGATTCGGCAGGATGGAGCCGGCATTCGGTTTGTATTGCCTTATCTGGTTCAATACTAAACAACAAGGTAAGCGAGTTTTGCTGATTCGATCCAGTAATTCCCGGTTTGACGATAAAAAAGGGGTGGCTTAAGCTTTGCGAGGATTTCGGCAGCAGGAATGCTGCCGTCAAGCCCCCATGGTAGGGTCTTCGGTGTTCCGCGCAAGGCTTACGCCACTCCTTAAAGCCCATATAAAGGTTACAAACTGTAAACCGTCAGCTAGGAATGAAAATTAAATAACTCATACAATCAGGCATTTTGGGGGACAGTTCGGTGATTATACAAGGGACAAAATACTGTCAAATATAATGAGCATATTCTATTTAAAACTTTCGCATACCTTTCGTCTTGGGCGAATTCAACATCTAATTCCGAATACACACATTTTGCCATGAAACAAACGCGCATAAATTGTTTGATCGATAGCATCGCTTTTGCCGGCTTTGTTTTTTTGACCACGACCGGTGTGCTGTTGCGTTATCTGTTGCCTCCGGGTAGCGGTCGGACTAGCACGCTCATGGGACTTGACCGGCATGAGTGGGGGACTGTTCACTTCTGGATTTCGGTCGTATTTTTTTCCGTACTGGCGCTGCATTTAGTAGTCCATTGGCGCTGGATAGCCGGCGTTTTCTCGGGGCGTGCATCAGAAAACTCGGGTTTGCGTTTAGGCTTGGGTGTGGTGGGTATTCTCACACTGGTCGCAATCGGAGTGGCTCCCTTGTTTGTTCCGATTGAAACTTCAGAAACACAAGTGCGTCAGGGCGGTCATTCTGAGAATTTGGATATCCGTGGGGCTATGACTTTACTGGAGCTCGAGCAAGCTTCCGGTGTACCTGCAGACTATTTGCTGTCAAAACTGGGTTTGCCTGACACTGTTTCTAAAGAGGAAAAATTAGGGCAATTAAAAAGAAAATACGGTTTTGAGCTGTCAAGCGTCAGAGACGCAGTTAAATCTTACCGTCAATAAATTGGCAGGCAGTCTGATAAATCAATACAAAATCTGCATTTCCACCCTCCTTGGTGGTCAGATGACTGCTGTCAAGCCCCAAAGGAAGGGTTTACGGCGTTCCTCAAAAGGTATTTCCCAGCCCAAAATGACGCCGAAAAGATCAAACTGAGAATTGCTGGACAAAAAAGGAATATTTCCTGGGATAAGCAAAGATCCGTGATAACACGAAAAACCTTGGCTTTGAAGTTCTCAGCAATTTTGAGTCAATCGGGTTTTTGGCCCGAGACAATAACGATATTGACGCTGCAATAAAATGAGCCGTTTTGCGCCGCTAGTTCCATCTCATGTCGCCAATAACCCAGTTCTTTTTCTGAAATGACTCGATCAGACAGCGCTTGTTGCTCGATGGCATCTTGTAAAGAAATAAAATAAAAAAGATCAACATCGGTCAGGTAAATAGGGATAACCTCAATTTTTATGTTAGAAATATCCAGCGATTTAAATTGTCTGTAAAGCGATCGTCCCGAGTAACCGTTTTTGAGCACATGACTGATACGATAGTTGGACAGGGTCCGCTCTGTTCCCGGTAAAGTACTATCGATTGACAGGCTGGCCCAGTCCGTATCGATAATCACGATGCTTCCAGAAGGCTTAGTGACTCTAAGTAGTTCTGACAGCGTTTGATCGGGTTGGCTCAGATGCATAAAAAGCCGTTCGCTTCGGCAGCTGGAAAATAAGTTTGATTTAAAAGGGAGGTGATCCGCACTGCCTTGCACAAATAGATAATCACTGTTCAGATTTGCATCCAGGCAATTTTGGTTTGCTTGTTTTATCATGTCTTTATCATGATCCAGGCCGACTACTTGCCCGCCTGGCCCGACACGGTCGGCCAATGTAATAACGTCAATTCCGCTACCACAGCCTAAATCAAGCACCGTATGTCCGTTTGCGATGAACATTTTTTCATAACTGGCTTCCTTGATTGACGAAAAGAGTTTGGAAGACTCTGCCAAATAGTGAGTAGTAACTTTGCCTTTAAATGATTGCATGGGACGCTCGCCTGCTGGTTAATTTCTTTGATTCGACTATTCTTTAAGTCTAGCGAAGTTCCTCTGAATTAATAGGGAGTCAGATTTTATGACTAGTGGGCAGGATGTCTCGTCTCATTATCAGCACTATTTCCAAATGCTTAAAGCCACCACAGAAGAGTTAAAAAGCCATGCCTTTCAAATCCGGCATGATGTTTACTATGTTGAGGAGCAAATGATTACGGAGCAACAGGTTTTTAATCAACGTGAATCAGATTCTTGGGATGAATGTGCCGATCATTGTTTGTTGCTTCATAAACCCAGCCAAACTTTTATAGGTACTGTCAGAATGATTCCAAAATCAACAAGTCCCTACAATTCCTTGCCGGTAGAAAAACATTACCCAATGCCATTTGATTTTATCGGCACATCCATTAAGGGATTGGATGACTGTAAAACCGGTGAGATTTCCAGAATGGCGATATTGTCGTCCTTTCGAAGACGTTCTTGCGATACCGATTTCAGCGAAATGAATGAACAACCTTCCGATCAACAAAATCGTCGATTCGCCATTAACTATATGCCCATGTGTCTGACTTTTGCGGCAATTCATCTCCTGCTCGCATCAGAAAAAGAGTATGGTATTGCCTTGATGGAGCCTCGTCTGGCTAAATTGCTGAAGAGATTTGGAGTCGTGTTGATGCAAATTGGCGGTACGGTCGAATTTTACGGTCAGCGGGCTCCTTTCTTGATTAACCCTGTCAGTACCGCTAATAATTTAGTCCCGGAATATCAGGGCTTGTTTGATTTGGTAGGTTCTGATTTGGGGTGTTAGGCGGCAACGTTCTTCTGATTGATTATCCATGACTTCAAAAACAGCCGGAAAACTTCTTTTCTTTAGTCTCGTCTGGAAAGCAATTCTGGCTGTCAGTTTTGCTACCTTCCTTGCTTCTGCCGCGATTGTGATGTTCGGCGAGATTACCCTTGAAAAAAACTATGAACAAGAAAGAGTGCGTGTTAGAAATTCATATCGGCAAATTTTCTCCGGTATTATCGAGCGCGTGCAAAATGAAAGAGTCGATATTGGATGGCTGATACCGGCCATGACAGATGAAACAACAAGCACAAAAAATGCGCTGGATGTCATAAAAAATCAGTTAGATCGTAATTGGTTCAAAATAGAAGTAGAGTCAGACATAGAGTCAGCCTTTCTTTTTAACCGGCAAGGGAACATGATTGGATCATGGGGTAATACGCTGTATGAAGGACAATTCAGTGAATGGCTTGAGTATGTGATAAGCAAGGAAGAACCTTTCGATAATATTTTATGCCAGCAAACCTGTATCCATTTTCACGCAGCACCGTTTTTATTTAGAGGCGAATTTATAGGTATTTTTATTTTTGGAATAGATCTTTCCGATATCGTATTGCAAATGAAAAATATCACGGGATCAAGTGTCGGCATTGTCAATCTGCCCGACATATCTCAAAACAACACAACATCGGATTTAGCGCTTTGGAACGCTAATATTGTTGCCTTGACGGATGCCAATAAAAATAAACGATTACTGAGCGAGTTGAGTAAAGAGCATTCTCTGGCTCAAACCAAACAGTCAGTATTTTTTGGGTTTGAGAACAGGCAATATGAAATTCTCGGACTGCCGTTAAATGGTCATAACAAAACGCTACTCATCCTGATAGAAGACATCACCCAAGGCTTGGCTGATATCAAAAAAGCGACGGATTTATATGCCATCAGTGGTTTGCTCAGTTTTGTTTTATCCGGCAGTGTTCTTTTGTTTTTGTTACTCAGTCCCACCCGGCGCCTAAAGAGTCTGATAACCGCTTTACCGTTGATTTCGCAAAAAAAATACAGTGACGCAAAAAAATTCTTGCCTCGTAAACGCAGAAAGCTTTTTTTTAAAGATGAAATTGACGATCTTGAGGATACCGCACACGAGTTTATTTCTACACTCAAGTACTTGGATGAACAGGTCAATCAACGGACTCAAAAACTGTCCCTGCAAACTCTGGAGTTACAAGCCGAAAAAAACTTTATCG
This sequence comes from Methylicorpusculum sp., assembly GCF_030651835.1. GTDB lineage: Bacteria > Pseudomonadota > Gammaproteobacteria > Methylococcales > Methylomonadaceae > Methylicorpusculum. The sequence goes on along the minus strand of NZ_JAUSBX010000027.1, from coordinate 3,245 downwards.
ATACCATACTAAATACAGCGCAAGTGATGATCATCACGATTGATAGTAAAGGCCTGATTAGTTCGGCAAATAAATTCACAGAAACATTAACCAGCTATTCTGAACACGAGTTGTTAGGCAAGCAGTTCATCAATTTAATGATTGACCAAAGAGCGCGCTTGCTTGTCCGGACTTCAATTGACTTGTTGCTGAAAACGCATAAGGGGACACAACATAGAGAATCAGCCATCCTGTCTATGGGCGGTAACGAACTTTATATTTCATGGTATTTTTCTCCGTTGCTTTTGGACGAAGGGAAGACCGATGAGTCCAATAAAATTTTAGTGGTTGGCCTGGATCTCACCGAACGGCGTAAATATGAAAATCAACTCACCTGGCTGGCCGAACACGATCCATTGACAGGGCTTTATAATCGTCGAAAGTTTGAAACCGAATTGGTCCATGCTTTAGCCATGGCGGTTCGCTATGATCATAATTCAGCGTTGATTTTTTTTGATATCGACCAATTTAAGTATGTAAACGACAGTAGCGGTCATCACATCGGCGATGAATTATTAATAAAAGTGGCCGAAAAGCTTCGCGCAACCACACGAAAAACCGATGTTGTGGCACGATTCGGTGGTGATGAATTTATTATTTTATTGCCTGAAGTCACTCAAAAAGAAGCCGAAGAATTTGTTCAGAAACTGTGTAATGATTTAAAGACGGTACACATTTCAGTAGGTGAAGAACTGCACACGGTTTCAGTGAGTGCCGGTCTGATTGTCTTTCCTGAACAAAGCTGTACCAGTCAGGATTTACTGGCTACGGCAGATTTGGCGATGTATCGAGCCAAGCAGGGAGGCAGAGGCGGGTGGCGATTGGCCAGCCAGGAAGATATTAACAGGCTGGAAATCAAGACCCGTGTCAACTGGAAGACAAAAATAGATAAAGGGTTGGCTGAAAACCGGTTTGTTCTTTATTTTCAACCGATTATGAAGATTTCAGATAGAAGTGTTTCCCATTATGAATGCCTGCTCAGGATGAAGGATGATGATGGCAGTATCATTCCTCCGGCCATGTTTGTTCCCGTTGCGGAACAGATGGGCTTGATCTTGCAATTGGATCAGCGCGTCTTGGAACTGGCTTTTAAAGAACAGGCCAGCCTGCTAAAAGCTGGAAAAAAGATAAAATTAGCCATCAATCTTTCCGGTGAGATGCTGTCCGCTCCGAATGCTTTTGAATTAATCTCCCATCTTTTAAGAGAATTTGATCTGGATGCCAGTCACTTTATTTTTGAGGTCACTGAAACACAAGCGGTTACGAATCTTCAGGCCGCTCATGATTTCATCACACAAATAAATCGTATTGGCGGGAGTTTTGCGTTGGATGATTTTGGTTCGGGTTTTTCATCAATGAATTATCTGAAACAATTACCGGTGAGTTACCTCAAGATAGACGGTGCTTTTGTTAAAAACATTCTCGACAATCAGGTTGACCAGTTGTTTGTCAAAGCGATAAACAGCATAGGGCATGGCATGGGCATCAAGACGATCGCTGAATTTGTGGAAAATGACAGTATTTTTGAAAAGTTATATGAGTTGCAGATTGATTACGCTCAAGGATATGGTATTGCCAAACCTTTGCCCTCACCGGACTATGACTTTTATCAATCACAAACTCACTAAAAGCGTCATTGGCTGACTTGTTAAAAGCTGTAGGACAACATGAATAGCATCATATTCCAATGTTGAGTGGTTCCATTTTTATTTTCCAATTCCGATAGCCAGCCGGTGCCATTGATAAAATGGTATTCGCCGCTTAACATCAAAGACGGCAATATCTTATAGCGTAAGCCTACCGTCCAGTCCTGGGCAAACCGTGAATGTCCTGGTTTGCCAGTCAGATTGGTAAAAGCGTCGCCTTTTTTATCATCCAGATCCCAAACAAGTTCATCGTACCGGACAATACCCTCGATTGATTTGGTCAGTTCATAGGTACCCTGGAAATAAAAGCTTTGTCCGGTAAAGTCAATCGATGGAAATCCGAAATTTTTCAATTGAGCCCGTCTAAGCGCATACTCGGCCGTCAGTGACCAGTTTTCGCCATTATATTGAGCGGACAAGATTAAAGGATTGAATCGCCATGAGCCCGGTTCCAGAAAAGCGCCGGCTTCGGGTTTGTAATCGCCGTTAAAATCGGCATAAGTGGCCGCCAATCTGACGCGTCCGCCCTGCCATTCATAACCAAGCCTGCTCACCCAGGATACGTCACCTTCCATGTTGCCTGGAGAACTTCCCACAATGACATTCTTGAAATCCGGATCATCCATGCGCGGAATGATCAAGCCAAAGTGAGCCGTAAAATCACCATAATCGGTTTGATGTTCGCCGTATAAATAGCCGCCATCTGCGGATAAAGCCAGATTTCGGTTAACATCGAAATAAATCGATTGAGGCAGCAAAATACTGGGTCTGGTTGTGGCAACATCGCGGGTGTCGTTATAAAAACCCAGTGGGGTGGGTACTCTTCCTCCTCGGATAGTAAGCACTGACGATTCGGAGGAAAAAAGATTGTAACTGGCTAATCCGTAGTCAATTCTGACGCCGCCATCATCGGTTTTACCGGCATCGCGCCAAACGATTTGCATGGCGAGTTGAAGATCGGTCAATGCATTCCATGAACCGTTTAAACCGATTTCTCTGAAATCAAACGAAACAGAATCATCTGTTTTGCCAAAAAAATTATTATCCGTCGTGGTAATTAAACCTTGGGATGCAAAACCATGTATTTGAACGGATTTGGGCAACCATTCGGGGGCAGCAGACAAAATTGGAGTATACAAGGAACCAGGGATGAGAGTGAAGGCTAACCCGATTTTTATGAGGTATGTATGGCGCATGGTTAAGTCCTTACTGAATGTCCAAAATACTGATCGAATCTTTTATGTCGTCTTCGACTAAATAGCCGACTCCACCCGGAGTGGTTTTAATCCGTTCGATCATTTCCTGTTTGTCTTTTACCAGTACGGGTGCTTGCCCTGTTCCGCTAAATACCAGTTTGTTCCAGCCACGCCTCATCTGATGCGGAAAAACATTTAAAACCTGTTTGCAAAAAAGTTTATGTAGTGCCTGAACGGAAAAGCCGTTTTTTCAAAGTTTCCGCATCAAAGTGGGCGATTTATTTTTCAAAAAATTTTCCGGGCACATCAAAAACCAGTTATTTTCGGAATGCCTGTCATTTAATAAGAATTGTTCTCAATAACC
>NZ_JAUSBX010000067.1 GCF_030651835.1 Methylicorpusculum sp. | reverse complement strand
ACTCTATCAGTTGGCTCTGATAAAGCGGGGTGGAATAAAGCAACTTGCCGTCCTGCCGTCCTGAATGATGGGCTCCGTTTTGTGAGCCCGGCGCGCCATGCAGATCAAGAATGGTGTAGAGCCCATATTCAAGCGCTTTGGTTACGGTCCATTCAATCCTGGATAAATCAATCGCGCCTGTCGCGTCCAGTCTCCAGTTGCCCTCAACATCCATATGATTTAACGCATAGACTGGCAAACGGATACAGTTGAGACCGGCTTCGGCGATGTTCTTGAAATCGATTTCTGTGATCCATGAATCCCAGTAAGCGTTATATAACTCCCAGACAGCATCTTTACCAAAACGATCGGTAAGAATATTACGCGCATCCCATTCATTTGATGCGCCAGTTAAAGGCGACATCCAAGGTTCGTGACCCATCCAGCCGCCCAGATTGGTGCCGTATAGATGAACATTATTACCTACACCGTAATTGTCCCTGATATCCGCGCCATCGACTTTAAGAAAATCTGAAGCGAAACAAGATAAAGGAGCCGATAGCATCAGGCTCGAGAGTAAAACAGGTATTCTCGGTAAGATTAAGAGGAAAACAGATTTTAGTTTCATAAATATCACTATGGCTATTTTTGCCAAAAGCCCAAAAATGGCAAATATTCCATTTCACTAATATGATAAATCAATGAATGTATGAACTTTTTATCGACAAGAGTTTCGTTAAGACTAAGGAGTCTAACGGAATGGCACCAATTAGGCGACTGTTAAATCAATCATGACCCGAAGTCGGGCTTATGTCCGGCGACGGCGGCTTTGGAGAAGTCCTACTGGCAAAAATGAGTCGCCAGGTGACTGTATTCTCTTCAGATTCATCGCCGGAAAGCGGTCAATGAAATTCCGATTCCCGAAAGCGGCCAGTCGTCACTGAGTGCAACCGACCCCTAGTTGACACTCGAAGCCTTGCGATCAATGTCGGCAGGGATTAAATGAGCTGCCATTCAACGCCGGGCAAAAAAAGCTGCATGTTATCTACCTTAATTCACTGGGCTTGGCGCACAAGAACATCGAACGCATCGCCCGAACCAGCGCTGACAGTGTGACGCGCTACCTGAAAGACTATGCCAAGGGTGGTTTGAACGCGCTTGGCGTGTCGCGCGCCCATCGTCCAGTGAGCTCATTGCAGCCTTATCAGGATCCCATCAAGTCGCATTTTCTAAAACACCCGCCCCATAACGTCTCCGAAGCAACCCATAAGATTGAAGTGCTAACCGGAATCAAGCTAGGACCCAGTGCTTGTCGCGATTTCATGTGCAAGTGCTTGGGTATGAAGTTCCGAAAAATGGCGGTTATCCCGGTAAAAGCCGACCCGGAAAAGCAGGCTGAGTTCTTGCGTGGCCGACTTGAGCCGTTACTGGAAGAAGAACAGCTAACCTTGGGATTGCCCGACGCAGTGCCAATTTGCCGCACGGTAAACCGTGCCGTGAAAGCGAGAGGGGTCAACGAAGGTTTCCAGCAGCAGTAACGATTTGCCAAAATGCGTCTGCCAATCGGCACTGATGCGTCGTTGGCTGAGCGAGAGCACTTTGGAACCGAGGTTGGGGTAATGCCAATCAGGCAAAATCAGAAAACGGCTATTGTTGGCAATGAAATTCAGACGACTGAATTGATGCCGGTAACGCCAGCCAATCCAGCGGTCTCTGGCGCTACATTTCCAGGCGGCTGCGGAAAAGCTCAGTAAGGCTGCCCATGTCTCACCATAGGAAGCAACATACCCAAGCGTATGACTCATCTTGGCCAGATCGCCCAGGTAGTGATGTTGTTGCATCAACTCCCGATAGCGTGGCTCTTCGATTTTGGTGACGGGACGAACGGACAAGTGCTCAAGATTGATTTTCATGGGCCGTTTTATACTATGAAATAGCCTCTATGTTCAGATAGGAGGCTAACTTTCTGAATACCCTATCAAATACCTAAAGGACAAATTCACCCTGAGCGCAGGGTCTTCTTCGTTGACGCAGCCCACTTTGTAATGGGCGCTTTTTTGGGGATGCTTTGGTGCTTTGAGAGGCTATTCCTCAAGTCATCCAGCGCACGCAGGCGTTACAATGTCGTGGGGGCTTTCAGCGTAAAAGGGACCGACTTGATCACTGTAACCCATGATGCCTATATCAACTCCGTCACGATTGTGGACTTACTCATCAAGATCAAGCAAGCACTCCCTGACATCCCCTTGACGCTGGTCATGGACAACGCCCGTTATCAAAGGTGCAACAAGGTGACGGAGCAAGCCGAGGCACTGGGCATCGATATCATTTTCCTACCCCCTTACTCACCCAATTTGAATTTGATTGAACGCTTATGGAAGTTTACCAAAAAGAAGTGCCTTTACAATCGGTATCACGAGACATTTTGTGCTTTCAAGGAGGTTATTGACGAATGCCTTGAGAAAGTAAAATCTGTTTTCAGCGAACAAATAAAAACACTTTTGAACCCAAAATTCCAGCTGTTTGGAAAATCCACAGGCGTGACCGCGTTAGGTATAACATGCAGCTTTTTCTTGGTCGGCGTTGATGGATGTGCCATGAATTGTTGGTACACTTCGTCAATGGCCTTTTCGGTGAAGTCGGTCTTTAGCATGTCTGGTTTTGTGCTTAAATGTAGGCATTATACCGCTTCATTTTCCGCAAATGTAGCCACGCGGAGTATAGCTGTAGAGTATGGGATCCTGTAATGTATTGGCCGCGGAAGAGGAGTGGAATGGGAGCTAATACAGCAATCAGTATTAGATCACTGTGGAAAAACTCTTGACCAATTAAAAATCAAAACACGAGAGACAACAGAAGATGAAATAATTACTCAAATTGAGAATTATTACTTTGACATAACAGAGTGCGTAGATTTTTGAAAACAGGCAATAAAGCCTAAAAAAATGGAAACTTTGACTCGCTATTTGTTACCGCACCCGACAATCGGCCATGCCGGTCAAATCCTCAATTTCGTCGGCCAAGTCATCGGCCTGTTGTTCCAATTCGGCGATTTCTTGATTTAGCACGGTGATATGGTCTTGTGCGATACTGCTCAGGTAATAGGGGTTTTGAAGCACCAGATGATGGAGTTCGTAACTAGGCTCCAGACGCAGTGCGCTCAAGGCTTCGATTGTCATCAAAATACGAGATTCCAAGCTTTGATGCAGTTTCAAGAGCTGTGAGCGTTCCAGGCTGTCGGAAAAATCCAGCGTGCTATAACCGTTGCGTTGCATGTATTCGTTGGGATGGTTGGCGATTTCACGCAAGGTTTCAATATCGCCTTGGTCTCTGGCGCGATTGATCACCCGGGTCAGATGGTCGTAAGCGGCCTGTTTGCTCGGGTCGTGATGAAAACGGTCGGGATGGAATACCCGCACCAGTTTTTTCCATAAAGCATTGAGTTCTTGTGTCTCTTCTCCCGTCAAAGCACGTTGTTCGGCGGTTTGGGCGGCCGCTTTTTCGTAATCCTGTTCGCTCTGTTGTTGGGCTTGTTCAAACTGCTTCGCACACTGCTCGGCTTGTTCTTCGCCTTCCCGCAACAAAGTTTCCAGAAAACGCTGGCGATAGTCCACGATCAGCCGCAACCGGTCCCGTTGCTGATAATGCTCCCTAAGCAGATTAAATAAGCTGGCTTGGGTCACATCGACGGCATGGCGTTCCTGAGTGTATTCTGCTTCCAATTCGGCCAGACGATCGCGGGCATGGACAATCAGATTTTTCAGTTGTGCTAATTCCGCATCGACAAAGACCACCAAGCCATTACTATCGGTGGCGGCGTATGTCTGTGGCGGATGATCATCGTTGACTTCCGTTTGTTCCAGTCGGTCTAAATACCAACGTGCCATTGCCGCACTGCGGGCATTGCGGGAACTGGCCAACCAATGCAGCCATTGGCGTAAATCAGGATCGGTCAGGGCATCACGAAAGTCTCGGCCTTTGTATTTACCAAATGCTAGGCGTGAAGGATACCAGTCGGCGTTCAGATAATCGACCAAGGCTTGCCAAGTCGTCAGTTGTTGGCGTTCGACAATCGGGCGCAATACCGTATCGAGCAGATCGGTCACGGTTTGCACATCGCCTAATGCAGTATGTGCGCCGCGTTCGGGCAAGCGGTAGTATTGGCGAAGCGTTTGCAATTTACAGTTACCGGCGGGAATCGGATCAAGCAGCCGTTGCGCCAAACGATAAACACAAAGTCCTCGACGGCCAATAACTGAAAGATTCAGGCGTTGCCATTCCGGTAGCAACACTTGATCGAGATCATACGCTAGATTGTAGGATACCAGCGGCAAGTCCCCGGCATAGTCGGCAAAGTCCAGGTACACGGTGCGCGGGTCTTCGCCGTCCCGTTCCAATATTTCGCGGGTGTAGCCATGAATACGTGATGCTTCCGGTGCAATATCGGCGTTTTGATTGAGCAATCGGCGGAATGCCGGACCTTGCGCTTGCCAGCCGTTCATCCTTTGGGCAGCCAATTCGACGACAAAAATCGGCGGTGTCAGGCCGTTGGTTTCCGTATCGATCAGTATCCAAGGGGTTGAATGCATTTTTTAATTGATAAATGAAGTAGATTCGGGCGGTGTGCCGATGATCCGTACCTGACGGTTAATAATCAGGTAATTAAGCTTTCGAAATGGGCGAATATCCAGTTCGCTGAGTTGATTGCCATCTAAAGAAAGGAGAGTCAAATTCGGTACCGGTGATAAATCCAGTACGGTTAATTGATTGTTAGAGCACCAAAACATAGTCAAATTCGGTACGGGTGATAAATCCAGTTCAATTAATTGATTGGAATCGCAATTAAGCCACTCCAGATTCAGTAACGGCGACAAATCCAGCTCAGTTAGTTGATTGCCATCTAAAAAAAGGTCAGTCAAATTCGGTACGGGTGATAAATCCAACTCGGTTAATTGATTGTTAGAGCTGTCAAGGCAGTTCAGATTCAGTAACGGCGATAAATCCAGTTCGGTTAAATTTAAATTACTGCAATCAAGTATATAAAGACTTGAAGATAACTTTAGGCTAAGTCCTATCGCGGCATTTGGCAGTTCTCCCGTGAAACCGATTTCTTTAACCGCGATTGCAGGATGCCATTCGAAGTTATCCAATGGCAGTTGATCAAAATCCCAGGCCAGACTAACAATGGCACCATCGTCAACTACAAATCTAATGAACATTTGGTAACGAGTTTTTTTTTGACTTGTCTCCAACACCTCCAACACCGCTTCTGGCGTCATGCCCAACGCCTGGGCCCAACGCCTGGGCCCAACGCAAAATCTGTTGATAATCGACCTCACGAAATTCATAGGCACCGAGGATAAAGCGTGCGGCTTGTAACGCCCGATTTTTTTCTTTAATCGTCTCCAGCACCCCGTCGGTCATGCGCGATAAAATCGGATGGCTGCCTGTAGAGCCTGAAACAAGATCGCCGGATGAATGAGGGATTAGCGAGTGGTCGGAAACAGAAGATTGAGCCATAAGCACTGCGATTTTATTTAGTTATCGGAAAACAGTTGTCCAAGGCCGGACAAACATTCGAAATACCCTACACTGAAATAGGAGTGAATCCAAGCAGAGGAAAGATCGGGAACTAATTAATCTCAATCATCGTTGCATGTTGGCCGCGACAATCTGAAGTATTTTCGATATATCCCTGCGCCAAAGCTAAAAATCGTAAGGCTGTATATTCGGCCTGTCTGTTTCCATTATAGACAGATTCGCAAGCAAAGAGTATCAGCGTTCGGCTTTTCCAGTAGGTAATGCCATACTGCCCAATTATCGTAGTAAGAGCGTGAATGCGCCGCGCAAAGTCTAGGTGGTGTGCTATATATGGCATTGCTTTCGCTCAACTTACTCGATTATCGCACCTATGGCGCTTTCATCTAGCCTTGCCGCCGCTTCAATCACTAGAGCCGCCTGTTCGCTCGGCGAAAGTTTTGCATAAAGGGGTTCTTTGACCAAAAGGTAACTACTCACCCCCTACAGTCAGTGCGTTCCCTGCAAGAGCCAATTGAATCGCGATGAGCGGATTATAGCCTCGATTAGCCATCGTTTGCAGATAGCTGGATATTCGGCAGTAGGCATGTGCATATTCTTCGGCTCGAAAGCAGCCCGAGACCTTTTGTTTGACTTTGGCCATGCGTAAATCCTGCTCAGCACGATTATTGGTAAACGCTACATGCGGCTCTTTAGCAAATAGAAGGATGGCGGTTTCATGAACCTTAAAGCGCTCCCACAAGTTATGCGCATCGGATTTGGCCAACTTGCCGCGTTTTCCACTGGGTTTGGGAGGAAGTGCGGGCAATTCTTTTTGGCCGCGTGTCAGGATGGCCCGGTAACGCTTTTGCAGGTTGACTCGCTCAGTTTCAGTCAGCTTCTTGTCGGTGCTTTTCGAGACAGTGATGCAGGTTTGCTGCAACAAGCGTTTCATCTGTTTGGCCCAACGATAGTCATGGACATCCACGATAAAGGTCAGCTCGCGCAGCAAGTGAGAACCGCACAGGCCATGCCCGCAGTGTTGATAAGCGAAGTACGATGACCAGCAATCATGAATAATGATGCCGCCATAGCGCGGAATGAGATTAATCGACTCAATGGCTTCCTTGCCTCGCTTTCGATGCAAAAGTTTGAGGGTGATATCGCCCGCCGAATAGACGTGTATCCACTGGTTCTTCCGATCGACTCGCAGCGAGGTTTCATCCATAGGGAGTGCGGGCGCTTTCAGTAAGTGTTCAATCGCTTGTGTTTCCCAGCTGGCCAAAACCAGATGCAGGCGTAGGACAAATTTCAGCAAAGTTGCTTCGGCAATCACTACCTCCAGCATCGCAGTGACGAGCTTTTGAACGCGATTCAGCGCCACCATTTGGCACACCAGCAGGTTGATCACAAAAGCCTTTAAACCATCGCCGTATTGCAAAGGCCCATGCAGATCGGCTGGAAACCGGCCCTTGACCGTAGCATCGCAGATTGGGCATTGTTTGATCTCGGCATCCACATGCTCGACGACTTTCTCGAACACGATGTCGATCTTGGTAGGCCTTTCACTGTGAACACACGGGACGCCGGTCAAATCTTCGCCGCAGATGTCACAGGTCGCCACCTTAGACACCGCCACAGATTCCACGGTAAGACTCGTGAGCGCGGCGGCCTTATTTTCGGGTTTTCCTTTGCCATTACTGCCCGCATGGTTCAACGCCGATTCATCTTTCTCGGTCTGCGACGAAGGCTTGCTGGAGTTGGTCGTATCCTTCTTCGTCGTGCGTTCCAGAAAAATGGCGAGTATCAACTCAACTACCATGAACAAGCTACTCATGTTAGCCTGGCTTTCACCGGTGATTTTGCCTTCGGCACACAGGTTCTCGAAGTCCGCTTTTAAGCGGCTGACTTCACTGCGAACCGAGGCTTTATCGAGAGTGGCCATTCACGTTAAGAGAGTAAGTTTACGACAAACTCATCATATCATTGGTTTTTTCGGCCTTCGCAGGTCGCCTATGAGTGCTGTAAACCGTGAACCCCTTTGCGCAGCAAGAAACCCCCGTCACACGCACTGAGCTGCCACTAAGGGCGCAATTAAATCAAGGCTACACAATTTCAATTTTTAGGTTCTAAAATGTTGTCAAGTTTTTTTTATTTTTTTACGGGGGCGGGTAGTTACCTTTTTTTGTGTCTTCCACCCGTGATGCCACAGCGACATTTGAGGGCTATATGCGCGGATTATTCCTATCCGAAAGGGCCAACATGCCCCGCATGAGCGAGGTCAATGAGGTTGACCACCAAGCCATGCAGCACATGTTGACAGAAGGATGCGTTGATTGGGCAAGGGTTTGGCAGACAGATTGCTCAGTAAGCCAACGCGCTGTTGGGCGGTACCGACGCGGTATGGATTTTTGACGAAAGCGGCTTTGCCAAGAAAGGCACGGCATCTGCCGGCGTTGCCAGGCAGTGGAATGGCCGTTTGGGGAAAGTCGATAACGGTCAGGTAGGCGTATTCGCGACCCTGTGCCGGGGCGACATGGCAACGTTGATCGATGCGAAACTCTATTTACCGGAGTCTTGGTGTAATGATGACGAACGTTGCAAGAAAGCCGCAATACCACAGGATAAACGGCAGTTTCAAAGTAAAACGAAGCTGGCTTGGCGATGCTTAAAATCGCCCGGCAGCGCGGCATTCAATTCGGCTACGTCGGCATTGACGGAGGTAACGGCAAAGAACCGGCTTTTCTGCGTGGCGTCGATGACCAAATCTGCCAATTTGTCGCGGATGTCCATTGCGATCCAACGATTTATCTGCAAGACTCGGCGCCGCTGGTGCCCGAGTGGTCAGGTCGCGGCAGACAGCCAAGCCATCGAAAACCTCAATCTGCTGCGCAACGCGTTGATCCATGGGCGGCTGCACAGCCAGCTGATGCTTGGCAGAGACTGACCTTGCGTGATGGCGAAAAGGGCTTATGGGTTGCCGATTACCTGCATGCCCAGGTTTGGGTTTGGAAGGGTGAAGAAGAACAGGCGCGCTGCTGGCATCTCTTGGTTCGGCGGGAAGTCGGCGCGGACAGTATCTCTCACTATTGTTTATCGAATGCGCCGCTGGATACTTCCTGGCAAGAGCTTGCACGAGTGCAGGCGCAACGTTTCTTCATTGAACACAGTTTTCGCGAGGCAAAAAGCGAATGTGGCATGGCTGATTACCAAGTCCGCCGATGGGGGATGCCTGGCACAATCATATGGCTTTGGTGATGCTGGGAACGCTATTTCTGGTCAAACAGAAAAAAGCGGGCCGCCAACAGTGGCCCATGCTTTCATTCAACGATTTGGTCAGAGCGCTTAAGCATCTACTCCCCCGCAGACAACTCACGGCTGAAGAACTGGCTGACATTATCAGCAAGCGGCACTATCTTCGCCGCAAGGCCAAGGAATCACACGCCAGAAAGTCTCAAGTAGCGCGCGAATGAGTCTGACAAAATAGAACTAGGCCCGCGATTTTATCCGCCAAGTGAAAATGTCCGAAGCATAATGTCAATGGCCAGAAGAATTGAGCCATTTTTGGCTCAGTTTAATCGGCCATTGACACATACAAAGACGATGAAACGATAAAAGAGGTGGCTGATCTTTATCCTCAATCTTGCTTACAGCTGTGTCTTACAGTCATCCAACTCAAGAGGTTGAACGTCAGCAATGCTGCTTTTTGCGTTCACCTGAGTGAAATCGTTCGAGAGCGGGTTTTGGCCGTTAACGAGCATTGACAGCCCAACCATTTATTGCACATAACAAGCTATCTCGCTCACCAACGATCCAACCAGGTTTTGCACAAAACGGCGCGATTAAAAAACATGAATCATTCTGATTTCCAACCCCAGAATGCAAATAGCCCATTAATTTCATTAGGGATGTAGTCTGTAGCATCAGAAAGAGGGATGTATTCAGCGTCCATAGCAGAGGCAGCTGGCAAATAAAGACTAAGCCTTGAAATGGAAAATTTAGTAGCAGAAGCAACATCAAAAACCCATCCCTGACCATTAGACCAATAGCCTCGCTCTGAATCAGACTTAATGACCTTTAATGCAGTAGCATTAAGATCAGAAAATGATTCCAAACGATAGTTGTCTTGCCAAGTTGAAGAGCAATTGGCGCAAGTCACATGTGACCAAGCCAGATCGCCATCTGCCTCCATTGCGCCGTAAGACTCAATGTTTGCAGAGCCACAGTTTGGACAAAATTTGGCGTGCATTTTGATGTAGTTTTCCTGTTGAGGATCGGCTGTTTTGGATTCGGTTAAAAAAGACGAATCCAGAGCGGAAAATACCTCATCGATACACATGCTATTGAAAATAGCCGATTGGATACTTCCGACAAACTCGGTTCCGTCTGGAAAAGTTGCGATTTCGTCCAAGTCTGCTCCTTCAACATCGAGATCCTGTATAGCAACACGGATATTGAGAGGCGAATCGGTGTAAACCGCATGAATTAAACCGCCTTCAAGGTGAATAACTAAATTAATTGTTTTTTGACGGGTAGTCATAGTATTTCTCCAATTAAACAAATAAAACGGGAAACACCATGCCCAGTCGGGAAATAATGTTCCCCGATGGGTTGAAACTAATAGAATTAATTATTCGACAATAACAGACTCACGAATTGGCAAGACATTTGACTGCAATACCAAGTCGATCGATCTGAGTAATTTCAAATCACAACCGCCCTGATTTTTCCAAGCTAATGGCAAAGCAATTCTTGCTTCAGTCAGCAGTCGCAAGAGATGTTCGTCATCCGAAACGTCATCCAATGCTGAATTGATTCGGCAAATCAAGTCAGGCTGAACACTATATTGCCTAGCAAAAGCTTGATCAGGCAATGCTGCCCTCGATTGTTCCAAAGCCTCACGAATCGTCCATAGATAGCAATCATCAGTGGCAACGAATTCGGCAGCAAAAAGAATCTCTGAGCCAGGATAAGCATCTTCTGCTTGCTCAATGGCATGCTCTGGATCAGAAGCAAAACAATCAAATTGCAAGATGGCCTTGTTACCCACTTCTTCATGATATGCCACTCGATAAAGCTTAAGATCGGGTCTGAGATGAAGAGACAAAACATCACTCCAATTCCAATCTTCTTTCGGTGGCACAGGCATAGTGAAAACATTGATGTCACATGGCAATGCATTGGCAAGATTAAAGGCAACGGTTTCAACCTGGTCAACAGGCTCGAAATCCGGATCAGCGGTCATGATGACACGTTCATTGAAAATCAATCCACAATCACCTGAAGATAGGGTAATTAAAGCAATCCGAGGGGATTTTTCTACCCCTTTAGATAGAATATTTGACGTCATTTTATGTTCTCCAAAAATAAAATAAGAGAAACACAGATCCCACCGGGGATGTGTTTCCCAAGTGGGTTTAAAAATCACGCCGAAGCGCTTAACAGGTTCTTTATTTTGAGTGCTGAATGGGCACTTGCTTTTGAGTTCTCTTAGAGAACTACAAAAAATCGTTTTGAAAAATGATCAGAAAAACTATTAAACGCTTTCCAAAACGTCCTTTTTGGGAAAAATAGACAAAGAGGCTTTCACAAGGAAAGCACTCAATGTCTGGAAAGGAAATAGCCACTCAAACATGAATGGCTACGGTTTTTTAAGATCAAGCAGCCAACAACAAATCCTTGCTGATTCTGAACAGTTCTGAACGCAGATCGGACACATTGTTGATGCAGATCGAATGATCAAACAGATGACGGGTGTCGATACAGATTCCCACACCCACCAATTCAATACCAGTCGCTTGACAGCGACGGATAACTGACTTGGCGGCATCGGAATCATCAGGCTCACCGTCGGTGAGAACCATGATGACCTTGCGATCTTCCTTGGTTGCCATAACACTCGCAGCGGCATACCAAATCGCGGTATGAAGCGGCGTTCCTCCATTGGTAATTGCAGAAAACACAGACGCATTGGGACGAACCTTTTGGCCATGCTTCAACAATGGATTGACGTTGTCGGTATCTTCATCTGGGAAACGTGTTATTGCCGGATTGACACCCGAAATGCCTTCAAGCGCCAAAGCCAAAGCAACTGCCGAATCCATAGCCAGATCTGCCAGGGTGATCGATGAATTCAAGCTGATACAACGATTCATCGAACCCGACGCATCAACTAACAAGTGTAATGCCGTATTGGGCGCCTGCTTGTGAGTTCTGCGTTCGAAAACACGAGAATCCCCTTGAGACAATCGAACCAGCTTACGACCATCGATTCTGTTACCAGATCGTTTGTTGATCGGACGTTCATAACGGCTGGATTGAATCAGGCCTTGTAACGAAGCCCGGATTTTGCCGGATTCAGAAAGGGCTCGGTTCAATATCGCATTGCCAATCGACGGATTACGCGCCGGTTCCATTGCCAGGGGCAGATGAATATCAGAGTCATAACTGTTTCTTGGCTGATTACCCAACAACTCTTGCACGGCTTCAAACAAATCATCAGGCAAATCATCTTGACTGGCTGAAAGCAGGGAAGACAAGATTTGCGCCAATTGTTCGGCATCCTGAGAGGGGTCATCGGCACCGGAATGGGATGATGTTGCACCCTGTCCAGACTGTTGATTCGAGTTGTCATCGGCAGGATCAGACGTATCTGATTGGCCATTGGCGTTATCGGGCTGCGACTGTTGATCCTGTTGAGAATCATCAGTATCAGACGACAAATCATCACTTTGATCGTCGATGGCGTCATCAGAAGGATCTGATTGTCCGCCCGAGTTACTCGGTGATTGTTGCGATGGTTGTTGCTGAGTTTGCTGCTTGGCTTGTTCTTCTGCCTTTTCTTGCTCTTCTTGAATCATCCGCAAAATCTGATCGGCAAGCCGAACGCAATCACGGGTTTCATTCAAATGAGGCACATCGGACAAAAGGCCAAACAATCGGGTAACGGCGCCGACTGGAAAAGATTCTTCCAATAACGCTTCAGCAGAATCCGCGAACGAAGCCAAGGCTTTTTGACCCAGAATATCGTGTCTTAACCGGAACAACATGAATTGCGATAGCACTTTGGCTGGATGAGGATCTTGATCTTTTGTGACAAAGCCAAAACCACCCGTTTTCACCAAGTATTCAACCACTTTTTCCGTAGTCCGTTTTGTACCTGGATAGGGATCCTGCATGGATTTCTCGATGCGGATATCTTCCAGGATATTAACGATGTTTTTACGTAACGGATTTGTTGCGGCGTTTCGAAACTCACCAAAATCAGTGAAACGAACGTGCGCAGCTTCATGCGCCAAATAACCCCAGGCAATATCCTGGATATTGGTATCTTCCGTGTCTAAGGCTGGAAGGTGAATGCGATCCCCAGTGGTATAGGCATCGTCTCCGCCAACAGATACTTTGACGCCAAATTTGTTGCCCAAAGCAGCAGCAACGATTGGAAAGGCGTTATTCAAGTTTTGATTGTTCATGGTGTGTATCTCCATAAAAGAGGCAAACTATGAGCCCGAGAGGCAAATGATTTACCTCAAGGGTTAAAAAATATAATAAAAATTACATGACTATTGCTGATGAATCATTGGTTCTCCAATCATGCAGGTCACTTTAAGGATTTCTCCTGGAGAAAGATATTGCAAAATTTCAGAACGACCATGATCAATATAGTCATTTACGGACATAGATCGCCAATAAGGATGAGGCATATCGCTAAGCAATATCCAAGGGTGATCAATCGTTTTGCGCCGATGAACATAAATCCCTATGGAGGTATGCAAACCAAGGCCAGTCAACTGTTGAGCAACAACTCTAAGTTCAGAACCGTCTTGCCTTGGGATAACCTGGGTGACCTTTGTAATCAAGTTTGTATCCATGGTTTTGCTCTCAAAAAAGAGGAAAACCATGATCCATGAGGAAAAATAGTTTCCCTCA
The DNA here is from genome assembly GCF_030651835.1 of Methylicorpusculum sp. Lineage (GTDB taxonomy): Bacteria > Pseudomonadota > Gammaproteobacteria > Methylococcales > Methylomonadaceae > Methylicorpusculum. The sequence continues at coordinate 1,956 of NZ_JAUSBX010000067.1, read as the reverse complement.
GGGGTTTAAAAATAGATTGGGTCAAAGCAATCTCACGGCATAGCTTTGAGATATACGCGATTCGACATCCGTTAAAAATTGGGTGCAACTCTCAATCAAATTTGCAATCGAGCAATCCTTTTGGATTAGAACGGAAGCAGTGGAAAGAATGTTATGACCTTGACTTTCATAAAGGCCTGATAAAACCCAATTATATTCATCGCCAGTAGAAAAATAGACTTGCGCCTCTTTTTTACCAACAGCTGTGTCATATAACTTGAATGACAAAGCGGTTGATGGCGGTTCAAAATTACTCCAACAGTTTGATTGAAGGAGGTTTTGAATAATGAAGCAAATAATTTCTTGCGAATACATAAGAGACCTCACATCGCAAACAAGTTGCCTTGCAAGAAGCTCATGAATTTAGTCGCTTCAGCATTCAGTGCAAATCGAGCATGCAGAGCTCTGTCTATAAACACTTCCCAGGGTAGTTGGTTGTCATTACCTGGAGCTAACGTCATGTCACCCACACGAAACTTCTTGTGCTGATAGAGCGTTTCCATACGAGTATCGATACGGATAATGCAGTGATCCAGTAAAGCAGGACCGCCAGAGTCTCCCTTGGGCACTATCAATGGAATTTTGATGTTTCCCGTTGACCGACCAATTCGACCAACCATATCAAATTCATCATGCCAAGACTGACCTGTTTGAGTCTCGCCATAAAAAATCCTGACTTCAGTGCCGCATTTTTGAAGGTTCTCCAAAAGGCGGATTACTTGATCGGGCGTTTCCTGGTGGTAACAGGTGCCTGAAGGCAATCGGGCATATTTGATGACATTGCCATTGGGCAGTTCTGATTCGAACAATTCTTTTTTCATAGTCATTCTCCATAAAAGAGGCAAACCATGGGCCCGAGAGGCAAATGATTCACCTCAAGGGTTAATAAAGATTAAAAGTTAAATTCTGGCAAAAACACCATTTAGATATTCTGTGTAGCTCTTTCCAACTACGCCAGGAATAGAGTTATCGGATGCCCTCCGGGTCCATTTTAGGAATCGCATTTCTGCAATACATCGTGGACTTAAAGAAATATCGAGATCGACATTCAAAGGGTCTCTTTTCCATGCATAGTGGGCATCTTGAAGGCTCTTAGAATTCAGATAGTTCGATATTTTTCGCCGGAAATGTCGCAAGAGTTTCGCAAACCGATATTTTTTAGAATCCCGGTTTTTTGCGCACAAACCACCTATAAAAACACGTTGCTCATAAGTCAGCGGTGGTTCTATTTGAATAGCCGGCATTGCAATACCAGCAAAATCCAAATTGATATATTCCGAACAGAAAACAGAACTTTCATTGAATGGGTCAATACTTAGCTCATCTAAAACAATAGAAAAATAAGCAATTGCCTGATCAGGGGTAAGAATTCTTTTCATAAACTGCTCCAGTAAAACAAGAGGCAAGTCATAATCCCAAAAGGAGCTCGATTGCCCCTACAGGGTTAATTAACGATTCAACTCATGATTGACGTAATAATCGTGGATGAGGTCGAGCGCAGCGCGTTGTTTGCCTTCAGACAAGCATTCATCCAACAGCGGATCTTCAGGGTCGTGTTCATTGTCGGCACAATTAGCCGAAGCCAATTGATAAACAGTATCAAGAGCCTCCAAGAAAGCAGACTCTTGTTGCATTTGAATCAACATGGCCTGAGTACCTCCGTGCTGGACAGTAAACCGGGTAATTCTGGTAATCCAGCCACCAAACTCACCTTGTCGTAACTTGTCACAATAAAAAACGCCTTCGACAACAATTTCATCAATCGTGCATCCCGATTGTAACTATTCAGACCCCCACTAAAAAACTGTATTTTTAAGCCACCAAGACTTATTCTGTGCGCCATGCAACTGAGCGATCATGATCTAAACCAACTGGATGAAGACAAGCTTCTTGACCTGCCGGAAGAGGATTTGCGTC
>NZ_JAUSBX010000037.1 GCF_030651835.1 Methylicorpusculum sp. | reverse complement strand
CTAAAACCTGCAGTGTATGCGGCGCTATCCATGAACTGAAGTTATCGGATAGAACGATGAACTGCGAGTGCGGAAACACGCTAGACCGTGATTTAAACGCAGCAATAAATTTAAAGAATTATGCCGTAAGCTCTACGGTGCCAGCCTGTGGAGAGAAAAGCGCTGACGCTAAGCTATTGGTAGCGTGAAACTATTCTCTATGAATCAGGAAGAAAAACTTAGGTTTAATTGAAAATCATAGGTTGTTCAGAGCGGTAACGAGATCGGTGCTGGCAAATGATTTTATAATTGATGATCGAAGAAGTGGCAATCTGAAATCCAACCTTGGCATTGAATGGCGCGTGGTCACCGACCGGGTAATGGGCGGAATTTCGATTGGCAAGCTCACCCTGGATAGGTATAGAGGAAGGGACTGTTTACGTATGCAAGGGGACGTCTCAACTGAGAACAACGGCGGTTTTGTGCAAATAGCTTTGTCATTGTCTGATCAAGACCACTTCGATGCATCAACGTTTGCCGGCATTGTCATGGAAGTAGCTGGCAACAACGAAGACTACAACCTGCACTTTCGCAATTCGGACCTAGGCTTCCCATGGCAATCCTATCGTGCCAGCTTCAAAGCTACCAGCGACTGGCAAACCATCCGCATTCCTTTTGACGATTTGGAGGCCTACAAAACAACACAGAAATTCCGCCAGAATCAACTGAAACGTATCGGACTGGTGGGTATCGGGCGCGACTTTAAGGCGGATCTATGCCTCGCCTCTATCCATTTTTATAGTGGGAATAATTAGATGCCAACTACCTCGCACCGAATCCTATTCGCAAGCTTTCTGGGCATGGCATCCTGCACACAGAAATTACCGCTAACACTTGAAACCGTCGCTGATGCGAGAATTCACAAAGCTAAATTCATTGACATAGGTGAGCCAGGTGATTCGGCGGGCGATATCCTGACCTTCGATCAGCCCTTACTCAACGAAAAAGCTGAGCAGATCGGCAACAATAGCGGCACGTGCATACGCACACGCATGGGTCACAGCTTTCAATGCCAATGGACCTTGACACTAAAAAACGGCAGCATCCAGGTAGCGGGACGGGAATTGGATCAAGGGGCGTCAGACATAGCGATTGTTGGTGGCACAGGCCAATACGCGGGCATCAGCGGGCAAATGGAATCCGTCAATAATGGAGATGGTACTTTTACACAAACTTTGCACTATTGGATTAGATAGTATTCGAGAATTATTTATTACTCCCTTTTGATTGAAAAACCGTCTAAGAATAGAAGGTATGGGATGTGTCTATCGAGGACCGCCGTGAACCCCTCCATGGGGGCTTGACGGCAGCAATCCCTGCTGCCGACATCCTCGCTAGCCACACCCCATACCTT
>NZ_JAUSBX010000023.1 GCF_030651835.1 Methylicorpusculum sp. | reverse complement strand
GGCGCGGGTTTTGTCAATCAATGAGCGCGCTGTAAAGGGTGCCGGTTTCGTTGAGGGATGAAAGGGACTGGCCATAAGCTTCCGTGCAGGTTGCAAAAATTAAACATTATACAAGCTATGGTTTTAAATTGAGAATTGCTGCGCCTTGTGGGCCAAACGGGTTGTATTTAATGATATGTTATAGTATAACATTATGACCGGACTAACAATTTATCCACCCGCTTGTTCGGTTTTTTTGTGATGCATCAAGTTTTCAGGAGAAAGTTATGCGTAATCATTGGTTAAAACCAGCTTTGTTGCTGGCATTGGGTTTAAACATTTCCAGCGCTTTTGCTGCTACCGATCATCAGCATATGGGTGATATTCAGCCTTGGAAAGTCGGCGGTCAGATATATACCAACGGCAGTTTGTTCGAAGCGGATTTCGGCGATTTTTACCGGGGTAATTATGTGACCCAAGCGCCTGGTTTTGATGCTGATACCGCCAAAGGTGCCTTCGGAGCGGGAAATTGGCTAAGATTCCAAGGTCTGGGGGCCCTTAAGTTCTGGGATGGTTCCATCTGGTCGAACACAGTTCCGAACGGGGAGTATATCGAGATTGAAGATGCGATCGGTAAGACAACCACCTTCACAGCCAGCGGTGTCAGCAACCCTATAGGCGTCATCGATCAATTAGACGCTGAAGGTGACCTGCATTCGCATCTCGATATGACGATCAAGACTGCCAGCAATGACAAAGGTGGCAGTATAGGAGCTTATTGGATCATGATGCAAATCTTTGAAACAGCCCCTGGGTCTCTAGTTCACGTTTCCACGGCTTCTGCACCCTTCGCGATCATATTCAATCGTGGGCTAGATCATGAAGCGTTTGAAACAGCTGTCTCTGCAGTGCCTGTGCCTTCAGCCGTCTGGTTGTTCGGTTCTGCACTGATTGGTTTACTGTCTGCAGGTCGCCGCCGCCGAACCATGGCGCTTAGAGCTTAGGCCTAACGCATCAAAGTCTGTATCGGGCTTTTGCCGGGGGATTGATACTTCCGGCAAAAGCCTTTTAACCGATTATTGTCAGGATCAAACGCATGTTCGACCCATTGAGGCCGCCGAATAAGCTTCGAATGTTATGTCTGATTGCGGCGGCAGTCGTTTCAACACCTATACGTGCGGACCCCAAAAATAGCCACGCTCCTACCGACACTATCCAATCGAGCGAACCTGCTATTGACGCAACGGATGACAAGTTAGTAGAACTGGAAACCATCGAAGTGCTGGGCGTTGCTCCACAGTCCCCGCAGGCAAGTACCTTGTCAGGCGATTCTCTGCGTTTGCAGCAAAGCGATACGCTAGGCAAAACCCTCGAAAATCAATTGGGCGTTAGTAACGCCTCCTTCGGGCCGGGCGTAGGCGTACCGGTAATTCGCGGTTTAAGCGGCTCCCGCGTTCGCATTCTACAGGACGGCATCAGTAGTCACGACGCCTCAACTATCAGCCCCGATCATGCCGTGGCTATCGAGCCTTTGTTTGCCGAACAAATCGACATTGTCCGAGGCCCGGATACCATACGTTACGGCGGCGGGGCCATTGGCGGCACAGTCAACGTCAAGGATAACCGGATACCGGAACGAGTGCCGGAAAAACCGGTTGAAGGGGCGATTGAAAGCCGTTTCGACAACAATGCCGACGGCACCAATTCGGCTTTCAAACTGGATTTGGGCGAAAAATCGCTGGCACTGCGGCTCGGCGGATTTTACCGCCACCGCAACGATACCGAAATTCCTGGCAACGCCATCGACGCAGGCGCTATTCGTGAGCAATTCGGTTTGAGCAATATCATTAACGCCCAGGGATCCATTCCCAACACCGACAGTGAAAGTTACGGCGGTTCAGCGGGCACTGCATGGCTAGGTGAATCGGCGATGGCCGGTATGTCGGTCAGCCATTACGAAAACCGCTATGGCATACCCAAGGGTAGTCATGGAATTGATCCCAGTCATCTGGACGGACTGGAAGTGATACTGCCGGAGATCGACATAGGCGGTTTCGAGGATATTTTAGGCCCTGAAGCGCTGAATCCTAGCATTCGTATCGAAATGATGCAGACTCGGTACGATTTCAAAAGCGAATGGTTTCCATCGATCCCCGGCATAGAACGGTTGGCATTTCGTTATGGACTGGTCGACTATGAGCATACCGAATTCGAAGGCGGTCTGCCTTTCACCGTTTTTAACAATCAGGCTGCGGAAGGCCGTTTTGAAATCGATCATAAACTCTTTGATATCTTCACAGGTACTTTTGGCGCGCAATGGTTGGATAGGGACTTTTCCGCTTTGGGGGTCGAAACTTTTGTACCCCCGACCCAAAGCGATATGTTAGGGCTGTTCACCTTGCAAAAACTCACAATCGATGCGTGGACGCTGGAAGCGGGATTACGCACCGAAAGCGTTCGTATCGATCCCCTGGCCGATAGCTTGAAGTTTCCAGGGCCACCCAACCAGCCGCCCCAATTTTCTCCGGTGGCTTTACCCAGCGATCTCAGTTTCCGCGCCGATTCTGCATCGGTCTCGGCTCGTTGGGACGTAATTGACCATGCCAGCCTGACACTGTCCTTGAGCCGCGCCAAGCGTGCCCCGGATATTCAGGAATTGTTGGCTTTAGGACCGCATTTATCGACACGCACCTTCGAAGTCGGCAACGTACAACTGACCAATGAAACCGTGAACATGGCGGATTTTGGGTTTGATTGGCATTCGGATCGGCTGGCTGCCCGCGCCAACGGTTATTACAACTGGACGGAAAACTATATCTATCAAAAAATCGAACCGGGCGGTTTTTACAATTTTCACGAAGCACAGTTTTACTCGGATTGTGTCAGCTTGGCCGATTGTTTGCCGGTTTACGCCTACGATCAGCGCAACGCGCTATTCATCGGTTACGAAGCGGAAGCACAAGCCACCTTGGCAGACACCCGCTTCGGGCAATTAAAACTGACCGTATTTTCCGATTGGGTGAGAGGGCAATTCGCCGATGGTAACCGCGATGACGTACCGCGTCTTCCGCCATTACGACTCGGCGCGGAAATCGGTTTCGGCGATACGCACTGGAATACCTCGCTACGCTACACCCGCGCCGAAGCGCAAAATCGTCCCGGCAACAACGAAACCGCAACCGCCGGTTACCACCTGCTCAACGCCAGTGCCGATTATCATTGGAAAGGTTTTGAGCCGGTCGATTTCTGGGTGTTTGCCAAAGCAAGCAATTTATTGAATCAGGAAATGCGCAGTTCAGTGTCGTTTTTGCGCAATTTTGCCCCGGAGCCGGGGAGAAGCATAGTCGTCGGCTTTCGAGTCACTTATTAACCCAAACCCGGTGGCCGCTCAAGCTGCCCTTGATTTATTCGGAGAATATCGTGTATACACCCTTTTTTAAACAGCACGGCGTCTGGCTTTTGCCTTTGCTTTGCATCAGCTTCAGCGCACAGGCGGTTCATCTGGACGTAGAAATTTGGGGGGAAGGCAATTCTATGTCGGCTGGATTTTGCAGGACCGCCAGTTCGGTTGGCTGCGACCTTGCAGGATTGGTAGCCAGTTTGCAATTGCCGCCTAACACCTTACCGGAAGACGGAGCTACTGGAAAAATGATATTTCTGACCGATTTTCGCGATTTCTCCGGCGGTCCGTATAAAACACCCAATCCCGGCTTTCAGGCGGTGCAAAACGCTTTGAATCCGGGAGAACTGGTGCGCTATCGCGCGCTGGGAAGTCTACAGTTTTGGGATGCCGCCACCCGCCAGTGGGGGCCAGCTCCCACTGGCGCGCGGATCAAACTGGCCGGCGGTATAGACCCGGCTTTGGTGATCACCGACCACACGAAATGCGGCGGGAAATTATTCTGCTTTGCTCCCGGTGCCGGCGGGGGAGATGCCGCCACCTTGTATACCGTTAATGGCATTGCCGGCAAGCAGGAAATGCTGGTGGACGCCGCCAATGACCAGGGAACCTTGCATACGCATTTAAACTGGTTTCTGGAAAACAACCAAGGTGTATTAGGCGGGCCTATCGGCGCCTACATGGTGGAAATGCAAGTTCTCTCGAATCAACGTAGCCAACCGTCCGAATCGTTTTACATCCTATTCAACGCGGGTTTGCCGGTGGCCGATTTTTCCGATGCCCTGATGGACCGCGTTTTCGAGCTACCGGATACGCCGCCTCCACCGCCGATGCTTTTGCCGGTAGCCAATGCCGGAGCAGACCGGGTGGTGCGCATCGCCAGTCAGGTACATCTCGACGGCAGCCTCAGCTACGATCCGCAACCGGGCCCCGATTCACTGAGTTACAACTGGATTCAAACTGTGGGTACTGCGGTTACCTTGGTGGGCGCCCATCAGTCAAATCCTAGCTTTATTCCAACCCGCCCTGGCAATTACACTTTCAAGCTCACAGTCAGCAATGGCACAAATGCCGGATACGATGAAGTGACCTATACCGTTGCTTCCGCGGGTGATGTCGATCTTGACGGCGATATAGACCGCATTGATGTGGCTTTGATTTTGCGAGCAGCAAAAAAAGTAAAAAAAAAGGAACCGAAAGCCAACCCCAATGATGTTCGCGATCTGGACGGTAACGGAATCATCAACAGAACCGATGCAAGGATGGCAAAAGCCCGCTGCACGTTAAGGAAATGTCATCCGACACGGCGTTAGAAAGTGACGGAGTATTGAATGTCTTCGATACTGGTTGTGGTCATAAGTTGACCTCGCTATGAAGCGATCGCAGGCGTTATCGGTTTCCCACAGCGTCACGGCATTGACCTTGACGCTGTCGCCGTTCAAGGTTTTTGACAGCTTGGTGTTGGCGGTAAATCCAGTCTGCCGGATCCTCGGTGGAAGGGTTGATGCGGTCGAAAGGTTCGATGTCGTTTGTAAAACGGTGATCCAGGCTATCGGCCAATTGGCGGGTTGCCGCCTTGATGGCTTTAAAACAGGTCACTTTACCGAACTCGGTTAGCCGAAGCGGTAGTTGCCGATAACCGCCCAAACTCTGCTTGATGCTTGAAGCCCTCACCCCACCAAGGCAGTTCATCGGTTTACATGTGCATACAATGTTGCTCCGGCAACAGCAAGCGTGTGGTATTGATGTTACCGATCGCAATGTAGTTGTGAATATCTAATGCACCGGCCATGACGATATGCCCGCTAAGACCTTAAACTGCAACGAATCGAAAATTCTCAACGGGATCGGCGATGAAATTAGCTTCACAATTGTTTAAGCGCAGCTTTCGCAACGTAAAATTGTGCAGGAACCCAGATCACACCGCTGTTGAGTTTGATTAGCAAGTTCGTATCCTTACAAGAAATCCAAGGTCAACAACAAACGGTGTGGTTGCAAGATAGTCGGTGTTGGTGAGCGATGCACCAGACCGTGGCCTTCATTGCCTTTCCAGTTTTCACCTTTCATCAGGCCGACGGCATAGGTAGGCATTTGCCGAATCGCGGTCAGATCGGCTATTAAACCGGATTCAGCATCCGGCAGGCCGCAGCTTCCCATACCTAATTTTGAACGATCCAGCGCGTATTCCGGCAGCCATTCGGTGCCGATGCCGCCGTAGCTGCAAATCAGCCGTGCCGGCACCCGGTCGACATGAAAGCGTGGACACATGGCTTGATCCAGGGTGCGTAAGCGCAAACTGGCTTGCTTGCGTTGGAACAATTCGCAAAACGCCGATACCAGTAGGGCAACGTCATCCGTCCAGGCTCGATAACTAGCCAGAGCGCTGGCTTGCGGCCATAGCTGGGAGAAGTCGAACCGTGTCGGATTGACCGACTGGCTGATTTCAACACTGCCGCATTTTTTTAGCGCGCTACAGACGAATTGCTCGATGCCACCGGGCTGCGGTCGCTCGATCAGACACAGGTTGACGTCCTCTTCATAAAAGCGGGACAACTCAGAGAGGTGATGCGAGACTAAAACTTTAGTGGTGGGTTTGCTGTTGACCGGATAGAAAGGCTCGGAAAAAGCAGGCACTGCCGGGAGGGGTTGACGATAAGGAACACGAGCAAACATTTAAAACTCCTTAGATGGCCAGTAAGGTCTGTTCGAAAAACACGATGAACTGCATGAAGCCGACACCCGATGCAAAGGCAATACTTTGGCTACCGAGATGCATGAGGCTGGAACGTTCATGCAGTACCGGAATTAGGTCGGAAGCGGCGATATAAATAAAGCCACCAGCAGCAATCGGCAGCAACAGGGTTAACGACGATTGAGCTATCTGGCTTAACAGCAAGGTGAACACGACACCGAGCATCACGGTCAGCGAACAGTAAAAATTGAATAACACGGCCTGCTTAGGCGTAAAGCCGCCGCGCAACAATGCACCGACATCGCCCAATTCTTGAGGGACTTCGTGCGCGACGATGGCGATGGTAGTGGTAAATCCCAAGGCCGGATCGACCAGAAAACTACCGGCTATCAGGATACCGTCGACGAAATTATGGATGGCATCCCCGATCAAATTCATTTTTGCCATCGGCAAAATCTCGCTGGAGGCCGAGCCTGAATCAGTGTTGTGGTCGTGTCGCCATCGCACCAGTTTTTCCAGGACAAAGAACACAAATACTCCGACCAGCACAGTTAGGCATACCTCGCTGACTGAACCCTGCCGAGATACCGCGTCAGGTATTAGGTGAATAAAGGCGTCGCCAAGCAGCACGCCCACCGCCAACGCTACCAGATTGGGTACTAACGCCTGTAAGCGCTTGGCCGGCAGACAAATGACGAACCAACCGCTGAAAGACACCAGGCTCACCAGTAAACCGGCAGCCAAAGCGCCAAAAATCACCTCATAGGAAAGCGTTGTCATAACTGATCAATCCATAAGTTTCGTGGAGTGGCATAATGGTATGATCTGAAAATGAACCCGGCCACCGCATTGGGCAGCAAGTGTGTGACGGTATGAGCCAACATGAAGCCCAGTATCAGCAAAAAAATGCCCGACAACGTTCGCTTTTGGCGTTTGTTGTTCAGCATCGCAATGGTAATCCCAAGAATGACCAGGATTTCACCGCCGATCAGATACAGATGACTATCCAAATCAGTCACAAATAAACTCGGCTGAATAGTATTCTATGCGAGAGTATCGCCGTCGCATGTCGACGGCGATAAGTGGGTGTATGTCAAACTTGAAGATCATCAGTTGTGACAAACACGAATTGCATGTAGGCAATTCCAGGATATCAGGCGAACCCTAACTTATGTTTGTGCTTTAAACCGAGGAGCCCGAACAGACCTGAGCCAAACAGCCAAACGGCAGCCGGAACCGGAACGGCAACGGGTGCAAAGTCGAAATAAAAGCGTCCCGAGTTAATGCTTTCGTCATTCAGGCCAATAAGGCGAAATTCAGCAGTGTATGTTCCTGCCGCTGCATTGGCTGCGGTCCAGAAAATGGGAGCAAATCCATTGTCTAAATAGGTATCCAGAATAAGGGTATTGCCATTGGCGAACAGGTTGGTGTTCTGTTCATTCCCAATGGATAGGCCAGGAGTTGCAGAGATCAGTTGCAAACCGATTGAGGTAGTGCCGAGTAGGGTTGACCAGCGATTAGAACTGCTGTTAAACAAAATTTGCTCTTCACTACCGGTTTCATGGCCGGCCAAAGTATCTACCCGCGCGAAGGTCAGGTTGCCATAAACGGCAGATGGGTTGTTTTGAGAAGTCAATTTGCCGCTATATAAGCTGCCGGAACCCCAGTTCAGCTCCAAGGGTGGTCTCGGATTAAGAGCACTGATTTCAGGAATCCGGTTGTTGCTATTGGTATCGTTGATGCTCGGCGATGCCGCCGGGCCAGTGTAACTATAAGCTCCAATGCCGTGGTAATGGTTGCCATGGTTTAAAAGCAGAGTCAGATTGCCTGAATTGGGCTCAGGTAAGCCGGCGTAAGTGCCTGAAGGTATGTTGATCCTACCATCGATGCCAATGTAATAACCGGCTAATTCTGACTTGGCGTAAGCCGATGCGGACATGCCGAGCCCTAAAACCAGTAACGATGCCGAAAGTTTCTTTGAGAATTTCATAGCGTTGATCTCCTAAATGATCAAAAAATGAAGGAATAAAGTGTTATGTTATAATGTATCATTTGCTAATGCAAACTATTCGACATTTACTTTATCGATATATTTATGTCGTCTTTAAAGGCCGCCAGCATTTTCTTCGGCGGCCCCAATTCTCCCTGCGTCCGTGCCACTACACCACATCAACGTAAACTCGATGCAAGCTTCGTAGCTCTCCCACAAATGGCTCTACGCCGTGTCGCGATGCCTTGTATTTTGCCTTCACCTGCGCTACTCACGCAGACTCCGGCAAAATACCCGGCGCTACGGCTATCGGGGACTAAAAATCATCACTTCGCTACCGCTCCGTTTCCGTGATTTTCAGCGGATGCAGGCGAGCACGTTATAGATGAGGTTCGTTTTAATAATGGGAGAATTCAACCCATCATAATTGAAGATCCCCCGAACATGAAAGCACTGTCGCTGAGCGCATTTGTTTGCTCTTACGCAACAAATATACTTTCACAGTAACGGTTTATGCGTTTTTTTAGAAAGAATGTGGGCAATTTGAGCGAGGCAACATTCTGATTGAATAGAAACTGACCAGTTTTTGTTTTTCTTCGTCCCATAAATTCAACCAGAGCGACTTGAAGCTTTCCAGCAAAGTCAGAGGCTTTACCGTTTGCAATAGGGGCACTTCGTTCTGGCAGCGTTGCAGGTTATAGTTGGGAATATTGGCTCTGACATGATGAATATGATGCAGGCCAATATTGCCCGCTATCCACTGCAGTACTTTGGGTAGCTTGTAGTAAGAACTTCCTTCCAGCCCTGAACTGATCAGATCCCAGTGTTGCTGACGCGCCCAATAAACGTCTTCATATTGATGCTGAACATAAAATAACCACATGCCGGTCGTTGCCGCCATAAAGATCACCGGAAGTTGAATCAGCAGGTAAGTCTTAAATCCCAAGGTCAAGCTCATCACTATAATGATCGCAGCAATGGCCAGATTGGTATAAATCACGCTGCTCCGTTCGCGTTTTTTTGCTCCTGGGCTGGGAAAGCGCTGAATAATCAAAAATAAGAACAGAGGTACGACGCTGAATAAAATCAAAGGATTGCGAAACAATCGATAGCCCAGTCGTTTGATTCGGGATGCGAACAGATATTCATCGACAGTCAAGGTCCAGACATCGCCTACACCACGCCGGTCCAGATTGCCGGATGCGCCATGGTGGATAATATGGGTGCGCTGCCAGTCTTCAAAAGGGGTGAAGGTCAGGATTCCGGTAATGTATCCTAATACCCTATTGGCTGAACGGGAGGGGAAAAAGGCGCCATGGCAACAATCGTGGAAAAGAATGAAAAGGCGTACCAGAAAACCGGCAGCCGGGATGGTTAACAATAAAGTGGTCCAGAATGGCCATTCGTAGACAACTGTTGCAATCATCAATGCCCATAAACCCATATAAGGCAATAAGGTGTTAGCAACTTGCCAAAAGGCTTTGCGAACATCCGGTTGTGCATACTTCGATACCCTCTTGATTAAATCTTGACGAAAATCCTGGATATTTTGGCGATAGTGCGGGAATAAGGTGTCGGGCGGGGGTACTTGTTGTGACATAACTGACTTGACTCATTAAAAATAAAACGGTAATTGGGCAAAGCAACGCTCGTTCGTATCAAGTCAATGGCTCAGAGTTGAAGGCTATTGTTGGATGATTCGGCTGAGGTTATTAATTGGAATAGCTTGGTTATCCTGCTATTCAGGCGGGTAATAGAAGGCCGGGTGGGCTGAAGGTTAAAGAAGCGGACGGGGAATTTACAAAAAACTTCAAACGATACGCTTGTGTCAACGCGATTGATTAAACCGGATGGCGGAACGGCGGCTATCTAAAAAATGCTGGCATTTTCGATAACTGACTGTTAGTGAGATGGATGATCAGGAAAGTTCACCTGATACTGAAATTAAATTAAACCGGCCTTTGATGGTAACAGTCATTAGCAAGTCATGTAGCCATTGACCGTAACATTAAGACGCAGGTAAGAAATACCCGGATAACAGAAGTGTTTCAAGGGTTCAGTTGACTGATTCAAGACTAAGGTTATCCTGCATGTAACGGTTACCTCACGAATGGTCTCTTTCCTGGTTTTACCTTTCGCACTTCAATTTTGGCAGTGCCCAAGGAAGCAAGGGGTGTTCGGCAAAGGCTTTGCCAGCCTGGATACTGGCATGGAGCCTACATGGATGCAGTTACGGCGTCCTTTGACGGACACCCCGGTGCTGAATTTCGATCTATGATAGGTATACTTTTTTTATGTGGTCTTAAGGAGCTTTGTACATGCAGCAACTTCATTGGTTTCGCTATGATTTACGGCTACATGACCAGCAGGCTTTGCTGACCAGCGATTACTCTAAATCGCTGACCTGTGTTTTCATTATCGATGAGCAGTGGTTTCAGCCGACGCTATGGCAGACAAGGCCATTAGGGCCATTTCGACAGGTTTTTCTGGAACAGGCAGTGGCTGAGTTATCAGACTCTTTACAGCGTATCGGACAGCGTCTGTTGATTAAATACGGGAATCCGCAGACAATTATCAAGGAACTCGTCGAGCAATTGGGCATCACCCGCATATCGCTACAAAAGCATCCCGGCAGTTTTGAACGGCGTCAAATACGGCAACTTAAAGCCGCGTTAAATGTCGAGTGGTTTGAAAGTGAGAGTTTTACGTTATTTGCAGAACAACAACTGCCGTTTCCATTATCGGACTTACCGGCTAGCTATACTCCCTTTAAAAAGCAGTTGGAATCAGTTTGCCCGATTGCGCCCTATTCTGCGGTTAGTAAATTACCGAAGTTTCCCAAACAATTAAATGCTCTGGCGGATGATAGCTGGCCGACCGAGCCAGCGCAGGAACACCACCCCTTTCAACTGCCGTTTATCGGCGGAGAACGAGCAGGATTAAAACAGGTTGATTACTATTTTGATGAAAACCACTTGAGCAATTACAAGCAAACCCGAAATGGATTTGATGGCTGGGACTTTTCGTCCAAGCTTTCCCCCTGGCTGGCCTTGGGGTGCTTATCGCCAAGAAGGGTGCTCAGCCAGCTTAAAGACTTTGAAGCACGGCAAGGGGCTAACGAGTCGACAGGATGGTTCTATCTGGAATTGTTGTGGCGGGAGTATTTCCAGTGGCTGGCCTATCAATATGATACCCGGATGTATCATCGGCGGGGTGTTCGTGATGTCAATCCTTTGCTCAGTTTTTATTCTGAATATTACACCGCATGGATTAACGGCCGAACAGGCTGCGCTATCGTCGATGCGGCGATGAAGCAATTAAAAAACACCGGGTGGCTTTCAAACCGGAGTCGTCAGATTGTGGCCAGCTTTCTGGTCAATGAATACCAGGTGGACTGGCGGTTCGGTGCGGCGTGGTTTGAACAGCAATTGATCGATTATGATGCTGCCAGTAACTGGGGGAATTGGCAATATCTGGCCGGGGTAGGCACGGATCCCAGAGGCAAACGGACTTTTAATATGACCAAGCAAGCGCAGACTTACGATCCTGACAATGCATTCGTAAGCCGCTGGATGGGTGGATAATCACCTTTGACCTTATACTTGCTGAATCCCAATCATTTTTTCAATTACGGAACAGCACTATGAAAACCCTCATTCTGATAATGGCCTGGATGCTCTGTTCCTGTTCGTCATTCACTTCAAAGGAGTTGCCTGTGCAAACAGTCAATGCGGTAGAAATTCCCAAATTCATGGGCAAATGGTATGTCTTGGCAGGCCGCTTCACTTTTTTTGAAAAAGAAGTTCACAATGGAGTCGAGACTTACTCCTGGAATGAAGAAAGTCAACGCATCGATATAGACTTTACTTATAACCGGGGCAGTTTTAACGGAGAGCTCAAGTCACTTCCGCAAAAGGGCTGGATTTACAATACGAAAACCCAGGCGCACTGGAAAGTGTCGCCATTTTGGCCTTTGAAGTTTGATTATCTGATTGTGGCGCTAGCTGAGGATTACAGCTGGACGGTGATTGGGGTTCCTGACCAAAAGTACTTATGGATCATGGCCCGAGACTGGAAAAATCCCGATTCTGCTGTGGCAGCGGCGACCCGTGCTCTGAAAGACGTCGGCTATGACGCTCAAAATTTAGTCACGGTTCCTCATCAGTGGTAACCTCATTAACCGCAGATGGCTGGCTTTCATCAATGTGTCTGTTTTGCTAACGCTTCGCAACGATTGCTGATATCAAGCGCCTGTTTGCCGGGGGAAAACAAGGCATATTTTTTAGCAAAATTCTCAGCGACCTGTGTGTATTTGCGGTGAGATAACAAATCCGAAATCAGGCTTCGGAAATTCGGCTTTTTAATTTCCGAGGCCACACAAATCCCCGCCCCCAAAGTAGCGACGTTTCGCGAAATCAAGAGTTGCTCCAACTGCAACGGTAGCAGAAGTAACGGTTTTCCGGATAACAGAAACGCGGCCAAGGTCCCCGCCCCTCCGTGACAAATTGCAAGATCACACTGCCGGCTTATTTCAGCCAGTTTGACGGGTTGCGGAGAAATATGGAGATTGGCACTGGCATGCCTTTGGATAAATGCAGGCGTCGTTCCCGGGATATGAACCAGCACCGAGTGGGTGGAAGTCTTAAGTTGCTGTAACAGATCATCCAGTCGCGGATAGTCATGCTTTAAGTAAGCGAATATTTTTTTATCGCCGATGCTGGGCCAAAGCGGCTCTTGTCCGCCGGATTGATAGAGTGACGGACCCCAATAGATTGCGTTGTTTCGTTGCGGGTAATGATCCAGTTCAGGAAACGTACAGAGAAAGTTTTCTTCCACATCGAATAGGTCCGCCATCATCGCTAGCGGTTCAGCGCCGAGACGCCGCAAGACTGAATTGATGACACCCAAAACTAGTGATTCCGTCCTGATTAACTCATTTTCGGAAATGGGTTGCCAAGGTCGCAGGCCAGGCATTGGATTAGACCGGGGCGGGGAGTAAAAGCCAGTTCCGAAAATTGCCCGCGGAGTCTTTAAGCTACGCGCAGCTAAAAGCGCTGTCGGAGCATGATCCAATATTAATAAATCGGCTCTCAGATATTTAATCAATGTTTGCCAGGCACACGCTCTTGAATAAAGTCCTGTCTCATCTGAATAGCCTATATTTTTGAGGATGCCGGGGTAGCTAGCCGGGGGCGGCATCACCTGTGTACCCGGCCAGCTAACAGGAGCTTGAAGATAAGGGAAGCCATCGCTTCCCAGCAATGTACTCGCATACTCAAGATTTTTGAGTACAAATAGCACTTCGTGCCCTTGTTGTTTTAATTGCTGAGCAACCGGAAGAAAAGCCGCAGTGTGGCCGTATCCGCCGCCTAGCTCCCATGCATAAAGTATTTTACTCATTCAGGTGATTGATGCTGTTTTTGTGAGGTGAATTTTTGATGAATTAAAGATTTCAAGTTCTATCCTAGGCCGATATTGCTGGTTTTTAAACTTATTTAGTAACTACTCGCCCGCTTTCAATTGAGTGTGTAGGTACTTAATTTCAAAGGATGCGTGAATACCTCCTCCCTGTAGCTCTCTTCAACATCTCTGTTGCAGAAGGCTTTTCAATCAACTACCTACACCCCATAAAATGGGAGGGGTGAGCAGATGCTTTAATCTATAGGTATTTGCTAGATTTAAATAAGACGAAAAAATTTAAAAAGCAGGTCCGAAACTGAAAACTGTTTTATATTGTTACTTTCCCATTTCTTTCAGTTTTTGTCCTGGTTATTTATTATGACTTTACCATTAGCAAAGTCCGGAAAAGCTTCAATAGTAAGCGGTCTATTCGAAATTCAGCCAGCTCATTTAAAAAAACGGCTGACTGATTTTATTCCCTTACGTATTTTCAGTTCCAAGCCGGTTTTGATGGCCGCAGTCAGTATGATGTCGATGACCCCCTTTACGGTGGAGGCCTGGACGCTGGAGTTTGATCCCAGTTCTTATAGCTATGGTGAAGCAGATGGAAGTGTTCAAATCGGAGTGAAGCTTTCTTCTGAAGCTGAAGAATATGGTGCTTGTTCCATCAGTGGGACTGTCGTTGCCACCGGCGGATCGGCAACCGAAGGGACTGACTATGCTATTTCTGGCGGTTCATTTTCCTTTTCAACACCTTTCCTTGGGTTCAGCGGTGCTTATTCAAGTTCAGTTATATTAAATTTAAACATTGTTGATGATGACGTAGTTGAGGGTACCGAAACTATTGAGTTGAGTATTCAAAATTTATCGGAGAACTGCAGTTTTGATGAAGCTTCCGTCGTTAATACGGCAAACGTCACTATCACCGATAACGATATTGCTCCAGAACCAGAACCAGAACCGACTGACCCCACGCCCAATCTAACGCAGGATCCTTCATTTACTCCCAATCAGAGATCAATTTACGACGGTTTGGTCAGTGCCTGCGATAACGCAACCGGTGAATTGTTGGCGCGCTGTGGAGAAATCGGCAATGCTGATCTGAATGCCGTGATTCCCGATGAAGTTTCGGCTCAAGGCTCAGCGGCGGTTGATTTCGGCTACAAGCAATTTTCGATTATTCACGGCCGTATCGTTAACTTGCGTAATGCCCAGAAACAAAATTCGACGCTCCTGGGCTATTCCACCTTCAATATCAATGGCGAATCAATTCCGGTCGGGCAAGTGCTCGCGAAAGCCTTAGGTCAATCTCATGGCGGCGCAGCCGGAGATGATCCGATTGACGAACCGTTGCGTGACAGCCCGCTAGGGTTTTTTCTGAAAGGCCAATTCAATGTTGGTGAGAAAGACAAAACTCGAAACGAACAAGGTTTTGAAGTTGATCGACAAGCCGTCACCCTCGGGGCCGATTACAGTCTTACGGATAATTTAGTGCTGGGGGCGGCCTTTGGATACGGTGCTACCAACACCAATTACAAAGGCAGCAACGGCAGCATGGAAACCGATGCTTTCGAATTTTCTACATACGGCAGCTATTTCTTCCCCCAGGATTTTTATCTTGACTGGATCATGAGTTATGCACTGCATAATTTCGATACCAAACGCCGAATTCAATACAGCGGCTTAGATACCTCGGCGCAAAGTGAGGTCGATGGCGATCAATACGGAGTCAGTCTGGGTTTTGGTAAAGATATTTCGATACATAATTTCATCATCAACCCTTATGCAAGGGTGGAATATATTACGACCCAGGTTGATAGTTACCAGGAAACCGGCGGAGCAGGTTTGTCCATGGAATTTGATAAACAGGTTATCGATTCGGTTACATCAACGATCGGCGGCCAGGCCTCGCAAGCGATCAGCATGCCATGGGGTATTTTATCGCCCGGTTTCCGTTTTGAATGGGTGCATCAATACATGGATGATGCACGACTTATCCAGGCCCGCTTCAGTCAAGCAACTCCGGGAACGGGAACTTTTGTTGTTCATACGGATAATCCGGATCGTGATTATTTTAATATTGGCAGTTCCTTGGCTTTAACCTTGCCCGAAGGGCGAGCCGGATTCCTTCGCTATGAATATCGTTTGGGGCAAACCGATATAACCGATCATACTATGGAATTGGGAGTTAGAATTCCGTTTTGAACTGGAATTATTCAGTTTTAATCTTTAAAAGGCGCTTTTTATGCAACGAATTTATTCAAAGAAAAAACTGCTGTTAGTGTCTCTGTTTGTATTGGTATTGCCGGTAACAACCGTGTTAGCGGATAAACCAACCTGGAAAGAAGGTGGTCAGCATCAAAATCCGAAAGGTAAATCCAAAGAAGATAAAGGCAATAAAGGCAATAGAGGGAATTCCGAAGGTCGTCATGAAAAATCCCCCAAAAACGCCGATAAAAACAAAGTAAGGACTGATTTGTATTTTGGTGACCAACACCGCACCGTCGTTCGAAATTATTATTCCGCTCAGTTCCGTTCAGGGCATTGTCCTCCGGGTCTTGCCAAGAAAAATAAGGGTTGTCTGCCTCCCGGGCAGGCAAAAAAATGGCGAGTCGGCTATCCGCTACCTCGAAATGTTACCTTTTACGATCTGCCTTCGGATATTATTTTGGGTATGGGGCCCGCACCGTCCGGTTACCGCTATGTGCGTGTGGCCTCGGACATCTTGATGATATCGGTGGGTACCGGTATGGTGGTTGATGCTATTCAGGACTTGGGCGGGTGGTAAATCGCTTCAGGTTCGCAGATGGGCGGCCTTGATCGTGTTTTTCTGACTCAAACGAAGGAAATATGAAAAGACTATGCGTCTATTGCGGTTCAAGTCCCGGTAAGAGTTCCAGCTATGCTCAAGCAGCTCGACAACTTGCTCAGGAGCTTGTCAAGCGTGGTATTGGCTTGGTTTATGGTGGGGCCGGTATTGGTATCATGGGACTGCTTGCCGATGCCGTTCTGGCAAATCAGGGCGAGGTGGTGGGCGTGATTCCTCAGGCTTTGGTCGATAAAGAGGTTTCTCATGCGGGTCTGACGGAACTGAAAATAGTCAGCTCCATGCATGAACGTAAAGCGATGATGGCTGATCTTTCAGATGGATTTATAGCGCTTCCGGGAGGGCTTGGAACACTTGAGGAATTATTTGAAATTTTGACCTGGGCGCAACTGGGCTTTCATCAAAAACCCTGTGGCTTGCTGAACATCGCTGGCTACTATGACGGGTTGACGGCATTTTTAGATCATGCGGTAGAAGAGCAATTTGTAAAACCCATACACAGGTCATTGCTGAGAGTTGAAAGTTGTCCCATTGATTTGTTGGACGCTTTTTCAAGCTATCAGCCTCCGATTCTCGAAACCTGGCTCGCGAGGAACACGACCTGATTGACTTCTTTGTCGAAGATCCAAGACATAACCGTGATTAATTGCTTGAGATTTTAACTGTCTGGGCTATCAACTTGGGAGTCAAAAAGCCCGCAGTTTTAATGTTTGACACGACGCACGTTCATCATCTTACCGTCATCAGAATCTGCATTGTGTCCCAACGAATCGTTTATCTCCATGAAGCCAAGGAGCCAGCCCCAGTTATTCATGTTCTTAAGCATTTTCACTGCGCTCACATTCACCGATATCTTCAAACCATATCTGTGGAGATTGTTCAATAAATCGCTTCATCAAGTCGATGCAGGCGGGATCGTTTAATTCAATAACATTCACTCCGGCTTCTTTGAGCCAGTCCAGATGGCCTGCAAAGTTAACCGATTCGCCGACGATTACGGTTCCTATATTGAATTGTCGGATCAATCCTGAGCAATACCAGCAGGGAGCCAGTGTCGTCACCAGAATTTTATCGCGGTAGTTTTTCTGGCGACCCGCTTTTCGAAATGCATCAGTTTCTCCATGTACGGAAGGATCGTTATCCTGAACGCGCCGATTGCGTCCGCGGCCCAGTAAACGACCATTAGCATCAAACAAAGCCGCACCTACAGGCACGCCGCTCTCTTCAAAACCGGTCTGCGCTTCTTCAAACGCGATGGCTAACATATCTGGGTATTTCATAACATTGATCATTCGGGTTAAAAAAGAAAAGTTATTGCTCGCTGTCAATGTATCGAATCAATACTTTATGCGAGCTAATTACGGCTGGCATAGTCATTCATTCGCTTCACATGAGTTAAAGGTGATAGCAATAAGACGCTCCCTGTTTTTTGGTTGATTATAAACGTTACAAGTCGTTTGTTGCATCTAGGGTGCTGCAACAAAAGCCAGTTAAATACCCTAATAACTGTGTGATATAACCTGTTTTTTCCTATGCGAGAAGGATCAAAAATTAAATAGAATTAATTAATCATATACTTATGGTGATTGGAAATTCTGGCTTGATGTTTGCGTAGTAAACATTGTTTTTTATTAGCCTGATAATTACCATGAATTTAATCCTATCCTTTTTAGTTCGCTTTATCTGGCTGAGTGTAATCATAACCAGTGGCAACATTCAGGCAGCCCCTAAAGACACTATTCCGGCTCCTTTTAGTTTTACTGATCAGGTGAGAGTCCCACTCAGTTCGTCAGTAAGTTCAGATACGATTACAATATCCAGCATCAATTCCGCCACTGCCATCAGCATTAGCGGCGGCCAGTATTCTCGAAATGGAGGTGCTTTTACCAGCACCAAAAGCACGGTAATAAATGGTGATCGCATTCAAGTGAGGCACACGTCCTCGGCAAGTTATAACACGACGACAAATACGATTCTGACTATCGGCGGAGTAAAAGATACCTTCAGCTCGATAACGATTCCCTTTGCAACAGATACTACGCCTGATGCATTCAGCTTTGTTGATCAAACAAGTGTTCCCTTAGGTTCAGCAATTACGTCTGGCAATTTGACTGTCTCCGGTATTAACGCTCCAAGCGGTATTAGCATCGTCGGCGGTCTATATTCAATCAATGGCGGTGCTTATGTCGCAACAGTAGGTAACGTTAACAACGACGACACTTTTACGGTCCGGTTGGTGTCGTCGGTCAACCCCGGCACTACAACCTCCGCCGTTCTGACAATAGGCGGCGTGTCCGATACTTTCAGTGTCACGACACTGACGAATTCGAGTGGCGGTTTTCTTTTACCTCCTGCTTCAGGCGGTAATCCAGGATTCAGTTCGGAGCATTTTTCAGGCTCCGCGAACTGCACGATGTGCCATAACGGACTCACCGATCAAAATGGTCAGGATGTGTCAATCGAAACCGACTGGTCTTCGACCATGATGGCTAATTCAGCCCGCGATCCGTTTTGGCGTGCAAAAGTTCGTTCGGAACTTAATCGTAATCCTCACTTGGCCGACATCATCAATGACAAATGTTCTCGTTGTCACGCGCCCATGGCTAATTTTGAGGCTAAACAAGCCGGAGAGCCTTTCGAAATTCTGAATAATGGTTTTCTGAATGCCGGTCATCCCCGGCATGATGAAGCCCTGAACGGAGTCAGTTGTACGCTTTGCCATCAAATTAAAAATTCAACAAATCTGGGTACTTTGGCGCGCTTTACCGGGCGGTATGAAATTGATGGCAGTAAAACTATTTACGGTCCGTATGACAATCTGTTCCCTAATCCCATGATCATGAATACGGGGTATACGCCAACCTTTAGTGCTCACGTCAAATCATCAAAATTATGCGCAACCTGCCATAACCTTAAAACTCCTTTTGTTGATGAATTTGGCAATATCCTGAGCACGACTCCGGAATCCGAATTTCCGGAGCAAATGCCCTATACGGAATGGGAGCAGAGTAGTTATGCCAGCACCATTCCCAAAAGCTGTCAGCAATGCCATATGTCACGCGCCAATGGTGTCGCAATCTCCAATCGTCCGATGTGGTTACAAGGTAGAGACGACTTCGCCATCCATGAATTTGTTGGCGCTAACCGGTTGATGCTGGATGTTTTTGATAAAAACAAGCAGCAACTGGGCATTCTATCCACCAATTTTGCTGAAACCTTGAGTAAAACCCAGTCCATGTTAAGCAGTGCTGCCAGTATTTCACCGGTCATCCATTCTTTAGTTAGTAATACGCTCGATTTCAAGCTGAAGGTTAATAGCAATACCGGGCATAAGTTACCCAGCGCTTACCCTTCAAGACGGGTCATTTTGCATGTCACGGTCAAGGATGGGCAAGGCAATATCGTGTTTGAATCAGGAAAAGTCAATGCCAACGGGAGTGTCAATGGTGTTGATGCCGACGAGGATAGAACCGTTTTTGAGCCGCATTACGAGCTGATCACCAGTCCAGAGCAAGTGCAAGTGTATGAGGCGGTTATGGGTGATAACCAAAATCAGGTCACCTATACCTTGTTGCGAGGAATGACCTATTTGAAAGATAACCGCTTGCTGCCTCAGGGCTTTAATAAAGCAACAGCGCCTGCCGATGTAAGAGTCGCCGGAGATGCGTTGACAGACCCTGATTTTGTGGGCGGCAGCGATGAAATCAGCTATCGCATCAGTGGTTTATCCGGAGCGAATTACAGCGTTGAAGCCGAATTGTTGCATCAGCCTTTGGCCTATTCATTTGCGCAGGATTTATTCACCGAAATCGACGCCGAAATAGAGGACTTCAAGGTCTTATTCAATGCATCCAACGCCAAGACCAGCCGAATTGCGCTGAGCACGTTCAGCGTTTCCCGTTAAGGAGATTATGCACAAGGATGTGCACCCCCAATAATTACAACAATAGGAAAAATTTAAATGAAACAAGCAGTAACGAATTCCTTATTCAAATTAACCGCTATAACCAGCCTTGTATGGATTTCTTCAATGGATGTTTATGCCGCAGAAGTTAGCAGTGGCGCCATAGAGGGGGCTGATCTCAAAGCCGCCGTCCGTTATAGGCATATGAATGGAAATGGAAACGGGATGCCTAGAGTTCTTCTCGGTAAAATTCCTTTGCCATCCGCCGGACTTACTAATGTACGCTGGGGTAGCAGCAATCACATAAAATACAGTTTTGATGCCGGCACAGGAAATTTGGCAACGGTTATTAAAACCCCCAGCGGTACTGTTTCAACCAGTAAAAATGTCGGGGAATTGGGCGAGTTAAATTATATTCTTCTCAATGTACAAAGAAATGGTCATCCGCCCAGGCCTGATATAGTCAATGAAATCAGTCTTGAAAATGTTAAGCTCAACGGAGAGCCGCTTTCTAACAACAAGTTTCAAGGTATAGCGTCCGGTGCCAGTTGGAGTGTCACTGGAGAAAATCTAACTGAAAGCTTTGAGGTCGAGGGTGATATTGTTTTGGTGGGTCAGCAACCCGGAAGCGATAACAACCATGTTCAAATCAATGTAGGCTATGTCGATCAAACCGGCCCAAAAATAGATCAGATAGGCATTAATCCCAATCCGGCTATTTTGAACGGAAGTACCACGCTACGAGCCACTGTTTCTGATGCTGATACGGGTAACAGCAATATAATCAGTGCGGAATACAGTTTAAATGACAGCGGCAGCTGGGCGCTCATGACGGCTCAAGATGGTAATTATGATAACTCCATTGAAGAGGTGATCGCAGAATTACCGGCGACGCAGTTAGGTGCCAATAAAGTCTGCATGCGCGGTACAGATGATAAAGGTAACATCACTACACCACCCACCTGTTCTACCTTTATGGTGACTTATCAATTCGAGGGTTTTAATGAGCCTGTTACTGCCGGTTTAGTCAATTCTGCAAAAGCCGCTCAAACTGTTCCTGTTAAATGGCGGTTAACGGATGCAAACGGTTTGCCGATTGAAGACAGTGTCAGCTTTGCAGGTTTTTATTCCTATCCTATCGAATGTGGAAATTCGGAACATAGTCCACATGATGTGGTTGAAGAATATGGTTCTGGTAATAGCGGGTTAATCTATAAAGGTGATGGTCAGTGGCAATACAATTGGAAAACACCTAAAAATTACAAGGATACCTGCAGGGCGATGTATGTTGAATTCAACAGCGGCACGATTTCGCCAATAGTGGTGTTTGATTTTAAATAATGGGCAACTACTCGCCCACTTTGAATTAATGGTGTAGGTGCTTGATTTCAAAGGACGCATCAATACTTCCCTATAGCTCTCTGCTATCTCTCTGTTGCAGAAGCCTTTTCAATCAAACACCTATACCCAATAAAAATGGAGTGGGTGAGCAGATACAAAAAAAATAATGAATGAGTGAAGCCCGAATGATGAGGACATTACAGTCATTCGGGCGGTTTCTGGTGATAAGCTTTTTTTCTTGGCATTTCTTCGGGTCCCATTTTTTTCAAAACACCTTTCTTGTCAAGCCGCCCGGCACTATCCGATACGTTTTTACTGTTATAACCCACGCTTGAATTCCCCGGTTTTTCTGTTGAGCCTGTTTACCTGATTTGCATTCCAATTTTTAAAAGTTTACCTGTTTGGCAAAGCCTAATAAGTTGTGTCGTAATCGTGTCATCAAAATCCGGTAAGATTTTAAGCTTAAGGTGCACAGTATTCTCAGTATTTCCTTAGGCTTAGCCTAACGGCTCATTGTATAATTCGCGCAATTGTTTCATTGTGTTTTGGCAAGGACTGATAAAAAGTATGGCTACAGAAAAAAAATCCATCCGCCGCCGCGGAATTTATTTATTACCCAATTTGTTTACCACCGGCGCACTTTTTTCCGGTTTTTATGCCATTACGTCAGCCATGGGAGGGCGTTATGAGACGGCTGCGGTGGCCATTTTTGTTGCGATGATCCTGGATGGCTTGGACGGGCGGGTTGCTCGCTTGACCAATACGCAAAGCGAATTCGGCGTTCAGTACGATAGTCTCTCGGACATGGTTTCTTTTGGTGTGGCACCGGCATTGGTGATGTATTTGTACGCGTTTTCATCATTAGGCAGGTTGGGTTTATTTGCTGCATTTGTCCATACCGCCGGCGGCGCGTTGCGTCTGGCGCGTTTTAATACGCAGGTTGAAAAAGCCGATAAACGCTATTTTCAGGGCTTGCCCAGTCCTGCGGCCGCAGCCATTCTGGCCGGTTTTATCTGGTTATCCCTGGAACACGGTTACGATATTGAAGTGCTTAAATACTTGGCCATGTTATTGACGGTGGCAACGGGTTTGTTGATGGTCAGTAATTTCCGGTATTCCAGTTTTAAGGAAATTGATTTGAAAGGTAAAGTACCTTTTGTCGTCGCGATAGTCGTGATGCTGGCCGTGGCCTTTATAATGGCGCAGCCACAAACAATGTTGTTCTTGCTGTTTCTGGGGTATGCGATATCCGGTCCGGTTATTACCCTGGTGATGCGTAAACGGCGTTTACAAGACAGAAAATCTTAAAATGGCCTTGAGGCTAATATGACAAAAGCGTATAGTTCGATGCCATGAATATTCAAACCAACAACGCCAAAAGCTTTGCCTATTTTTCCTTTTCAGGAAAAGCAGGTTTATACGCGTTGTCCAGCCTATTGGTCAGACTCCTGCCCTGACGGGCACATAAACTGATCTCATTACATCTGATTGACCCCTATTTTTGACCTAGCCGATGCAAGTGCATCGGTGGCTGCTTCGTGAACGGAGTTCTCATGAAAGACAAATTAATTATATTTGATACCACTTTGCGTGATGGTGAGCAAAGTCCCGGCGCATCGATGACGCGTGATGAAAAAGTCAGGATTGCCAAAGCGCTTGAGCGTATGAAGGTCGATGTGATCGAGGCCGGATTTCCGGCGGCGAGTGCGGGTGACTTTGAAGCGGTGGAAGCGGTGGCTAGAGCCATCAAAAACAGCACTGTTTGTGGTCTTGCCCGAGCTTTGGATAAGGATATCGATAAAGCCGGTGCGGCACTGAAAGACGCAAAAAGCGCCAGAATCCACACTTTCATTGCTACATCGCCGATACACATGAAAATGAAGCTGCAGATGCATCCGGATCAAGTGATTGAGTATGCGGTAAGAGCGGTCAAACGCGCCCGGCAGTTTACCGATAATGTCGAGTTTTCGCCCGAGGATGCCGGTCGTTCTGAAGAGGATTTTCTATGCCGCATTTTGGAAGCTGTGATAGATGCTGGCGCCACGACCTTGAATATTCCCGATACCGTCGGTTACAGTTTGCCGGAGCAATTTGGCGCTACCATTGCTAATTTGATCAAGCGAATTCCTAATTCCGATAAGGCTGTCTTTTCGGTGCATTGTCATAATGATTTAGGCTTGGCGGTCGCAAATTCGCTTTCTGCGGTCATGAACGGCGCCCGTCAGGTCGAATGTACCATTAACGGCTTGGGAGAAAGAGCCGGTAATGCTTCTTTAGAAGAAGTCGTGATGGCCGTAAGAACACGGCAAGATATGTTTACTTGCGATACGACGCTGGATACCAGGGAAATCATGACCTGTTCCCGTCTGGTATCATCGATTACCGGTTTTCCAGTTCAGCCCAATAAAGCCATTGTCGGCGCCAATGCCTTTGCGCATGAATCCGGTATTCACCAGGATGGGGTACTCAAAAGCCGCGAAACTTATGAAATCATGCGCGCTGAAGACGTGGGCTGGGCTGCCAACCGCATGGTCATGGGCAAGCATTCCGGACGTAATGCGTTCAAGAGCCGAATGACCGAACTCGGCTTTGAATTTACGTCGGAAGAAGAACTCAATGATGCCTTTTTCCGATTTAAACAACTGGCTGACAAGAAACATGAGATTTTTGATGAGGACTTGCAGGCATTGATCACTGAAGTCAGTTTTCATGCAGAAGACGAGTACGTTAAGCTAATCGCTTTGAGTGTGTGTTCGGAAACCGGTGAAGTGCCGCATGCAAAAGTGACCTTGCGCGTTGATAACAAAGAACTGACCGGCAGTGCTTCAGGCAGCGGGGCAGTGGATGCCAGCCTTAAGGCAATTGAGAGTGTGGTCAACACGAAAGCGATTTTGGAATTGTATTCAGTCAATAACATCACTAATGGTACCGATGCCCAGGGTGAGGTGACGGTAAGGCTGGATAAGGCAGGACGGATCGTCAATGGCTTAGGCGCCGATACCGATATTGTGATTGCTTCAGCCAAGGCCTATATTAATGCGGTCAACAAACTGCATGTTCCCAATCAGAGGCGGCATCCTCAAAAGGGCGATGTTTGACCAAGACGGCACCGATCAAGGGCGTATTTATACGCCCTTATTTTTAGGCGCTTATTCAGGTGTTAAAAGCTGACGAGGATTAAAGGTAACTTTAGGCAGTGAATCATACGACGCGGTTGCAATACCTTGAAGCGATGGGAATTGATGTGTGGGTGCGCAGGCTTCCCCATGATCGTGAGTCTGGCCTTGACCCGATAAGTTATCAAGCTGGTGGCGCGGAAGAGGAGCCGACTTTAGTTAACCCAATGCCCGAAACATCGGACGCTTTGGATTTTTGGCGAGTGTTGCAAAATGAAGTCGCAGTTTGCCGTCAATGTGATTTGTGCGAGAGCCGGACGCAGACCGTTTTCGGTTCCGGAAATCCGGCCGCAGACTGGATGATCATCGGGGAGGCGCCCGGGCAAAGCGAGGATCAGCAAGGACTGCCTTTTGTCGGCGTGGCCGGGCAATTGTTGACGGAAATGTTAAGAGCGATAGGCTTGTCCAGGGAAGACGTGTTTATAACCAATATTTTGAAATGCAGGCCGCCCAATAATAGAGATCCACATAAAGATGAGGTGGCTGCATGCCACTCTTATCTGGCGCGTCAGATAGCGGCAATAAAACCTAAAATTATTTTGGCTGTGGGGCGAATAGCCGCTCAAAACTTGCTTAATTCAGACAAGACCATTGGACAGTTACGTGGTCAGGTCCATGATTATAATGGAATACCGCTGGTGGTTGTTTATCATCCCGCTTATTTACTTAGATCCTTGCTTGAAAAGCGTAAAGCCTGGCAAGATCTTCAACTGGCTATGGCGACTTATCAAGCTATCGAGGGTTAGCAATGAATGTCTATTTACAGCGTTTAAAAGATTTCGTTCTCTATGATGCGGATCGGGAGTTTTATGCAAAAATATTTCCGGATTCAGTCACCCGTAAGGACCTGATGCGATTACGTAAGATGTACGCCGAAGATCTTGCCACGGTTTTGGCCATTGAAGAACACAATTATACGTTTCCGTGGAGTGATGGTATTTTCAGGGATTGTTTCAGAGCGGGTTACAGTTGCTGGGTTTGTGAAGATGTCGATAAAGTCCTGGGTTATGGGATTGTCTCAATTGCCGTGGGTGAAGCCCATATATTGAATATCAGTGTTGACCACAAAGAGCAAAAACAGGGTATTGGCCGGAAGATTCTGGAACATCTGATTGAAGTGGCACGTTCCCGCAAGGTGGAAACCGTGTTCCTGGAGGTGCGGCCCTCAAATCCGAATGCTATCGCGCTTTATAGAGACACGGGGTTTAACGAAATCGGTATACGTAAAGATTATTATCCAGCCGAAGAGGGTAGAGAAGACGCGTTGATGATGGCTTTGGAACTTTATTATCTGTAATGCTTTAACTTACCCATCGTAGATCGAAATTCGGCCCCGGGGTGCTCGTCAAAGGACGCGTGAATACGTCTCTGTAGCTCACTGCAACATCCCTGTTACAGTAGCGTTTTGAATGACATGACCAGCATGCAGATCCTTGATGGATTAACCGAGGCTTAAAGATAGTAAGGCGCCCGCCGATGCAGCCGACAATAGCTGGGCTAACGGGTTTTTTTCTTCAAATTGTCGGTGACATGCGGCTCAATGGCTTTATAAATCAGCTGATGCATCTTTGGATTTCCGGCAATCAAATTTCCGGAATCCAGATACGTATCGCTAAAGGTAAAATCAGTGGCTACGCCACCGGCTTCTTTTATTAACAGTATGCCGGCAGCCATATCCCAAGGCTGTAAGCCGATTTCCCAAAATCCATCCAGCCTTCCTGATGCAACATAGGCCAAATCAAGCGCCGCTGCACCTGCTCTGCGAATCCCTGCGGTATCGATTGACAGTGCTTTAAACATGCCCAGATAAGCATCGATATGCTGCAGGTTTTTGAAAGGAAAACCCGTGCCCAAGAGCGCGCCGGTCATATTGGTCTGAGCCGTGACCCTGATTTTGCGGCTGTTCATCATGGCGCCGCCGCCCCGTTCTGCAGTGAACAGTTCATCACGCAGGGGATCGTAAATGACGCCAATTTCAATCCGGTCTTTGAGTTTTAGCGCGATGGAAACGGCAAATTGAGGAAAACCATGGAGAAAATTGGTGGTGCCGTCCAGAGGATCTATGATCCAAACGTAATCATTGCCCTCATGTTCGCCGCTTTCCTCCGCCAGGATGGCGTGTTCCGGGAACGCGGCTTTGATGATACGTATAATTTCCTGTTCGGCCATACGGTCGACTTCGGTTGCGTAATCATTTTTACTTTTGTAATTAATTTGGAGTCTTCCGACATTTTCAGCTGAGCGATTTATGATCTCGCCGGCGCTTCTCGCTGCTCGCACAGCAATATTAAGCATTGGATGCATAGGTCTGAATTTTTTAAGAGCTTGAGGAAATATGAATAGCATACCAAATCTTTTGGTAAAATTTGCCCCTTTTTTAAAAGGTTGAGGCAAAGCTTTGTTGGATAACATCGTTATAGTGTTGGTTGAGACAAGTCATCCTGGCAATATCGGGGCCGTAGCGCGAGCCATGAAAAATATGTGCATGAAGCATCTGGTCCTGGTTTCGCCGAAATTGTTTCCCTGTGCGGATGCAACATCTCGGGCGTCAGGTGCGGATGATATTTTGGCATCCGCGGTCGTTTGTTCGACCTTGCAGGAAGCAATTGCTGATTGTCAGATTGTTATCGGCTCCAGTGCGAGATGCCGGACGATCAGCTGGCCGGAAATCACGCCTAGAGAGTGCGCGGAAAAGCTCAGCATTGACGCGCTGGATAATAAAGTGGCTATCGTATTCGGGCGAGAAAGCTCGGGATTGAAAAATGATGAGTTGGATTTATGCCAGTACCTGCTGCGAATACCCTGTAACCCGGACTACAGCTCGCTGAATGTTGCCGCTGCGGTGCAAGTGATTTGTTACGAACTCTTTGTTGCCTCCGGTCGGAGCTATGATGTGGCCATTGGCGATAAAGGTGAAATCCCGCTGGCAACTGCCGACCAAATGGAATCTTATTATGAGCATCTGGCGCAAGCTTTGTCGGATATCGGGTTTATGCATCCGGATAAATCAAAAACCATCATGCGGCGATTGAGGCGGGTGTATAACCGTATTCAGCTGGATACAAAAGAATTGGATATCCTGAGGGGTATTTTGAAAATGGCGCAAGGCAACAAGCGAAATCAATAAATATGCTGAATGAAATCAAAGAAAATATTAACTGTGTGTTTGACCGTGACCCTGCGGCGCAAACCGTTTTTGAAGTCATCACGGCCTATCCTGGGTTTCATGCCATTCTGATCCACCGCATCAGCCATTATTGCTGGCAATCAGGATTTCGCTGGTTAGGCCGTTTTATTTCGCATCTGGGCCGATTTCTGACCGGTATAGAAATTCATCCCGGAGCAAAAATCGGACGGCGATTTTTTATTGATCATGGTATGGGCGTTGTGATCGGCGAAACGGCTGAAATAGGCGACGATTGCACGCTTTATCATGGCGTGACCCTGGGCGGCACGTCTTGGAATAAAGGCAAGCGCCATCCAACGCTATGTAATGGTGTTGTTGTCGGTGCGGGTGCGAAAGTACTGGGACCCATAGAAATAGGTGAGGGTGCGCGTATTGGTTCAAACTCGGTGGTGTTAAAAGCGGTTCCTGCCGGCTCAACAGTGGTGGGCATTCCTGCGCGCGCCATTGAGCCCAAGGCGAAAAAAACCGGAATTCCCTGCGATCCTGCTGCGGAACAACTGCATTTTGATGCTTATGGGACTACCGTCAATATGCGCGATCCTGTCGCTCATGTCATCAACCATATGCTTGAGCATATTCATTGCCTGGATCAGCAAATAGACGCAATGAAGAAAGCCTTGAATGAATCAGGCATTCAGTATGTCGATAAACCGATGCCCGAATCGGATGATTACGAGCGGGATAGACTGGACGAAATATAAAGACAGCCAGATGCATTCGTCTAATGACAGGAGGAGATTAAGACGTGCACCGGATAGTTGACTAATTTGCTAGGTTAAGTATATTAGCCTGTATTTGTTAGTTATTTTAAGGATTGGCTTGTGAGATTAACCACTAAAGGCCGCTATGCTGTCACGGCAATGCTCGATCTGGCGTTTCATAGCCAGAAAAATCCCGTCACGCTGACCGACATAGCAACCCGTCAAACCATTTCTTTGTCCTATTTGGAGCAGTTGTTCGCCCGTTTGCGAAAAGCAGGCATGGTGACGGGTGTCAGAGGTCCTGGCGGAGGTTATAAACTGAGCCGTGATGCCAGCCTAATCAATATCGCCGATGTTATCGAGGCGGTCGATGAGCAACTGGATTCAACCAAGTGCGGTGGCGAAGCTAATTGCCAGAACAATAAAGCGTGCCTGACACATGATCTGTGGATGGGTTTAAGTGATCAGATCAGGGGTTACTTGCAAGGCATCAGTTTGGGCGATTTGCTGGAAAAACACCATGTCAAGGAAGTTGCCAAACGCCAGGAAATGGATGCGAAGGTGATTGAGCTGCATAGAATGGACCGGTGTCAGAGCCTGTATAAATGATCTATTTCGATCATAATGCAACCACACCGCTGGATGAGCGCGTGCTGGAAGCCATGATGCCTTTTTTGACGACCTTTTACGCAAATCCGTCCGCATTATACCGAGCCGGAAGAATAGCGCGGAGTGCGATAGAAGCCGCCAGAGAGCAAGTCGCCGCATTGGTTGATACTACTCCCGCTCAGGTGGTTTTTACCAGCGGTGGAACCGAATCCAATAATCTGGCCTTGCAGGTGCCGGCCATCAAGTCCCGTGTTGCCATTTCGGCGACTGAACACCCTTGTATGACCGAGCCTGTGATGCGGTTAAAACACCGGGGTTTTGCCGTTGAAACCTTTGATGTGGATACCCGGGGCCTTATTGAGCAAGCTTCGTTTGAGCAAGTCAGTCGATTACCGCTGGATTTTGCCTCCATTATGTTGGCTAATAATGAAACCGGCGTCATTCAGGATGTGGCCGTCTATGCGGATACTTTACGCAGCCAAAACGTCATCGTTCACAGCGATGCGGTGCAGGCTCTGGGTAAAATGCCGGTGTCATTTTCCAAGCTCAAGGTGCATTTACTGTCGTTGTCCGCGCACAAAATATACGGGCCTAAAGGCTGTGGGGCACTGATTATTGAAAAAGGCCTCAGTTTAGAACCCATGCAATTAGGCGGTGGGCAAGAAAAAGGTATCAGGCCAGGTACTGAAAATGTTGCGGCCATTGTTGGTTTCGGCGCGGCAGCGGAAATTGCCAAGTCTGAATTGGATCAGCGTTCTGATCACCTGCTTAAATTAAGACAAAGACTGGAAAGCGGTTTGAAGGCATTGCCGGGTGCCGTCATTTTCGGACATCCGGACAAGCGCTTGCCTAATACGGTTCAGTTTGGGCTTTACGGCGTTGATGGCGAAATGTTGCAAATGCAGCTGGATACCAAAGGCATTGCAATATCCAGCGGTTCGGCATGTGCAAGTGGCGGCGGTAAGCCAAGCCCCGTATTGACAGCAATGAAAATTGCACCGGAATTGGCCAAAAGTGCAATCAGAGTCAGTTTGGGTAAAGATAATACCGAAGCCGAAGTGGATGATTTTCTAAATCGGTTAACCCATTTTCTACTATGAAAGTGCACGCTAAACCGGGTATTTTTAGGCTATGTTCGGGTTAAAAGTTTTGTGTCGCCCCGTCACGGATGGGTGTTGGACTTTATCGTCCTTGTGAACTGGATTCCGGCAATCCATGCTGGAATGACGGCGTTGATGTTCTTTCTACTACTAACGCGGAAATAGCCTATCTATACTCCCCATGTATTACCGTGAAAGTATATTAGTTGCATAAGCGAAACAAATTCGCCTAGCGAAATTGCTTTCATGGTCGGGGTCGAGTCGATCCTCAATCATGATGGGTTAGTGTTTTCGGGAATTAAATAATTTTTATAAGTAAATGCAAAAAGGAGAAAATTATGGCAGTTTCTATTACTGAAAATGCTGCAAAACAGATAAAAAAACAACTGTCAAAACGCGGCAAAGGGCTTGGTTTAAAGCTGGGCGTTAAAAAATCAGGGTGTTCCGGTTTTGCTTATACGCTGGACTATGCCGATCAATTGAATGCAGATGATGTTGTATTTGAACAGTTTGACGTTAAAGTCATCACATCAACCGCCGATCTTGCTGTGATTGACGGGATTGAGCTGGATTATCGGAAAGAAGGGATTAACGAAGCCTTTAAATTTAACAACCCAAAGGTCACTGGCACCTGCGGTTGCGGCGAGAGTTTTTCAGTCTAGGTTTACCTGCCTGCATCTTGCCCTTGGTCTTGGCGAGGCAGGCTTAACCTGCCTTTAATTTGTAACAGCTGAATTTATCCAGCGTCTGACTGTCTGCTTAAAACATCACCCGGGTATGGGTTTTGACTGCGACAACCTGTCGCGCGGCAATCGGCCACATTTTCTTAGTTAATAAATCCCTTTAGAATCAGTTCAACTCTTAAATGTATTGCGTTATACATTCTTACCTCCTAAAGGGTTTCAAGGGTTTTTTTAGCGGACATCGAGTCCGCTTTTTTTTGCCCGTTGAAAAATATCGACATCCACAAAAAGCCTTCCCCCTGCTTTTTTTCTCATCAACAGAATTTCTCATTCGTTTAAACTATCCGGTTTTACGTATCTGCTCACCCCCTCCAGTTTTAGTGGGTGTAGGTGGTTGATTGAAAAGGCTTCTGCAACAGGGATGTTGCAGAGAGCTACAGGGACGTATTGATGCGTCCTTTGAAATCAAGCACCTACACCCTTAATTCAAAGCGGGCGAGTAGTTACCGGTTTTACTATTGA
>NZ_JAUSBX010000021.1 GCF_030651835.1 Methylicorpusculum sp. | reverse complement strand
AACCTAAAAAGAGCGGTTGAATCCACTAAGCAGGCGCTGACAGGCATTCCGGCGACTGCAATTGACGCCCCTTGAGATACTTAACCAGCGCTAAACTCAAGATTCGGTACCAGCGCTGGATCGCTGTCAACTGCTCCGCAGTTGACCGAAGCTCTCTGAAGAACGCGGCAATCCTGCGATAGTGTTGTTCGACTTTTTCAGCTTCGGCGTGCGTGCTGCTGATGGTCAAGCGGTTTTGACCGGCATGACGCGTCTGTTTGCCGATCGCATACAGCATCAACGGGCGACTGGTGATGGCCTCGGTATGTTGATCCGGATTGGCCAATCGAACGAACAAGCTCCACCAGTTATAAATCAGTGCGGTGATTCTGGCCATCGTGCGGCAACGCTTCAAATCTTGGGTGGTAAAGCCACCCCAGCCCCAGTGATTTTTCAATTCGTCGAAGTTGTTCTCGGCATCGGCGCGGTCTCGGTACAGCTGGGCGATGCTGCGGATTTCGTGAGCCAGTGACGTGATCAATACACTGTATTCGTAGACATCCACCTGATCGCTCAACTCGGCAAAGCTGAGTTGTTCGGGGCCGTCTTGCGCTCGGCTCATCACCGCCAAGTCTTTTTTGATACGCCGACGTAAGACGATGGCGCGCCGGTTCCGGCTCCAGCCGGTGAGACGCAAGGTCGATTCGGCCCCTTGCCAACCTTGGCC
This sequence comes from Methylicorpusculum sp., assembly GCF_030651835.1. GTDB lineage: Bacteria > Pseudomonadota > Gammaproteobacteria > Methylococcales > Methylomonadaceae > Methylicorpusculum. The sequence goes on along the minus strand of NZ_JAUSBX010000021.1, from coordinate 364 downwards.
TGCGTCTATCCAGTCGTAGCCGCGCATGAGCCGGTCGACGAGGGTCCGCGTACCTTTGGTCAGGCGCAGTTTGAACAAATACGGTACGCCTCTCTGTTCTGCCTCACGCATATTGGCTTCGGTGCCCCAGTCGCGGTCGCCTCGGATCAACGCCGGCCAGTGCTCACGCGGCAGGCGTTCCAGTAATGCCCATAACCCGGGGGCACTGTGCTTGGACGCGACTTGTTTGCCGCTCCGGACTTCCACATCCAGAATCAAGCGCAGGTTGGCGATCATATAAGTGTGGTAGGTGTGCGACGGGCGTCCCGGTTTATGCGGGTTGTAACCGACTTCTGCGCCTTCCTGCTGGCCGTAAATCGTCTTT
>NZ_JAUSBX010000019.1 GCF_030651835.1 Methylicorpusculum sp. | reverse complement strand
GCGAGCAAGAGCGTAAAGAAGAACGTTACGAGCAACTAACGCTCTTTGGGCAAGCAAATCCGCCTTTAGGCGGTTCATGAACATGCCCCTTTGAGGGGCTAACAGATATAAGCCCCCGGCTTTGCCGGGGGTGATTTAACTCCAATAAAGCAGGTTGAACCTTGGCCTTGATTTGTTCTTCGGCCGCTTTGGGATCGCTGGGTAATTCCGGAAACAGTTCGTGTATGCCCCAAACCTGACCATCCCACATGCCGGTATCGGATTGATCGGAAAAGGCATAACCGGCCGCTGTTAGCTGATCGGCGCTATCGCGCAACAGCGCTTGCCGCCAGCGTTGTTTTTGGAAAGTCGGTTGCCAATAGGTTTTTTCCAGGCGTTCCGAACCGGCACGACCTTCGTTCAGCCAGGCTTTGAATTTAACCAAGGCGTCCCACAAATCATTAGATTGCTCCTTTCTTTCTGTCTGTTTTGCATCGTTGGAATAGCAATGATCGTTGACTTCATAAAACCACACGTAGTCTGTACGTGGCGCTTGGCCGGTGAACGTTTGTTTGTCTTTGCGAATGGTTTCCTTGCGGAAGATCAGAATCGAGGTTTTAACGCCGGTGTAGGGCTGGAACACGCCGCCGGGTAGCGAGATCACCGCTTCGACGACATGCTCGGTCAGCAGTTCACGGCGCAAGCGTTTGTGGGCGTCGGTGTTGCCGAACAAGACGCCTTCGGGAATGATTACCGCGCAACGACCGCTTATATCAAGCAAATCGAGCATCAACCACAAAAACAACAATTCGCTTTTGTTGGTGACGGTATCTTTATTTTTCTTGCCACCACCACCGATGCGCGGAAATAACACGCTATCTTCTTCCAAATCGGCAGTATCGACGGTACCGGTAAACGGCGGATTGGCGAGTACGAAGCGGTAGCTTTCCGGCGTGAGTAATTCGGCCAGTTTGGCTTTACCTTCACGTTTGCTGAGCGAATCGCCTTGCACCAGTTGCGGGTCGGCGATGTCGTGCAGGATCAAGTTCATCCAGCCGATGCGGGTCATGGTACGGTCGTTATCCAGACCGACGAAATTGGCGCCGTTATGGATTTCGGCGTATTCCCGCGTGGTCGTGCCTGCACCATCCAGACGGTGCGGCGTGCCGTCCCACTCCAGGCGGATGGTGTCTTGTGCTGAGTATTTGCGCATCAGGTATTGCTGAGCGCTGAACAGGAAACCGCCGGTACCGGCCGCCGGGTCGATGATTTTGTTGCCTGGTTCAGGGTCGAGCAATTCGACCATGAAGCGGATCAAATGCCGTGGCGTGCGGAACTGGCCGTTTTTGCCGGCGGTCGCCATTTCGCTGAGCAGGTATTCGAAGGTGTCGCCCATGATGTCCTGGGCAGCAGAACCGTCACCGGCGCGAGCGAAGAGTTGGTCGATCAAATCGATGGCATCGCCAAGCACTTGGCCTTTATTGGGGTCGAGCTGGAAATAGGCATCGGCCATACGTTTGTCCAAACCGCCTAGTTCGGCGTCAGTTTCTTGTGCGGACAAACGGCTATCGATGGTTCTCAACCACGGAAAGACCACTTCGGACAGATGGCGCGGATTGGTTTTTTCCAACTGGCGGATATAACTCCAACGGCAGGTTGAGGCGTCAAACTGCTTACGCAATTTGGCTCGGTCGTCTTCCTTTGCCTCTGCAATTTTTGATTTTTCTTCGTCCGTCAGATCATAGATAGACGGTAAATTTCGACTAACACGAATGTTATCGATGTCTTCAAGTCTTTTCAGAAACAGCAAATAGGTAATTTGCTCGACGGCGACCAATGGGTTGGTCAGGCCGGCGGACCAAAAACGGTCCCAAAGTTTATCGACTTTTTTCTTGATATGCGGAGCTAGCATTTACGGATTTTTCCTTAAGGTTAAGCGCATACCCTATACATCAATACCATCATCCACCGGGAAGCGGATATCCAGCGCCAAGGCCGGCAAGCTGATGACTTCCCTGTAGCCTGGATTCCGGCAATCCCTGTCGGAATGACGGATTGATGTATAAGGGCATAGGTTAAGCGGCATCGTCAACCCATTGGTTAGCGAAGTCGATGAGTTCTTCAATGTCCTGCGGCGGAAACAACGCCTCGATTCGGCCGACACGCGACAGCGGCGGTTCATCGAATGCCGCGCGGGTGATGCGGCCGTGTCGCAATACGGCGGCTTTAACCGCGCGTAAATAATTGAGTTGATTCGCGCGTAAGTAGCCGTGTTGGGCGATGAAGGTTTCGAATGCCTGGTTTATGCGCTGTTCACGGTCGGGCAAGCGCGCATCTTCGCAGAGAATATGGCGTAAGAATTCCGGTAGCGCGGCCGTTTGATTTTCAAAGGCTTTGCGCAAGGTTTCTTCGGTGACAAATAAATCAGCTTGATTCAGGGTGGCGGCGATACTATCGAGTTCGTCGTCGCTGAGGTTTTCGCCGCTTTTTAACTTGGCCAAGGCCGGCAGTTCGTCGGCCAGACGCTTGATCCAGGCTTCGACTTGTTCGCGGTAACTTTCCGCAAATGCACCTTCGCCGCTGGGACCGTAAATGATCCAACTGCGTTGGCTAATCGAATCCGGAAGATTGATTTCCACTGTATTTTTGGGTGTAACCGTGCGGTAACGCATCAGCGGTGCAAAGGTAGTTTGTAAATTAGTCAGGCGGGCCAAATCCAAATGCTCCCAAAAGCCAGTCGTGGCAACCCAGACGCGTTGTTCCTGCACTTTGCGGACTTCCGGAATGTTGTCCGCCAAACTGGCAATGGCCTCTTGAATACGCTGTTTTACCTTGAGTTGTTCGGCTGCATCGGTTTTCAACCAAGCCACTGTTAACCGCTCGCACCAGACGCGAAATTGCAGTTCGTCGAGTCCGCAAAGCGGTGCCAGGCGCATCAGTGGCGCAATGGTTTTGCTGAGATGCTCAATGGTTGTGTGATTGGGTTGCGGCCATTGGGCGAGTAGTTGGTCCAGTTCGTCCCAATGCGGTCGCACGTTGATACTTTGCCGGGGTAAGGCGGCCAGCATGGCTTGTAGTTCTTCAACGACAGACTGTGTATCGAATTGCTGCGCATGGAGCAGATTCCATTTTTCCAAGCGTAAGCGTAATAGCCGCACTGGTAATGGTTCGCTGGGATGGTCGAGTTCGCCGTCCGGGTTGAGTTTGAAATAAGCGAAGTTTTTCCAATGGTCGATGATCAGAAAGTCTTGTTTGACTTCGCCCGTGGCTTTGTCGATGTAAAGCCGGGTACCGCGTCCTATCATCTGCCAGAATTTGACCCTGCTGAATATCGGTTTGGCAAATACCAGGTTTTGAATGGCAGGCACGTCGACACCGGTGTCGAGCATGTCCACCGAGATGGCGACACGGGGCATGGTTTTGTATTTGAAGTCGTCCAGCGTGGCATCGGCACGTTCCATGTGGCTATCGATGATTTCCGCCATGCCTTGCCGTTGCAACTCCGGATAGAGTCGATTGAAACTTTCGTACAGGCGTTTGGCGTGGGCGTGGCTGACCGCGAAAATGATGGTTTTATGTGGCAGTCCGCGCGTGTCCTTCCGGGATTTATCCATGAACTCACGCACGATGGCATCATTGGTGCCTTGGTTAATGACACCTTTTTCAATGTCGCTGCCGTCGAAGTTGAGTTCGTCGAGTTCAACACCTTGATCTCGGGCCATTTGTTTCAGCGGTTCGGGTAATGCGTCGCCTTGAATGCCTTGTAGTTGAAAGTTGGTTTGCGCATCCAATACCCGATAATTGACCAGATTTTTATCGGCAACCGCTTGTTCATAGCTGTAATAGTAGGACGGCAGCCCATCGCCACAGTCGAACAGTTCGAAGGTGTTATGGTCGATATAATCGGTCGGCGTAGCGGTCAAACCGAGCTGGATGGCATCGAAATGATCGAAAATGGCTTTGTAACGTTGATAAATGGAGCGATGACTTTCGTCGGCGACGATCAGGTCGTAACAACCAACCGATAAGCGATGATAAACCTGCATCATGCTGGGATAGGTAGCAAATTGAATACGCGCACCGGATGTTGCTCCACCCTCGATGCGGCTTAAGCTTTCATTGGGCAGATGGGTTTTAAATTCGGACATGGCTTGGCGAACCAGTTCGCGCCGGTCGGCCAGAAACAGCACTTTCTGAACGCGCTTAGCCCTTAGCAGGGTATCGACCAAGGCAATCGTAGAGCGGGTTTTACCGGTACCGGTTGCCATCACCAACAAAAATTTACGCTTGGCGGCATCGACACCTTCGGTAACTCGGCGAATCGCTTCGTTTTGATAATCACGGCCGGCAATATCCGCGTTAATAGTTACTTCGTTCACTGGCAGCGCGTATTGCTTTTGGTGTTTCAGGCGTTCGAGGTCATCACGAGTGTAAAAACCGGCAATTTTCCTGGGTGGGTAGCGGTCACGATCCCAAAACTGGATTTCCTTACCGTTGGTCAGGAAGATAAACGGATTGATGCCGGTTTTGGCTTTGATCGCTTCGGCATAGTCCGCCGCTTGGCGTTTTCCGGCTAATTCGTCCCGCGAAGTGCGTTTGGCTTCTACCACCGCCAACGGTTTGCCGTCCGAGCCAAGCAAGACGTAATCGGAGAATTGGTTTTTTCCGTAAGACTGATCCGGCGTTGCGATTTGCAACAACACTTCTTCCAACAACATTTTACGTTGCTTGGACCAACCGGCTCGCGCGAGCTGGGTGTCGATTAGTTCGGTACGCGTAACAGTTTCTTTGGGAGTTATTATTGCCACAAGCTTCATTTTTTAATCAAATTCGAATTTTATTAGTTTTTGATCACAAACTTGATGGCCAGGAGTCAAGATAGGATTCTTAACCCCATAAAGCATGAGGTGGTCTTTCAACTAAGCTCTGTAATCTGGTCCTAGCAGATGGTGAGAGGAGTATATATAACCTAACAGAAGTCGTCTATCGAATCATAATGACATTCAAAATTAAGTTTTTGACATAACAGCGAGAATTTTGATGGATAAAATTGCTGACGGCCGTTTTCGTTGGTCTGACCCCGCTAATATCGCCATCGATTTATCACAACTGCTACGCACTGATTGAGTGCTTTTTCATGCTCTTTGTTTGTGCAAGTATCCCCTGGCTTTGATTTTATCAGTCCTTAGTAATTAACAGGACTCTTCTCTGGTGCCCATAAGCGCTGAAATATCGCAATTATCAAAATGAGAGGGCAAATCTGGCATCGCTGTTGCTTAATTCCTTGTCAGTTTCCTTTTTGTAATCTTCGAAAAAGCTTTATAAAAGGCGGGTCAATTTTATTCCATCACCTGGGGTCATAATGAAGAAAAAATCCAATTACAAGCCCTCTAAAGATGTAATCAAGCGCAGTTTCTTTCGTAATCTGGCCAATGTGCAGGGCAAATTTCCTGCCTTAGCCAGTCGTTACGATTATTACATGGCCTTGGCCTTTACCGTCCGGGATATGTTGATGGCAAGGTGGGTCGGCACTGCGAATGAATATACCCGGAGTAAATCGCGGACAGTCGCCTATCTATCCGCCGAATTTCTGATGGGTCCTCATTTGGCTTCCAATTTGTTGAACCTGGGTATTACCAGCGAAGTTCGCCAGGCGATGGCTGAGTTAGGACTTAATCTTAATGAATTATTGACCGAAGAACCCGAACCGGGATTGGGAAATGGGGGTTTGGGACGTTTAGCCGCCTGCTTTCTCGATTCTATGGCAAGCATGGAAATTCCTTCTGTTGGTTATGGCATTCGTTATGAGTTTGGCATTTTTGAACAGGTGATTGTCGACGGCTGGCAGGTGGAGAAAACCGATAAATGGCTTTTCCGGGGAAATCCCTGGGAAATTATCAGGCCAGAATGGGCAGTGGAAATCAAGCTGGGCGGAAGAACCGAGCGGTATACGAATGAAATAGGCGAGCAGATTGTGAGCTGGATACCGGACTGGGTGGTAAAAGGCGTCCCTTACGATACCCCTATCCTGGGTTACCGTAACAATACGGCGAATACGCTGCGTTTATGGCAGGCGATAGCGCCTGAGTCGTTGAACTTTAGCCGGTTTAATCAGGGCGATTATTACGGTGCGGTAGAGGAAAAAGTGGCTTCAGAAAATCTGACCAAAATTCTTTATCCCAATGACGGTACGTTGCAAGGCAAACAATTGCGCCTGGAGCAGCAATATTTCTTTGTTTCCTGTTCATTGCAGGACATGCTGCGGATTATGAAAACGCAGCGTATTCGTCTGGATCATTTCCATGAAAAATTTGCCGTACAGTTAAATGATACGCATCCGGCTATTGCTATCGCCGAGTTGATGCGCTTGCTGGTTGATGAAAACGCTATGCCGTGGGATATGGCCTGGCAGGTCACGCAAAAAACGTTTTCGTATACCAATCACACCTTGTTGCCGGAAGCGCTGGAATGCTGGCCGGTGGAAATGATGGAGCAGTTATTGCCGAGGATTCTCGAAATAATTTACGAAATCAACCACCACTTTTTGGATCAGGTCAGGGCAGAATGCCTGAATGATATGGATAAAGTGTTTCGAATGTCATTGATTGATGACTCGCACAAACGGATGGTTCGGATGGCTCATTTGGCCTGTGTGGGCAGTCATGCGATCAATGGTGTCGCCGAATTGCATACCGAATTGTTGAAAAACGATGTACTCAAGGATTTTTATAACTTCTGGCCGGCCAAATTCAGCAACAAAACCAATGGGGTCACGCCGCGGCGCTGGCTGGCATTATGTAATCCCAGACTGAGCCGAGTCATTACTGAAGCGATTGGCGAAAGTTGGGTCAAAGACTTGAGTTGTCTTGAAAATCTGGAACCCTTTATTACTGAACCCGGCTTTCTGGATCGCTGGCAGGATGCCAAGCGAGTCAATAAACATGAATTTGCTGTCAATCTATACAAACGTACCGGTTTCGGGGTCGATCCCGAATCCATATTTGATGTACAGGTTAAACGCATCCATGAGTACAAGCGGCAGCATTTAAATATTCTTTACATTATCAGTTTGTACCAGCGCATGAAAACTGATCCACATTTTGATTTTCACCCCCGCACCTTTATTTTTGCCGGTAAGGCGGCGCCAGGGTACCATTTGGCCAAGTTGATCATCAAATTGATCAATGCAGTCGGAGAAGTGGTCAATCGCGACCGTGCGACCAAAGACAGGCTTAAAGTGGTTTTTTTACCTAATTTCAATGTCACGAACGGGCAGCAAATTTATGCGGCGGCCGAAGTGTCTGAACAGATCTCAACAGCCGGAAAAGAAGCATCCGGTACCGGCAATATGAAATTTGCGATGAATGGCGCCATGACTTTGGGTACTCTGGATGGTGCTAATATTGAAATTCGTGAAGAAGTCGGTGCGGAAAACTTTTTCCTGTTCGGTCATACCGATGGTGAAGTGAAAGCCTTGTGGAAAGAAGGTTATACGCCTTACGATTATTACTTGAAAAACCCCGCTATAAAAAGTGCAATTGATTTGATCAACTCTGGTTTCTTTTCGCACGGCGATACCGAAATGTTTCGCGATTTGACCAATAACCTGCTGTACAGCGATCCTTATCAGGTTTTTGCTGATTTTGATGCTTACACAAGCTGTCAGGATGAAGTTGATTTGGCTTACCGGGACGTTGCGCGCTGGCAAACGATGTCTGTGCTGAATACGGCCCGTTCAGGGAAGTTTTCTTCCGACAGAACTATCGCTGAATATTGTCAGGATATTTGGAAGGTTAAATCCATACCCATTGATACACCGCAACTGGATCCCTTTAAATTGGGATAAAGAGAATTTTAAGACGGGCAAAAAAAAGCGGCCAATTAGGCCGCTTAAAAAGAAGGATATATAAGCTCTTAAAACAGCAAAGAAGATAATCTTAAGAGTTGCTAATATTCTAACCTTCGTTATTTGATTTGAAAATGTGTCAAATTGTCGCGTGACAGTCTGACGCAGGCATCAAATCTGGTTACTCAGCCGAGCAAAATCGAGCAAAGACAAATTTTCCGCTCGGGCAGTCGGATCTATTCCCAATTCGGCAAAGACCTCTTCATTCATCAGCTTTTTTAATGAGTTGCGAATGGTTTTGCGGCGTTGGGAAAAGGCATGAGCGACCAGGGACTTGAAGTTTTCAACAGACGTTAATTCTACCGGTGGTTTTATGTGAGGAATCAGGCGGATGATAGCTGAAGTCACTTTAGGAACGGGGTCGAAACATTCAGGCGGCACATCAAATAAATGTTCGGCTTCGCAGTAATATTGCAGCATGACGCTTAATCGGCCGTAGCTTTTGCTGTTGGGAGAGGCGCAAATTCGGTCCACGACTTCTTTTTGCAGCATGAAGTGCATGTCGCTGATACAAGAAGGATAGTTAAGCAAATGAAATAATAATGGGGTAGAAATGTTATAGGGCAGATTGCCTATCAACCGGTATTTTTCATTGTTTTTGGTCAAGGATGAAAAATCAAATTGCAGTGCATCGGCGCTGTGAATATGCAAGTTTTGGGCATTGGCGAATTGCTTGGTGAGCAATACGACCAGATCTCTGTCGAGTTCCACGACATCCAGCATCCCGGCTTTTTCCAGCAAAGGCTTTGTTAATGCGCCTTGCCCCGGACCTATTTCTACCCAGTGTTCCCCCGTATGCATTTGAAGACAGGATAGGATATTCGAGATGATGGAGTGATCGGTCAAAAAGTTTTGACCGAAACGTTTACGCGCCTTGTGTGTCATATTAATCCGAAGGGTAAGCAGGCGTCAGGGTTAACGCAGTCTGCAATGCATAGACAAGACTGGCCTCATCGGCCAGTCCGGTTCCGGCTAAATCCAGTGCTGTACCATGATCAACTGAAGTTCTTATGATGGGCAGTCCCAACGTGATATTGACAGCCTTGCCAAAGCCCATATGTTTAAGTACAGGCAAGCCTTGATCATGATACATCGCCAGAACAGCGTCGGCGTTATCTAAATATTTGGGGGTAAATACGGTATCTGCCGGTAAAGGACCCTGAAGATTTAAACCTTGCTGGCGCAGATTTTCAATAACAGGTTCTATGATCTCTTTTTCCTCGCTGCCCAAATGGCCGTTTTCACCGGCATGAGGATTAAGCCCGCAGATCAGTATACGCGGATTGGCAATGCCAAAACGGTTACGCAGATCCTGATCCAGTATCCTTATGACAGTTCTTAAACGCGCATGGGTAATTGTTTCGCTGACTTTAGACAAGGGAATGTGAATGGTGACCAGGGCGACTCTTAGCCCTTCGGTGGCCAGCATCATGACCGGTTGCCCCCCGGTGATTTCGGCAATATATTCGGTGTGTCCGGTAAAAGCGATACCGGCATCATTGATAATGCCTTTGTGGACAGGTCCCGTGACCAACGCAGAAAAAAGGCCGTCCATGCAGCCTCGTGTAGCCCGGTCTATGGATTTTAAGACATAGCGGCTGTTTTCTTTATCCAGATAGCCTGTTTTTGCTGGTTTGAGCATTTTGATTGGCAAAATGGTCAGCTCACCTGCTTTCTGGCTAATAGCGGGCGCGGCGGAGTCAAATTGCTTTATTTCAACCTGCAATCCTAATTGAACGGCCCGTTCACTCATCAAATTGGTGTCAGCGACACAAATGATTTGGCAGTCATGAGGCGTTTGAATCATTTTTAGCACTAGATCGGGACCGATCCCGGCCGGTTCGCCTGGCGTCAGGGCGATACGCCTAATTGTGTTGGATGCTTCCATGTGATTTAACAAAAGGCTGAATTGTACCGTAAGCGACAAGCCTAAGAAAGTTTCTGGTATTTATACAGCAATTCTCAATTTAAAACCATAGCTTGTATAATGTTTAATTTTTGCAACCTGCACGGAAGCTTATGGCCAGTCCCTTTCATCCCTCAACGAAACCGGCACCCTTTACAGCGCGCTCATTGATTGACAAAACCCGCGCC
>NZ_JAUSBX010000016.1 GCF_030651835.1 Methylicorpusculum sp. | reverse complement strand
GAAATCGTTCCGGTCGGATCGAACCAAGAGCTGTAAAACGAAGACCGAAACCCTATCCGTTACTTGTTGTGCCAAGAGGTCAGGCGAGGGAACACGTGAAAAAATATGGGCATCCGAAGAAGCTTAAGTAAGTGCCATTCGGGTCAGAGCAAAATAAACCTGATCTTCAGCTCTAACTCATTTTCCCTAGCCGACCGCGTGATTTTAGTAGTGATTACCGAATTCCAGACACCATGGATAGCTCGAAGCTTACCATCCATGGCACTGGATGCCCGTTTCCAGACGGGCATGACGGACGCTTATGGATTTAGCTGAAACAGCTTGCTAGTCAGGAGATCTTTTAGAACAAAAAACCTTGAATGATCTTGGCGGATATATAAAATAATTGTAGGTTAGGCGTGCGCCATCATTCAAACAGGCTTTTTCACAGCCGATTCCATTCTCTCCTCCACATAAGGCGCAACATCTTCATAAGCTGCATTAGCCTCTTGCGCAACACTGGAAATCAGGGATTCCTTTTGCAATGCGGCCGATTGAATCCCTGCCAATGTCCTTTGCAAGAAAACAAAATTATGCGCGACCTCCTGATAACCCACATGGGAAGCTTTTGCGAACTCACGGTTATTCAGGTGGGTCTCCACCAGATTCAATGACTCCCTTAATTGATCCAGAGCCATGACCACGCCAACGGATTCATGGATGATTGTCTGATCCGTTTGCTCGATGTCAGCAGATTTTGCGTTAACGATGGAGATGATTGATTCCGGTCTTGGTTTCTCTGCCATATTCACACTCACTCTAGTTAGTGATCTTAAGTGTTCTCTGCTCGGTGACGTTTAAAATGAAACGCCAAGCAGGAACAACGTTGATTTGACCGGAGTCGACAACAATTCTGTCTTCTTCATTGCGGGTGACAATGATGCCTGAAGATAATTGCAACTCGGACATTGCCTCCTTAAGCGCGGCTACTTCTCGGTTCTTTGTTTTGGCGTTAGCAATTGATTCGCAGACCTGAACAAGCATCAGGGAACCATCGCTTTCCTTGGCAATGAAATCCACTTCCTTACCCCCTTTGGTTTTGAAATAAAAAATATCGGGAGTTAATCGGCGCAAAGCAGTGAACACTAAGTTTTCCAATAAATGCCCTGAGTTGATGAGGATTCCTGAACTTACGGAAGTAACCAGGGAGTGGTCGATGCAGTATATCTTCTTTGGGTTTGTATTCGATCGTGCCAAAGATGCATCAAAAATACGCACCGTAAACATGACGTAGGCGTCTTCAAACCATTCAAGATAATCGGATACGGCAGATTTTGGCACCTTATGTCCAAGCGACTTGAGATAGCCGGTCAGGTTGTTGATTGAATACAACGATGCGGTGTTGTCGATCAGCCAGTGAGCAAGATCCACAACCGCTCTCGGGTGAGAAATATCATGCCGTTCGACGAGATCACGGAATAATATCGCGCTAAAATATTCCTGATGAATTTTTATCCGTAGCGATTTATCAAGGTTTACAACTTCTGGGAAACCTCCAGTTGTCCAGAAATCTTCAAACCCTTTCTGTATAAGAAGTCGTTTCCGCGTCGAAAGCGGCCCCCGATTTTCAATACCCCGGCAATCAAGGAACTCCTGAAAAGAGAAAGGGAAGATTTCCCATGACAGGGCCCGCCCCCGCATCTGCGTCGCAATATCTTTCGACAACATTTGCGCCGATGAGCCGGTAATGTAAACTTCACATTTTTCTGTTCTCATCAGGCGGTCCACAAAAGGCTCCCAGCCATGGATCATCTGTATCTCGTCAAAAAAACAGTAGATTTTTTCTTTGTTCTTTTTTTCCGGGAACAGTGAGAAGTAAGCTTCGAGAATTACGGCTAAGCCTTCATGTTGAAGATGGTGTAAACGGTCATCGAAAAAATTAAGGTAAAGGATATTCTGCCTGTCTACCCCGCTGTCGAGTAAGCGCTTCATCAGCTGGAATAGAAAGGTCGATTTACCGCCGCGTCGAACGCCTATACAAATAGTGGCCTTCTCTGTGACGGGCGTCACTTCAATGAGTCGTGGAGTTCCTGTGTATAAATCAATCTCCTGAAAATCCAGGATTATTTCCTTCAATGTATCGATCATTTTGCCTCTTATCGAGCTGCGGTTGTTAATCCCCATTTAGTTGGAGCTGACAAGGTCAATCTGCCAATCCAGAAATTAATATTACCGGATAAATGCATAACTGGAAATATTTATTACTAATATAGTAATAACTGGGGTCAGCGTAAAATTAATTGCCACCCTTTGTCTATCCCTGTAGGGCGGATTCGCCATGGCTTTGAAGGCTGTTGGCGTTTTGCTATCGCGAAAACGCCCTACGGGTTATGCCTTTTTTATTGCGGCGTGTGTTTTTTGGATTAATTTCTTTTCTTTAACGAAGGCAGTCATTCCGGCATGCATTGCCGGAACCCAGACTCCAGGGAGGGTTCGAAGCTTATCGTCAATGGCACTAGATACCCGATTCCAGTCGGGTATGACCGTATTCTTACAAATCTGGCAAAGTTGAATTTGGTGCATCTAAGCAAGAAAATGGATCGCCTCGCATCTTGCTCGTGTCCATGTTCCTGCTCAAGTCGGTGCCGGTGCCGCTTTCGATTTTCATTATCGGCGGAAAATGATATTCGAATGACCAAGCGCCATTAGAAAATTTCCGGTTGCTTTCGATCTAAAATCGGAGCTGATCTCTTTTGCCGGGTCCGTAGCTATTTATCAACGTGCCGTAAACTGATGTATCGGCCACCGAAGCACTGACCCTGCTTTTTGAAGGCAAATTGCCAGACTTTATTCTCTGATTGGATTGGTAGCTGAAAAAGCTAGCAAAGCCATACCCTATTTTTACAACAGGACGTAAGTTAATTTCGCTGAGTAATTACCTCCGATTTTGATTGATGAAGAATAAAACCGTTTATCCTGATTGTTGCATCCGATTAATTTTTGATGAGCTTGCATAAAATGATGCACATATTAGCACCTAACTTAGTGCCTAATTTAGTGCCTAATTTAGTACCTAATTTAGTACCTAATTTAGTACCTAATTTAGCACCTAATTTAGTACCTAATTACCAGGTCAACTATTAGTCAGTAACAAATGTTACTGACGCGTGTTACTGACGCGTGTTACTGACGCGTTTTTTTTAGTCAGTAACATACCCATAGGAGATCGTGTTTTTTGCTTTCTCGAACGCCCCTTCGTGTAGCTGTTTTTTGGGGTTTATTTAACGATTTAACAAGTGAGTTTTACATGAATTTTTACATGAAATTTAAGCATCAAAAAATACTGTTTATTTTGACATGTTTTTTACCACTCTTCGGATGGGCAATGCTCAAGGTACAACTTGATTGTAAATCCAAAGGGATGCAAGGTCTTTAGATAGTGACCGCGATCAGAACGCGGCTAAGAATATTCTCCGTATAGGACATCATACGCTAGCACTAGGAATCACCGTCTCTTCAGGGCACAGAGGATGTCAAGCCCAACTTTCTGCCTTGTTAAATGAGTAAAAAAGGAATATTTTATACTCATGAGTGATTTCGAATACGATGACGATAAGAGTCAGGCCAATTTGGAAAAACATGGAATTGACTTCCATGCGGCCCAGGAACTTTGGGATGACCCTGATCTTCTCGAGTTCCCTGCTAAATCCGACAATGAAACTCGATTTATTGTCATTGGCCGTATCGCGGCAAAGCACTGGTCGGCCGTTGTCACCTACAGAAATGAGAAAGTCCGTCTGATATCTGTCAGGCGATCTCGCAAGAAAGAGGTAGAGTTATATGAAAGCTAAAGATTTCGATAAAAAATTTGATGAAGGAAAAGAAGATATTACTGACGATCTTGATCTTTCGCGTGGTCGTCGTGTCAACCAAATTCAAAAACGTATCAATGTCGATTTCCCATCTTGGGTGATCGAATCTCTAGATCGTGAAGCTGCTCGCATAGGTGTTACGCGGCAATCAATTATAAAAGTCTGGCTGGTTGAGCGTCTACAAGCTGAAGCTGCTAACAAACCGCAAAATACTGATACCTCAAGCAGCGCACATTAGCGGAGCAAAAGGGAATAACTGGGGGGGTCAGCGTAAAATTAAATGCCACCATTTGCCTAATCCGGTGAGGCGGATTCGCCAACCGGCAATCCGTCATGGCTTTGAAGGCTGTTGCGTTTTGCTAGCGCGAAAACGCCCTACGGTTTATGCCTTTTTATTGCGGGTTGTGTTTTTTGGTTTAATTTCTTTCCTTAACGAAGGCAGTCATTCCGGCACGGATTGCCGGAACCCAGACTCCAGGGAGGGTTCGAAGCTTACCCTCCCTGGCACTGGATACCCGCTTTCCGGCGGGCATGACCGTCTTCTTACAAATCTGGCAAAGTAGAGTTCGGTTCGCCTAAGCAAGGAGTAGTAAACGGAGCCAAGTCTTGCAATCAATCAAAACACACAAGATCCAGTTGATAATTTCAAGCTAACGATTGCAAATGCAAGACTTGCCTCATTGTTTGTTAGCGGCGCGCCCTTTGCCGTAATGTAAGGACACCCTGAATTTAGTGGTCTTCGTAATGCCCACCAATTGCAAAGATGTAAATGGATTTTTCGTCAAATTTATAAATGAGTCGATCTTTTTGAGAAACTCGCCTCGACCAAAATCCAGTTAGGTTGTGTCGAAGCTGCTCGGGTTTACCCAAGCCTTTGCTTGGGTCATCACTTAGCATTTCTTTTAAGAGTTTGCAGAGAGCTTTGTGTAGCTTTTTATCTTTGTCACGAAGCTCTTCGTAGGTTTCCCAGGTTCTACCCTCAAATACGAGTGATCTCATTCAGTTCGTCGCTGGTCGGGGTATAGCCAGAGCTGTTTTTGTGAGTTACCATTGAATCAGCAATCTGTTTCATTAGGCTGCTGTTCTGGAGAACGTAGAGAGTTTCCTGTTCTCGCTCCCAGTCGTCTGCACTCATAACCACAAAAGCTTCGCCGGCCCTACGAGTTACCTTTAGGGGGACATGACTAGTAACTACATGTTCTACAAGGGATTTTAGTTTATCTCTAAACTGGTTTACGCTAACTGTGTCCATATTTGACTCCATATGTACGGAAATACAGTACAAGTGTAGCAGGCAACCGCTCTGAATAACCTATGATTTTCAATTAAACCTAAGTTTTTCTTCCTGATTCATAGAGAATAGTTTCACACTACCAATAGCTTAGCGTCAGCGCTTTTCTCTCCACAGGCTGGCACCGTAGAGCTTACGGCATAATTCTTTAAATTTATTGCTGCGTTTAAATCACGGTCTAGCGTGTTTCCGCACTCGCAGTTCATAGTTCTATCCGATAACTTCAGTTCATGGATAGCGCCGCATACACTGCAGGTTTTAGAGCTTGGAAACCATCTATCAACGATAACCACCGTAGCGCATGTCATAGCGACCTTGTATTCGATCAGGGTTCTCAGTTTTCCAAAA
>NZ_JAUSBX010000155.1 GCF_030651835.1 Methylicorpusculum sp. | reverse complement strand
AGTGGCAGTCTTCGCACTTGTGGTGGATGCCAAGGATGATCAAGCAGTATCCTTTTATCACCATCACGGCTTTGTGAAATTCGGCAGCCTTTCCAACCAACTGATTCTTGCTCTCACAAACCGGGTGATCGGGGCGTAATTATTACAAATGCCCAACTCCCATTTTTATGCCTTTCCTATCTATGATAATGTCCTTTATCACAGATAGGAAAGGAGAGATAACAATGACACCGAAGCAAAAACAGCAGACCAATCAACTTTGAAGCCGCTTTTTATTGTGAACATTTGTTTAGTGGTGCAAAACGGCGTTCACTGGAGCGCCGTTTAAGTCACGCCAAACTAGGACGCTTTAAACCTTTAACCGAATTTGATTGGCAGTGGCCGGACAAAATAGATCAAAAAGCGATCCATGCGTTAATGCAATTGGATTTTTTAACCGGGGCCAATAATCTCATCCTACTGGGCGGTAACGGCGTGGGCAAATCAACCCTGGCGCAAAACCTCGGCTATCAAGCGGTGATGCGCGGCCATACGGTCTTGTTCACCACGGCCCCAACATGCTCAATGACCTGGCCGCCCTGGACAGTGACAACGCCCTGCGGCGAAGAATCAAGCACTACGCCAAACCGGCTTTGTTAATCATCGATGAAGTCGGCTATTTCTCCTACAGCAACCGCCACGCGGATCTGCCGTTTGAAATCGTCAATCAACGCTATGAACAACGTTCAACGCTGGTCACCACCAATCGCCCGTTCGCCGAATGGAACGACGTCTTCCCCAATGCCGCTTGTGTCGTCTCTCTGGTTGACCGACTGGTTCATCATAGTGAAATCATCGCGATTGAGGGAAAATCTTACCGCATGAAAGAGGCCAAAGAACAAGCGGCGGAACGACGCAGCAGACAACAAGGGGGCGCCAAATGAAAATACTGAAAATAACCACCCATTGGACACCGGAAGAAGCCGATTGCGTCTATCAGTTCCTCGATGATTTGAAAGAAGCCATTTGGCAACGTTATGGTGAGGATATCCTGGACATGTACAAAACAATACAGGATGAACAACAGGCGGAACATGAGGAGTGCGATTTCAATGATGAGATCCCGTTTTAGCGGGGCGTTTGATAATGCTTTGAAGATGTGCCGTCCGCCGTATTTTTTTGATTTTATCCTGCGGCAAATAGTTGCGGGTTTATGTCGGCGTTAACACCTTGTAATGGATGATGCAAAAATCAAGACCTGACACCGATCTTTATTTTTCGTGATAGTGTTCGTTAGACACGAAATGCTTTTGCTGGTAGCAGTAATCGATCAGGCTGACCCGGCAATGATATGAAGCCAAAATGCGGGTAAAAACCAACAGTAGCTTTGTCTTTAGCATCAACAACAATGCCGACCACTGCCAGCGTTGTACTGGCGTTGGCTACCCTTTGGCAGGCATCTGCCAAAAGAATTGATCCTAAACCTTTTCCCTGAAAGTGGCTGTTTACAGCCAGTCGTCCTATTAGCGCAACCGGAACAGGATAATGGGGAAGCGTCTTGGCTAAAGATAGCGGCAAATCTGTGCAACTCACGCTACCAGCGCTCAACGTATAAAATCCAGCCAATTGGACAGTATCATTAACCGGTGTGGCTATAAATACTCTAGCAACATTTCGTTTAATGTCTTGTGAAGCATAGCGGCATATGTATTCATCCAGTTGTGGTTGTCCACAACTAAAGGAAGCTGTGTCTACTGTTTTGTCAAATAGGCGGATATTGTAAAACGTCACCGAGAAACCTGTTCCGAATGACGTGTGAAGGCCTTTTTTAATGCGGGATTGGGTTGTGTTTGTTCGTCCAGTGCTGCCAGAAAGGCGTTGAAATCCTCTGGTTTTAACGTAATGCTTTCGTTCGCCTGCACAATTTTCTCTGCGGAGGATAACGCGTGGGATAGCACGAATTCAGAAATGCTGACATGAGAGTAAGTAGCGGCTTTGCTGAGCAATTCGTGCGCACGAATATCGCAGCGAATGTTAAGGCGGCTTTCTTTAGCGGTAGAATTTTCCATGAGAAATTCCAAATTTGTTTATGTGTCGTAATTGTGCGCCTGTTGTGAGTACGTTTCAAGATGTATCTGGAGGAAGCATCCTAGGAGCCTGACCGAGAACGCGACAATTGAAATTTTTGCCGCAATATAGAGTGTCAGTTTTGACTAAAAAGCAGTGTATGTTGTGTCATTTTTTTCAGAGCTTGTATTCTCGGGCAGGCTCCTCGGAAAAATATCTAAGCTTTGCGTTGATGAAATCTCTTTAAAACAACGCCAAAAAATCCGGATTGGTCATCATGGTAATCTTGAATCATACGATAGACCCATTCCAAGCCCATCTTTTGCATCCAGACAGGCGTAGGATGGACATGGCCCGAATGAAAATCGAAAGCGGCACCGACGCCGACTTGAACAGGAACATGGATACGAGCAAGATGCGAGGCGATCCATTTTTCTTGCTTAGGCGAACCGAACTCTACTTTGCCAGATTTGTAAGAAGACGGTCATGCCCACCGGGAAGCGGGCATCCAGTGCCATGGACGGTAAACTTCGAACCCTCCCTGGAGTCTGGGTTACGGCAATCCATGCCGGAATGACGGCCTTCGTTAAAGAAAGAAATTAAAAAACACACGCCGCAATAAAAAAGGCTATGTTCGCGTTAATAGTAGGCGTCGCCCCGGCAGGGTGCCGGGGTTCAGAAGCTATGGATGGCGTTGGGCTTTCACATCCTTGTGACCTGGATTCGCTTACGCGGTCTAACGGCTCCGGCAATCCAAGCCGGAATGACGGTGTTGATTTACTTTCAACTACTAGCGCGAACATAGCCATAAAAAAGGCATAACCCGTAGGGCGTTTTCACGATTGCAAAACGCCAAGATTCTTCAAAGCGATGGCGGATTGCCTGTCGGCGAATCCGCCTTACTGTATTAGTCTTTCTCAAGCAATTCTAAGCCTCGCGCCAAGTTTCCTCGACCTCTTTCTGCTCTAATTAAAAAACGAGTTTCAGCATCCAGTTCGGCGAGCATCAAAGTGGCCATTTCGTCGATCAGACGGTTGACGCTGGTGCCACGCTGATGAGCCACCTCTTTAAGGCGACGGTACTTGTCATCCGGTAGTCTTACGGTCAGTGCTGTCATGCTGCTATTTCCTTCAAAAATGCTTCAGGTGTCAGTACAGTCAAATGCGGAAACTTCAATTCCATTCTGGATAGATCACGAAGATTGCGAGTTACTATAAATTGCGCATTACCGGCAACCGCTAGCTCGACCAAATGGTTATCACCCTCGTCAGGTAGATTCGGCCGCCAGCCATAATAGATACGCGTCCACTCACAAACCGAGAGGAAAATATCAAGAAGCTCATTACGTTCTTCAGCACTCAGACGACTACGGTGAAATAACGTCGTCCGGGCCAGTACATCTTCGTACTCGTTAAACAATGCCGTGCCCATCAAGGGAATGGCCTGACCTCGTAAACAAGCAGCGATCACCGCGTTAGCAGAGCCTTGGCTTAAACAGGCAGCCAAAAAAATATTGGTATCTACGACAATTTTCATCAGTATGCGGTAGCATAGCTGCAACCACTAAGCTTAGCAATGACATGATTCAATATCGGAGGACAATCACCTATCAGTCACGTAAAAAGGCAGGTTTCGATATTGACTGTCAGCTTAGTATTTATTAGTTCGCCGACAACCCGGATTTGGACTGCATGTCGCTTACCCTCTGTTTCAGGATAGTTGTCGTCAATCCGTAAGTGACAGATTTGTAAGGTGTATTCGTCGATAGTCAATACACTTGGATGGCTTGATTTGGGAATCGTCCTTCCTCATGGGGTTGCTTCACTGTGTTACCCTAAACTACCCTGCATTTCAGCAATTCACGCGTACAAAGTCAGTAGGATGCGGAAAGGTACGAACCGCATCAATCGCGATAATCCCAGTTGGATCAAAAATGCCAAAAATAAGCTAATTTTGATTTTGGGGCTAAATCAGGAAAAATTCCTAATCTTTGCGTTGATGAAATCTCTTAAAAACAAGACTAAAAAAACCGGATTGGTCATCAAATAGCGCTTAATCAACCGGCGATCCTGGAGCATGCGATAGACCCATATTCCAAGCCCGTCTTTTGCTTCCAGACAGGTGAACGTTTGACATGGCCCGAATGAAAATCGAAAGCGGCACCGACGCCGACTTGTACCGGAACATTGACTCGGGCAAGATGCGTGGCAATCCATTTTTCTTGTTTGGGTGTGCCTAACCCGACCCATAAAAAATCCGGTTGCAGGCTATTGATCATCTCAACCAAATCGGAATCTTCCTGCGTGGACAATGCCCTGAAAGGGGGAGAATGCCAGCCCACGATTTCAACATCGGGAAAGCGCTCCCGCATCTTGCCAACCAAATCAATCAGTACAGCGTGTTTACCTCCTAGAAAAAAATGCCGCCAACCTTTGCTTCGGCCTTCGTCAAGACAGCGCAGCATCAACTCGGGACCGCACACCCTATCTTTAAGATTAGCGTTGTGAACACAATTGGCGTTCCAAACCAGCGGTAATCCATCCATTGTTACCGGGTTAATGGTCTAATGATTTTGCACCTTCTCTTGCAACCATACCTTAATCAGTGATTGGTAGGGCACATCCCGAGAATTTGCCGCCGCTTTAATTGAGTCCAGCAAATGTTGTGGTAATCGCAATGAAATGGTCTTGGTTGTTGGCTTCAAATTGGGCAGTACAACCGACTGGGCATGGCTCCAATCGAGATATTCAGTGGAATCGTGACTTTCCCAAAAAACGCGTTCTTCCTCTTCATTGGAAAAATGTGGAATGGTTTTAAGTTGTTTGTTCATAAATTGAACGCTCCTTTTTATGCATGACTCTCGCCGAGATAACACGGATAGTCTTACCATTATTGCGAAGTGCAAAAGAAATAGGTAAAAGCCGTTCATTGTCTATTTTGCCCAACGTATGAAAACGTCGTTCCAATTGACTGTGCTTAAAATCTTCTAACAATAACAGTGGTGCATTGAAGAATACTTGCTCAGACTCAGCCGTTGATACGCTGTGTTTAAGATTCTTTTGACTATTTCCTACGTCCCAATCAAATCCGATGATTTTAGATAAATCAATCATAAATGCATATTATGAGAATATACAAAATAGTACAACACCCATCATCACTCCCGATAGTCCAGATAGTCAACATTATGCAGTCACGCAATCCCTTGCGCATTCACAGCCGCGTAGGTTTAAGCTTCGAAGCCTCCCTGGCGTCTGGGTTCCGGCAATCCATGCCGGAATGACGGCCTTCGTCAAGGAAAGAAATTAAAAAACACACGCCGCAATAAAAAAGGCATAACCCGTAGGGCGTTTTCGCGCTAGCAAAACGCCAATAGCCTTCCAAGCCATGGCGGAATGCCTGATGGCGAATCCTCATTACCGGGTTAGGCAAATGGTGGTATTTAATTTTACGCTGACCCAGTTATGCGCGTCATACCCGCCGGGAAGCGGGTATCCAGTGCCATGGACGGTAAGCTTCGAACCCTCCCTGGAGTCTGGGTTCCGGCAATCCATGCCGGAATGACGGCCTTCGTTAAGGAAAGAAATTAAAAAACACACGCCGCAATAAAAAAGGCTATGTTCGCGTTAATAGTAGTCGTCGCCCCGGCAGGGATTGCCGGGGTCCAGAAGCCATGGATGGCGTTGGGCTTTCACATCCTTGTGACCTGGATTCGCTTACGCGGTCTAACGGCTCCGGCAACCCAAGCCGGAATGACGGTGTTGATTTACTTTCAACTACTAACGCGAACATAGCCATAAAAAAGGCATAACCCGTAGGGCGTTTTCGCGCTAGCAAAACGCCAATAGCCTTCAAATCCATGGCGGATTGCTTGTTGGCGAATCCGCCTGAGCGAGTACGCTTCTCTTTATTCAAACAAACGTAAAGAGACTCCTACATTTAGGTGCCAAGATAATCGCGACCAAGGCGCAGCTTTTACAACTCAACATCCACGGTATGACTGTCAAGTTAGGATAGACAGCCGCCAACCACAACCCAAACCAGAAGCTAGCGCTGCATAATGCCGGCTATCTACGGCGAAAATTGTTCTAAAGAATTTAACTGCCAGTTTTGCGGATTTTCAAGGCAATATCGGCTGAAAATGGCTTAACAGGTATGAGTAAATCCTTGTTAGAGATGATGGTCGAGCTTCCCAAAATGGTGCCTGTCCTGGTGTTCCATTGCTCAACTATAAATTTACCTGCTAGATTAGGTAAAACGGCCTCAACGCCTGTTAATAGGCCATTGGGAGAAGATCCTTTTTGATAATCACGATCGTAAATCCACGCGTAGGTCATGTTGCCGTTAGTAAAGGCGTATCCAGCCGTAGCGGTAATTGGCATTCCAAACTCAAGAGAATCTATGCTAAGCCAATCGATGCCTGAATTACTGATACGGATTTTATGCTTACCGGCAGGAATTGACGCCTCGTATCTTTTGGGCGGTTTGGGGGTTTCATTTACAACAGGAACTGTCTGATCATCGATGAATAGTTGTAAATTTCCGGGCTTCCAGCTAGAAACACGTCCAACAGTCAAGGCGAAAATCATATTGTTATCTGAATTTAAGTGAAAAATGATTTCGCGCCCCAAGTGCGATTTGTTAGAACCATGCAGTAAAGTAGGAAGATTGGCAATTCCTTCTATCGAGCCATCAGATTTTAACCAAAACTCGCTTTGTTTGGCTGGGCTCCATGACTTTCCGCCTGGAAAAAAGCGCGCACCGCCTGACGCTTTGGGTCCACCTGTCGTTTTAATCTCAATGATTTCAATTGGGCCTTGTCTCAAATCCTCATTTTGCCAAAATGCACTTAATGCAGCCCAGTGATAGTAAAGATTATTTGCATGAATGTGCTTGTCCCAATACCAAGCCATCGCACCACCGCCGACCATGGACGTCGCCCAGAGCGCTTCATGAATTACCGTGCCGGTAGTATCCGTGCCAAAGGAATAGATGTCATCGCCAAACTCACCGATGATGTTAGGCTTTTTATATTGTTGCATCGATAAATGGCTTTGCCTGAGCACTTCTTTATAGCCGGTGCCGTAATAATGAACTTGTGTAAGATCAAGTTCCGGGAGTGACCACAGCGTATTATCCTCATTGCGAGCGCTAGTTGTAATCAAATGACTCCATGGATCAATACTGCGAAGGTATTGCGCCATTTCTTTATGCCAAGCAACTACATTGGGATAATTTTGCTCATAATTATCGGTGTAATGCACTTCATTCCAGAGTTCCCAAGCCAAAATTGACGTGCTGTAGCCCCAGCGTGCAACGGTATAGCGCATCTTGCGCTTGTAAAGTTCTTTAGCTTCTGGATGAGTGAAAAATTCAGCGCCATTATTCAAAAATCCGCCATTTGCCGCGTTGTAGGGATTCTCATCCCAAGTGGAATTGGTTTTCTGTGAAAACTGCCCATGATGTTGAGTAACCAATTGAATATAAACGCCACTCGCTTCAGCTTTACTAATAATTTGATCTAACTTCCATGCTCCTTGCAAGTTGTAATTACCTAGACCGTGGAACCAACCACTTTTATGATTTTGACTCCATTCAAGGGATTGTCCATTGTAATAATGGTTCATCCAAACGCGTGACCAATTTTCCTTAGCCGCATTCATTTTGGTCAACCACAGATCATAATCGTATGTACCCTGATTAGTACCCCAAGCTAAGTTATGCCCTATGGGCAAATAAAAATCGCCGTTGTCGTAGGAAAGCCAGCGTGAATTGATCTTATCGACACGAATAAATCCTTTGTTAGTGGATGGGTTTGACGTGAATTGAAACGTCTCAGAGAAGGTGTCTCCCTCTTTATCTCTTATTGAAATAAAAAATTGATAAACGCCTGTTTCTTGCGCAGCAAACCGGATCCGCCAGTCAGGTTTTTTTGCAGCGGTCAGCTTTTCCTCCTTACGGATTAATCTTCTGTTAAAGTCCAAGAACCAAAACGCAGGAACTTTGATTTGCCGCCCCGAGGGTGCAGTAAAAACAGCATCAATCGTCACTTCAGAAGTGTCAAAAGGATTTTCGTAAGTTGTATCCAGATCCAATGCAATCTCGTACTTTTGAGCAATGGCAGCGGTCGGTTGATAATCCACTCTTACAATGTTTGTTGCCCATCCCTGGGTTTGTACAGAAAGGAGAAGCGCTAACATTAAGAGCTTTTTCATAAGGAATACCGCTTTTGTGGATAAGTTAAGATGTGTCTGAGTATTTCAAATGCAGACATTTAGAATAAACTCTTTCCAATAGGTGAGAGAGCGATTTGGTATCGAAATTTGAGGTACTGTAGGTATAAAAAGGTCAGTCATCAATTAAAAAATCAGCGCAATTCCATTTAAAGATACGCCTGGTAATATTATTGATATTTGTTATTTGCAGCTTTCCGCCATAACAGTGGCAATGAGCGTAAAGTAACGAGCATGTGCCAAGAAAAGCCGGGTCAATGTGAATAACATTGTTTAAGTCCAGAATAAAATGATTATTGAAAGGTGCTAATTTTTTTATGGCCTGTTTTAAAGGCAAAATCGTTTCATCTGTACACACACCAGATAGCGTTATCTGTATTGATTGGTCAGCACTTTCAGTCACATTAAGATTTAGTTCATTTTTTCCTGAAAACTGCTTTTGCTGAAAACGTAACCATAAAGCATAAGGTACCGCTTTAGTTGTTAATAGACTTAAAAAATGTAGTCCGTCATTAAAGTATCGTTTCCACAGGTTTGGCTCTTGATAAATTCGCCAAAGCCATTCAAAGCCCAGATTTTGTAAAAACAAAGGAGCTCTATTTACATTGCCAGCGACAAAGTTAATGACTGCACCCAGATGGCACATGATCGGAGTTTTAATACGATTACGGTTATGCTCAATCCATGCTTGACCTTTTTTAGCGCCCAAAGAAACCACCAGAAAATCAGCGCCGCTCTCATTAATAGCATTTATAGACGAATCAGAACTCATGGCTTCAATGCTTCCGAACCCTGGAGACTCGTACCCGCTGCAGCTCATCGCTGAATTTCGGTCATTGATTTTTTGACATGCCAATTGTGCAATGCCCTCTAAACCCCCAAAAAAATAAACCTTAATCTTTTTGTCCTGGTTACTTTCTAATTGTTCAAAAAGATTTGCGCCCGAAACTCTCTCTTTTATAGGTAGTTTAAGAAGTTTGGCCAGCCAAACTACCGGCTTGCCGTCAGGTATGCTGATATCGCTGTTCAAGACAGACGACCTAAAAGATACATCAGTAAGGCAGCTGACTATAAAATTAAGATTAGGTGTCGATATAAAACACGACCTATTTCTTTCGGCGGAGTCATGAATAATACGAACCACATCATTCAGATCAAGCGCATCAAAAGGTAAGCCCGCAATTAAATAAAGATTTCTGTCAAAATTAAATAATCGGCTCATTGCTGCATTAGTAAGTGTCATAATTCAAATTTCGGCTATTTGGAGTTACCCTCGGCGTGAGTAGATAACTTAAATCTCTCATGGATATCGTCAATCGCCTTCTTTTTTCCATGCAACAATGCATTTTTTTGGTATTCAACTAAAAATTGACGGAATTCAGGATTTTCATAACGCGGTTTGCCCGCAAGTGCGCTACTCAGCCAACCCCACATCATCGCCAGACTGCCCAAAACAACAGGTTTTTCTTTAAGTCGATAGAATGCACTAGCAAGCATATAGAGAAAGCCAGTGCCCATAAAATATTGCCCATAACCATGACGCATACGGCCTACATAAATGTTTTGTTGGGAAGACCCCATAGGACGTAAATGTACAAAACGTAGATCAGGTTCATCCCAACTACAGGCAATCCAGCCCAACATCCGGCAGGTATGGCAATCAATGCCATCCCACATCACTTCACGCACAAATCCGCCAATCTCTTTGAAGCAACTGACCCTGTAAAACTTAGTCATGCCAAGAGACGTTTCATCGCCATGATTTTCAGGGGTTAATTGGCCATTGGCATGTTCAATGTAAGCTTTACCGCTACAAGTACCAATTCTGGGATTAGCCTCCATTTTTGAAATGAGGAGTTCAAAATACCGGGGAGGTAAACGAAGGTCTAAATCGAGTTTACAGACATAATCATAATCTTTAGGCCTGATCGTTTCATACCCGGCATAGAACGCATTGATTACACCAGGACCTACAGCACGATGACCACGGTCAGGTAATGTGACCACGCTAATCCAGTCGTATTGCTGCATATAGTGGCTTAGAATTTGGGGGGTTGCGTCGGTAGAGCCGTCATCGACAATAATCCATTTGGCGGGTTTGACAGATTGAGCGACAACGGAATCCAGAGTTTCCCGCATATACTCAGACTCATTACGGCAGGGTGAAATCAATACATAGTTCTTAGTCATAAATTAGCCCAGTAATCACACCTTATAACTAAGATGTTTTGAATAAATAATATTTAAAAAAACTCCCGAAAACTCTTATGTAATCAATCATCATATAGAGAGGAAAAATTAACTTAGGACAGTTATTGATACCATACCACCATCGCACCTGTAAATTAGCGGGAGATCTAATACTAAATAGATAATCTTTCAGACTTTTCCAGGTAAATGAATGTCTGACTTTAGTTAATCCGGTAGCCTCAACATAAGAATACACAATGCAATTTTTACAGATATAAACAGGGTAACCATTTCTTCTGGCTTTATGAGTAAAATCATAGTCGGCCGCATAATGAGGCAAATGGACCTCATCATATAAACCTAGTATTTTGAAAACAGTAACAGGGAATAATGTACCCCGACCTGAAGCGTGCGTAGTTGAAATAATATCGGTATTTTCAGGGAGATGGTCGCGTTCAAAATTTACAGGCCTTTCTTTGGCCAGCCACCAGTCTTGTTTATAGCCTATTGCGTGTAACTGCTTCGATTCAATGTTATAGATGACAGAGGTTAAAATGGCTTCCGGATATTGAATCGAGTTTTTAACCATATTTTCTAAATAGTCAACGGGCAATTCAGTATCATTGTTTAAGGTTATAACTTTGTCGGTATCATCAGCATGATTTAATACATAAGAAATACACAGATTGATCGCGCCGGTCCACCACAAGTCTTCACTCGCTTCAAGCAAAATAACATCAGGGAAGTCCCGCTTGATTCTTTCTGCTGTACCATCTGTTGAACCATGATCACAGATAACTACTTTAAAATCTTGATAGGTTTGTTGGTTGATAGATTCAAGAAAATTAATGGTATATTGAATGCGATTAAAAACTGGGATGCAAATCCAGAGTGTCATATTTTACGCTCAGTTAATTTAAAATTATTAACAAACCAAAAAGTACTGCCAACTAGAAACCAAAAAACATAACCTACAGTTTGCATCGTCGTGTTCATTATTGAAAATATGACAAAAAATAAAATACTACTAAACAAATACGATCCAATTTGGTTATTAATTTTTGATGTTGATAGCTTATAGGACCATAACAACGATCTTAATATAATAATAAACAGTAAAGATGTGCCTAAAATACCTGTCTCCATTATTGCTGCTAAAACAAAGTTATGAGGGTGTAGTATGCTAAACGCTCGATTAAACCCACCTTCAATACCTTCAACATTAGAATTTTTTTGTAGACTATAGGTGTCTTTATAACTTAATCCGGTTAAGGGTCTTTTTTCAAGTTCTTCCAAAGCTATATAAATGACACCAAAACGACCTACTGTGGTTTTAGTTGCTTGAAATGTCTCGCCAGCCCGATCAATTGTTTTATCTAGTATGTTTACTTTAGTTAAAGTATTTAGTGCCAGTAGCATAATAATTACTAAGCATCCAGTAATTCCAAAAATGAGCAAAGTTTTTGTTTTTTTACCTCTTAAAAGCCCCTGTGCAATGAGTGATGCAGCAATTCCTATGAACGCCGACCTATGGGCAAGCATGAAGATACCTGATAAAGGAATAAATGCTAGATATAACTTTTTTTCCCAGCAAAATAAAGCAATAGTTCCAAGAGCTAATAAAATATTTGCATCACCGAAACCTAATCTGAAAGTGCCTTGGTATTTCATAATTAGTTTGGTTTCTTCTGAATTTATTAGAAGGGGTTGAAATAACGGAAATATCATACATAAAAAAACTGTATATATTAGCAATTTATTAAAATCTTCTGTCTTATTAAAAGTTACTAGCGGCAAAAAAAAATAAAATAATTGTGTATCGCGAGCATATAATCGAACTATAGTCTCGATGGGCAAATTATCTAAGAAACCATTTATTGCTTTGCCGGTAAAAAAAAGAGCTAAAATAAATACTATATATATTGTGATATTGGTAGATGAAGTAAATTTATTGTTATTTCGAGTTATTTTTTTTAAAAAAAAGAAGATGCTAAAAATTACAGCCCCAACATATAAAAAGTCTAGTGGCCAAATATTAGTGGTTCCAAGTGCCAACTTGAAGTCCTTAATAAACGATCTAGGAGCTAGGCCTGTTATAAAAACATAAGTGATTGCCAGATAGGGTATTATTTTTGGTTTTATTATTATAAAGCCAAAAGTTGTCAATATAATTAATACAGATATCATTTTAATTTTAAATTTTTATTAATATTCAGTAGATAATAATAAAGACTAATAGTGTCTTTAGCATTGATACACGAATTATAAGTATTCAATGTAGTTTGATACATCAATTCTATTTTATCCTTATTGTCAACTGATAGTGCTATATCTAACTGGTGCGCCAAACTCGATACATTTCCTTGTCTAGCTAAATATCCCGCTTGGCCGTTTAAAACCATTTCTCTGGTGCCATCAATATCGCTGGTTACAACAATAGTTTTCATGGCGCCAGCCTCTAAAATAGGGCGTGCAAAATGGGGCTCAGTAAAAGGTGCTGCAATCACATCAACTTCAGCTATATAGCTGGCAATATCAAAAATTACTCCGGGAAAAAATACACGAGATGACAACGCGTTATCATCGATCATTTTTTGAAGCTCAATTCTTAAGCTTTTTTTACCTGTCAAAGTACGTAATAAACTTTTTAATTTATTAGCGTCAGGTTGTCTTGGGCCTTCACCGAAAAAAACCAAGACGCTATCGGGGTGTTTGTCCTTAATTTCAATAAAAGCACTCATCAAAGTAAGCGCGCCTTTAGCGGGAGTATTCCAGCCAAGCATAGCTATGATTTTACTTTCTTTCGATACATTTAATTGCTCACGCAGATTGACTTTGGCTACTGATTCATAATTGAATTTATCAAAGTTGACAAAGTTAGGGATTATAACTCCCTTATTCTCAGGATTGATTCTGTCGAGCTCTGATTGGCATAATGCTATAACGATATCGGCGCAGTTCGATATAATATTCCGTAACAGGCTATACCGGATTTTAAATGTCCCATATTCAAGAAAATCTCTCATATGCCATATTAAGGGTATATTCGAGGATTTAACGGCGAGACCTTCCGAAATCAAAACGGATGAATTTAAGTGCACAATATCGGGCTTTTCTTCTGCAAGTATTTGCTTCATCCTAAAGTAACTTGGAATAAGCTTAAAATAATGTTTCAAATAAGGTTTTATGTCGTGATAAAACTTAGCAGAAAACGGATTTAAAGACTGGTTTTCTATCGTGCAATGCGGAAGCTTTCCTAACTTTCTATCAACAACACAGCGTATACCTGCGTTTTTATAAAATTCGACTGCTGGACCATCTGTTATGAAATAAACAACAATTTCATATTCTTTCCTTACATACTCTAATAAGTAATAGAGACTCATCGTAGCACCGCCATTTGCACCTGTATGGTGAACAAAAAGAATTTTTACCGATTTAGACATGGAAAACATTCCTATTCTTTTATTTTAAATTTAATTACTTAATCATTACTGGCTAAAAAACTCATATCTGCTTCTGGAAAATCAGCCTTTAAATGCTTATGAGCCCAGACACCTTCTAAGGTAGTGATAAGTATTTCCATTCTATGTTGTTGTGTATGATTGGCGCGGACATATTCTGCAGCTTTACGGCCCATTTCGATGCGTTGTTCCTCGGGTAGAGATAAAAGCCACTTGACTTTATCAACTGCTTCTTTTGGTGTTTTAAAATAATGACAATGTTCACCCTCTTTAAGAATTTGGTCGAATTTGGGTGAGTATCCAGAAACGTAAGGTATGCCTGTTGCAATGGTATTGAAGGGACGATTGGAATCGTAGAATTCGATATCGCTAAACTGTGGTAAGCCTATTGCTATCTTAGAACTATTGTAAGCGTCAATTTGTTTAAAAAATTCGATAGGACCTTTTGATGAAGAAAATCTTTCCCAGCCTTTTCCGTATAATGCAAATTTATCGCCGAATTCTTCCTGAAGTGCCTTAATCAATAGCGGCCTGTTTTTTGCTCCTGGTGCGGAAGCAAAAGGTCGTTTGTAAGTCCATCGATTCGCAATCATGACCAGATCGAACTGTTTCTCAATATTTACAGTAATTGGTTGATTGAAACTTATATGGTCATAGGCTGCCGGAAGAAGATATACATGCTTTGCACCATTTGCTTTTAAATAATCGGCCATTCTGCCTAGGCCTTGATTAAAGCAGACATCGGTATATTTCACTAACGACAGCAATGACTTTGGATAAGGCACGACCCAGAAATTACCGAACGGGTCGCCATTTTCATTACAAATGGCTGGTTTGTTCGGCAGGTTTTTAATCTGGAGCATAATTTTTTCATTTAGAGGACCTTCCCATACGCCATGCCAATAAATGGCATCGGCAGCAAAATCTCTTGCTAGTTCATAGATTTTTTGCATCATCGCTTCCCATCCATGTTGACGGCCAAATAGTCGATAAGAAAAAATTTCCAAAGCTTCCAGTCTGTCTTCTGAAAGCATATCGGCAAAGATTTTTCGTCTTGCTCGTTGGTCGCCTTCAATGTTTTCTACAGGTAAATATAAAAGCCTTAATTTTTTCATATTTCAATATCCTTTCTTTAAAATAATTCTAATGTATTTAATAATCTTGGTATTTGAAGATCTGAGGTTTAGAAAGTCACGTAGAGTTTTTCTGCATGCTTTTGCCGGGCCAAATAAAATAAAGGTCGATAATCCAATTCCACCTGATACCATTTCCAATGGTAATAACTGAAATGCATTCAGATTTGAAAAATAATATGAGGTCAGGTAAATCAATGCACCTACCCATAAACTTGCCATTAGTTGTGAAACAATTATTTTAAAATGAGTTTTAAAATCAATATTTAGCTTTTTACTTAAAATAATAAGATAGATAATAAATCTTAACCAGTAATAAGCGGCTAATGTTATTAATATGTATATAAGTTGATGCTGAATAGAATAATACAGCATTATAGGAATGAATAATAAAAGCAGGTAAGTTTGTAGCCTGATTTGTAATGAAATAGCACCCAGTGCGCTACATGCAGTAGCGGCAATGCTGGCAAGCATTTCTACGGGGACAAATAAAGAAGATATTTGCACATATATCAAAGCGTTTTGCCAATTCGGTCCCAGCAGTACATCAATAAGTTCGGGTGCGGCAGAAAACATTCCTCCACTCACTGGAATAAGTAAAAATCCTGTAAATACAAGGCTATTGAGGTAAAGATCTCGGAATTTCTCTTTATCATGCTGTTGTCTTGAATAAGCGGGTAACAATGCCCCGGTTATTGAAACAAGTAAATTATAAGAGGGCATGGAAATAATATTTCTGCTTCTATTCCACAATCCTAATTCAGATGCGGGGAAATATTTTCCTATTAGTATATGATCAATATTGGAACCAATAAATGTCATGAAGCTTGCAATTGAATATCCCCCACCGAATTTCAAGATATGCTTGTAATCTGATAGCTTCAAATTGATTCTAATTGAGTGGCGCGTTTTGCTATAGGTTGCTATAAAGGTTAACAGTAACAGACTCAAATGGGCTATGGCTAAACTATATACGCCATAACCTTTATATGCCAAAAATATTCCTATCATTCCGTTGCTAATTACATATGCGGTTGTTTCAGTTATTGATAAGAACTTAAATCGCATTTCGCGTTTTATAAGACCAATCGATGTAGCGGATGCACCAATAATCACAAAACTAAATGCGACTAATTGTATGATGGGTTCTAATTTTGGGCTGTCGAAAAAAATTGCAAGTGGATTTGCAAGTATTCCTACGAGAATGGTAAATATAAGTCCAGCTAGGAGCGAGAACCAAAACGACGCTTCAATATCGGATTGATTGATTTCCTTTTTTTGCTGTATTGCCGCAGCTAAGCCAAAGTCAGAAAAATAACGCCCGAATTTGATAGCCACTAATGCTAACGCCATCAGTCCAAATTCCTCCGGGGAAATAAGACGTGCCAATATGGCCAGCACGCCCATTTGCAACACGCCTTTCATTATTGCGCCAAGATAGTTCCATTTGATGCTGTTTAATAATGTGGGTTTAGGCATTGATAAGTTTTTTTAGGGATGATAAGTGATTTACGTTTGGGAAGTTAGAACAGATTTAGGTGTGTTAATTTACTGAATCTAAAAATAGCTCAATTTTTATGGGCCATTAATGTCTGTTTGGCTTTGGGAGTTTAACGGCTTGAAGCTTAAAGTGTTTACCCGACACATCTAAAGAGCTCCGTAAGCGGCCAATCCTGCTTTCTTTGCCAAGTGCATTGAGCCTTCTCTTGTTAAATGGCCCTTGTCAAATTGAACAGGTACTCCATTTGGAGACCAGAGCTGACATTTTTTTTAACATATTAAGTCATACACTGATATGTACTTTAAACCTTTTGCATTTGGGAATTAGCAAATAGCTTGTCTGTTTGCTTTTGCTGTTCGCGTCGATAGCTTTTTGCTAATTCACCTTCAGCTGTATTTTTTGATACGGATCTGGCCAAAATTCTAGGTAATGGTTGGTCATATTCCACTATTGGGCCGGAAATAACAACAGTTTGAGCATACTCGCGAAGTCTTGTAGCCGTTGAAATCGCATCAGTAACTTCAGAATCTTGCCATCGACCGGATAAAATGACAGTATCAACATGGTTTTTAGGTAAAAACTCATTAAAAACATACTGAACCAAGTCAGTGCAACGCTTCTCACCTATTGAGTTAATAAGTGGCTTACACCCTGATGCAGTTGCTTGAATAAAGTTAATCTGTGGATATGTGCTTTGCAAGCCAGGCCAAAGATGTGCAGCGTGGCTATCTCCAACAATGAGAACATTTTTCATTGTACTGGAGATTTTCAAGCACTCTGATTTATTAAAATACGATAAAGAATTATATTCGGACGTTAAAAAGCAGGTGCCTGCACGCATTTTTCTCTCATGTTCTGTCGCGTCGCTATAAGCAAGAATTTCCTCTACGCGGTTCGGAAATTGCCAGTACTGTTGACTGATTGTTCCGATAGAAAAAGCTATGCCGGCAACTGCGGTCATTGATGCTATTGCTAATCCGAGAGTTGCCTTAGTATTAAGTCGAAAAGGGGCTTTGCGAAAAGGTCGTTCAATAAACCACCAGGATAGTGTCGCAAGAATAATACAAATGACAACCAGGGATAATTTTTCAATTGCTCCTTTGGGTTCGTGATACAAACGGGTATAAACCAGCAAGGGCCAGTGCCAAAGATACAGAGAATAAGAAATCAATCCGATAAATCGTATTGGTGCAAAGCCCAATAGAGACGATGCAAAAGTTTTGCGAAGTGCCCCCGCATAAATGATTGCGGTAGCGCCCATGCAGGGCAAAAGTGCAGCAAGGCCAGGAAATGCAGTGTTCTTTGAATAAAACACGATACTGTAGGCAATCATACCCAGTCCTAGTCCAGATATTGTTTCGATTTGCCAGCGCTTTTCAACGCGTGGAAATGCATTTAATGCTAGAAGGGACCCCATCAGAAGTTCCCATGCTCTAAAGTGCACTAGATAGAAGGCTGCAGTGGGCTCTTTGTAGACCTGTATTATTGAAGCGGCAAAACTGATTAAAGTAATAACAAACAGCACCACGATTCTTTTTTTGTGGGACAGTGATCGCATTGAAAAAACAAGGATCGGAAACAGGACATAAAACTGTTCTTCTACAGAAAGCGACCATGTGTGTAAGACGGGGTTAAGTTCCATCTTATGGTCAAAATAGCTGCTTGTTGCATAAAACAAAATGTTTGAAACAAAGAAGATTGATGACGCAATGCTTTGACCGATATCACCTGATTCTGATGGAAAATTCATGAAGAATGAAGCAATCAGGCAGGCTATAAAAACGACAAATAAAGCGGGGAAAATTCGTCTAACGCGACGATGGTAGAAGTCTGTTACCGAGTAGGTGCCCTTGGTAATATCGGAATAGATGATTGAAGTTATCAAATAGCCGGATATCACGAAAAAAATATCAACTCCGACATAGCCACCCGTAAAAAAACGGCTGATTGAATAATGGAAAAAAATTACCGAAATTACAGCTACTGCTCTTAGTCCGTCGATATCGCTTCTGTATTTCATATTTTTAATATGATCCCTCATGCCTACTTGGGTTGAAATTTGTTTTAGATGCCGGAAGCCATTATCAGATG
This sequence comes from Methylicorpusculum sp., assembly GCF_030651835.1. Lineage (GTDB taxonomy): Bacteria > Pseudomonadota > Gammaproteobacteria > Methylococcales > Methylomonadaceae > Methylicorpusculum. The sequence goes on along the minus strand of NZ_JAUSBX010000155.1, from coordinate 8,108 downwards.
AGGCAATTTGAATCAAGGTGGGTCGAGCAAGATATAAAATCTTGATGTTAAATTGGCTATACCGATTGCCTGTCAAGTATAGTAACCATTTCGTATTACAACTTTCTTAAGGATTGATTAAATTTGAGAATGACTTGCTTTTTATTACCCGGTGAGCAAGGTAAGACGGGTTCGCCAACAGGCAATCCGCCAAAACTTTAAAGGCAATTGGCGTTTTGCTATCGCGAAAACGCCCTACCGGTTTTCGCTTTTTACAGCGGGTTGCAATGATGGGCCAGGTCTTGCAGCATAGCATTTCTTAGGCTCCTTCTTTATTGTCAAACCACAGGATAACGATCAAAGATTACGCCAACATGAAATATCGCAATCGGCCAATTGTTGTTTTTCTCAAATATTAGTCCAATTTTATCTAACTTGTATTCATGTAAAAAATGCTTATCCCTACATTAAGCCAGGTTTGCCGTCAAAAACCGGGTGGCTTCGTGGTGTTGAAAGCGTCTTTATTCAGTCGTGGTTTGTCATCAAGGTTTTTTCGACTGATGCGGTTCGTACCTCACCGCATCCTACGTGCTAGGTCATGAGCGCGTCTAGGCTTTCAGCGGTTAAAATGCGTTCAGCCCAGTTTTCGATTTGTTGAAGTTCGGCTTGTTCCATGTTTTGCACTGCCCAGTCGGGCAGTTCTCCGTATTTCAAGAAGGCCTGTTTACTCAATAAGCGCAGGGCTTCTTTTTCCTTGCCTATTTCTTCGCCTCGTTTTTGACCTCTTTCTTCACCTATTTCTTCGCCTTCTTTTTTCCATTGCAGTGTCCAATCGGTTAAGCGTTCGGCTAACATGGCATTGACCTCATTAAGTTCTTGTTATTCGGGAATCGATTCTGTTTTAAATTTTACGCGCAATAAGCGGCATAGCAAAGGAGTGCTGGTCCAGTTGATATATTCTTTAGGATTCCGTCATAAATAACTTCCCGGATTTCATATTGTATCGAACCTTACGATTACCCCCTCTTTGCAAAAGAGAGGCTAGGGAGCGTTTTTAATAAATCCCCCTCGATCCCCCTTTTTCAAAGGGGGAAGTTATTGGTGGCGATTTCCTTAGTGCGGCTTCTTAAACGGCCTATTAGCTTATTCTTAATCAATGTCATATTATATGAGCTATGAATCATAGCCGAATCGTACTGGATACCAACATTCTAGTTGCAGCCGCTCGGAGTCGAAACGGGGCCTCGTACGCGCTGCTGTAGGCATTGAGAAACCGCCGGTTTATTGCTTTGGCCTCAGTGCCTTTGATTCTGGAATACGAGGCAGTACTGAAACGCCCGGAGCATTTAGCCATCGGCAATCGAACGGTCGCAACTACCGACGCCTTTCTCGATGCAATGAGCCAATACATCGAGCCTGTGCATTTGCACTATTTTTGGCGTCCTCAGTTGCGCGATCCGGCTGACGAAATGGTACTTGAAACCGCGCTCAACGGTCGAGCTGACGCGCTGGTTACCCTGAATGTGAACGATTTTGCCCCCGCCAGCCATTTCCGGTTGCCGGTACTCAACCCCGGTGAATACTTACGCAGCTTACAACAGGAGCAGAACTAATGACCAATTATGCCTTGCGCGTACCCGAATCGCTGTACGCTTATGCCCGCAAAGTCGCGGAGGAAGAGCAGGTTTCCATAAACCAGTTTTTCGTTACCGCGATCGCCGAAAAAGTCTCGGCACTCAAAACCGAAGCCTACTTCCGGGAACGTCAAGCGCACGGTGAACCGATAGCTTTCGATATTTGGCTGGCCGCCAGCCCGGATACCGATCCGATGGCGGGCGACGATTTTTAATACAGTCTTTGTATATAAATTGTGCGAATTCCACTACTTGTGGCAAGTTTTCGTAGGCGCGATGCCCGTTGCGAATTAAGCGCTCAATCGGTGCTTTTATTCGTCGCGACTATCGTAGTTTTCAGGCGTCGCTTGGGCGCGTCGGGAGCCGAATGGCGATGGCTTCGAAAATCGCGATCTGGGGATCGCTCCTACTTTAACAGAACTTGAGGTGGTTCCTCGCCACTAGGCCAACAAGGCGTCTAGGCTTTCAGCGGTTAATATGCGTTCAGCCCCGTTTTCGAGTTGTTGAAGGTCGGCTTGTTCCATGTTTTGCACTATCTCACCATGAATGGCTAGGGTCGAACACATCCTTGTGCACTGGATTCGCTTACGCGGTCTAACGGCTCCGGCAGTCCATGTCGGGATGACGCCTCACGCGAACAGTGCGTTATTAAATGGGTTTGCTACCAAAAAAAGGGGATCAGGTCTTGACTTTTGCATCATTGATTAGAGGGCACAGTGGCATTAAAAAAATGCAGTCTCTCTTTATTTCGTTAGCTGGAGCGGCCTGCAAACATCCGCATTTTCGGTACGAATTATTTGCGAATATCCGAACCCCGCGGCCCGAATTAAATGCGAATGAGCCCGCATTATTTGCAAACAAGAAATATGGGCTATTCCAAATGAAGGGGGTCGTGGGCTATTAAGAAATTTTTAGTTAGTTAGCCTGCCAGTATCAGCCAGACGTCGGCATCAACTTAAAATTAATTTTCAATTAAAGCCGGAATGGGTCGAAAGTTATGTTCGGTACACCAGAAGTTCGTTTATTATCAGTGTCCCTTTTTACACAAACAACTGGACAATTGTGGGTGCGTAATAAAGTTGCATACTAAAATCAACGCAAGTTTAAATCTTGATAATGGTGTCGTTATAGAGCGCTACCAAGGGATCGTGGGTCATTAAACGCATCGGCTCTACGAGTGCCTGAGCCACAAGTATGCGGTCGAGCGGGTCTTGGTGATGTAAAGGCAGTTCTTCGACCGCTATCGCATGTTCCGCCTCAACGGCGAGGAAAAGATAACCAGATTCCTGAAAATAGCGCATCGCGTCTCGGCTAGAAACTGGCATGTCGCCTCGACCTAGCGAATGCTTGATTGCAATTTCCCAGACATTCGCCGCGCTGACCCAAACGGTCGTTTTGGGTGATGAAATCAAATCACGTGCCTTTTGTGGCAGTTTTGGGTTATCCGTGATAGCCCATAGTGCAACGTGAGTATCCAGCAACAGATTCAAGACTGCTCCTCACCCATGAACAACTGAGCCACTTCGTCGTTATGCGCATCAATGCTGTCCGGCACCACGAACAAGCCTTTTGCAACACCAATCCGTTGCCCGGGTGGTGCAGTATCGATCGGAACAAGCTTAGCCGCTGGGCGGCCATTCCTGGCAATCACGATTTCACGCTCTTGCCCTTGCTCAATGGCCTCTACTAAGCGGGACAGCGAGGACTTGGCTTGTAACATGTTTACAGTTTGCATTACATTCCCCATAAAAATAGCTAGTCTAGTCTAGCTAATTGCGCAAATCAATCAAGACTTCAAATAGGTAATTTTGCCGTTTACTTTCCCTATTCTTGGGTTCGCCATGTTTACCTTCAAGTCCTTGATTTTATGGTTCGGTATTGTGGCTTTTAACCCGGTAAGGCGGATTCGCCAACTGGCAATCCGCCATGACTTTGAAGAATATTGGCGCTTTGCTATCGCGAAAACGACCTACCGGTTTTCGCTTTTTACAGCGTGTTGTGTTTTATTGGCTGAATTTATTTCTGATTATAAAGATCAATGAGCGCAGTCAAAAATCGTCATCTCGACAGGGATTGCCGAGATCCAGTCGCCATGGATGGCAAGGGCCGAACACATCCTTGTGCCCTGGATTCGCTTACGCGGTCTAACGGCTCCGGCAATCCCCGGAATGACGTGCACCGAAAAATGTGATTAAAGGGGCCAGGTCTTGCAATATAGCATTTCTTAGGCTCCTTCTTTGTTGTCAAGCCACAGGATAACGAACAAAGATTGCACCAAATCTTGCAATCGGCCAATTGTTGTTTTACTCAAATATTAGCCAATTTTATCTAATTTGAATTCTTGAAATAATGGATTGGAAAAACGTGTTGTGGAGTCCAAGCTATTTTGCTGGCTCCGTCGGTGGCGCACAATTTTCAATGCTTAAAAATATATTGAGCAACAAGAAAAACCTGTTTAGATACAATCAAGAGCACACTTATATCCCTAGCCTGAAGAAAGGGGGATATAAGTGTTTTTTGGGTAAATTTATTAAAATTCTGAACTCAGAAATCACAGAATTTATAAGTTTTTCGCTGAGCTCACCCTAAATTGGATTTCAGTCATACAAACTGATGAGATAAGTTTTTTTACTATTGCATAGCTTGAACTTACAGCTTTCGATGCGAGGCCGATTCGGCCTCGATTAAGTGCTCTTTGAGTAGATCAAATATGCGATCACCTTCCAATAGGGAGGGATCAAAACCAGCTTTATTGGCGATGTCTCCGAATTTGGCCGCCGCATTAGAATTCGTGCCAAAGTAAGCCATGGACCAGTTAGAAAAACTGCGTTCCGACGTTGGCTCGAATGCAAGTACCACGACATGTGAATGTCTTGGATCACACTGAATACGCTCGAAAGTATTCTGTATTTCATTATGCGAGCCTTCCAAAACCTGAGCGAAGCACCCGGCGTTGAACATGAGTGCGCCCGTGATGTTCTCAATTGGATTTTTTACTCGGGAACTTGCCAGAATTTGGTCAATTTCGCGATTTAAGGTTGCTTCGTCACCTGATATTTCGTTACGGCTGATGTATATTAGTCGAAAAAGTGGCTCATTCATTGTTTTCACCCTTTAACGTGGTTTGTTTTTTAGATCCGAGATAAATCCGGCAATCGCCGGAGTGGCAATAGGACGGCTAATAAGATAACCCTGTGCAGACTGGCACCCCCCGGCAGCCAACTCATCAAACTGCTCTTTGGTCTCCACACCTTCGGCAATAATGGTCATTTTTAGGCTTGCACCCAGACTAATAATTGCCTGAACCAATGCACGTGATTTTGGAGAGCTTTCTCCGCGCACGAAGGATTGATCTATTTTGATTTTGGAGAATGGGAAGCTGTTTAGATAGCTGAGTGAAGAATAGCCAGTGCCAAAGTCGTCCATTGCAATACCCACCCCCATTTTCTTGATAGCCCAAAGATGCTTCTGCGCAGTCTCATAGTCCTTCATCATGACGCCTTCGGTAATTTCGAGTTCAAGCCGCTCAGGTGCTAGCCCAGTGGCTATAAGAGCATTTCTAACAATGTCGACGATACTCTCGTTTTCGAACTGAATCGGCGATACATTGACTGCTACTGAGAAATTGCCGTCCCAACTCATCGCCTCCTTACAGGCCGTGCGCAAAGTCCACTCACCAATAGCATTGATTTCACCCGTTTGTTCGGCTAATGGAATGAAATCTGCCGGTGACACGAGGCCGCGTTTTGGATTATGCCAGCGAATCAGCGCTTCAAAGCCCTGCAAAGTGCCGTCTGCCATATTGACTTGGGGTTGATACATTAAAACAAATTCTTTCAGTCCTAAGGCTCGACTCAAATCGATTTCGAGATTGCGCCGGTCCATTGCCCGTTGTGCGAGTGCCGGTTCAAAGAATTTGACGATGCCACGACCGGCTGCTTTGGCTGCGTAGAGGGCGAGATCTGCGTGCTTTAGTAAATCGGCAATATTATCGGTGCCGTGATTAAGTGCGGCTATGCCGACGCTTGCGCCTATATTGGTCTGTTGACCTTCTATTAGGAATGAACGACTCATGAGTTCGACAATACGCTTTGCGACCGATATTGCGCCGATGGGCTGGAAGCCTATCGTATGCAGTACCACGAATTCGTCACCCTCCATCCGAATCACAGTATCATTGTCGCGTGTGGCGGAGAGTATCCGCTTGGCAACCAGCTTTAATAAGGTATCGCCTGCACCGTGCCCCAGCGTATCGTTGATTTTCTTGAAGCGGTCGAGGTCAATCATGATCACAGCCAGTGATAAGGACTCGGGGCCACTTGGTTGCCAGTTTGCTATCTGATCGTTTAACAACATCCGGTTGCCAAGGCCCGTTAGAGGATCTTGGTATGCGTTATTTGGCAATTTTTTATCTACCAGTGGTTTTGAAACTCGATTGACTGTCAGCATCCGCAAATCATTGCCAGCGGCAATATGCATTGTCAGTGGCTCCGAGCTGCGTTCAAGGCGCAATTCAATAATGTCCGGGGCAGGGCAGGTAAATGCTTTGGATAAATCAGCGTTAATTGAATAGAAACGCGACGAAACATGTTCAGCCAGAGCACATCCGGCCGCAGCTTCGGGTGATGTAATAAAAAACATTTCACAAAATGAAGGGTTAGCGCACACAAGAACTCCGCTCTCGTTAATAACAGCGAATCCGAGCGAAGATACCTGTGCGCAATTTCCTATAATTTGTGTTAACTCATTTGGCATATTAAGGTCATCAAGTAAAGCTGTGATATAAAATTAGGGATAAATTGTTTATGCTAAGACTAACTAAGTAATCGTTTAATAATCTTTTAATATTGGCAAATTCAACCATAAATGCAATACCCAGCAAATTATCGGTATCAAGTCCGGCCATGCCAACAACGGTTATGAATCTCTTAATCGTTGGCATGGAGCAGTGAGTTGTAGCCTATATTTTAGCAAAGCGACCGCGCAATCCATACAGCAATAGCAGCAGAATCAATGCAATTTTTAATTGCGATATCGACAAGCTTAAACTAGCTGACGAGTTATCGTCGGTGCTTACAATAAACAGAGGAAGAGCTTTTTGCTGATCTTCTGACCAGGGAGCACTAGCCATGATCAGCGGTACAAAGAAACCGCGCCATTGATCTTCGAATCGATTCACCGCTTGAACGAAATCAGCGTAACGCGGTGCATCGATACCAGCCAACCTATCCGACAGGAGAATTACCCCTAAGGATGGCGATAAGCTGGACCAACGCTCCATAAATTCAAACTGATGCTTGCGGGCCTCGTCAAATTGAACCATTAAAGGCCGGATTCGGCTATCAAGTTGCAAGGTTGCAGGCAGGCCGTTGATTTCTCTGGGTAGGCTTTTTAACGGCCCGTTTACTTTTATTTCTGGATGTGCTTGAAACCAGCCGGTTAGCAAGGATTCTCGCTGTTGATTGGTTTGTTCCTGAAATTGGCGAATATCAAGAATGGCTTTCATGCGTGACGGCATGGGTGATGACCGGTCAGCCGCCCAGCCTATACCTGCAGGTACACCAAAAGTAAGCAACAACCAGGTTCCCAGCATGGCGATAGCCACCGCGCCCGAGGAAATTTGCAGAAGCGTGAACAATCCGGCGATACTGAGCCAGACTAAATTGTAGACAGCCAACATAAGCAGCCACTGTCCGGCCGCAATGCCGGTTGACTCCGGGTCGAGCAAAAATGCGAGCACGGATGCCGTCGTGCCAATCAATAGCAGCAGTCCATAGCGCAGGGTCAATGCGGTGAATACCAATCGCCAAGGATGGGGGGTTTGCGTACAAACCAGTCGCCATACACCACTCTCCCGGTCTTCCTGAACCAAACCGTATGTTAAGGCAATGATCGCCAATGGCGTCAATAGCGCAAACACCGTGGCAAAATCCAGTAAACCGAACTCATGCATCAACGGATTGAACAACTGATCACTGGTTCTGCCATCGGTATGGCGGCTACTGGTCGAAATTTTGATGGTGGGGCTCAGCAAGTCCATCTGGCTGACATTCAGTACCAAGCCGCCCAATGCCGGTAATCGCAAGGGTTCTTTTGCAGAGCTGGCGGCATAAGCCGTAGATTTCGGGGCGTCTTCAGACATCTTGGGCGCATCATGCATTTCAGCCTGATTTGTCGCTGCTTGTTGGGCCACTGGCATACTGGCTTTGGCCCTGAATTCCCGTGCGGCAAGCCCAGACCAAATAGCACTAATCGTCAACAATAAAAGAAACAAACTGATGATCCAGATATTCAGAGGATTACGGCGAAAACGGGTCCATTCAACGGATAGGAGTTTCATCATAGCTATGTTTGCGTTAGTAGTTGAAAGTAAATCAACACCGTCATTCCGGCATGGATTGCCGGAGCCGTTAGACCGCGTAAGCGAATCCAGGTCACAAGGATGTGAAAGCCCAACGCCATCCATGGCTTCTGGACCCCGGCAATCCCTGCCGG
>NZ_JAUSBX010000154.1 GCF_030651835.1 Methylicorpusculum sp. | reverse complement strand
AGTGGCAGTCTTCGCACTTGTGGTGGATGCCAAGGATGATCAAGCAGTATCCTTTTATCACCATCACGGCTTTGTGAAATTCGGCAGCCTTTCCAACCAACTGATTCTTGCTCTCACAAACCGGGTGATCGGGGCGTAATTGTTATAAATTCCCAACTCCGATTTTTATACCTTTCCTATCTATGATAATGTCCTTTATCACAGATAGAAAAGGATAGATAACAATGACACCGAAGCAAAAACAGTAGATCAATCAACTTTGAAGCCGCTTTTTATTGTGAACATTTGTTTAGTGGTGTTGCTGATATGTGTTCCGTCTAAACTTAAATCCAACTTCTCTAGGGGGTGATTTTTATGGACATTGAATTCAAAGAAATTATTTGGACAGTTTCGGCAATCGCTGCATGGTTCGCTTACTTCTTGTCTAAAAACAATGCTCAACGAATAAAGGAAGTTGACAAGGCAAAATTATATTTAGAACTCAGGAGTCGTTATTTAGTTATTCGCCAGAACATACCCGATCGCTTTTTTAAACATGACATGGACATTCACCCGAGCGATCCAAACTGGTCTAACATTGAACAGTATTGGTACCAATGTTTTGATGAATGGTTTTGCACAAATAAGTTAAATATTTCTTCCAGCTCTGGTGTAAGCGAGTTCCATGAGTTATGGGACGAATATTTTAAACAAGCAATTCAATCAACCCTGAAGTACAAAGCTATGAGGCGTGTTCTCTCGACCATGATTAAAGGAAATGTTTCATTTGGCAAGTTGCGAACAGACTACGAAAGGCTATTGAACGAACTCTGGATAGAGCTAAATAATGATGTCTCGTCAGATGCTAAAACAATTCATGATGAATTTGAATAGAAGCCATGTTGTTATCCCCAAAATCTGTGGATAACCCTGTCTTTAATTTGTCACATTACCCCTCAACCGCCCTTCCCTACTGGCATCCAGTTAAAATGTCTAATAACTGGCCAACATTTTTGCAGGACAATTCCAGGTATCCAGAAACAGTTGCGGAAGCCGTCGATCGGCTCATGGAATTACTGAGCGGTGAGGAAAAATTGGCTATTTCGGTAATGCCGGAGGAAGGTCTGATCGATTTGCACTTTAATCTTGGCACGACGATCCGGAATGCTTTCGGGCTGCACGAACAAGGAAGCAAACTGCTTGATTCCTGTAACCAGACTCTACATCCCGGAGCTTTATACTTTTCTGTTCATCCGGATGATGCTTCTGAAGTGATTATTGGCAAGTTATGGAAAGAGTTACAGATTTAACATGCAATGATTTTAATGGGCAGAAAAGCATGGCCAGCTGATTTGCCAAAGAGGTTATATAATAAAACGAGAATTTAAATAAAATGAATTCAATAATAAAAAATTTGTTAAAAACAACCACTATATTTCTACTTTCTGTTCTTATCTTTATATATCTCTTCATAGAGTTAGCAAAGCTAAAAGGGACAATGCCTTACGGTATTAATATAGATTCTACTTCTAATATTCCAGATTTATTTAATTCGGTAATAGGCGTACCTATTGCTGTTGCTGGCACATTATTAGCTCTTACCCTTGCCAAGGTCGCTTATGAAATAACTGAAAATGAGTATAAACGGGATAATATTATAATATTCTCAAATAAATACGAAAACTATTACAAAGTTTTTTCTGATATATCAATAAGTATAAGCAGACTAATTGACTTATCAAATTCATTTTTCGGTGCCTATGATGATTTAGTGACATATTTTACAAAAGACTATTGTAATAATAAAGAAAGGGATGATGCTTACTCTAGTTTTTATATTTATGTAAAATCAGAATTAAATAACAGTGCATATTTTGAGGAATTAAAAAGACTTGAAAATTCTTTCATATTACTTCAATCAGACCCTATTTTAAGCTCTTTTTATGAAGAGAAAAGTAAAAATAGCGTGCATGAGACAATAAAAGCAATAAGACAGTGGGGTGCTTTCCATAATATTTCCGACAACTCTGACGCAAATAAAGGAAAAAAATTGTATGATATAATTTCTTTACATATCAAATCAATGTCGATAGATAATAGCACGTCATTCTTTAAAAATGAAGAATACTGGGACTCGAATATAGACTTAGATAAATTTTCTATAGTTTTTTTTGGATGTCAACTATTTCAAAATAAACAGATTTTTATAGAGAAAACAGATAAGGATTATGATTTTCAATATATAAATAAATATAAATATTATGATGAATATTCAAGAGATGATCAACATTTAAGCAAACATGAAGAAATAAATTTTTGGAAATATGAGGATAGAATTCATGAGGTAAAAAAACAGTATATAACTTTTCTTGGATTAAATTTATTACATGACATAATTATATCTATTCCTAATGGGGAAGATATTTATTCACTAATAAAAGAAAACTTACAAATCAAATGCGATGGGGTATATAGAAATATTAAAGGTATTCCATCTAACATAATATCATATGAAAAAGAAAAAATACTTGAAATGATATATCCTCGTGAAAATGCTCCAAAAATGTACGTAAAAGATATTACTAAAGATCAGCAAAAAAATATACGAATACTAAGGAATCACTACGAGAATTAAAATTTTGTGTACTGATACCGCCAAAATGACCATTCGGCGGTTGCGCAATAAAATTATCTTATCAATCCAATCCTAATTCTAATACAAACTTTTGTCTCATTAGAGAGCGATTATTGAACAAAATGACAGATTGAAACTTCCAAACGGCTTCAGAAATTTAAAATTTTGAAGTTGCTTGATTCTGATTAATACCTGCGACAGAAAAAAGTGGCTGAAGAACTTTTGGATCAAAACCTGGAAACAAACTGCCATTCCTTACGGTTTTTGTATCCGGTATTTGGGCAGATGTTAGACACCATTAGAGGGCTTGGGATTGCAATGATACAATTCAATATACCTGTATTGTTTTCCCTAATCCCGATTTTGGCTCATATCAACTAAGAAAGTGGTGAACGGCCACAAGCGGACAGGTGTGAAATCTTTTCGTGTTCGGGGCGAAGCCTTCACCTTTACGGGCAAGGGGGGCAAAGCTGCCTGACCTCTTCTTTTTCTGGCTTTTTGCCTTGTTAAATCTTAAGATTAAAATAAAACTAGAGCATTAAAACCATGAAAGAGCTTTACGAAGGATTAACCTACAAAAACCCTGATTTAAGGCGAGACTTTAGAACCGCAAAAATGGGTAGCGTGGACGACTTCGCGGAAACCTTCGCCCCCTTAATAGTTGAATATTTCAAAAAAAACACAGGCCAAGTGCTGGACTACGACAGCGCATATCAGGAAGCGTCGAATCTTTGGGACTATCTTCGGGAACAAAAAAAACCAATCCCTTTAAATATCAGCGGCGTTGCCTATGTCACAAAAGATGACCTTATTAAATATTGCACCTCGGGAGTGGATATTCCGAAACCATTAGACTTTGTAGAATGGGCTAAACCGTTAACCCCGACTAACAAGAAGGTTTAGATAGTGCTTCTTGTCGGAGGGAAAAGCGCGATAAGTGGCATTGTCAACGCAGAAAACTCTATTCAGGATGAAATTATGCAAGTAGATTACCGGCAATTCCCCGCTTTTCCAAACCCGGTAGTTTGCGCCTAATGATAATCCGGGATCGCAAGGTTTAACGTGACGCTTAATGAAGGCAATGTGAAGTCCGATGCCTCAAAGTGATTCTGTCTCGTCAATTATCCCAGCGCGTATCGCCGTCATAGGCACTGCTGAATTTCAGCAACTGGAATTGACGGCTGAAGAAATCAGAATCTATCTGACGGTGACCGATCGGATTAATTGGCCTGCATCAATGCAGCATCGCGTTCCGGATTTTGCATCTTTTGAGGTCGACGAAGAGGAGTTGTGATTATTTTATATGACGACAAATTGATCGTCACAACCCCTTTTTTAGTTTTTTATTGATACCGCTCATGTCATCGTTTTATCTTTTCCAAGATCGCATATTTCTCGCCGGTGGACATCTTCGCTACTTTCTCGGCTAACGCAACATACTCAGGCAATCGGACGCCTGGGTTAAGATCATCTGTCATATCAGCTATTTCGTCATGCAGGTAATCCACCATTAATGGATCAGTAACCTGCACATTACTTACAATACCTTCGCCAAAAATCATGCTGCTTTCGCATGAATTCGACCGATTTCTGCGGCTTGGAAAATTCTATCATCAATATAAAACTCATCCGCATTTTTGCCGAGCGACTAAACAACCACCTGCTAAATTAGGTGGTTGTTTAATAATAACCCATATTGAGTTCTTGTGCCTGGGCTGACAGTTCTTCCAACGCTGCTAATCGTTCCGAATCGACCTTCGCTTTGTAATCTACCAAATGGAGATAACGCACACGACGATGGGTGCCTACTTTGTGAAAAGGAATCACGCCGCTGTCGAGAAATTTGATCAGATGCGGACGGGAAACGTTGAGCATGTCAGCCGCCTCTTGTGTGGTGAGTTCCGCATGCACAGGAATCATACTGACTGCATTGCCTTGAGCCATTTCGGACAACACATCGATCAACAAGCGAAATGCGGCGGTGGGAATTCTGACCGCTTCATGTTCACCTGCTTGGTCAATAACTCTGATCGATTGCGATTCTTCTTGAGTGCTCAAGTACAAGGAGAGCAATCGGCTGCTTTCCTTTGCTAACGAAACTTCGGCATCCGTAGGAAGGCCTGGACTTTCTTTAGTATTCATTGTTTTCTCTAGTCTTGTCAGTTTGCGCTTATCAGTCGTTAGACATCTATTTTTCAGCTATTTTGAATGCGTAGGTCGTTTTGTATGATTTTCATGATTGGAAATAGCTTGTATTCCACTAATCCGTATGAAAAAAGTCACAGACCATTATGCACAATCGAAATAAACGAAACAGTATGCGCTAAGTTTTCAGAAGCTTATGACCTTGCCACGGTCAGATTGACGCTTAAAATCCTCAATAGATTATGAATGTCTGAAATGGTGGCGGAGCCATATCGGCCAGTTTCGATTTCATTGAGAATCGGAGCTATAGTCAAATATGGTGTATGACCCATTTGAATTAGGCGGCCATCTGCTGTGTTTCTTCTTTTTTCTCTGCCTCCGTGATAATGGCAATGCCGTCCTGGAAACGGATACCCTCAATCACTTCCGGTATTCGTTTAAAACCCTGTATCTTGCGCTAACTCTTCTCGGCCGTCAGCGCAAATTGAAACACCAACCCCATCAAGGTACTGCGCGAAACGCAGTTTTTAGTGCGCGTGGTCCGATGGCTAATCTTGGCAAAGCTGGATTCGATCGGGTTGGTCGTGCGAATGTGTATCCAATGCTCGGCGGGAAAGTCATAAAAAGCCAGCAATGACTCCCGGTCTTTTTCCAACACACCCACCGCCTTGGGATACTTGGCTTCAAAGTCGAGCAAAAACGTGCCAAAGGCTTTATGGGCCTGGGCTTTAGTTTCTGCCATCCATATCTCTTTCATCCCACCTTTGGCCTTGCCTTGCGTCGAATCAGGCAGCGCCGCCAATACATTCGCCATCTTGTGCACCCAGCAACGTTGATGCTGTGTCGTCGGCCAAGCCATAGTTGATGCTCCCCAAAAACCCACTGCGCAGTCACCCGTGGCCAGTTTCGGCGCTTCCTGTGAGCCACGTGCTTGAATATCCTGTAAGACACTCAGCCAAGAGGCCTTCGATTCCCGATAGCCGTCTGACAAGTGCGTATTCTGATTAATTTGAACACTGATACTGGAAAATCCCAAGAAGTGTTTAGGTTGGGCCAGAATATAAAAGGGAACGGTCATTTGCTGAGTAATATCGATTTTTTTAGGCGTTCACAGATGGACGTTAAACTGCCGATCATTGGTTCCGATAAATGATTACCCTCGCCCTCTCTTATTGACGTACGACCTGTTTAGCTTCATTAATCAGTTTATCAAGTTCCTGCATTGATCTATTTTTCAACAATAATGCAGGGGTAAATTCCTTCTTTAATGGCATAGCGGCTTCTTGTAAACCTGATATCAAACGAGAGATCATCGCACGATCAATTGCGTACACTACCTGTTCTAACGGTATTGATTTCAATATCCAGTAGTTTTCTTCACCATCTGGGCCATGTTGATTATCGATTTTTACTAATAAGTTCGCTTTGAAAAACATACTAGTTACTTTTTTTACATCGGCAGAGGTCAGTTTTGTTGGGGTTCCAGATGAAATAATTAGCTCTGCCATATCGGGACGAGTCATAGCGCCGACACCCAATAATCGTTGATAGCATTCTTCGACTGCTGAAAGAGGTACTGAACGCCAACCTTTACTCCTCAATATTGAGCGGTAGCGATCAATAAGATTTGAAGTATCATACTCTTCTGGAATTTTAGCTGCGTGAACTGGAGAAATTGGTTCGTTAGACTTAAAAGTAACTAACCAAGCTTTCCCGCTATAACTTAATTTCACAGTATCCACTTGTTTGACAAAATCATTGAATCCTTTGAAGCCTAATTGTTTTTCATCAAAAGCACTGTCTATATTTGTCATCCGTGCCTTCAATGCCGAACAAACGGCGGGTTCGTCAAAAGTAGCCAGTGCTTTTTCTAATAAATCTGCTGCATCGTCAAACACTGAAACCCGAGTAGCGTCGTCTGCTTTTTCAATTTGTTTTTCTCTATCCAAATAGATAAAGCGTGAGCATGAGCTTTTGACTGATTCGCTGAGCGCCGATCGAGGGCCAGCACCAATAACCTGACGCCCCATCTCTCTTAGTCTCCTGAACAAAGGACTGAAATCAGAATCGCCAGTAGCTAAAGTTATCCATCGTAGGTCGGAATCGCGCCAAGCGTATTCCATCACGTCCACTACAATCTGTATGTCGGCCGCATTTTTGCCTCCAACAGGATGGAAAGTGTGGATCAGCTCGAATCCGAGGCGATTTAAAATGTTTTGATGTGGCATAACGTTTGGCTCAGTCCACTTGGCGTAAGCCCTTCTGACTATGATAGTCCCCATTGAAGTTAGTTCTTCTATCAATTGCTCGAGTCCGTCCTGTTTTATCCATTGGGTTAAGTTTTCAACGTCTACAAAGATGCCTACACGATCCGAAGTTTGCATGCTCACTTTCCGTGTTTATTTAAAAGTTAGTATAGAAGATAAAGTTAGTGAACCGAATGAGCATATTCGTTTTGATTAATTCAGTTTCTGATAGCAATAATAGACCAAGTTTTAATGGTGTTAAGTGATCACAGATATCATCAGTGATCAGTATAAATGACGGACAATGTTCAAATAGCTACCATTGAAACGGTAGAATCGACTGACTGCATAAGGGGTGTTTTTGCTCCTTCCATTCTGACAGAGCTAGTTCGGCCATTATAGCGATCCATCAATAATTACAGGCTAATGACACTTGAAAGCTTGATACCTGCTGTTGAATGTTCCTACTGAAAGGAAAAAAGCGTAACTATGATCTTAGCATCTGGATTTATGGCCTTGTTTACTTTACTACGCATCTTTCAAAAAGCATGTGACCCACTGTTTGTAATGGTAATAGCTATGAACTCCCGTTCCGATTGAAAGACCTGAACAACTCTTTTTGTTAAATCTTCAGGCCTGAACAGATGAAAAACAAATCAATAACAATGAATTTAATCGCCGTTTTTTAACGGAGGCGTTCGACCTAAAACAGCCACTAATTCCGATTGCCTGCGCGTTCCCGTTTTTGAAAACAAACTTTTAAGCTGAGTTCGAACCGTATTTAGCTTTACACCGAATTCTAACGCGTATTCTTCTGGTGAATCACCAGCCAAGAGTGCAGACGCAACTCGCAATTCAGCTTGAGTTAAATTATAAAGTCGTCCTGTTAAGGTCAGTGCTGACAAATTGTTTCGATTATCGGTCACTACAACTAAAGCAAGGGGTCTTTGCCAATCTCGGATAAATGGAGAACTGGCAGACAACGGTATTACATAAAGATGTCTTGGTTCGGCTAAACCCAATTCCATAGCTCCTCCGACGGCAGGCGTTCGAGTAGCATCGAAAATCAATTTGTTCAATTTGTGCTTTTGGTTTTGCTCAGTAGTCGTGATGCATCCAAAACGGCTTTTTAGACCGGAGGCAGGGGCTTTAAACAACTCTTCCGTTTTCTGATTGAGATGCAAAATTCTGCCTGAATCATCCACTATCAATATCGCCACGGACAATGCATCAATAGCCATAGCACCTAAGTCGACCTGGTTTAGCAAACCTGTCATTTTTTGCTGCATCCGTATTGCTCGTTGCAGATGCGAACTAAATCGTAACGCGTCCATTTTATTGTCGGAATCGAAGGGTCGCATCTCATTTGACCGCATGGCAACAAAAGACGTCATGCTACTTTCATCTTCGTCGACCACCGCCAGCAGCGCGTAGCCAAGGCCTCGGGGCAGTAAAAAATCCTGATAAAACTCACTCCTATTGACTACACCGGGGAATATCGTTCGCTGGCAAAAATTCCACTCATGGACTTTCGCGTTACGCAGCAGAGTTACATGTGGATCTATCTTGACATAGTGCTGCTCATAATCGAGATTAAATTGCAAAGGAAAGGCCTCTCCGGCTATCACGGCAAAGAGCACTCGATTTTGAATTTTGTCGATGGTTAACATTTGCGCATCAATACCCCCAGCAAATTGACCACACAAACCGACAGCCTCTTGCCATTTATCGGGCTCGAGAACAGCTTCATATAGGGCGTTAATAACGTGATCCAATGATTCTTCAGACATGAAGTTGCCCCAAAACGCAATTTTATTCATCACCCATATGGGTGATGCGATTGACCCGATGTCGATTTTAAGATGGAGCTGTCGTTAAATCAAAATTTAAAATCGACCTGATTAGGAATGATCTTCACATTCCTCGTCGTTGAGAAATACAATTTAATTAAAAGGTGACATGAATGAAAATACGTTCATATTTTTTATTGGTTCTTCTTCCGCATGTTTTGGCTACGCCTTGCGTCTTTGCAGCAGAGAGTGATGAGAGTACTAACTACCTAGAAAAACATTATGAGCAAACATCAAGACACTTAAGAACAATTTGTTTAGATGGTTGCGATAGCCAATATACGATTATGAAAACCTTTTGCTCTGACTCTTCCGTGAACGATCCAGTCGCTTGCTTAGATGACGAAAGAGAAGATCGTAGAATTTGCAGACAAGGTTGTGATAATTAAAGGAATGCAAAACAATGTTTAAAAGCATATTGGGTTTTTTACTACTATATTGATGATGGTTTTATCAGGAACTACCTTTTCTGCTCAGGAAAAGAAATGTGATAAACCGCTTTACCCTCTAAAAGCCAGTAACTTTATAGATTATATTGAGCATAATCCAGGTGTGTTTCAATCGGGGTGAATTTAACTTGTTAGGAGTTTGAATCTGGCACCAATAGACCAAAAACAGTTTCATTTTTTCATGATAACCCCAAGATAGTGTCACGCCTTCAATTTGTCGTTCACGATGAGGGGAATAATTTAGCCATGGATAGAATTTGGGGGATAACAAATGAAACGACTATGAATCGATGTACCCGTGAGGTTACTTTTCTTGATACTACACATGAAGCAAACAGACTAGGAGCCTGTCCGAGAATAGCATAGAGAGAAGGATTATTTTTTCGAAAAAGCATTAGAATATTCGAATATTTATATGTTATGCCGGAGTTTTGTAACTTTTTACGTATAAACTGGCCTCTTATCTTGCTAATCCCCCTT
>NZ_JAUSBX010000004.1 GCF_030651835.1 Methylicorpusculum sp. | reverse complement strand
CCGTGGTATCCGCATCCAGAATCCAAGGCTCACTCAACACCGGTGTATAGACTCGCTGAAGGCTTCCTTGTAACCAAGGAATGACTTCCTCTTCCGGCGCTTTGCTGAAGCTGCGCCGCACCGAGTCTTCGCTGACCACCTTGCTCATGCCCAATAAACCGGGATTGACGCCGTCGCCGCGTAAGGCGTTGATGTGGGCATAACGCTGATGGCCCGACAGCACCGACAAGAGCACCGTACCTAAAACATCGGTTTTAGTCGGGGCATTCGGACTCGTCCACTGTAACGGACAGTTCGACACCCACTCGTCAAACAAGCCACTGACGTGCAGGTAGTCGATAAAAAACGGCAACTGCCCCAACGGCGTTACGGCCGCTTGCGGATTCCATTCGACATGAATCCGCCCGCCAAATGTGTCGACCGTTACGGGTTCGGCTAAGGGTATCAATGCTTTTGATTGGCCATCACCCAATGGGTGAGTCATGATCTCTTGCATAAGCGCCTCATTCTCAATTTATATCAATTACTTGAGATAGTTTAGCAAGTTTGAACTGCTCTTTTTAGGATGATGCAACAAGATATCTTGCATGATTGGCGGAATTTATAAAAATGACGAATTACTACCCCCCAAGAATCCTACGACTACCGGAAGCGCAGTATTACGCGGGTATGGGGCGGACCTTGTTTGATCGTGAAATTCGTCCTTATCTTCCCGAAATTCAAATGGGCAACCAAGGCATTGGTTTTGATCGACTTGACCTGGATCACGCTTTAGATGAATATAAAACCCGCAACGTGAGGGTTAAGGAGCAACCATCATGGCAAGAAACAAACTCCCAGGTTTGTACTGGGACAAAAAAACAGGAAAAGGTGCGGTTGACAAACGCATCGACGGGATCGGCAGAGTTCGCCACCGCTTTACAGCAAGCACGCAAGCAGAAGCAGAAACGGAATATCACAGGGCCATAGCCCAAGCAAAAGTTGTTGCTTCGACCCCTGATCGTAAATTATTTCGTGAAGCTGCAACGAAATATTTGATGGAGGAAACTAAGTCAAGCATTGATCGGGATGCTACATGTCTTGCCAACCTTGATCCTTGGATTGGACATTTGAGGGTGGACCAAGTGCATCAAGGTAGCCTTCAGCCGTACATTGATCATCGCAAGGCGTTGGGTATCAAGAGCAAAACAGTGACTCGAGAACTGGCGGTTGTCCGAAGAATATTGACCCTGGCTTCTCGAGTGTGGCGTGACATGGATAATCAATCTTGGTTGCCGAGCGCTCCATTGTTAAGGATGCCTGATTGGAAGGATGCCGCAAAACCCTATCCGCTTTCTATTGATGAGCAACATAAGTTTTTGCATGAACTGCCTAATCATCTTGCTGAAATGGCTCTATTTGCATTGCATGCTGGAGCGAGAGAAAACATTGTGGCAGAGTTGCGTTGGGAATGGGAAATTCGAATTCCAGAAATTGAATCATCAATTTTTCTGGTGCCTGGTGAATTTACCAAGAATGAAACTGCGTGCCTGATCGTGCTGAATAGTGTGGCCCAGAATGTCATCGAGAGTCGACGAGGCATGCAAAACACTCACGTATTTGGATATCGCGGCAAGCCAGTCGATCGGATGCACAATACTGCATGGAAAAAGGCTTGGGTAAGAGCAGAGTTGCCAGTCGGTTCAGATGTGCTGTCGGGACCACACAATTTGCGGCATACCTTTGCTAGGCGTTTGCGGTTGGCAGGGGTGCCATTAGAAACTCGAAAGGTATTGATGCACCATATAGACGGTGATATTACGATTCATTATTCACCAGCAGAGGTTGAGGAACTTCTGATCGCAGTGGAGAAATTGACTAAGATAGAAGGGGTGACCATGTTGCGGTTAGCATCATGATTTACCCATTGGGTAATTTGATAAATAGCAGACATAAAAAAACCAGCTTCCCGAAAAAGCTAACTGGTTGATTTATCTATGATTTGATGGTGGGTCGTGTGCGATTCGAACGCACGACCATCGCATTAAAAGTGCGGTGCTCTACCGGCTGAGCTAACGACCCAACAAAGATTGCCTATTATAATGATTTATTTTCTTCTTGCAACATTTTTTTACTACTATTGATAACGAGTCGGATCAGACACGCCTGCTTCTTCAAATCCTTTTTTTCGCAATCGGCAAGCATCGCATATTCCACAAGCTAATCCAGATTTTGATGCAGAATAGCATGAGACGGTTTGCTGATAATCCACACCTAATTCAATTCCTTTTTTGATTATATCGGCTTTGCTAAGCGTAATAAGTGGAGTATGGATTCGAATGGGATGCCCCTCTACGCCGGATTTAGTAGCCAGAGTAGCCAGCTTTTGGAAGGCTTCTATAAACTCGGGCCGACAATCCGGGTACCCTGAATAATCAACTGCATTCACACCGATAAAAATATCCGAGCAACCGAGCACCTCGGCCCATCCTAGAGCAAAGGATAAAAACAGGGTATTGCGTGCGGGGACATAGGTTACCGGGATGCCTTCCTGAAGCGAAGTGGGAACGGCAATATGTTCATCGGTCAATGCCGAGCCGCCAATGGCACCCAGATCGATATTAATTGTTTTGTGATCAACTACACCGTATTCAACAGCGATGGTTCGTGCAGCATTGAGTTCGGCATTATGCCTTTGTCCATATTCAAAACTCAGGGCATAACAGTGATAACCCTGTTTTTTAGCCATAGCTAAAACGGTGATTGAATCCAGTCCACCGGACAGTAGAATGATTGCTTTACGTTGCATGATTATTTTCCTTGCGCATCATTCCATAACAGTTTGTGAAGCTGTATTTGGAAGCGGACAGGCAATCGATCTTGTAGAATTTTTTCGGCGAGTTCGGTTGGGTTTTGTTCCCCCATAACCGGTGAAAAAAGCACGTCACAGCGTTCATTTAAGCGATATTGCATCATGATGTCTTTGGACCACTCGTAATCGGAATGGTCCCCAATGACAAACTTGACTTGGTCCGATGAACTCAAATAATCAATATTTTCATAACGATTTTTTGAGATTTCGCCGGAACTGGGGGTTTTAAGATCCATGACTTTCACAACTCGCGGATCCACGCCGGAAACATCAAGCGCCCCGCTTGTTTCAAGCGATACCACAAAGCCTCTATCAAGTAGTTTTGTCATCAACTTATTGCAATTCGCTTGAGCCAGCGGTTCCCCGCCGGTGACAGTGACAAAACGAGAGCTATAGCTTTCTACCTGACTGATGATGTCATCAATAGTCAGCCTTTCGCCTCCGGTAAAAGCATAAGCAGTATCACAATAAACACAACGCAGAGGACAGCCGGTCAGGCGAACAAATACGGTAGGCAAACCTACCGTATTTGATTCACCTTGCAGGGAATAAAAAATTTCAGTGATTTTTAATGAACTCACGCTTAGGGCGCACCGCTTTCAATTTGTTGCATTTTTTTAGCCGCTAAATGGGCTGCCGTGGTTCCGGGAAAACGCGTGGTAATTTGTGAAAAATACTCACCGGCTTTCGCTTTATTGTTTTGCTCAAACTCGATATAGCCTAATTTAAGCAGAGCATCACTCACTTTCGGACTGGCCGGATAGTTTGAAACGACTTTACTGAATGCTTCGCGAGCCAAACTGACTTCCTGGTTGACCTTGTAAGCCTCTCCCAACCAATATTGGGCATTATCAGAATACTCTCCGGCAGGATAGTCTTTTAGAAACGCATTAAGAGCGGTAATAGCCTGGCTGTAATGCCCGTCTTTCAGCGTATCGTAAGCTTCTTGATAGCGCTCTTTCCTGGATTTACCACTCACAGCTGCAGCGGAAGCAGCAGGTGCAGGAACCGCTTCAGTAGCTGATACTGCCGGCTTAACCGGTGCTTGCGCAGTAACTGCAGGCTGGGCAGGAATTACCGGAACAGCTGCTGGGGGAGTTGCACTGGCGGCAGGAGGCTGGGCTTCTGGTGCAGGAGCAGCCTTTTCCGCCGAACCCGCTGATCCTGAGGTTTCCAGCGACTGCATACGTTGATCAAGATCGTCATAGATCGTATTTTGCCGTTTTTTCAGCTCGGTAATAGTGAACGCCTGTTCTTCAACAATACCCCTTAATTGTTGCACTTCCGCCTGCAACTGCTCTACTCGACCGAGCACTTCGTAAAGCGTGTTGGTCGAAGAGGGTTTTGCTGTGCTTGCATTAGCCGCTGGATAAGCTGAATTATCATAGACAGACGGCAAAGGGCGCGATTGCGCCCATACAGCACCACTGTTAAAAAATAACAGAAAGAAGAACAGACGTAATTTCATTATTGCCCCTGATAAACCAATTCTACTCTACGGTTAAGTTGCCATGCCGACTCGTCACTTCCCATCGCAGAAGGTTTTTCTTCTCCATAGCTGACCACTTGAAGCTGACTTTCTGAAACACCTTGAACTTTCAGCATACGGGCAACCGATTTACCACGCTGTTCTCCTAAAGCGATGTTGTATTCCGGAGATCCACGCTCATCAGCATGCCCTTCCAAAACCAGACGTGCCCTGGGATGAGCGACTAAATATTTTGCATGGGCCGCAATGACGGGAATAAAATCCTGCTGAACGTCGCTGCTGTCATACATAAAGTAAATAGTGCTTTTTGATAGCGGATTGGAAGGATCGCTAAATTCAGGCCCCATAAACGAATTAGGAAATTGATTATTGTAGCTGCCACTCCCATAACCACCATCGGAACCACTCCCGTATCCGCCGATTTCAGAACCCGTTATACCGGTTCCTGCACCATAACCGGAACTTGACGCATCAGGTGTGCCGCCTTGAGTTGCATCCAATAAATCAGTGCCTTCTTCGGCATCGGAGCTACAACCCGACAACATCACCGAGGACACCGCTAAAGCAACAAGTAGTTTTGTAAATTTCATATCAATTGTTCTCCAAAAAAGTAAGTCATTAATTTTACTGCAAAATTCATTTCAACCCGGGCAAATTATTCCATTTGCTTAAGCTACTGAGGCGACCAGGCAGGCTCTCTAACCGCACCGCCTTCCAGTGTCAATTTTTGATGGGTACGACCGTCAACCGAAACCGCAGATAATACGCCTCGCCCACCCTGACGAGAGGCATAGAGCACCATACCTCCGCTGGGTGAAAAACTGGGCGACTCATCCAAGCGGCCAGCCGTCAAAACATTAATCGACTTGCTGCCCATATCCATTACAGCGACCCGGTAATCTCCGTGATTCCCATGAACCATCGCCAAGTTTCTGCCGTCACTGGAAAAAGCCGCTCCGGCGTTATAGTCACCTTGAAATGTCAAGCGCTTAGCTCCCCCACCATGGGCGGGCATCATATAAAGTTGCGGCTTTCCACCTCGATCGGAGGTAAACACGATACTACTACCGTCTGGCGACCAGACTGGCTCGGTGTCAATCGAGTATTCGCTGGTCAACTTAGTCAGTGAGCGCGTAGACAGGTTCAGAGTGTAGATGTCGGGACTACCGTCTTTAGATAAGGTCAAAGCCAGCTTGGAGCCATCGGGCGACCAACTGGGAGCTCCGTTGATTCCGGGAAATTCAGCCACACGAGAGCGATTACCCGTCGCCAGCACCTGTACATAAATCGCTGAAGATTTACGTTCAAAAGAAACATAGGCGAGCATTTTGCCGTCTGGCGACCAAGCGGGAGACATCAAAGGCTCATAGGACGCAGCAACCGTTTTGGGATTACTGCCATCGGCATCAGCAACCTGCAGCTTAAACTTTCTCCGTCCGTTGGGTTCTGTAACCGATGTAATGTAGGCGATACGGGTACCGAAATCGGATTTCTTGCCGGTTAATTTTTCGTAAATAAGATCGCTGATTCGATGTGCAGACCGGCGCAGCTCATTAGACGGTACGGTCATCTTATAGCCCATCAACGGCTCATTTTTATACACGTTAAACAATTGGAAATCGATATTATAACGTCCACTTTCCGGGGTGATCTGCCCTATCACCAGATATTCCTGCCCTAATACTTGCCAGTTTTTAAACACCACTTCTTCAGGGCGAGTTGGTTTTGTCAGCATTTGCTCTCTGGCTAGCGTGCGAAAATAGCCGGTACGATTTAAATCGGCATCAACAATAGAGGAGACGTCATCCGGCAAAGGAGTGGCGCCTTGCCAGCCGAACGGAACGATGGCAATAGGCACCGCTTTTTCAGAGCCTTGAGTAATCCTGATGGTTAACTCTTCGCTTTGAGCTGCAACAGCATAAACAGCCAGCAGCAGACCCAATAAAATTTTTCTGATCAATTCAATCACGTTTTACCTCTGTAAAATATTCGCCGCACATCAGGGCAGATTAATGGGGCTCAAATTCAAAAACAAAGTTCTTGAATTTACTGTTAAATAATTCTCTGTCGTTGGGCACTGGCAATGGTGAGGCCCTTTTTACTGCATTTTCAGCCGAACGGTCAAACATGTCATCCCCACTGCTTTTGACGATAGACACACTCATCACCTCGCCCGAAGAAAGCAAACTGACTCGCAAAGTGCATTTCAAATTACCATCAGATGAAGCCGGCCGAATCCAAACTCGCTCAACCTTTTGCTCGATCTCTTTTGCCGCTTTTGCCAGCATGTCTTCTCGTGCTTTCGCTAATTCCGCTTGACGGGCTTTTTCAGCGGCGGCTTTAGCTGCTTCTGCGGCTGCTTTTTCAGCTTCGGCTTTACGTAAGGCTTCAGCTTGTTGCTTGGCCAGTTCGGCTAAACGTACCTTTTCTGCTTCTGCTGCTTTTCGCTTCGCTTCTTCTTCCTGTTTACGCTTTTCTGCAGCTGCTTGTTCGGCTTTTTGCTGGGCTATTGCTTCCTGTTTTTTCTTCTCTGCCGCAGCCGCTTCTGCCGCTTTACGTTTGGCCTCCTCTTCTTGTTTACGTTTTTCTGCAGCAGCCTGTTCAGCTTTTTGCTGGGCTATTGCTTCCTGTTTTTTCTTTTCAGCTGCAGCTGCCTCTGCCGCTTTACGCTTGCCCTCTTCTTGTTTACGCTTTTCTGCGGCCGCCTGTTCAGCTTTTTGCTGGGCTATTGCTTCCTGTTTTTTCTTTTCAGCTGCAGCTGCCTCTGCCGCTTTACGCTTGCCCTCTTCTTCCTGTTTACGCTTTTCTGCGGCCGCCTGTTCGGCTTTTTGTTTAGCTAACGCTTCCTGCTTTTTCTTTTCAGATGCAGCAGCCTCTGCCGCTTTACGCTTGCCCTCTTCTTCCTGTTTACGTTTTTCTACTGCGGCCTGTTCAGCTTTTTGTTTTTTTACTTCAGCAGCTGCAGCGGCCGCTTGCTCAGCTTTCAGTTTGGACTGCTCTTGTTGTTTGCGTTGTTCCGCCACCAGTTGCTGAGCCTTCAGTTTTTCAGCTGCTGCATTTTGTTGCGCTGCTTTTTCCTGTTTTTGTTTTTCTGCCGCAACTTGAGCCGCTTTTTGTTTGGCATCCTGCTCTTGTTTACGTTTCTGTTCAGCTGCCTGCTCGGCTTTCTGCTTAGCCACTTCTTGCTGCTTGAGCTGTTCCGCCACCAGTTGCTGAGCCTTTATTTTTTCAGCTTCTGCTTTTTGTTGCGCTGCTTTTTCCTGTTTTTGCTTTTCAGCGGCAACTTGCGCCTCTTTTTGCTTGGCATCCTGCTCGGCTTTCTGCTTAGCCACTTCTTGCTGCTTGAGCTGTTCCGCCGCCAGTTGCTGAGCCTTTATTTTTTCAGATTCTGCTTTTTGTTGCGCTTCTTTTTCCTGTTTTTGTTTTTATGCGGCAACTTGCGCCGCTTTTTGCTTGGCATCCTGCTCTTGTTTACGTTTTTGTTCAGCCGCTTGCTCGGTTTTCTGCTTAGCCACTTCTTGCTGCTTGAGCTGTTCCGCCGCCAGTTGCTGAGCCTTTATTTTTTCAGCTTCTGCTTTTTGTTGCGCTGCTTTTTCCTGTTTTTGTTTTTCTGCGGCAACTTGCGCCGCTTTTTGCTTGGCATCCTGCTCTTGTTTACGTTTTTGTTCAGCCGCTTGCTCGGTTTTCTGCTTAGCCACTTCCTGCTGCTTGCGCTGTTCTGCTGCCAACTGTTCTGCCTTTAGTTTTTCAGCTTCTGCTTTTTGGGCAGCCTCTTCTAATTTTCTTTTTTCAGCGGTAATTTTCTCGGCACGCTGCTTTTCCTGTTCAGCCGTTTGCCGGGCTAAAGCCTGTGCCTGCTTGAGATTTTCTAACTCGATTTTTTTTAACCTTTCCGCTTCCGCTTGGATGACTGCATCATCAATAATAATTGCATCAATAGCTTCAGGCGCTGGATTTGACTCAGGCGTTACCTGGAAATCGAAACTGAATAAAAATACACTGAGCAGCAACAGATGCAGGGATAACGCCAGCGTAAACGGCCAACCGAATTTGCGTGTATTATTCATGCACTTTATTGCTGATGCTGATAAGGCTGCGTCATTAAACCGACTTTGGGAACACCCGCATTTTTCAGGGCCGCCATGGCCGTAATGACTTTGCCATAATCGACATCCTTATCGCCGCGAATAAATACTTGTATTTTCGGCTTGCTTTGCAAAACGTCTGTCACTTTGCTCAACAACTCTTCCGGTTCAACAGGAATACTGGTTTGGCCGCCTAAATCCACAAAATACTGACCATCCTTATCAATCGACACAATAATTGGCGGATCATTTTTTTGTTCGGTCGCTTCGGATTCGGCTTGCGGCAAATCAACATCCACCCCTGTCTGCAACATAGGCGCAGTGACCATAAAAATGATCAATAAAACCAGGGTAACGTCGATGTAAGGAACGACGTTTATTTCTGCCTTTGGCTTTCTTCTTCCATTTTGCCTGCTACTCATTGACTATGTGCCTGCCTCTGTAACAAAACAACAAACTCGTCGATAAACAATTCATACCGTCCGATCAAACGATCCAGATTGGTCGCAAAACGGTTATAGGCAACTACTGCAGGAATCGCGGCAAACAAACCGATGGCTGTCGCAATCAACGCTTCGGCGATGCCTGGCGCAACTTGAGCCAGCGTAGCCTGCTGCACATTACCTAAAGAGCGGAATGAATTCATAATGCCCCAAACAGTGCCGAACAAACCGATATAGGGACTGATAGAACCGACAGTGGCTAAGAACGGCAAATGCTCATCCAGTCGCTCCAGTTCACGGTTTAACTCAATTTTCATCGCCCGTTGCGCATTTTCCACCTGAAACTGAGGATTAATGCCGCCCATTTGGCGCATTCTGGAAAATTCTTTATAGCCCGCCATGAATAATTTTTCTATCCCTTCAGGCTCAAAGTCATCGGATGCCAGACGCTTGTATAACTCGGTCAAATCAACGCCTGACCAGAACTCTTCTTCAAATTCATCAGCAATGATCGCGGCGCGGTTGAATTCCTTGCGCTTGGTAAATATAAAAGTCCAGGAAATCAGCGATGCAACCACCAGGATCAGCATCACCATCTGAACCAAAAAGCTGGCTTCTTTTATTAGATGAAAAAGGGATAAATCAGCATTCATTCTTAAATTGCTCTATTAAAATTTTAGGTATGGCCTTAGGCCGCATAGTTTCCGGATCAACACAGGCGATGCGCACCAATCCCTTGCACAACACATCTTCACCTCGATAAATAAGCTGTTCAAACAACAAACTGGCTTTCTTTTCCTCAATGATCCCGGCAGTAACCGAGATTAATTCGTTAAAACGAGCCGGTTTCAGATAGTCGATTTGAACGGAACGCACAACGAAAATGATCCGTTCATTTCTAATGAGACTATCTTGCTCGAACCCCGCAGCACGGAGCATTTCAGTTCTGCATCGTTCAAAAAATTTCAGATAATTCGCATAAAACACCACACCACCCGCATCCGTGTCTTCATAATAAATACGAATTGGCCACTCAAATTTTTGTAGGGTCATTGTATAGGAACAATACTTGATTTTTCAATGACATCGGATAAAAACCGAACAAACCGCTTCACTCTTATTTTAGGTAAACACATCATCGGTTTCACCCAGGTGTTTCGGCGGTTTTAGACCAAAATGCAGATAAGCATTCTGAGTAACAACCCGTCCGCGCGGTGTACGCATAATAAAACCTTGCTGCAACAAATAGGGTTCCAAGACATCTTCTATGGTTCCCCGCTCCTCACTGATAGCCGCAGCCAGTGTATCCAGTCCTACCGGTCCGCCGTTGAAATTATCTATCATCATTAACAGCAATTTCCGGTCCAATGCATCAAATCCGTTGGCATCCACTTTCAGCATTAACAGCGCGAGATCAGCTACGGACTGGTTAATAATGCCGTCACCTTTAACCTGAGCATAATCGCGCACCCGGCGAAGCAAGCGGTTGGCGATACGCGGTGTTCCACGGGCACGGCGGGCGATTTCAGCAGCCCCGGCATTGTCGATGGCAATGCCCAACAATGAGGCGGAACGCACCACAATACTTGCCAACTCATCAACGGTATAAAACTCAAGCCTCTGCACAATTCCAAAACGATCACGCAAAGGCGAGGTCAATAAGCCAGCACGGGTGGTCGCGCCTACCAGGGTAAAAGGCGGCAAATCCAGCTTGATTGATCTGGCGGCGGGTCCTTCACCGATCATGATGTCAATCTGGTAATCTTCCATCGCCGGGTACAGCACTTCTTCGACCACCGGGCTCAAGCGGTGAATTTCATCAATAAACAGCACATCATGTGTCTGCAGATTGGTCAGCAAAGCCGCCAGGTCGCCTGCTTTATCAAGCACAGGGCCGGATGTGCAACGGATATTGACGCCCATTTCTGTTGCGATAATCATCGCCAGGGTCGTTTTTCCCAGGCCGGGCGGACCAAAAATCAGCACATGATCCAGCGCTTCCTGACGATTCGTTGCCGCTTGAATAAAAATATCCATTTGAGCGCGCAATTCGGGCTGACCGATATATTCACTGAGTTTTTTAGGCCGGATAGCCCTATCGACCCGCTCTTCGTCGCCACGCCCCCGAGAGCTGATTAAACGGTCTTCCTCAATCATCGGCTTGCGCCTTGCAGAGCCAACCGGATTATCGCTTCACAGGTCTTTCCCTCAACGGGAATGCTACGCACCATTTTTGCCGCATCAACCGGCTTATAACCCAATGCGCACAATGCGCTGATCGCTTCTTGCTGGGGTTTTAATTCGGGTAGTAAAACCGACGCGTCCTGACTATTGGCTGAACCGGGCTCATCACCCAAATCCGGCAAACGGTCACGCATTTCAATGATCAGCCGCTCGGCTGTTTTTTTGCCTACTCCGGGCAGTCGTACCAATGCTTGCGTATCGTTATTATGAATACAGCGATGAAAATCTTCGGCGCTTTGACCGGACAAAATCGTCAAAGCCAGCTTGGGCCCTACACCGTTGACCTTGATCAACGCTCTAAACATCAAGCGGTCGGTTTCGGTGGAAAAACCGAATAAAATATGTGCATCTTCTCGGACGACCAAATGAGTAAACAAGGTAACCGGCGCGCCCAAAGCAGGGAGATTATAAAATGTAGTCATCGGCGCTTCGACTTCGTAACCGACACCATTGACATCAATCACCAATTGAGGCGGGGCTTTGACGACCAGCTTGCCACTCAAAAAACCAATCATCGCCAAACTCCCGAACTTAACCGGCGCTCAGTCTGCTGATAATGAGCATGACAAAGACAGATACCTAACGCATCGCCGGCATCGATCTGAAGAGTACCCTGAATATTTAACAAGATTTTTACCATGTGCTGGACTTGCGCTTTCTCAGCATTACCCTTGCCGACCAAAGCCTGTTTGACTTGCCGTGCCGCATATTCAAAAACCGGCAAGCCTGCAGATTGAACGGCACAAATTGCGGCGCCTCGGGCTTGCCCCAGTTTTAGCGCTGAATCGGCATTTTTATGCATGAATACCGATTCAATCGCCATTTGATCGGGCTGATAATTTTCAACAACCTCAACCAAGCCCTTGAAGATCTGCTTCAATCGATCGGGAAAATAGTCCGCAGTGACTTTGATACTGCCACTGGCTATATACCTCGTTCCGTGCGGTAAATCTTCAATAACCCCGTAGCCGGTTATCCGGGAACCGGGGTCTATACCTAAAATTTTTGTCACGTTCGATTTAAACAGCCGGATAGGAAAGGGTTGATTATTTGTATCTGCTCACCCCCTCCAATTATAGTGGGTGTAGGTGGTTGATTGAAAAGGCTTCTGCAACAGGGGGATGTTGCAGAGAGCTACAGGGACGTATTGATGCGTCCTTTGAAATCAAGCACCTATACCCTTAATTCAAAGCGGGCGAGTAGTTACGATTATTTTATGACTCGAATGAATAAGCCCTTAATCAACAGACAGGTTATTCATTATTTCCTCGCTGATATCTGCATTCGAATACACATTTTGCACGTCATCCAAATCCTCTAGACGGTCAATCAGACGCAACAGTTTCTCGGCATCATTTTGATCCAGATCGGCTTGGGTGGCAGCCTGCATGGTCACTTCCGAATTCTCGGGAACGAAGCCCGAGGCAATCAATGATTCTTTAACTTCAAGATAATTTTCAGGGGTTGTCATCACATCGATGGAACCGTCTTCATTGGTCACAACATCATCGACACCCGCTTCCAGCGCCGCTTCGATAATGGCATCTTCGTCCACCGTATCGGGAAAACTGATAATGCCCACTTTAGTGAACAAATAAGCAACAGAACCATCCGTACCCAAATTACCGCCCGCCTTCGTAAATGCATGACGCACTTCACCTACGGTTCGATTACGGTTATCAGTTAAACAATCAACCATGATGGCCGCACCCCCGGGGCCATAGCCTTCGTAACGCACTTCCTCATAATTGGCGCCATCTTGAACACCCAACGCTTTTTTGATGGTGTTATCGATGGTGTCGCGCTTCATGTTTGCGCCCAGCGCCTTATCGATTGCGGTACGCAAGTTAGGATTGCTGGCAGGATCGCCGCCTCCCGATTTAGCCGCGACAGAAATTTCACGAATCATTTTTGTGAAAATCTTGCCGCGTTTGGCGTCTTGTCCGGCTTTTCTGTGTTTTATGTTAGCCCACTTACTATGTCCAGCCATGCTTCTCTCTAAATCTGTAATAAAAAACCGCGGATTCTACCATTCTGCCCGCAGCTTATCGAATTTAAGTCAATGAAAATTCAAGCGATTGATTCGGGGGTCGATCCGGGTAAATTCCGTAGCGAGGACTTTACCCGGATCAAAAGACAATTATCTCAAATAATCCAAAACAGCCAGCAAAGAGGACTCATTGATGAACAAATCCGCCTGCTCCTGGACAATCGGCCGGGCCACTACCCCGCCGAAACCTATAAAAAAAGCACCCGCCTGCTTGGATTCAAGATCGGTTTTTCCGTCGCCAACCATCGCCAGACGTTGGCCGTTTTGACTTAACTGTTTACAAACCTGGGCTTTTCCGCCGGCTCTGGCCAATGTTGATTCGCGATCAAAGTCGCGATAACTGCCATCTTCGTTAAAAAAGATATCCACCGCAAACACGTGGCTTTCAGGTAAATTGAGCAGTGACGCCATGGGCCATATCGCCTGACGGATTCCGCCACTGACAATATAGACAGACTTACCCAGTGCCGTTAACTCACTGAACAGTGTCTCAACACCGGCAACTTTTTCGCGGATATATTCATCCGCCAACCAGTCAATAGCTTGCTTATCCGGCTTTATCATTTCCAGTCGGTGACCGTAAACGGCCTCTAACGGCAGCTCGCCGTTCATTGCCTGATCGGTCAAACGGGCCATTTCTTCACCCATGCCCGCTCTTTTTGCCAATTCATCTATCCCTTCGATCTTGCTCAGCGTGCTGTCAAAATCAAAACAGATATTGTCAAAACTCATAGAATGACCTGGGCCGCGCGATGAACTGCTGGAATGTCACACAATTGAGCCAGTAAATCATCATTCAACGGCTCTGAAATACTGATTACCGCCATAGCCAGTTCATTATTGGCCCCGCCGACTTCCATCCGGCTAATATTGATGTTGGATTCGCCCAAAACGCTGCTGATAGATGAAATTACACCGGGCTTGTCATCATGGCGGGTAAAAATCAAAGTACCTTCAGGCACGACCTCAACTTCGAACTGATCTACCTGAACCAGACGAGGACGGCGCTCACCCAATAATGTGCCGGACAGACTGACAGATTCATTACCAAAAAATCCGGTCACTTTGACCAGTGATAAAAAGTCATGTGTTTCCTCGGTTTTCGATTCAACGAGCGAAATACCTTGACGCTTGGCTATTTTTTCAGCGTTGACTCGGTTTACCGGCGTTGAAACCTTGCCGGATAAAACGCCAACCAATGCTTCAATTGATACCGGCCTGACATCAACTTCAGCCGCTTTACCGAATAAAGCCACTTCGATACGTTCCAAAGGTTGAGTAGCAAGTCCGGCAAGCACTTTGCCGAGAATATTGGCCAAGCCCATGTACTGGCTTGCTTTTTTCAATTGTTCAGCGGATAGGCGCGGCAAGTTCAAGGCATTGACTGCCTCGCTGGTTTTAAGATAAATCACGGCTTGTCTGGCGATTTCAACACTGACGGCCACTTGAGCTTCTGCTGTAGACGCACCCAAATGCGGCGTAAAAACAATATTGTCCAACTCCAGCAGCGGTGAATTTACCGGTGGCTCGTGTTCAAACACATCCAGAGCGGCTCCAGCTATGCGATTGTTTTTCAAGGCATCATAAAGCGCCGCTTCATCTATCAATCCGCCTCTGGCACAATTGATGATCATCGCTTCTTTTTTCATCATGGCCATTTGTGCGCTGCCGATAATACCTTTTGTTTTTTCGATCAAAGGGCAGTGCAAAGTCAAATAATCGGCACGTTTAACCAGTTCTTCCAAATCGACGGATTGAACGCCGTAACGCTCAAAAATTTCAGGCGTCACAAACGGATCATAAGCAATCACTTCCATGCCCAAACCTAGACCACGCTGAGAAGCAATACGACCAATAGTGCCAAAACCGAGGATAGCCAGCGTTTTATGTGCGACTTCAGAACCCATCAGCTTCGAACGCTCCCATTTTCCGGCACGGATGGAGCGATCGGCAGCGGGTAAATGACGGCTCAGCGATAACATATGGGCAATGGCCAATTCTGCCGTTGTCGTTGCATTGGCATCAGGCGTGTTCATGACAATAATGCCCTGCTCAGTCGCAGCGGCGATATCGACGTTATCGACACCGATCCCGGCACGACCTACGACTTTGAGTTTCGTCGCCGCTTTCAGCACTTTTTCAGTTACTTTAGTATCGCTACGAATCAACAGCGCATCATACTCACCGATAATTTGACACAATTCGTCTTCTTTTAAACCCGTTTGAATATGAATATGGATTCCATCCTGATCATTCAGGTAATTGATGCCTGCTTCAGCTAATTTGTCGGATATGAGTATTTTGTACATGACCAGAAATTTGAAAGAAAGTGAAAGTTAAAGTGCATAGCTTAACAGTTTTGACGGCATTGCAGTAACTCGAAATTAATGTGAATTAGTAAAGCCCGTCTAATAGTCTGTTTACTAAAAAAATCAGTGCATAAGTCTTCATTGATAGTGAGCGCTGCTTAAACAGACGTAATGGCAACCTTCAGCAATTCCCAGTTTGATGATAATAAAGGGTAGGCGAGCTTTGCGGGGATGTCGGCAGCAGGGATGCTGCCGTTAAGCCTCCATGAATGGATCTACGGCCTTCCTCGCAAGGCTTTCGCCTACCCTCCAAGACACATTAAAAGTTCAAACTGGAAATTGCTGGGCAACCTTATCGGTCGTAATTTCTTCAATATTTTCGTGATAAGCTTTTATACTTTTGTTACTTCAAATTTTGGCACCCAATTTCCTTCTCTCTCCGGAAAATAGGGCTGAAGGATAGATACAACCGATTTCTCGTGCGAACACTATAACAATAATAAGCAGGCCTTCCTGGAAACAGATGCCTGCATTTTCACCGCCATACCAAATCCAGAGCAGAGGCACAGCCCTCAACACCAACAAAACGATAGCGTTGGCTGTGTTAAATGCGAAGCTTCTTTTGGATATTGGCGGTACAACTGATTAAGGAGTATGGCATTGCGAACCAAAAGCAGATTTTTTCTAGATTTTATCAAGCTTGCCGGACCTTTTTGGCAATCCGAAAATAAAAACACCATTATTGGTTTTTCGGTGGCATTGGTGGTCTTGACCATCCTGCAAATCGCTATTTCAGTCGTGATCACCATGTGGAGCGCCGCATTATTCGACGCACTGGACCAACAATCAATGACCAAGTTTTTTACCCAGGTCGGCCTTATCGTATTGATTTTTATCGCCAATATGGCGGTTACAGCGTCTCATGTCATGGTTAAACGCCGCTTGCAACTTGATTGGCGCGGCTGGTTGACTAATAAATTAATCGGCCAATGGATGCACAACGGCCGGCATTATCTGATTACCCATATTCCCGGCAAGCACGACAATCCTGACGGCAGGATCGCCGAAGATATTCGCATTTCTACCGAATTAGCCATTGATCTGACTCATAGTTTGCTGTACTGCGTATTGTTGCTGATCAGCTTCACCGAAATTCTTTGGGATTTATCCGGAACCATCACCCTTAACCTGTTTTTGGTCGAAATACCCATAGCCGGACATCTTGTCTGGTTATCCATAATCTATGCAGCCTGCGCATCAACTCTGGGTTGGTGGATAGGCCGCCCCCTTACCAAGGCAACTGACGACAGACAAACGGTGGAAGCTAATTTCCGTTTTGGCTTGGTTAAAGCCAGGGAAAACTCCATGGCCATCGCTTTGATCCACGGTGAACGGCATGAAAACCCTCACTTTCATGCCTTGTTTGGCGACATCATTACTGTCTGGCATCAGCAAACCAACGCATGGGCAAAAATATTGCTATTCAGTTCAGGTTATTCGGTTTTGTCCATGGCCTTTCCTATCCTGGTTTCAGCACCCCGTTATATCCTGGGCAACATCAGTCTCGGAGCCTTGATGCAATCAGCGCAAGCCTTTCAGCACATGGTTTCTGCCTTGTCATGGCCGGTTGACAACATGGGCAGGGTCGCCGAATGGCGGGCCTCGGTGGAACGGGTCTTGGGACTCAATGAAGTATTGGTTCAACTGGAGGAAGAAATAGCTAAACCCGATCCTCACCGCATCCTTATTAAAAAGAATGAACAGTCGATTTTGCGTTTCGACAAACTTTGCCTGTCACGTCTGGATGGCATAGTTTGTATCGAAGGACTGGATGAGGAAATCAACGCAGGCGAACGGATATTACTCGCCGGCAATCCCTATACCGGCAATAAACTGTTCAAAGCCATGGCACGTCTATGGCCTTGGGGCGAGGGAACGATTGAATTACCGGACGACGACCCGATGTTTTTTATGCCGCCCCGCCCTTACTTACCGACAGGTTCTTTGCGTATGGCAATCTGCTATCCTTCCGAAAGCGAAGCCTTCAATCAAGAAGCACTGGAATCAGCTCTGGAACGAGTAGGACTGACTGATCTGATTCCCCAGTTAGATGAAACCGGTGATTGGGAAAAGAACCTGGAGCGTGAGCAACAACAACGACTGGGCATGGTGCGCTTACTGTTGCACCGTCCAAAATGGATCATGATGCAGGAAGCCTTCAATTCGCTTAATCCGGAAGACGAGGTTGAAATGATACGCATGATCATGAGAGAGTTTCCAGACTCAACCCTACTGACGATAACCAAGCAACCGGCCGTCAGAGCATTACATAAACGGCAAATAATCCTGATTTGAAAGGCGTGTTAAGCCCGATTCTTTGAGGTTCACATTCCGCTTCTATCTCCCCTGTTGATTTGAGTCAACGCCAATTCAAATCAGGGGAGGCAGGCGGAATTATTATCAATTAGTCATTTTCACTATCGACCGGCAAGACTTGATAGACTAGTGATAACCCGCATTAACCCTAGGAGCCGCCACTTAACATGCCCTTTAACATCAGGATCATGGGCCTTGCTCTGGCTTTACTCATCACTGCCGCCGTTTTTTGGACATCCAAAAACCAATCTTTGCAGGCACCCGATGTCTCATTTTTGACCATCACCGGCCAAACCCTTCAGTTAAGCTCGTTTAAAGGTAAACCTGTCATTGTTACGTTTTGGGCGACAGACTGCGCTGTTTGCGTTAAAGAAATTCCGGATCTGATTGACCTTTATCAGACTTACCGGGATAAGGGACTTGAAATCATCGCAATTGCCATGTATTACGACCCGCCAAATCATGTGGTTGAAATGTCCAAAGCAAA
The DNA here is from genome assembly GCF_030651835.1 of Methylicorpusculum sp. GTDB lineage: Bacteria > Pseudomonadota > Gammaproteobacteria > Methylococcales > Methylomonadaceae > Methylicorpusculum. The sequence goes on along the minus strand of NZ_JAUSBX010000004.1, from coordinate 77,250 downwards.
ACAGATACCCTATCATGTCGCTTTGGATTTACGCGCCGAACAGGCACGCGCATTCGGCGAGGTGCGATTGACGCCAACCACTTTCGTAATCGACGCTGACGGAATGATTGTTCAACACATCACCGGCGCATTTAAACCCGCCGAATTATCTCGGCTGATTGAAACCTTATTAGTAACGACTCGCCCGCTTTGACTTGAGGGTGTAGGCGATTGATGTCAAAGAACGCGTGAATACGTTCCTGACGCTCTCTACAACAACCCTGTTGCAGGGGCCTTTTCAATCAACCACCTACACCCAATAAAATTGAAGGGGGTTGAGCCGATACCCCTATTTAAAAGGATAAGCTTATGCTTTGGCTAAAAGCGTTACATTTGATTTTTATGGTGACCTGGTTTGCAGGACTGTTTTACCTGCCCCGTCTGTTCGTCTATCACGCCATGAGTTCCGATGAAATCAGTAACGAACGCTTTAAAGTCATGGAACGGAAATTGTTTTTCGGCATCATGACACCGGGCATGATTGTCACCTTTATATTCGGCATCTGGATGCTGGTTGATTATGCCTGGGTGATGTACTCACAAAACGGGTGGCTGCATGTAAAACTGACGATGCTCGCGCTAATGGTGATTTACCATGTTTATTGCGGCAAATGGCTGCTGGATTTTAAACATGACCGCAATACGCATTCCCATGTTTATTTCCGGTGGATGAACGAAGTGCCCGTGCTGTTTCTGATCGGCATTATCATTTTGGCTGTCGTCAAACCGTTCTGAGCCTGTGATGACCCGCGACAGACCGTCTGTTCTTTGTTTTTCCGGCCATGACCCCAGCGGCGGCGCCGGCATTCAGGCCGACATTGAAACGCTGATCAGTTTCAGCTGTCATGCCGCCAGTGTTATTACGGCACTCACCGAGCAAGACAGCCTCAATGTTAAAAAAATTATTCCGCAAAGACTTGAAGACATTATCAGTCAGGCAAGGACCGTCCTCGCTGATTTTCCGGTTCAAGCCTTTAAAATCGGTTTGATAGGACACCCTGAAACGGCTAAAGCCATTGCCGGGATTTTACAGGACCACCCCCATATACCTGTCGTTCTGGATCCGGTTTTAGCAGCAGGCGGTGGAACGGAACTGGCTACAGAACAACTGTTGGACACCATCAAAACCCGGTTGTTACCGCTAACCCATATCCTGACGCCCAACAGCATCGAAGCTCGGCGGCTATCCGGCGCTGAAGATCTGACTGATGCCGCCATGAAACTGATGAAGATGGGCTGTAAAGCCGTGTTGATTACCGGCACGCACGAAAACACCGATGCCGTATCCAATCAGTTGTATCAGGACGGTGAGATGATAAAATCATTTAATTGCACCAGGCTACCCTATAGCTACCACGGTTCGGGCTGCACACTGGCAGCCGCGCTAGCCGGCCTCATAGCACAAGGCTTGAAGCTTCCGGATGCCGTATCACGCGCCCAAGACTATACCTGGAACGCGCTGCATAACGCTTACCGTCCAGGCCAGGGCCAACACAATCCCGCACGATTATTTTGGACAACCACTTCCTTATGAAACTGCCGTCTAAAGGGCTTTATGCCATTACACAAACTGAACATAAAAGCGCGGAAACCGTAATCCAGGAAGTTGCGGCCGCCATTAGAGGCGGAGCCGTTATCGTTCAATACCGCGATAAACAGCCTACCGATGCCCTGGCGCTAGGTCATGCCTTGCTGGCTTTATGCAGAAGCCATAAAGTCCCGATGATTATCAACGACAGTATTGACTTGGCGGCTCAGCTAGACGCAGACGGCGTCCATTTGGGCAGAGAGGATGGACTGATTGCAAAAGCCCGTGAACGGCTGGGTGATACAGCGATTATCGGGGTCTCTTGTTATAACGACCTGGCACGCGCTAAAGCTGCTGAACAAGAGGGAGCGAACTATGTCGCATTCGGGCGGTTTTTCCCTTCCAATTCGAAACCTTTGGCCGCTCCGGCAGAATTGGCCACGCTTCGCCTAGCCAAACAACAACTGGCGCTTCCCATCGTTGCGATTGGCGGCATTCTCCCCGAAAACGGACGTCAGTTAGTGGCAGCCGGTGCTGATTTTCTGGCTGTGATTGGCGGACTGTTTGACCATGAACCGGAACAGGCTGCACGGACTTATCAGGCCCTGTTTGAATAATTTCCGGAAAAGAAAAAAAGTGATGATCCGATGAACGTTTTAGCGAGTATTTTGCTGCTGTTTTTATCCGCTTGCGCCCCATTAAACGAAGCAGCGCTCGCGCCAACGCAACAAGGCAAACAACTGGCATTTGACCGCAACAAGGGCAATTGCCTCGCTTGTCACGCCATTGAAGACGGAGAATCACCCGGCAACATTGGTCCGGCATTGACTAAACTGCCAACCCGCTTTAAAAACAAACAACAACTCAGGGAACAAATTCAGGATGCCACCGTTTTTAACACTGAAACCAGTATGCCGCCATACGGTCGAAACCGGATTTTAACGGAAGCGGAAATCGACGCCATTGTTGAATACCTTTGGCTCCTGAATTAATCTGTTTACGCGCTAAACAGACCATTGATCGACTCTTTGAGCACGCCAGCATTTTATTATCTTAGCTTACACCCAACCACCATGACTAAAACACCGACACCCAAAAAACCTCTGCTAATTGCTCTTTTGACCACTGCTGTTTTAGCAACCGCAGGGCTATCCTATTATTTTTCCACCTCTCAAGAAATCGGGACGGTGCCGGAACAAATAGTTGCAGATACTGCGAAAAAGTCAGTCGAAAAGCCGGATGTAGCAATGGCTTTAACCGATTTATTTGGTATTTCAGGCCCTGGCGACTCGATCAAAACTGCACCTGATGCATTAACCGGCCTCTGGTTCGAGCAAAGTTTTTCAGTCGAAAATCAACAATACCATGTCGTGTTTACCAAAACCCAGACGGTAGATCCTGAAATAAATGCACCTTTTGACAGTCATGTTCAAGGAGTTATTGTCGGTGCAGCAACCTATGTGTTGAAAGATGATGCATGGCAACTGGTTGGCAAACAAAAGGAAATCGGTGAAATCGGCTCATGGGGCGATGCACCGGAAGTAAAAAATGCAGCCATATTGACGCTATCGCCCTCACAAATCGCCTTTATGATCGACTTTGGCTACGGTATGGGCGGCTTTTTTGAGGAAGGAAAAGTGCTATTTGGTTTTAGCAATAACACGTGGCAGGATCTCGGTTTTATCCAAACCGGTTCAAATAATTCCGGCTCTTGCGACGATACCGAACAAGCGGAAGATCCCGATTCGCCGCTAATGGGGCCTTGCTGGGGCTATACCGGCACTATCACTGCGTTACCGGAAACACACAACAACTTCCCTGACTTATTAATCGTCAAGCAAGGCACCGAAATAACCGAAGAGCAAAAAAAGCCCGTTCCCGCTAAAGATTCGACCTACATTTTTGACGGACAGAAGTATGCAGATGCGACAGGCGACGAGTAAACAGGCATTAAGCCGATAAGGTCAGCATAAAAATCGGACGCGGGTTAGTTGGCAACAAGCATAGCGCTTGCTCCATACCTTTTCTACACACAAAAAAATGCGGCCGTAAAAAGCCGCATTTGGAGAAGGATATATTTGTTCCAGCACTGCTACTGGAACTGTTCTGAAGTTTATCGCCAAGTTAATATTTTCAAATGCGGCTAATTGTCGCAGGCAGTCGATTAACCGACTTGCCCATGATCCGGCTACAGCATGCTCCAGGTAGCTTAGCGACAAGACCATCGGCTAGAATAGCAGGCACTTAAGACGACAGGATTGTCATTACGTCTATCCATTTCACTGATCACAGGTTTGCCCATGCCCGGTAATCGCAGAAAATTCTTGAAACAGGCTTGCATCATCAGCATTTCCTCGCTGTCCGGAACCGGAAGCCTGTTAACTTCGCATGATGCCTATGCCGAATGGCTGGATGATCATTTTGCACCGGGTAAAATCGATAAGACCATTGAACGTCTCTATTCCGGCGCCAAGTTGGTTGAAACCGATAAAATCGAACTAAAAGTACCCCGTATTGCTGAAAATGGTGCTGTCGTTCCCGTTTCAGTAAGCAGCAGTTTGGAAAATGTTCAAAGCATCACGCTGCTGGCCGACAAAAATCCGGTGCCTTTGGTTGCCACATTCATACTGACCCCAGACATGACGCCCTTTATATCCGCTCGTATCAAAATGGCCGAAACCAGTCAAGTCATTGCGATAATCCAAACCGGCGACACGCTTTATATGGCGCAACAGCAAGTCAAGGTCACCATTGGCGGCTGCGGAGGTTAATATGTCCAGCATCAAAATTCGTAGTAAACGCAAAGACGGTAAAACCGAAATCAGAACCCTGATTGCTCATCCGATGGAACATGGCAGAAACCGCGATCCCGTCACCAAGGAATTGATTCCGGCTCATTTCATTAAAACCCTGATCGTTCGTCATAATGATAAAACGGTGGTTACCAGTCACATGGCAGGGAGTATTTCAAAAGACCCTTATTTTGCATTCCTGCTTAACAGCGGTGAAGCCGGAGATAAAATTGAGCTCAATTGGGTGGACAATTTGGGACAAACGGACAGCGAGACTCATATTCTCAAATAATCATGACCTCAACGTTAAAAATCATTGGCGCCGTTTACCTGTTGGTCATCCAGGTTTTTGCTGTTCAGGCTGGACCTGAAGAGGATAGACGCGCGTTTTTTGACCATTACCGGACAATTTATCCTGATTTACCGCTTGATGCTTATGCAGACGGCGTTTATGCCATCGATCAGGATGCACGGGAATCCTGGGAAGCGATTGAAGCATTTCCGCCTTACGAATTGGCGATAGAAAAAGGCAAAATCGCATTCGATCAACCGTTCAAGAATGGCAAAGCGTATGCCGATTGTTTTCCTCATCATAACCAAGGCATTGCGCATTTATACCCGCAATGGAATGCTATAAAAGGAAAAGTGATTACTTTAGCGCTGGCTCTCAACGAGTGCCGCGAGGCTAATGGTGAAGCCTCCCTGCCCTATAGCGATAGCCGTATTGCCGAGCTACTTGCCTATATGGCGGAGAGCAGCCGAGGTAAACCCGTTTCGATTGCCATCCCTGAAAATGATCCTCGTGCTCTGGCCGCTTATGAAGAAGGCAAACGCTATTATTACCAGCGACGCGGCCAGCTTAATTTTGCATGTGCCACCTGCCATGTTCAAAATGTAGGTAAGCAATTGCGCTCGGAAATACTCAGCCCTTCTTTGGGACACACCACCCACTGGCCGGTTTACCGGTTGAAGTGGGGGGAAATCGGCAACCTGCATCGACGGTTTGCTGAATGTCACGAACAAATCAGGGCGCCTAAACCAGCCGAACAAAGTGCTGAATTGCGTCACCTTGAATATTTTTTAAGTTTTATGAGCAACGGCATTCCCGTTAATGGGCCCAGCACACGAAAATGATTGAATCACAACCCAGCTGTACCGATATCTTTGAATCCGGGCTGATGCCTTGCAGCGAAGCTCTCGATCGAATTATGGCGCGCCTGCCCAAAATCTCCGGCTATGAACGCATCCCCCTTCAAAATGCGTGCGGACGAACACTGCACGAACCGGTTATTTCCCATATTAATGTGCCTCCCCATACCAATTCAGCTGTCGACGGCTATGCGTTTTATGCAGAGGACATTCCAAGCAGCAATACGACAGAATTAAACGTTATCGGCCAAGCGTTGGCCGGAAAACCATTTAGAGGCAGCGTTCAAAAAGGGGCTTGTGTGCGCATCATGACTGGCGCTGAATTACCGCCAGGCCTGGATGTCGTAGCAATGCAGGAGCATGTGGGCGTTTTCGAAAACCACATTGAAATAGATAGCCGCCACAAACGCGGACAAAATATTCGCTTGGCCGGGGAAGATTTAAAATGCGGCGAAACCGTTCTAAAACCGGGTAAATGGCTGACCCCAGCGGACATTGGCTTGATGGCCTCCCTTGGATTGACGGAAATCAATGTCAATCGCAAACTTAAAGTTGCGATTGCTTCAACCGGTGACGAGCTATGTGAACCGGGCGACCTGACTTCACCAGGAGGTATTTATGACAGCAATCGTTACAGCTTGATCGCCGCCTTGACCCGGCCGGATATAGAAATCGTCAATTTGGGCATCATCCCGGATAATGCTGAAAAATTATTAGACTGCTTCAATCAGACCGGACGTTTCGCCGATATGATTCTGTCTACAGGCGGTGTTTCGGTAGGTGAAGCCGACTTTACCAAAACGGTATTACAACATTCAGGCCAGGTCGAATTCTGGAAGGTCGCGATAAAACCAGGCCGACCACTGGCATTTGGTCAAATTGACAAAGCTGCCTTCTTCGGTTTGCCGGGCAATCCGGTCGCTGTTCTGGTTACCTTTTATTACTTTGTGTTGCCGGCCCTAGAACAGATGCTGGGCATTACCGACAAGCCTGTCGTGTCCAAATTAAGAGCCAAAGCAAGCGAAAACTTCCGCAAAAAACCAGGCCGGACAGAAATTCAGCGAGGCATTTTAAGCCGGGATGAAGAGGGAAACTGGCGTGTAGCCACCACCGGCAAGCAGGGATCCGGGATTTTACGTTCGATGAGTCTGGCCAATGCGTTTATTGTGCTTGAGCACGAGGCCGGTGATGTTAAAACCGGAGAATGGGTTACCGTTCAACCCTTTGCCGGTTTCTTATAATCAGCAGAAAAAACCGATTGCGAAAGGGGTTACGAATTTAATAATGCGGTTGTGATCAAGATTAGATGACACGTGAACGGTCAAAATGCAGGTGCTATTGAAGCCCATCAAAACAGTTCACACATCAGGCTGATTGACGACTGTCTCGACAGAACTCAGGGTTGACTGTTATTAACGAAATCCGGATCCATAAATATTACTTCGCTTTTATCCATCAGCATTTTGATATGATTATCGGCCCTATCTTTTGCCAAGTCGTCATAAATGATTTGCCTGACGGCATCATAAGAAGGAGGATCCTGAATTCTGGACGATTCACGGAAAAATATCTGCCAGCCCGCCAACGTGTTAACCGGGGTTTCTGTAAAAGTCCCATCATTAAGATTCATAACGGCCTGAGCCATCGGTAAATCCATATCCACTAAGCTCAACCAGGATAAATCTCCCCCCTGTTTAGCGTCAGGGGCAATAGAACTCAATTTGGCCAAATCGATAAACCCGGCTCCCATCTGCAAACTTGCAATCAGCTTTTTGGCATCCTCTTCGGTATTGACAAGAATACGCCGCAGTTTGTATTGCCGCCTATTTTCACCGGTATAACGTTTGGAATACTCCATCTCAATGTCTTGCTCGGTCAGTGGATGAGCCGATAAATAATGATCGAGTGCCAACTCAGCCAGCAGTTGTTTCTCCCTGACCAATCTTCTTTCAGCATACTCCGGCTCCTTTTGCAGCCCTATGTCTATTGCCTCCTGAGCAAGAATGTCCATACGCACCAAAGCATCGAAGGCCTCTTGGTCAGTTATTTTCCCTACCTTATTTTGCAAGGACAATTCTTGTTTTAATGCGGTCAACTCGGATTTCTTCAGCGTTCTGCCATTGATACGAACAAGCGATTCCTTGTCCGGACTAAGCAGGGATTTATAGTCTCTGGCCGGATTCCAATCTTCCTGACACCCGGTTAATAGCAAGAAACCAATGAGTGTTAATGTTTTATTTACTTTCATCCGCCATATTATGAATCAGTCCGAGCACAACTAAAAGTAGGGCTTTCAATTAACTTAAAAAGAACAGCCGAAATGAGCCTCAGACCTTTCGGAACCTCAGAATACACAAACACCTTATAACGCCTGGATCAAACCTTCCCGCCCACGCCTTTAAACTTCTCAACAAAATCGGCTATTTTTTGGAAAACACTCTGCTTTTTTGTCAGGTATTGCGGGTTCAGCGGGCTCATCTTGGGCAGAATGGCATTGAGCTCAGTGCCATTCTCACTGGCAAATTCCCGTTTTAGTGACGTGGTGATGTAACGTCTGGCCGCCTCTGCATTTAGGTTCTCGTCGCTAATCAGTTCTTGTGCCTCACGCAGTTGTTCCGCTTGGGCAAAGGTGAAGAAGGCATCTATCACACTAGCCTTATCGCCAATCTGGTCCAGGTCAGTTTGATTAATAAAATCCACCAGCAAACTCTCTTTGGCGCGGTTTCCGAGGCTGGCACGAATCACTCGCCGCACATCTTCAACCAATGCCGCTTTGTCTTTAACCTTTTTATTGTTCTCAAAAATCAATTCCAGAATGTAATCCAGATTGATTTCTTGCGACTTGAGCAAGTCCACCTCAAACACCACGTCATCCCAATCGATGGTGGATTGTTCTTTCTCAGAGGCTGATTTTTCCCGGCGTAACCAGTCGCGTATATCGTTATAGGTAGAGCGATAATCTTGAATTTTCCGCTCGGCGGGTATTTTGATGGCTTGCAGTGCGGCCAGATCGTCATCGCTTAGATAATGTTGGGCTTTGAATGCCTCAACTACTTCCGGGTCGCTCATATCGACGCTTTGCAAGGCTTTCAGGCTGACAAATTCATCGTAGTTTTGCAGTACGTTCTCAACCCGCAAATATTCGCCAAACAGTTTTGCGAAGGCTTTTTTGTCGGACTCTTTTTCAATGGACGCAGGGTCAGGAAAACGCTGCTCTAACTCCCTCACAACATCCACAAAGCCGCGCCGCGCCTCACCGGTCACTACATCGGTAAAGCCTTCCATGTATTCCTTGTAGCTTTTCTCCAGTACCACGTTTTTGGTGTTTTTATCCCCAAAAAGGGTGATGGCGTCGATGGTCGCCTGCTCCAGATCGCGGAAGGTGACGATGTTGCCAAAGGTCTTGGTTGCGTCATAAATACGATTGGTGCGCGAATAGGCCTGTAACAAGCTGTGGTAACGCAAGTTTTTATCAACAAACAAGGTATTTAGCGTGGGGGCATCAAAGCCGGTCAGGAACATGCCAACCACAATCAGCAAGTCGATTTCCTTAGTCTTAACTTGCTTGGCAAGATCGCGATAATAGTTTTGAAAACCGTTACCATCCAAGCCAAAGTTGGTTTTGAACAGCGCGTTGTAGTCAGCGATGGCCGCGCTCAAAAACTCTTTGGCGCTGCTATTCATGGCTGAAACATCAAAGCTTTCATCCACAATATCGCCCACCGCATCTTGTTCTTCATTAGCCGCAAACGAGAAGATGGTGGCCACTTTCAGCGGCTTGTCGCTGTCTTTTTGCAAATCCTTGAACGACTCGTAATACAGTTTGGCGGCTTCCACACTGCTCACGGCAAACATCGCATTGAATCCTTTGGCCCCAGCCTGCAGGCGATGGGTTTTTTGCCGGAAGTTACTCAGGATGTACTGTGAAATTTCCCGAATGCGCTCGGGATGCAACAAGGCTTGCTTGTTCTCCGCCGCGCTGAGCTTAAGCTCATCCTGCTCGCTTTCGATGGCTTTGAACTGCGGCCGCACATCGTTGTAGTCCACCTTGAACTTCAACACCTTCTCATCGCGGATGGCATCGGTAATCACGTAAGAATGCAGCTCGCGGCCAAACACACTGGCAGTGGTATCGGCACCCAAGGCGTTTTGCGGAAAAATCGGCGTGCCGGTAAAGCCAAACTGATAAAACTTTTTAAACTTCTTCTTTAGGTTAAGCTGCGCTTCGCCAAACTGGCTGCGGTGACACTCATCAAAAATAAACACCACTTGCTTGTTGTAAATGGCTAAGTCGCTCTCACTCTTCATCAGGTTGTTCAGCTTTTGGATTGTGGTGACGATGATTTTGTTGTCGTCCTTATCCAGATTGCGTTTCAACCCGGCGGTGCTGTCAGAGCCATTGACACTATCCGGCGAAAAGCGCTGGTATTCCTTCATGGTCTGGTAATCGAGGTCTTTACGATCCACCACAAAAAACACCTTATCGATAAAGTCCAGTTCCGTCGCCAATCGTGCCGCTTTGAAACTGGTTAAAGTTTTGCCGGAACCCGTGGTGTGCCAGATATAACCGCCGCTTTCGGTGTTGCTCCAGTTTTTGGCCTGATAAGCGCTGTTGATTTTCCACAAAATGCGCTCGGTGGCGGCGATCTGATAGGGGCGCATCACCAGCAAAGTATCACTCACATCAAACACCGAATAATGCAGTAGCACATTGAGTAAGGTATTTTTCTGGAAAAACGTGGCGGTAAAATCTTTTAAGTCTTTAATCAGACCATTATCGGATTTCGCCCAATTCATGGTGAAATCGAAGCTGTTTTTGTTACGCTGGGTGGTATTGGCAAAATAACGGCTATCCGTACCGTTAGTAATCACAAACAGCTGCAAATACTTGAACAGCGAATACTCACTGTTAAAGCTCTCCTTGCTGTAGCGGTGTACCTGATTAAACGCTTCACGAATCGCTACACCGCGTTTTTTCAGCTCGACTTGCACCAAAGGCAAGCCGTTGACCAGCAACGTGACATCGTAACGATTGGCGTGCGAGCCCGTTTGCTCAAACTGCTTGATGACTTGCACCTTATTGCGGGCAATGTTTTTTTTATCCAGCAGGTAGATGTTCTGGATATGGCCATCGTCAAACACAAAGTCGTGAATGTAGTCGTCATGAATCTTGCGGGTTTTATCGACGATGCTATCGCTGGGTCTATCCAGCCAGGTTTCCACAAAACGCAGCCACTCGCCGTCGAAAAACTGCATGTTATTCAAGGTTTGCAAAGCTATGCGTACATTGGCCAGCAGCTTCTCGGGCGTGTTTAAATCGGGCGCATATTCATAACCCTGATTCTGCAAATCCTGAATGAATTCTTGCTCCAAATCGTATTCGCTTTGGTAGCTTTCGTTGACTTTATAGTCCTTGGTGTATTTATCCAGAACGATAAAGTTATTTGATTCGGCAATGATTTTATAGTCGGTCACTGGTTTGATTCTCCATATCCCTGTGCGAGTTCGCTTTCAATCTCTTGCACCGTTGGCAACTGTGACTGCACCGACAAGGGAATATCTTTGGTGATGAACGAACTCACCCCCATGGGTTTGTTGATGTCGCGCAGAGCGTATTCCACATCCAGCTTGTCCTTATCCTTACACAAGATCAGGCCAATCGTGGGCTGGTCATCCTCGGCACGCAGTTGGTCGTCCACTGCGGACAAGTAAAAATTGAGCTTGCCAATGTACTCGGGCTTGAATTCGCCGGCCTTTAATTCGATCACCACATAGCACTTCAGGCGAGCGTGATAAAACAACAAATCCAGAAAGTAATCCTTGCCATTCAAGGCCAAGGGGTATTGCCGGCCAAGGAAGGCAAAGCCCTTGCCTAGCTCCAGCAAAAAGCGGGTGATCTGTGCCACCAGCTGGTTTTCGATATCGCGTTCGACTGCCTGCGGTGCGAGGGTCAAAAAATCAAATACATAAGGGTCTTTCAGGCTCTGTTGCACCAGCTCCGATTGGGGCGCTGGCAAAGTTTGAGCAAAATTGCCGACCGCCTTGCCCGCGCGCTCATGAAAACGCTGCTCAATTTGCCACGCCAGCACCGTGCGGCTCCAGCCATGCTCGATACAGGCCTGTGCATACAGCAAAACCAGCTCCACCGACTTGACCTTAGCCAACAAGGTGCGCACGTGCCCCCATGGCATTTGTCCCACAGGCTGTGGGACAAATTCAAACTGCGGGCTGAAGAAGGCATAAAACTGCCGCATGGCAAACAGGCTAGTACGCGAGAAACCCTTCATGCCGGGGTAAGTGGCCTGCAAGTCCAGCGCCATTTGCTCCACCACTGCCGAGCCCCAAGCGCGCTCGCGTTGCCACGCCTCCAACTGGCGACCGATGTCCCAATACAGGCTCAAAAGCTCAGTATTAACCGCCAACACCGCACGGGTTTGCGATGTTTGAATGCGCTGTTTAATGACTGCCAGCGCCTGACGGTAATCGCTGTGGTGGGTAATCTCGCTCATTGCTCTGTGTCCCTTGTTTGCTGTAGCTTTTTCACTTCACGGTCGAAATCGGAGTCGATGCGTTGCAGCTTGTTAAACTTTTCATATTCCGCAAAGGCTTGCCTGTGTCGAATTTCTCGGGTAGATGCTTTGACATAAGACGCCTTCCTTATGATGCGAGCATGTCGGAAAATTTAATCATTAGTTTCCTACCTGCTGCCAAAAGCCATAGTTGTCTTTCAAATGATCAAGCAACAATTTAACCATGGCTTTCTCTGCCGGCGTTGGTTCTGCAACGATTTCATTGGACAGCGTGCTATGGCTTGTAAAATTAATGATTCTGCTCAAATAGAGCTGCTTGTCATCGGGCAACAGTTCTGACCACTTCGGGTAACCCAGAAAACTGGCCGTTTTCTCGTAAAGATTACGCAGCAGCGTGAAGTGATACTTTTCAACCTTGTTTTCAGTAATCGCCTGCTCAAGGGTTTGCTTTAAATGCAGGTGATAGGAAAAGCTCTTGTTGGTGTCGCCATATTTAACATTCAGATCGAAGGTGCCATCCTCGAAGCGCTCCAGCAGGTAGCAGCCTTCCTTTTTGCCATTTTTAGAAAGGCCAAGTTCGTTATGGAGTACGTTGTAAAACAGCGGACTATGCGTCGTGACGATAAATTTCAGGTCGGATTGACTGGACTTAATCAAGCCCGCCAAATTGACCGCCAACTCAATCAAATGATCTTCATCCAGCGAGCTGACCGGGTCATCAATGAAAACGTATTCCAAATTATTGAAAACATCCGTTGATCGATTATTGACTTCGGCAATATTTAATTCAGAAATCATTTGCTCAATCAGCGAATGAAATACGCTCCAAATAAAATTACTTTCCTCACCCTTGGAAATCTTAATATTTGATTCTTGCTCAAGATTGCCACGCTCAAATGAAAAGCTGACTGCTGAAAAATCCGAACTAAAATGCGGCGTTAATTTTTCATTGGTGTAGTGCTGGAAAATAGCGGTAATGTTTTGATCTTGGCCTTGCTCTTCCAGAACCCATCGAGTGAAAGCATTTGTATGGATTTTTAATTTTGGTTCGGCATCAAGCTGCAAATCATTATCCCAAAAGAACAAATCTTCCGTAAAAGCACTGTAATAAAGGATTTTCTTTTGTGCCAACGCTGATTGCAGCACGTCTTCAGTATCAATTTTTGGCGCAATTAACTCTTTGAATTCGCGTGATAGTCGAGTTTTACCCGTGCCATTAAAGGCATAGATCAGCTGCACCTTTTTATTGGCGTCTTTCAGCTGCTGTGCTATTTCCGTTAGCGTCTTGCTCATGTTATGCCTCTACTTCTTCCGGCTTGGGAAAGTTCAACAGCAAATCGCGATAATACGCGTATTGCCTTTGGCGTAATTCGATTTCGCGAGGTAAGCCTTCGGTGATGGAATTGGTTAGGGCATCGAATTTGTCGAGGATGGCTACGATCCGTTGCTGTACTTCTAGCAAGGGAACGGGCATTTCTAATTTGACAAGGTCAGACTTGTTCACGGCAGGTACCCCGCCTTCTTTTTTCAAGCCCAACAACAATTCGCTTCTTGATTGAAGGAAATAGAAAAGGTACTTGTTTATCAAAACAGTCTTATCTATTGATTGCAATTTGTAGCACAAAGGACCCAGCCAAAATGACTCCCTTTGGTACCCCACGTAGCCAATTCCCCCTTGGCCTCGCGAAGGGGTTGTGACGGTGTCACCTACACAATTGCTTGCCGCGCTGTATCCCGATCTGGATGTTCCAGCATTGATGTAATCAAAGCTTGTCGCGATTTCAAGAATTTCAGGTGGCTTTGATCCGGTGTTTATGTCGACCAGATCCCCCAACGTCTTCCACACCACATCCCCTTCTTCAAAACTCAACAACTGGTCGCGATAGTAGTGGTACTGTTTTTTGCGGGCGGTCAGCTCGGCGGTCAGCTCGGCGGTCAGCACGGTGAAAGCATCCAAAATGCGGACGATTTCACCTTGGATTTCAAGCGATTTTTCTGGGTTTTCTTGGCAGGGGATTGGAACAAGGATTTTGTTCAAAATCGCCTGGGTCAGGCTTGGCCTTCCAGAACCCGTGTCAAGCGACATTAAGTCAATAGTTTTGACAAAGTGATATAGATACTTCGGGATAACCTTAGAAACATCAATATCTGTATAGTAAATCGTGTCAACATTCCAAAATGGAGTTTCGACGTAAAAAATATTCGTGATTGATCCCTTGCGAGGAATCAAAACGGTTGGCTTGTTATACGAATACTCATCGACATAACCCATGATACCGCCGGAGCCATAAACAGGAATATCACCAGAATTCAAACCCTTCCAATCTTTCCCATGTTTTATTTTGGCAATCTGTTCCAAAGGTTGCCATTCGACTCCCGAACCATCCAGCAGCTTGACCAAAAAATCCACGCCGCTCATGCCTTGCCGCCCTCCAGATTGTTAATGCGGCTGTCCTGGGTTAACAGGCGCATCTGCTGGATGGCCGTATTGTTGAGCAGCCGTAAGCGTTCATTCTGGGGAAGTGCCTGCTGGATAAAGTGGGCATTCAGGGTTTCCAGGTTGGCTAGGCAAACCAATTGCGAGACATTGGCATAATCGCGAATATTGCCGTCTTTATCGGGATTTTCATCCCGCCATTGTTTGGCGGTTTTGCCAAACAGCGCTACGTTTAATACGTCGGCTTCCGAGGCATAGACCAAGCTGATTTGCTGTTTGCTGAGTTGGGGCGGAATCAGGTTTTCTTTAATGGCATCGGTATGAATGCGGTAGTTGATCTTGGTAAGTTGGCGCTTAATATCCCAGCCTAGTTGCTGCTGCTCTTGTTCCTTGAGCCGCTGAAATTCTTTGATGAGGTAGATTTTAAATTCCGCGCTGATCCACATGCCGAATTCAAAGGCAATATCGGCGTGCGCATAAGTGCCGCCGTAGCGCCCCGCTTTGGCCTGTATGCCGATAGCCTGGGTTTTTGCCACCCATTCTTTAACGCTAATCTTGTAGCTGTTTAAACCGGCTTGGCTTTTAATTGTGGCGAATTCGCCCCAATTAAAATTTGGGTTGTGAACCCGCTCCCATATCCCAAGGTACTCCAATGTGTTGCGGTTTCTTAGCCAATCTGAAATGAAAAAATCGCCGTCTTTTGAGCGAAGCATGTCCGTCAAGGAAATGTAATGTTCTTGCGTCACCCGAATTTCTTCGTTGAGCACGATGATGGTTTTGGACTTTGACATTATTTACAACTCCTCAGTCTTGAATTCGCTATAGCCTTCATAGTAATAACTCACATCAATGCCCTTCATAAACAAGGCGCGGTCATCAATTTGGTCGGTTAAGGCTGACTTGAGTAATACTTTGATTTCAATGTCTTTGACCACACTGCGCTGCATGGCTGAGAGATAGTCATCTTTATCCACCAAGTTCCAATCGACAACCTGTTTAATTTCTTTTTTAAGCATCAGATCCAGCCAGATGCGGATGGCGCGGCCATTGCCTTCGCGGAAGGGGTGGGCAATATTCATTTCGACATATTTTTCGATGATTTCGTCAAAACTGCCTTGCGGCATGGCGTCGATATGTTTAAGCGAGGGTTCTAAATACATCAGTGGCGCGAAACGAAAATTACCTTTGGCGATATTTACGTCGCGGATAAGGCCGGCAAAGTCATAAATATCTTCAAACAAATAGGCATGGATAAAGCTAAGCCCGGCAAAGGTGCCGATTTCCACTTTGGCAATATCCCCAGAATCAAAAAGCTGCTTGGCTTTTTGTTTGCTGATTTTTTCTTCCGCCTTGGCGAGATCAACCTGATGGGTGATATTGAGTTTATTTTCTAAAATCATTGTTTGTCGCCTTGTTGTTCGATCGCGTTGATTGTCTTATCAAAATCGGATTCGTAGAGTCTATCCTGTACGATGCGGTATTTTTCAAATTCGCTGATTGCGTGCGCTTTGGCGATTTCGGCGGTCACTTTGCCAGCGTCTTGCAAAATCTCCCGATCCGTTGCCGCAATAAAACGATTCAGTCGCTCTTCCCAATCGACCATAGTCATCGGCATTTTTCTTAAAGCCATGTCTTCGGCGACATCCAGATAGGCATTGACCAACCGTTGTAGTTGAGCGATTTCATTGGTGGTCAGGTAATTTTTGGCAATGCTGACATCAAACTTTTGAATCTTACCTTTGGGAGCGTCTTTCCATGAGGTTAAGCCCATTTGGGGTTTTTCGGCATCGGCACGGGTGTAAACCACTTCAGCAGCGGTTTGACCGTGAATGGCCCAGTGCAATTTGTTTTGTACGGTTGCAAAGAATCGTTTGGTAGCTGAAGCTGTCACATCGTAGTCAATCGCGGTGGCGTAGATGTCGGTTATCTTTTGATAAAACTTGCGTTCGCTGAGTCGTATTTCACGAATACGCTCCAACTGCTCCTCAAAATATTTTTTTCCAAGGATAGAGCCATCATTTTTAAGGCGCTCATCGTCCATGACATAGGCTTTGATGGTGTATTCCTTGATGATGCCTGTGGCCCATTTGCGAAACTGCACTGCGCGCTCGGAATTGACTTTGTAACCCACTGCAATAATGGCCAATAGGTTGTAGTGATTGGTGTTGTAATTCTTGCCGTCGGAGGCAGTTATCCGGAAATTCCGGATAACTGCCTCCTCTTGTAGCTCGCTGTCGGCAAAGATTTTTTTCAAGTGCTCATTCACGGTGCGCACATTCACGTCGTACAACACCCCCATCATCTTCTGGCTTAACCATACATCTTCATCGGCATAAACAGCCTCAATTCCTCCTTCGCCGCTGGCGGCAATAAAGGTGAGATATTCCGCAGCTGATGACCGAATGGTGGGCATTTTTTGGTTGGCGTTCATGCTTGAAGCTCGCCACCTTCAATCTCTGCCACGATGGCATCAATATCTTTACGAAGCTTATCGATTTTGGCGACGGTGGTTTTCAGCTCGGCATTGAGCTGCACAATATCCACCACTTCGCGGTTGTCTTTGGCTTCGACATAGCTGCTGACCGACAGGTTGTAATCGTTCGCCGCGATGGCCTCAAAGTTCACCGATTTGGCAAAGTGTTCAACATCCGCTTTGCTATCGAACACATCCATAATTTTTTCGATGTGCTCGTCGGTGAGTACGTTGTTATTGGTTTCTTTCTTAAACAGGCCGCTGGCATCAATAAATTGGGTGGTGGTGTCGGTTTTGTGCTTAGACAGTACCAGAATATTCACGCCAATGGTGGTGCCGTAAAACAAGTTGGGCGCCAGCGAAATCACGGTTTCGACATAGTTGTTATCCACCAGGTACTTCCGGATTTTCTGCTCGGCTCCGCCCCGGTAAAAAATGCCGGGGAAGCAGACAATGGCCGCACGGCCTTTGCTGGACAGGTAACTGAGCGCATGCAGCACGAAGGCAAAGTCGGCTTTGGATTTGGGGGCTAATACGCCAGCCGGGGCAAAGCGTTCATCGTTGATCAGGGTGGGATCGTCTGAGCCTATCCAGTTCACCGAATACGGAGGGTTGGAAACAATGGCATCAAAAGGTTTTTCATCACCAAAATGCGGGTCTAACAAAGTGTTGCCCAGCGCTATATTAAACTTGTCGTAGTTGATGTTGTGCAAAAACATGTTCATACGCGCCAGGTTATAAGTGGTATGGTTAATTTCCTGGCCAAAAAACCCTTCTTCAATGATGTGGGCGTCAAAGTGTTTTTTGGCTTGCAGCAGCAGCGAGCCGGAACCGCAGGCTTGGTCGTAAATCTTGTTGACGCTGGTTTGCTTGTGCATGGCCAGTTGCGCAATCAGCTTCGAGACATTTTGCGGGGTGAAAAACTCGCCACCGGATTTACCGGCATTGGCGGCGTAGTTGGAAATCAGAAATTCGTAGGCATCGCCAAACAGGTCGATGTGGTTGCCTTCAAAGTCACCAAATTCCAGTCCGGCCACGCCTTTAAGCACGGCGGCTAAACGGGTGTTTTTGTCGACCACGGTATTGCCGAGGCGGTTGCTGGTGGTGTCGAAATCGGCAAACAGGCCTTTGATGTCGCGCTCTGAGGGGTAGCCGTTGGCGGAGCTTTCGATGGCGGCAAAGATGGCGGCCAGATCGGTATTCAGGCTGTCATTGGTGTTGGCACTGGCGGCGATGGTGGCAAAGAGCTGGCTTGGGTAGATGAAGTAGCCTTTGGTTTTGATGGCGTCGTCTTTGATGTCCGGGGTGATGACACTGTCGGAAAGCTCCGCATAGTGGATGCTGTCATCACCGCCTTCGATGTAGCTGGCAAAGTTTTCACTGATAAAGCGATAAAACAGCGTTCCAAGTACATACTGCTTGAAATCCCAGCCATCAACCGCACCGCGTACATCGTTGGCGATTTGCCAGATTTGGCGTTGCAGTGCGGCGCGTTGTTGGGTGCTTGTCATTGTAGAATCCTTTTGAAATACGTTTTAATAGCCATCCGGTCATATCAAGCGTGGCATTATAACGAGCAAAGACGCTTTATCTAATCACTTGTTGAAAACTGCAGCAATTCTCAATTTGAAGAGAAAAAAGGGCTGGGGGAAGCTTTTTGAGGATGTCGGCAGCAGGGATGCTGCTGTCAAGCCCCCATGGAAGGGTTTACGGCGTACCTCAAAAGGCTTTTCCCTGCCCAAAATGACGCCGCAAAGATCAAACTGAGAATTGCTGTGAAAAAGGAGTAGCCTAATACTCTGCGGACGCCATAGTTATTATATGAATTCAAGGAAACTTTAAATTTCAAATATCCCATTTCCGAATACCCGACATTTTTGCCTGTTTGTAAGTGGCATTAAGATCGTCATCCGGCTTGATCAACTCAGCAGCCAGTTCAAAATCCATCGCAATTCGCTTAGCGGCCTGCCTGGCTTCTGCCTTGGATTTGAAGGGTCCGGCAACAACCGGGTAACCCTGTTCAGAATAGACCGCACTTGAAGGAATGGGAGGGCCTTGATGATTTAGCATTGATGCTAAGCGGCGCGCTTGTTGAGGGTCGTTAAACGTTGCAACCAGCAAGCGCCAGGTTCCGGGACTCGAAGGCTCCTGTACCGGCTTGACACTGAAGGCAGAGATTCGTTTGGCTTTTATTGCAGCTGAAAACCCCTTATCCGCTAGAGTATCCGCCAAAATGGCCACCGGCACGCCGTCCAGGCGTTGCAAAGCCTTGTCCACCACATCCCAATTGATGGCGCGTCCGGATTGAGATTCTATCTTTTGCAACCGCGTCATTAATGCTTTGATCAGTTTCCTGGTAGCCGAGTCGCTCTTATGTACCGGTTGATAGGCTTGTAAAAATAGCTCATTGCTATCCCAAGCCGTTAAAAACGGCTGGTCGACCACGCGCACCGGGGTCCCAACCGAAGTTTGATTAAACAATTGCTCAACATCTTCGGGATACAACCTGATGCAGCCATGGCTGACCTCCATTCCGACACCGTAGGGTTTGTTCGTGCCATGGATCAAATAGCTCTGAAAGCCCAGTCTCAGTGCATATAAACCTAAGGGATTATTTTCACCCGCAGGAACCACTTTAGGTAATTTGTCGCCTTTTTTAGCATGTTCTTTTAATACCGACTCCGGCACCGTCCAGCTTGGCCGGGCTTTTTTTGAGACTATTTTAGTTTTCCCTGTCGGAGTTTCCCATCCTTCACGGCCGATACCCACGGGATAGGTCAACACTTTGGTGACAGTTTTACCTGGAAAATAAAACATCCGTTTTGCAGCGATATTAAGCACAATCCCCTGTTTCGGAGCATCAGGCAGAATAAAGCGCAAAGGCAAATTTACCGCTGCAGTCGGTTCAGGAATCCAAGGATCAAGATCAGGATTGGCTCGGGTTATTTCATCAAAACCCAAACCGAATTCACGCGCGATGACGGGCAAACTTTCATCTGCTATAACCTCAGACTGAGCTAACTGCCCAATCATCGTTTGCTCTCCGGCAATAGTAAACTCATGCCGGGGAATAAATTGCCATTCCTCTTCTTCCGGAATAGGCGCAATAGTCTGACAACCGCTAAGCACAATGCTGCAGAAAATCAAAAATAAAGGTACCGGTCTAGCCGATATGAAATTTTTAAATTGATTGATACGCATACCTTTTTTACCTAAAAAAATTTCTCAATCCGTATTATTGCAGTCTTATGTTGTTGAAATCTTAATTAAGGTTTTAATCAGGATGCTCATTGTTTTGAACAATCGAATAAACACCAAAAAAGTTTCTCAGTTTTCATAAGGCGATCCAGGCTTGTTAGAGAACTCTGTTTGCATTAATAGTTGCCGTCTTTCGGGCGGGGATGATGCCTCTTGCCTAACGATACTTGATTTTAGAGCGTCATTCCATGGATGAATGACTGCTGTTTAAACCGTATGTTTTTGAACCTATCTTATATTTCAATCACTCACAGCTGCTTTTTAGATTTAATTGAGCATTTTATTGGACAAAAAAATCATACTAACTTGACACATTCGCTTTCTACTGATATGAAGGGCGTCAACTTTAGAATAATAACAATAATCTATAAAGGGGAGAGACAATGGAAACGGGGGCCGATTTTGATACCCATCAGGTATTACTGAATAAACTAGGCAAACTTGAAGAGCAAATTAACTCATTGACTGATGAGCTCCAAAACAAACAATTAAGCAACTTCGAACTTCAAAGAAAAATTGAGGATCAGCATCAGCAAATCGCCGCGCTTGAAGCTCAACTCCAGTCCAATCTATCCCCTCTTTTTCTTAGATCTTACCGTCAAATTAATGGGCAACTGGCGCTCATTCCCAAACATATCGACTGGCACAAAATGAACGAAATCCTGGCACCGGTTGAAAGATTACTGACTGCTGCAAAATTACAGCTCATCCACCTCAAAGGAACATTCAATTCATCCGTAATGATGCCGATGATTTATGAATTGAAGCGTTTTCTGTTTAGCGTGAGCCGGTATTTAGATGAAATAAAACGCTATGTGCCAAATTGGATCAGAGATCCTCTGGAACAAATGATGGACAAATACGCTGAACAAGCGAAGTCAGCTTATGACAAATCGCTTCAGTTTATTGAAACCAGGCTGATCAAACCCCTAATGGAGCTGATAGATATTGCCCTTTTTCATTGCCAGGAATTTTATGCGCTGGCTAAGGAAACGGCCATCGAAACTCAAAAAAATCTGCTTGAAAAAACCCGGGCGTTAACCCGTCATCGCGATGACAGCTCTAAAGACGGTGGCACTATTTCCAGGCAACCGCTTACCCATTTACACGCCTGATTACTTTTACCTTGTCAGAGTCTCAAAAGTCCGCGTCATTCCGACAGGATTGCCAGCCATTCTCAATTTGAACAAAAAAAGGGCTGGGGAAGCTTTTTGAGGATGTCGGCAGCAGGGATGCTGCTGTTCAAGCCCCCATGGAAGGGTTTACGGCGTTCCTGATAAGGCTTTTCCCAGCCCAAAATGACGCCGAAAAGATCAAACTGAGAATTGCTGCGGGATTGCCGGAGCCGTTAGACCGCGTAAGCGAATCCAGGCACAATGGATGAATCGAGGCTGACCGCCCATGGCGTTAATCGTTGGGTTGCAAAAAGCATGCAACCCAACTTTGCCTTTAGCGGACTTAACGCTTATTTTTTGATGCTTTTGTAGCCTTCTTCGGTTTCGCGCATGATTTTTTGTCCTTCTTCAATCATACGACGGCCTTCTTCCATTTTCGCCTGTGCCTCTGCCTGAATTTGCTGGCCTTGATCAACCATTTGCTTGCCTTGTTGCCAGCGGCTACCCAATTGTGCGATGCCCTGACTTTCCCGCAACATCAGATCTCCTGACACAAGTTGGCCATTCACAGGCGGCGGCTGATCCGATGCGCAACCGGTCATCAATAAGGCCAAGCCCAGAATATGTTGACGTTGTATAAATTGAACTTGCTTGAACATGCTTACGACCTCTTAATTAAATATCTTTAAAAATCCGAACGTTGTTTTATTGATTGCTGATTCTAAATAAATTTACTTGAATGAATTATTAACGGCTGAATGAGGGATTCGTTCTACCTGGAATAAGGCAGCCAAATATTGCAAAATGATTCGCCGCTTGCAATCGTTTTTTAATCCAAACTCACTCAAAGCAGCGCTGAATCAGCAGCGGAATAACGTCTCAAAGCTTCTAAAATTGAGTCCGAAGACACATCATTTTCGGTATTGACGCGCAACGTATGCGCCAGCTCTTCTTGAGTCAAAGGCTCAAATGAATGCATCTGCAGACGCATCACTTCAGCGGTCGCCTCGGAAGGATCACTATGCTGACGGCTGCGATGATCAATTCTTTGACTCATCACAGACTCTGAAGCCTCGCACTGTAAAATCAGAAAGTCCGCATCCATAGCGTGGGCTAATTGATAAAAAAGCATGCGTTGTCGGCGTTTAAGAAAGGTGGCATCAACCATTAACGAAAAGCCTTCGGCAAGCACGGTTTCGCCAATCTGGAGAAGATGCTGATAAACCTGATCTCTGGACTGGTCGGAATAAAGTCCCTTACCGGGTTGGTACTGAAGGGTTGGATCAGAAAATGCTTGCATTCGTTTTCGCTCACTATCGGATCTCACCCACAGTGAACCCAGTTGCTCAGCCAAGGCTTTGCAGAGTGTTGACTTTCCGCTTCCTGAAAAACCGCAGGTAATTATTAATACGGGGCGCTTTTTATGACTGAACTGTCCGGCCAGCTTAAAATAACTATGAAACGCAGCCAATGCCTTCTCTTTTTCCAGCGCTGACTGAGCTTGTTGCCGTTTGAACAAGGCCACCTTGGCCAGGACCATGGCCCGGTAGACCAGATAATAACGGAAGAGCCTGATGCCTTGATAATCACCGGTCAGCTGTAAATAATGATTTACCAGCCTGATACCCTGTCTCATCAATCCTGAATGAGCGAGGTCCATGACGACGAAAGCCAGCTCGCTGATTACGTCGATCCACCGCAATAAGGGGTTAAATTCAAGGCAATCAAACACAATCAGCTGTCCTTTATGCAGGGTCATATTGCCCAAATGCCAATCGCCGTGACATTCGCGAACAAACCCTTGAGTTTTGCGAGCTTCGAACCAACTGCGTTTAATGGCTAATTCATTATCAGACCAGGAAGACAGCTCGGCCAGATCAGTCAAATCATGACCGGAACCGAGCAATAAGCGGACTTGCTGAAAATTCTCATCGCTGCGAAAAGCTATCTCCTCAATTTCGCCGTAAGGAGAGGCATTGTCTGCAACCGCAGCGGCAAGATGAAAACGCCCCATTTGTGCGGCCATGTCATCGACTTCCTCATGGCTTAAACACCCTTTTTCAACCCGTTGAGTCAGCACATCACCGCCGTTAAACTGAAGCATCTTAACGGCATATTCAATAGGTTCTCCGGTACCCTCCATTTCAGGCTTTTCAAAAGATCCGGTAATGGCAACTACGCCAAGATACACTTGCGGTGACAGGCGCTGATTGAGACGGAGCTCTTCCTTGCAATAAAAAGCCCGTTTTTCAAGGCTTGAAAAATCCAGGAATCCGAAATTGACCGGTTTTTTGATTTTGTAAGCAAAAGTACCGGTCAGAAAAACCCACGAAATATGGGTTTCTATCCGTTTTACCGATTCGACTTTATGCCGATAAGCGTGCGCTTGGGTCAAGCCATCGATCATCTGCATCAAGGACGTATCAAATTCGGGCAAAGTCATAACCGCTTCATTCAACTGATCCGCTTTTATTATTACGTTTCACGCTGGATCAGTAAAACACTCTGAACGAGCGTTGAATCTGCTCAAACTCATACAGGTAAGGCTGGGCTACGTCACGGTTATTGGCAATGACCAGTAAATCATGCGAAAACACCGACGTGTTATACCAATTGAAACTGCCTTCCAGCACGATGGAATCGTCAATAATGCAGTATTTGGAATGAATCGGCGAGTACGGGACGGCCAGATCATCCTGCCCATAAACCAGACCGACAGCAATTCCGACCGACTTTAGCCGCTGCACGGCAGGCAATAAAGGACGGTTCAACTCATCAGCCATTGACCTTTCGACACCCACTCGCCCCTGTCTCGCCAAGTGACCGTTAAACAAAACATGCACATAAACACCACGGTCATAAGCATGAATCAGCGCATCAACCACACTGTCGCCATGATCCCCCAACAGATCACCCATCAAAAACAGGCTGAGCTTAATGGAGTGTCTGGCGCGATGTATCTCGGCCAGAATAGCATGATGCGGCCGGTAATTTTTTCCGTTCAACATCGTGTGCCTGCCGAATGTATACAGCAAATTGAAATGGCTCAACGGATCAATCCCGTACCGCTGTATCACGCCGCCACGCTGGCTTTGGAAAATATTATCCAGCAAGCGGCAGACGCCCCTGGAATGGAACGTCATGCCCGATTCCCAGTTAGCCCACCAGCGATCAAAGGTAATATTGAACGAACCCAGTATTGCGTCTTCGTCATTAAAAATAACGAATTTGGTGTGCATATCCGGTTCTACTTCTATCAAGTGGTGCTTAGGCGTACAGAAAACGCCGACCAGCTCGATGCGCGAGCGCTTTAATCGCGCATAATTATCGCTGTGGGTTAAGGTCATTTTTCGCCAGTCAACGATGACCTGCACCCATACCCCTTGCTCGCGGGCATGAATCAGATGATTGATAAAGTCATAATCATCAATACAGTCAACGCTCACCTTGATCGTGCAAAACCGATCCGGTTGATGGCGCTTGGCCTGGATGACTTTATCGATATGATCGTGAATAAAGCGCTTGGGATGATAAGGGTGGTAAAGCTGTCCTTTCGTAAATTTAGGCGTGATATTGAGGGCTTCGAAATGGTGGTTGTACCAATCGACATCCGCTTGTAACTCGCCGGCATTCAGTTCGTAGGTACGAAAATGATTCGGGGTCGCCCATTCGTCCGATAGCGCACGGTATTGAGGCTGATCATTTCGTAACTGTTGCCAGTCCATGAAAATATATTCATTTTGCGACGCAATGGAACGCTCATCGATATGCACGACAAACGAGAATTTGACGCAGCTGATATAGCCGAAATGAGAGGAAAACGGCAGAACAACAAAATCCCGGGTCGCACGTCGATGGAAATTCCATTGAATATCATAAGGGTCCGTATCGACAATATAGGTCTCGCAAACATTGTCGCGCTCACGGTAGACTTTGATGATGACTTTAATATTGGCTTGAACACCGTGATACA
This sequence comes from Methylicorpusculum sp., assembly GCF_030651835.1. Classification (GTDB taxonomy): domain Bacteria; phylum Pseudomonadota; class Gammaproteobacteria; order Methylococcales; family Methylomonadaceae; genus Methylicorpusculum. The sequence goes on along the minus strand of NZ_JAUSBX010000004.1, from coordinate 51,956 downwards.
CATCAAAATCAATTTTCCCCCATCGAACGAAAAACTCGTCTTTAAAGTCATTGACGCGTGAGAAATACCCACCCAAATTGCCGTGAACAGGAATGGCGAAATGTTCGGCCAATTGCATATTTACCTCTTGAAATAACTGATCGATGGTTAATCGAAATCGGGTTATAGACCCTTGAAATAAAAAAATAGTCTTGCTTAAACTTTTACTTGGGTTCAAACGTCATGTAATAACCGCAATGATCCGAGACAAAGCCATAATCCTTATCGGTAAATACGGTCCGTCCCGAGGTCACTTTAAGTTCACTGACTTTGTTCATAAAGATATAGTCTATACGGTAATCATCGGCCATGTAATCATGCCAATAGGGATCATTGACCCTGAATACTTTCTCGAACACGCCGTGAGCCGTGGCTTCCAGATATTGATCTTCATACGCATTTGAGTTTACGACAAGATCGTAACCGCTGGATCCGGCCACAATATTAAAATCCCCGCATAACAAAGTCGCCTTGATACGGGCATTATGATTGTGCTGAGCCCAGTCGTTCAAACGATTAAACTGAGCTTCAAATCCATCCTCCAGCCAGCTCAAATGAGCAGAATAGACATTCACCAAGCCGATCAAGGGCACATTGAACTGGCCCATGACCACTTTTCTTGAATGGATGCTGTATGCATCATGACTGTCCGAAACATAACGGGCATCCTGCTTGATAAACGGATATCGGCTTAAAATTGCAACCCCTTCACGGTATTTATCAAAGCCCAAATGCGACCAGTCCGTATAAATATGAAAAGGTTCGGGAAGCCGTTCATTAATAATTTTTGCCGAGTTATTCTCCCAGTCGCCCATGCCGTCATTCCAGGGTTCGGCCACTTCCTGAAGGCAGACAATATCGGCTTTCATATCGTCAATTGCCTTGGCGATTTGTGATAACTTGTAATCCTGATTATCTTCCTGATAGCAATGCAAATTCAAAATCAGTATTTTTAACGGGTCATGGCTGAGAACATAATTGCGTCCGTGATTGTTATCCCAAATAATCTGGTGATCGGTTTCGAAGCTAACCGCATATTCAAGCCGGAAACACTGCCCCGCCCTGATCCAGCCTTTCCAGATCGCAATGCCGTATTGATTTGGATTTCTGGCATTACTTTGCGTCGTTTTATCCCAAAACATCGATTTAAAATGACAGGCGGTTTTTTGCGAATGTTTCCATCGGTCGGTAGACCAGTGAATATAAACTTGACCCTGACCCAATGACTGCCTGACTGCTACCGTGACCGGAATAAATTTCTGCCCGTCCTGAAATCCGCCGGGAAACTCAATATTTAAAACCGACGCATCGGTCAGCAATTGAACACCGGAATCGGCCTGACTCGAATAATTCAAGCCATGATTATTGTCCCAAAATTCCTGGCCTGCAACGCGATAGCGCACTGCAAATTCAATATTTCCGGGCAAAGGCCGCTTGAGTGTTCTTTTGAAATGAGTCTGAACATACCAAAACTCTTGATTTTCACCCGCTGCGCTATGAAACAAAACGGGCAATGTCTGCCACACACCGTCTTCACCGGCCCAAATGACTTCTACGGCTTTATCGTAACCGGCATTTTCAATGGTGATAAAAAACGACAGCGTTTGCTGTACCGTTTTTTTGCTTCGGCCGAAAACATTACTTACATAAATCAGCTTGATTTTGTCCATTGACTTGTCACTCGTTTTTTAAATGCTTAGCTTAAAGAAGCGCTGAAGCCATGATACAACAACACAGTAAGAGAAAAACTAAAAAAATGAGCTTAAATAATCAATGCTAAATTTCTATTAGGACCAACAAACGCTAAACTAACAGGCAACCAAGACCCGCTGGTTTATTTATTTATTCCTTACAACAAATCACTGAAAGCTATCGTGACAACCTTATTCCCACTGCCTCAAAATCATCCGCAACGCTTTGTACTGCATAACGAAGTACATGCCCGCGCCTCTCTGACCCTGGAATTACCGATCAGAGCCAGCCATCTCGCCTTGTTATTGACGAGTGAGGAAAAACAGCGTGAACGCGAACATTTGAGCAAACTGTGCCAGCGCTACGGCAAACCAAGCCCGGAAAAAGACGCCGATCACCTCAGTGCAACCTTCGATAATTTTCAAATCCGCTGGGAACAACACGGTGAATTCAGCACCTATACTTTTTATGTACAAAACATCCCCAGCGATCCGTTTTCAGAACCCGCACTTAAACAGGTCCCATTGGATTGGTTGTCCGGATTACCCGGTCAGCTAATGGTCGCCGCTCATGCGGCGATTAAATCGGCACCGGCTCCCGATAAGCATGAGGAAACTGATTTATCCCCGATTGCCGCGCATTTTTCCAATAACCCGGTCGTAGGATCCAAAGTGACTGGTGGAGCGGCACAGGTCTTCACTGACTTTAAAATTCATGTAGACGGATTCAGCCGCTTTCTGATTATCAACCATAGCCTCAGAACCGAACAGGCGGGACGCTTATTACACCGTTTGTTTGAGATTGAAGTTTACCGGGTCATGGCCTTACTGGCTTTCCCGATTGCCAGAAAACTGGCCCCGGATTTAAAACAAGCGGACCACAAACTCTACACTATCACCAATGCGATGGCGCAATCGGGCAACAGCAACGATGCCCAACTCTTGGATGAACTTACGGCATTGGCTGCAGAAATTGAAAATCATATTTCCAGCAATCATTTTCGCTTTGCCGCCGCCGGCGCTTATTATCAATTGGTCGGGCAGCGTCTTGAAGATTTGCGGGAAGTCAGGATACAAGGCATCCAAACCTTGGGTGAATTTATCAAACGGCGGATGGAACCGGCGATCAATACGTGTCAGTCGACCTCCAAACGGTTCAAATCGCTTTCGGAAAGAGTCGGCAATACCAGCCAACTGCTACGGACCCGCGTTGATATTGTCATCGAACGACAAAATCAAGGCCTGCTGACTTCCATGGCGTTACGGGCAAAAATGCAATTTCGAATGCAACAAACTGTTGAAGGAATTTCCATCGTCGCCATTACTTATTACGCCGCCGGCCTGATCGGTTCAATCGCCAAAGCCGTGCACGCGGCAGGCTGGCACGTCAGACCGGAAATAGCGGTGGGGGTCTCGATACCGGTTATCATGATAGCCGTTGCTCTGGGTCTTAAACGCATTCATAAAATTATTGAGAACACGACGGAGGAGTAAAATCCCTTCCTGCTTTTAAATCTTCAATCGCGCAGATCAAAGTATGAACGACTCGCCGAACAACTCACCGTTAAGCTATTTGATTCCCGTTACTTTATTGACTGGGCTTTTAATGCTCGCTTATTGGGTATTAAGCGAATTTTTCCAGACATTGACGTGGTCGTTTATTTTGGCCTACTCGACGTGGCCTATTTATCGCAGATTGCGGAAGCTGCTTAAAAATAATGCAACGGTGAGCGCACTACTGATGACCAGCGTCACCGCCGCCTTAATCTTTGTTGTTGTGTTCTGGATGGCTGCAGTGCTGCAGGACGAACTCAAAATAGCGTATCAGGCGATAGTGGTTGATTTATTGCAAGGTCCTTACGAATTGCCGGCATTCATCCGACATATCCCCTGGGTGGGTGATTATCTGCAGGAATGGCTGGACCTTGTGGTGAGCGACCGAGCGGGCGTCAAGGCCCAACTGTCGGAATGGGCCAAGCAATGGCTGGGTTATCTGGGTAAGATTTTAGGGGGTATCGGTCATTACATTATGAAGCTGGCGGTTGTGACCGTTACCGTCTTTTTCTGTTTTCGCGATGGCGAAAAAGTGGTTGAACAACTTCGCAAAGGCCTGGTCCGTTTTCTGGGCAAACATCAAAATATTTATCTGTCGGCTATTGCCAATACAACCAGCGCAGTGGTTTACGGACTGGTTCTTACCGCTCTAAGCCAGGGTGTTTTGGCTGGACTGGGTTTTTATTTCGCCGATGTTAACGCCCCTGTACTGTTCGCGGCAATTACCGCCCTGCTCGCTATGGTACCTATGATCGGCGCAGCCTTGATCTGGTTACCTATCGGCATCGCACTTATCATGATGGATCGGTTTACGGATGGCCTAGGCGTGCTTCTTTGGGGTGGATTGGTCGTCAGTACCGTCGACAATGTCATCAGGCCGCTCATCATCAGCGGTGCGGGAAAGGTGCCTTTTTTAGTTGTCTTCTTCGGCGTGTTGGGCGGCTTATCAGCATTCGGAGCCCTTGGTCTTTTCCTCGGGCCAATCATACTGGCGGTTTTGCTGGCGGTATGGCGAGCATGGCTGGAGCAACAAAACGAAGAACAATCGGGATAAGAACCCATCAAAAAAGCACCTCAAAATCAAAGCAGGCGGATCTTATCAAATCCTTGCCACTTGCGAACGTGAACCTCATCTCCCTAAAACAAGGCAGGGATGATAAAGGCTAGCTGACCTCATTTAACTATTACCGCTTTATCATCAGTCTAACAGCAAGGCCTCAATGCTTTGACACTCGTTGCTTGTCAGTTCAAAGTCGAAAATCTGTAAATCCTCTGACATATGTTCAACCGATGTGGTGCCGGTTAATGGAATGATGTCAATTTGGCTTAAATAGCGGAAAAAGATTTGCGCTTCCGTGCGACCGTGTTTTGCTGCCAGGTTTTTTAGAACCTCATGGGCCAGAACATGAGGGTTTGCCGTCAGTGTCCAAAAGCTTTGATAGATGATGTGCTGTTGCTTGCAATAGTCACGGATACAGCGGTCATAGTGTTTATCGGCATAAAACCGGTTTTGCAACACGGCCGGCTTGATCGCTGCCTGCCGATATAAATACTCAAGCTGTTTAAGATCATAGCAATTGCTGATGCCCAGTTGTTTAGCGCTGCCTTCTGTGAAAATCCGCTCCATTGCCTGCCAGACCTCCTGCAGTTGCTCAGTATCAGCCAAAGGCGAATGCAGCACCAGACAATCCAGATATTCGGTTTTGAGGTTAGTCAGCGACGTTTCAAACGATTGGGCCACCTGCTCACTGAGACTGGCTTTGACATCGTAAGGCACCCGCAAAGGATCTTGTCCGTCTAACGGCGTAAACTTGGTTTGCAAGTACAAATTGCTGCGTTCCAAACCCTTGTTGAGGGTCGCCGCCAAGCCTTCACCTACCCCGGCTTCGTTATAATGTTTGGGCTGGCAAGCCGTGTCGATGCCTCTGAATCCTTGTTGGATGGCTTGCTGCACCAAAGCTGCAGTGCGCTCTTTCTTCCAGGCCGTGCCGTAAATAATACGAGGCATTTTTACGTTATAGGCGGAAGTCAAATAGAGGTTTTGGTTCATGAGCAGCAATTCCCAGTTTGATGATAATAAAAGGTAGACGTAAGCTTTGCGGGGATGTCGGCAGCAGGGATGCTGTTGTCAAGCTCCCATGGATGGGTCGGCGGCGTTCCTCGCAAGGTTTACGCCTACCCTCGAAGCCACATTAAAAATTTCGAACTGGGAAGTGCTGGTTCATGAGAAGACAACCTGAAAAATGTCGTGTAAAAAGATAAACCCCAAAATGGTCCTTTGAAACAGGTTAAATGCCTTAGCCTGAGTTCAGGGTGAGCGGTAAGTCCAGCAGATCGTCGCGCCGGTTTATGACTATGGCTTAACCCTTATTACGGCTTGCCTTTTTAGCCTTAACTGTATTGAATATTTTGTAGCAGAGAATGGAACCGGACAGAACGAAAGTGATTAAGTTAGCCATGATAATGGCGTAGTCTTGTTTTAAAAGACCATAGACTAACCATAACAGAACACCCAGCGTAAACGCGCTGTACATCCCCAATGAAAGAGATTCGGTATTGCGGGTTTTGATCGTCAGTATAGCTTGGGGCAGAAATGAAGCAGTCGTCAAAGCAGCCGCTATATAGCCCACTAAATCAGGCATTAATGTCGTCATCATTTAATTCATTATTTTATAAGCGACGGCACCAATCACCACGATGGCAACCAAAGCCCAGCCTATGAGGTCCATGTATTTGCGTAAATTCGACTCCAGCTTTTTTCCACCAACCACTATAAGTAACGAAACCAGAAAAAACCGACCGCCACGGCCAATCAAAGAAGCCAGCACAAACGGAATAAACACCATATTCAACGCGCCGGCTGCAATGGTAAAGACTTTGTAAGGTATCGGCGAAAAACCGGCAACAAAAACAGCCCAAAAACCCCACTCGCCAAACCAGTCAATGGCTTTTGTATAACTTTCCCAATAATGCGTGGTTTTGAGCCACGGCTCGATATTATCAAACAGAAAATAACCTATTTCATAACCCAAAACACCACCCAACACCGACGCAATCGTAGTCCAAAGTGCGAACCGGAAAGCTTTGGAAGGCTGAGCCAAGGCCATGGGCGCCAGCATGACATCCGGTGGTATTGGAAAAAAAGAGGACTCGGCAAAACTTAAGATACACAGATAGGTTAATGCATTGCGGTGCCTTGACCAAAGCAAAACGCGGTCATAAAGTTTTTTAAACATTCGGTTTATTGCCTTCCTGGGAGTAAAGGGACAAAGCTGACAGGTTCCACCGCTTCAACTTTAAAATCATTTTCAGTGCGGGTGACGCGTTGCAAAACCTGCCCACCAGCCTTACCTATAGGTATCAGCATTGTCCCGCCAACCGCCATTTGCATTAATAAATTTTCAGGGATTTCCGGCGGCGCAGCTGTCACTATGATGCCGTCATAAGGCGCATGATCTTCCCAGCCCCAACCTCCGTCACTGTGCAAATAACTGACATTCTTTATTTTTATCGACCACAGCAGGTTCTTCGCCTTTTTTTGCAAAGGCTGGATCCGTTCCACGGTATAAACATGGTCAATCAATTGCGCCAGAATAGCTGTTTGGTAACCGCATCCGGTGCCGATTTCCAGCACCTTGGTCAACGGGCCGGGAGCCAGCAACAATTCGGTCATTTTTGCGACGATATAAGGCTGCGAAATCGTCTGGTTATAGCCTATCGGCAATGCTGTATCTTCATAAGCCCGGCTGGCCAATGCTTCATCCACAAACAAATGTCTGGGGGTATTGCGCATCGCATCCAAAATTTTACGATCAGTGATGCCCTGCTCTTCCAACCTGCTTATCATGCGCTCCCGGGTCCGCATGGAAGTCATGCCTATGCCGTTGACATTTTGTTTCATAACCAGGCTCCCTCCTGGGGTAACCAGTTTTTCAATCCGTCGATGCGTCCATGCCAGGTCAAATCCAATTGCAGCGGGGTTACGGAGACATAACCGGCTTTAATGGCATAAAAATCAGTGCCGGGGCCCGCATCCTGTTCAGGACCGGGAGGCCCCACCCAGTAAATAAGTCGGCCCCTGGGATCATGACTGCTGATCATGGCTTCAGCTTTATGCCGCTGACCCAGGCGGGTCGCCTGAAAGCCTTTTAATTCGTGCAAAGGCAGATCGGGAACATTAACATTCAGCAAAGTATCCTGAGGTAAAGGGGAAGCAATCAGCCGCTTCAGGATTGTCACAGCAACATGCGCCGCCGTATCAAAATGCACAGGATCACAGGACGCCAAAGAAATGGCAACGGCGGGCAAGCCCAAAAAACGCCCTTCTGTCGCAGCGGCTACCGTGCCCGAATATAAAACATCATCACCCAGATTAGCGCCGTGATTGATGCCTGCAAAAACCATATCCGGTTCCTTGTCCAGTAATCCGGTGATTGCCAAATGAACACAATCAGTTGGCGTACCGTCGACTTTGACAAAACCGTTCTCTCCGATTTGAGCACGCAACGGCATTTCAAGGGTCAGCGAGTTGCTCGCTGCGCTTCGATTTTTATCGGGGGCTACAACCGATATTTCTGCGTATTTGTTTAGTGCATTGGCTAATGCAGCTAAACCCGGCGCCAGATAACCGTCATCATTACTCAACAGAATGTGCATTTCAGTTCGCCCTGAACAACAATAAGCTATAAAATCAGCAATATTAGCAACTTATCAAAGCAAAATCAGCTCACGTGAGAAAAAAAAACATAACACCTGAAGACAGGGAGTTATTTAGACAATCGGTAGGCACCGTAAAATCGATTAAAAGCGACCGGATCACTGTGGATAACGGCAAAAAGCCCAAGCCCATACCGAGAACCCAAACAGCTGAAGTTGAAAACGTGTTGAACCATGAAGTGGGGGTAACAGAAATGTTGAGCCTGGAAGATACGCTCAGCTTCATCAGCCCCGGCCTGCAAAAAAATGTGTTGAAAAAATTGCGGCACGGCAATTACGGACTGGATGCTGAAATTGATCTGCATGGCTTAACCAGTCAAGAAGCTAAACGGCAATTGCTGGATTTTTTGCATCGCGCCGTCCAGGAAGGTTGCCGTTGTGTGTGTATCGTCCACGGCAAAGGCTACCGGTCGCCTGACAACCACCCGATCTTGAAAAACAATCTTAATCTCTGGCTAAGGCAGCATAAGGAGGTTCAGGCGTTTTGTTCTGCACCGCCCAGGCAAGGCGGCACAGGCGCCGTTTTTGTATTACTGCAACTGGCGGAAAAATTTAACCGCCAGGAAGAAACGAATGACCGTTAGTTAAGCGAGCAATCGAACCCGACTTCACGACATTAATATAGAGCAGTTATCAGTAACTCAACCTCATCAGTCGACTGTCCATTCAACTAAACCACTGTAAGCCGTGCCTATGACTAACAGGCCGAAGACAATGCGGTACCAGGCGAAAACGGTAAAATCGTGGTGACTGATGTAGCGAAGCAAGCCTCTTACTGCCAGTAAGGCACTGAAAAAAGCTGCAAGAAGACCGATACCGAAGATGGGTAAATCGCTACTGTTTAAGAGTTCATGGTGTTTGTATAAATCGTAGAGACTGGCAATGATCAGCGTGGGTATCGCCAAAAAGAATGAAAACTCAGTTGCCGCTTTGCGTGATAAACCAAAAAACAAGCCCCCGATAATCGTAGCACCCGATCGGGAGGTTCCCGGAATGAGCGCTAGCGCTTGAGCAAAGCCCAGTTTTAAAGCATCCGTCCAGCTCAAATCTTCAACCTCGTTAATGCGGACGGTATGCTCTCTTTTTTCAGCCCAGAAAATAACGAAAGCGCCAACAATAAAAGCGGTTGCAACCGGTATCGGTTTAAACAAATAGGCTTTGATCAAACTGCCGAATGATAAGCCGAGAATGGCAAGAGGCATGAACGCAATCGCCAGATTCAACGTAAATTTAAGCGCAGCCGCTTCCCATTTAAACAGGCCCCGGATCACCGAACCGATTTTAACCCGGTATTCCCAGCAAATAGCGAAAATGGCGCCCGTTTGAATGACTATCGAAAAAACCTTACTGGTTTCGCCGGTATAGTTGAGCAAATCACCGGCCAAGATAAGATGACCGGTACTGGAAATGGGCAAAAACTCGGTCAAGCCTTCGACAATACCCAATATGATCGCTTTTACCGCTAAAATTAAATCCATTCTTTCCTCGTTTTAATGCTTGATAATTTCTCGTAATACCGCCGTGGCATAACTTCCCGCCGGTAAAGTAAAACTCAGTTCCAACTCATTTTCAGTTAAATACTGCCAACTCAAAGATTCAATATTGATGCGAAGCGGCCGGATATCGGGTTCAAGACCGGCATCGCTCAAGCCCTGAGCTAATTCAGCCAAACAGGAAGGTAAGGTTGAATCCAGGTAATCATCCAACTTCATACCTTTGCCCCACAAAAAAAATGCAGGATGAATCTGTTTTGCCGATATGCGCTGCATGATCGATTCATCCGGCTGCTCCATTGTAAAAAAACTGTGTGACAAATCGAATACATACGTATCTCCTGGTAGCGGCTGATTCCAGGTATTTTGTTCCACACGCCGGGCCAGCAAGCAATTGAACAAATAGGATCTTGCTGCCGACAAGTAAATACTGCGCTGTTCGCGCTTGCATTTCATGCCTTTGAACATCGCCAAGGCTTTAGTCACATTTTGCCCACCATGCCCAAAACGCTGTTCGCCAAAGTAATTGGCAATGCCTTCCTTTTGCAGGGTTTCCAGTTGGCTTTGCGTCAAGGCTTTATCGCCTTGCCACTGACGAATAATAATTTTAAAACGATTGCCTGAGAGTACGCCGCGTTTTAATTTTCGGGCATGACGCACTTCCTGAAGCACTCGCATCGTATCGGTTTCTATTAATGACCAATCCGGAGCCTGTTTACCGGGCAACCAGACACTGAACCATTGCGTGGTTACGGCATGCCGGTCTTTTAATCCGGCATAGCTCACATCCTGTTGCCTGACGCCTGCGAAACGGGCGAGACAGCGGGCCACATATTCGGTATTTTCGCCTCTTTTTTCGATCTGCAAAAAGACGTGCTCACCGTCACCGGAGGGTAAAAAAGACAGATTTTCATACACGGAAAAATCTTCAGGCACACTCCGAATAGCACCCTGCGCAGCAGGACCGCCAAATACATAGGGCCAATCAGGCAATTCAATTGGAGTTAGAGCTTTATTGTTTGAGTCTTGGGTCAAGGCGAAACCATTAAGGTTTGAAATGTTCAAAGGAATTATAGACAAACTCTAGCCAGATAATCAGTGAGCTAAAGTGCAGCTGATTTTTGCCCGGCTTCCTATGTGATCTGTTCACATAATAACACGGCCATGGGCTTAACTGGACAATAGCGCCTTCGCTGTCTATTATGCAGGTCCTGATTATGAAGAAGAAAAATTAGGCCTTCCTTATCTTTCGGTTACAAAATAGCGATGGCTGATGTTTATACGGCATGGGTATTAATATGGATCATTCGAACCAGTTTAAACAATTCAACATCGCTCACCAACACAAAAACCGGCTTCGCATTATTGCTCATTGCCTGATTAAAGACGGCGAACGCGCATTGATTCTGCGCATCCTGTTACTCAAACGCGAAGCGATCAAAGACGTAAAGATTGTTCCTGACATCGGATCAGTCACCATTCGCTATGATGCGGCGCAACTTCCGACAGCGAATCTGCTGATGCTGCTTGAGGCCATCCTGACAAATGTCGGATTAAAACCCAAACAAGTTATTGATGCGCTGGGGATCAAAAAAACGGCGCTCCAGGGTTCTGCAAAAACCATCAATTTTGCGATCCAGGGCATGAGTTGTTCCTCTTGTGCTTTATATATCGAAATGATGTTAAAGCGAGACCCAAAAGTCTCTCATGCCGCCGTTAATTTCATCACTGAAACAGCCAGTGTAACCGGCACCCTATCTAAAAAGGAACTGTTCGCCCTCATCAATGCCAACGGCTATCAGGCCGTTTCGATGGACACGCTCAGTGAACGCAAGGAAATGTTCAAGCTGGAAAACCGGCATCGCCAAGAAGCCAAAAAGCAACTGATCATCGCCGGCGCATTAGGCTTGCCTATTCCGTTACTGAGCATTTTCGCCAAACGCTCCCTGCCCGTTATTTTGATTCAGGCAACACTCAGTTCAATTGTAGTGTTTTGGAGTGGCAGAGATTTTTTCAAGAATGCCGCCCGACACGCTAAACTGCGCAGCGCAGATATGGATACGCTTATAGCACTGGGTGTTGGTGCAGCCTACACGTACAGCCTGCCCAGTTTGTTCAGACGCAGCAGTCACGTCTATTTTGAAGCCGCTTCAGGCATTATCGCCTTTGTGTTACTGGGCCGGTTTCTGGAAGAAGTCGCCAAAGGCGAAGTCCTGAGAGACATTCGTAAACTGGTCAACCAACAACCACAGGAAGCAACTCTGCTAAAGGGAACTATCGAAATCCGGATTCCGGTGGAAGATATTGTAGTGGGCGACATTCTGCTGATTCGTCCCGGCGAAAAAATTCCTGCCGACGGCGAGGTTATCAAAGGCTTATCCATGGTCAATGAAGCTCCGGTGACCGGTGCCGGAGCGCCTTGCATTAAAGAGGCCGGCCATCAGGTACTGGACGGCAGTATGAACGGCAGCGGCGTTCTGCATGTGCGGGCTACGGCGACCGGAACCAACACCGTCTTATCGGGGTTGGTTCATATGGTTGATCAGGCACAAACCTCCAAATTACCGATTCAAAAAACAGTGGACAAAATTTCAGCCGTGTTCGTGCCTGCCGTTATTGTTCTCGCCGGAGTGACTTTCGGTGGCTGGTTGTTTAAGGGAGAAAAACTCGCTCATGCGCTGGCCAATGCCATATCGGTACTGCTGATTTCATGTCCCTGCGCGCTGGGCCTGGCAACGCCTGCCGCGACGATGGTCGGTACAGGCCAGGCTGCCAGAAAAGGTATCTATATCAGAAACGGGGTTGCTCTTGAAACCGCCGCTAATTTACAAATCATTATCTTTGATAAAACCGGCACGATTACAGAAGGCAAGCCGAAAATCAGCGATCTGTTAAATGTGTCGGCATGGGATGATGACACGTTAATACAACTGGCTGCCTCCGCTGAATTCAACTCTGAACATTTTTTAGCCAAAGCCATAGTCGAGTATGCTAACGGCAAGGACTTGGCTATTCTGGAATCCTCACATTTTCACAGCATTGCTGACCGGGGCATTCGCGCCACAGTAGGTGAACATGAAGTATTACTGGGTAATGAAGCCTGGTTAAATGAAAAAAATATCGACCTCGGCGCTTTAGCTTCAACAGCAAAAAGACTGAGTTTGTTGGGAAGAACGCTTGTTTTCTTGGCGATCGATAATCAACCTTGCGCCCTATTCGCCTTTATAGATCCTATTCGACCCCATGCCCGGGAGGTTATCAAGCACCTGCATGATATGGGCATTCAAACCCTGATGGTAACCGGGGATACGGAACAGGCCGCCAATCAGATTGCCGGACAGGTCGGCATTACCACGGTCATTGCTGACGCCAGTCCGGCCAGAAAACTGAAAATAATTCGCGATTTTCAGAATCAGGGCAAGCGCGTTGCGATGGTTGGCGACGGAATCAATGATGCGCCTGCTCTTGCTGCCGCCGACGTGGGCATGTCAATTGGCAAAGCCACGGGTATTGCGATTGAAACCTCCGACCTGATTCTGATTAACGGTGATATCGCTCAAGTCGCTGAATCAATAGAATTAAGCCGCAGAACATTGGCTGTCATCAAACAAAATCTCTTCTGGGCCTTCAGCTATAACGCTCTGGCTATTCCGGTTGCAATGGCCGGGCGGCTCAATCCGCTGATAGCATCTGGCGCGATGGCTTTAAGCTCGGTTTCGGTAATAGCCAATTCACTGCGACTGAAAGACAAATAGACACTTAAAAGCATTTAATGTGTCTGAATTTAACTTCTTTATGTTTTAAACCTTGTGCAATAAAGTCTTAGCCAGCAGGGCAGATTGTTTCTCTGTGCATAATCCGCCTCTTTACCCGCCCTAATAGCAAGCTACTGTGGTTATGACTTTATGAAAATATCTGCTAGTTGAGGCGATACCTGACTAATAAAGTATCGCCCATTCACGGCATGACTAAAGTCTAACCCGCCTAAAAGGATGGCTGCTATGCATAACTCTAAAATCACGATTGACGGCAATGAAGCGGCGGCCCATGTCGCTTATTTAACCAACGAAGTCATTGCCATTTACCCCATTACTCCCGCATCACCCATGGGCGAATTGGCCGACAAATGGGCATCAGAAAATCGCAAAAACATCTGGGGCACGACACCCAGTGTCATAGAAATGCAAAGCGAAGGCGGTGCTGCCGGTGCCATACACGGCGCATTGCAGAATGGCGCGCTGGCAACTACGTTTACCGCCTCCCAGGGCTTGCTGCTGATGATTCCCAACATGTATAAGATTGCCGGAGAACTCACGCCGGCCGTTTTTCATATCGCGGCGCGGTCTATAGCCAATCAGGCTTTGTCCATTTTTGGTGACCACAGCGATGTGATGTCGGCACGAGCGACAGGCTTTGCCTTCCTGGCCTCCAATTCCGTTCAGGAGGTCATGGATTTTGCATTGATTGCTCAAGCAGCGACACTTAAAGCCCGCATTCCTATCCTCCATTTCTTTGACGGATTTAGAACTTCGCACGAGGTTGCCAGTATAGAGCCGGTCAGTACCGAAACCGTGCGGGCGCTAATCGATGACGATCTTGTTCAGGCACACCGCCTGCGGGCATTATCGCCGGAACATCCGGTGTTACGCGGCAGCACACAAAATCCTGATGTGTTTTTTCAGGCGAGGGAGACGGTGACGCCTTTCTATCAAGCCATGCCGGGTATCGTTCAAGAAATCATGGATCGCTTCGGAGCATTAACCGGTCGTCACTATCATATTTTTGACTATACCGGCCCTGCAGATGCGAACAAAGTTATCATTCTCATGGGCTCAGGCGCAGAAACTGTTGAAGAAACGCTAAATCACCTGAACGACAGCGGCGAAAAAAACGGGCTGTTGAAAGTCCGGCTGTATCGGCCATTTTGCCCTGAAACCCTTCTGGCTGCCCTTCCTGAAACTGTTCGCAGCATCGCGGTTTTGGATAGAACCAAGGAACCCGGGGCCGATGGAGAGCCCCTGTATAAAGATGTAATCACCGCTTTGGCGCAGGATCAGATGAGCGATCATCCGCGTTTTAGCCGCCTGCCCCGGGTCATCGGCGGCCGCTACGGCTTGTCATCCAAAGAACTTACGCCGGGCATGGTCAAAGCAATTTATGATGAATTGAACCAGGCTCAGCCCAAACAACCGTTCACGATCGGTATCATCGATGATATCAGTCATACCAGCCTGTCCTGGGACTCCTCATTTAGAAGCGAAGCCTCCAAACGAACGTTCAGTGCCATTTTTTATGGCTTAGGCAGTGACGGCACGGTCAGCGCGAATAAAAATTCAATTAAAATTATCGGCGATAAAACCCAAGGCTACGCTCAAGGTTATTTTGTCTACGATTCCAAAAAAGCCGGCGCGGTGACTGTTTCACATTTGCGCTTTGGCAGCGAAAAGATTCGCTCCAGTTATCTGATTGAAGATCACGAAGCCCGCTTTGTCGCCTGTCATCAGCCCGTTTTTCTTGAACGTTACCCGATGCTGGATAAAGCCGCTTTTGGCAGTGTTTTTTTGCTAAACACCGCTTTACCGGTTGATGAAGTGTGGTCTTCATTGCCTCGTTCCATGCAAACCACGCTGATAGGAAAGCAAATCGAGTTTTATGTGATCGATGCTTATGCCATCGCTCAATCCTGCGGCATGGGCCGCTTGATCAATACCGTTATGCAAAGCTGTTTTTTTGCCTTGGTCAGTATTATTCCTAAAACTGAAGCGATTGACGCAATCAAGAATGCGGTGCAAAAAACCTATGCAAAAGCCGGAAAACGGATTCTGGATGCCAATTTAAAAGCCATTGATGCAGCAGTGGCCGGACTCCACAAAGTAGCCGTTCCGGCTCAAGTGACTAGCACTCATGAAATACCGCATTCTGTCTCGGACGATGCGCCGTCTTTCATACGTGAAGTTACCGGCGAAATCATGTCCGGTCGGGGTGACGCCATTCCGGTCAGCCGCTTATCCGCTGACGGCACATTTCCTACCGGCACATCCCGCCTGGATAAACGCAATCTGGCATTGCAGATTCCGGTTTGGGAGCCGGATATTTGTACGCAATGCGGCAAGTGTGTCTTCGTTTGCCCTCATTCGGTGATCCGCAGCAAATTATTTACCGATGACAGCGTTGCCAATGCACCCGAGACGTTCAAGCATGTTCCGTTGCTAAGCAAAGCATTTGGCAACGGCCTTCAGATCAGTTATCAGGTCTCTCCTGAAGACTGTACCGGGTGTAATCTTTGCGTTGAAGTCTGCCCGATTCGCGACCGGGAAAATCCCGCTCGCAAAGCCTTGAATATGGCAGCCCAACCGCCCTTGCGTGAACAGGAAAGCATCAACTGGGATTTTTTCGAGCAGTTGCCCGAATACGCCCGTGCCGGATTGCATCACAACAAAATCCCTGAAGCCATGCATCTGCAACCGTTGTTTGAGTTTTCAAGTGCCTGCGTCGGCTGTGGTGAAACGCCTTATATCCGTCTCGCGACCCAGTTATTCGGCGACCGCATGGTCGTCGCCAATGCGACCGGTTGTTCATCTATTTACGGCGGCAACCTGCCGACAACGCCGTGGACAAAAAATGCACAAGGCCGGGGACCAGCCTGGTCTAACTCGCTCTTCGAAGACAACGCTGAATTTGGCTTGGGCATGCGCGTAGCCATCGATAAACAAAGAGAGTATGCGGCCGAATTACTGTTGTCATTACGCGAAATGGCCGGTTCGGAACTGGTAGATGCCACCCTCCACGCTGATCAAAATGATGAGGCGGGCATTTATGAGCAACGTGAGCGGGTCGAACAATTAAAACACAGACTGGCCGAATTACCGGGAGACCCGCCCAAATACCTGCTGAGCGTCATCGACACGTTGATTAAACGCAGTGCCTGGATCATAGGGGGCGACGGCTGGGGATACGATATCGGTTTTGGCGGTTTGGATCATGTATTCGCGGCGGGTCGCGATGTGAATATTCTGTTATTGGACACCGAAGTTTATTCCAACACCGGCGGCCAAACATCCAAATCGACACCGCGCGGCGCTATTGCAAAGTATTCTGCCGGAGGCAAAAGTACGCCGAAAAAAGATCTGGCCAGACTGGCTATAGATTATGAACAGGTCTATGTCGCGCAAGTAGCGTTTGGAGCAAAAGACACCCAGACCCTGCGCGCTTTTCTTGAAGCCGAATCCTATCCAGGCACTTCATTGATCATTGCTTACAGTCCGTGTATTGCTCATGGTGTCGACCTATCGAACAATCTGCGACAACAGGATATGGCCGTTCGCTCCGGACACTGGCCGCTGTTACGATACGACCCCCGGATCATCGACTCAGGCCGCAACCCCTTGCAATTGGACAGTCAGAAACCGTCCATTCCATTCCGGGATTATGCGATGACGGAAGCCCGGTTCAGCATGCTCAGCCGAACCCATCCGGACGAATCTGAAAAATTCATGCGCCAATCACAACAGGATGTGAATAAACGTTACCAGTATTACCGGGACTTGGCGGATAAGCGCTTTGAAAAGAAAGCCGATACCAAAGGAGAAAAATCATGAACAGCATCGATCTGAGCACCGACTATTTAGGCTTGAAACTGGCTAATCCGCTGATCGCCTCGGCTTCGCCGCTATCGCGCAGCATTGGCAGCGCCAGACAACTGGAGGACGCGGGCGCGGCGGCAATTGTCATGTATTCGTTGTTTGAGGAAGAACTGCGCCATCAAGAAGAGGAAACCGCACGCTTCATGATCCATCAAGACATTGGCTTTGGTGAAGCTGATAGTTTTCTGCCCTTTGATGACCGGTTTGAGCACGGCTTGGATCAGTACCTTAATCAGTTGAGCGCATTAAAAAAAGCGCTGGATATCCCGGTTATTGCCAGCCTCAATGGCGTCTCGCTGGATGGCTGGATTGACCACGGCAAATTACTTCAGGAAGCGGGCGCGGATGCTCTGGAGTTAAATGTCTATTATCTGAGCAGTAGCATTGAGGAATCCGGAGAAGCGATAGAATCGCGGTATGTGGAATTACTTAAAGCCTTGCGCCGGAAAGTATCCATTCCAATTGCGATGAAAATATCGCCCTATTTCAGCAGTCCGGCGCATTTTATTAGGCGACTCGATCAGGCCGGTGCTGATGGCGTGGTTTTGTTTAACCGCTTTTACCAACCCGATATCGATCTGGATACGCTACAAGTCATCTCGCAACTGCAATGGTCTCGCTCAGCGGACATTCAACTGTCATTACGCTGGGTCGCGTTATTGTATGGAAAACTCAATTTGTCCCTGGCGACAACCAGCGGCGCGCACAATGCTAACGATGTGTTGAAATTACTGCTCGCCGGAGCCGATGCCGTTCAGTTATGTTCAGTCCTGCTCGAGCACGGCCCTGCCTATCTGAGCATCATCAAAGAGGATCTGACTCGCTGGCTTGAAACGAAAGAATATGGGGCCGTATCCGAAATCAAAGGATTATTGAGCCAAAAACAGATCGCAAACCCGCAGATTTTTGAAAGGTCAAATTACATCAACCTGCTTGACGGTTACAGCCGTTCGGAAGGGGTTAGAAGCTAACTGTCAACTGAATGGATAGCCAAAGGCCGGATGTCGCTCTCTACTTTTTATCGATGGGATAAAGTGAGGAGACATTTCCCGCCGGAGAGGCTGGTGATTCTCCGGCGAATATTTTGGCCGGTCCACGCTTTTTGACCTGATCTATCCGGATTATTTTGTGCATCGGTATAAAGGAGCGATTAACGTTTTCAAACTCTGACCGCAATTTTTCCTCGGTAGGATCAATCAAAATGGAGCTTTTCTCACCAAAAACGAAATCTTCTACCGTCACGAAACCATAAATATCACTTTGATAGACATTTTTAGCGTAGATTTCATAGATCTGATCTTGATTGACAAAAACAACCTTGTATGAGTGTTTATCCGACATTTCAAAAAGTAGTTAAAAAAGGGAGTCTAACTCGACTGTTTTACACGCATTGAATACTGAGCTTTACCAGGTATCCAAAAGTGAATCCGGGGTTCATTTCATTTCCTGATTATAAAGATGCTTCAGCAACAACGTCTTTCCGGCAGGGATTGCCGGAATCCAGAGCACAAGGAGGTGTTCGGCGCTCGCCATCCCAGGCATCCGGATATCGGCAATCCCTGCCGAGATGACGATTTTTGACTGAACTGATTGATCTTTATAATCAGGCTTCATTTTGACACAGATAAATCACATGTATTGGACTGTGATCTTGCAAGATAATACCGGTCTTGAGCTGACAAAGCGAGTTTGATCATGGTCATGAAAATATAAACACCACATATGGTCAGGTCCAAAAATAAAGAAGTCATAGGTTGGTGAACAATAACTTCAGTCGCAGCCATTGGGGGGTGTTTAAGAACGTTAAGATTCAGCAATATTGAGCTTGGCTATCGGCCTCATATGAACCGAGGCTTCACGTCGAAAGTGACCGCACAAAGGCATCGATACTCAATGGATGGCGCATTTTTGACATAGGGAATGCCGCTCGCAACAACGCAGGGTTTTTCGGTTCGAACAGAATTTTGCGCCGCCGGAAAATCGCAACCGTAAATAATAGATAGCACTCGGCGTTTTGGCGCGGCGATATCGCATATCAACAATCCAAGTGTAGGTTGGCAACAGTTTTATCGTTGCCCGACATTGCTGTGTTCAATGATAAAATGCCAGTAGTAAAACCACAATTCGTTGCTACATTGAAGTATTGAAATCTCAGGCACGAAAAGCATGTGCCCGACCTACTGGGCTGCGCAGCACCGGTTAGCTCTCCGTTATGCATAAATTAGGAAAACCAAATCTTGTGACGATTCCAGACTACCAAACGCTAATGCTACCAGTATTGAAATTGGCGTCAGACGGTAAAGAACATAAATTCAGTCAGGCAGTTGAAGAACTAGCTGATAAGTTCAATCTTTCGACAGAAGAAAGAAATGAACTCCTTCCAAGTGGCAGTCAAGCCGTTTTTAACAATCGTGTAGGCTGGGCTCGTTCTTACCTAAAACAGGCAGGCTTGTTAGCGTCACCAAGACGTGGATTATTTACAATTACAAAAACAGGGAATGAATTACTCGCAACCAACCCTTCGCGCATTGATGTTTCGACTCTTGAGCAATTTCCTGAATTTATCGAATTCAAAAACCGAAAAAAGGAAAAAGGCGACCAAGATGAAGCAGGGGTAACGCCCGCCCCAGAGAAAGAATCGACATTGACGCCAGAGGATGCCCTCGCATCTGCATACAATATGCTTCGGTTAACGCTCGAATCTGAGATTCTAATCGCAGTCAAAGAATCTTCACCTTCATTCTTTGAGCGCGTAGTTGTCGATTTGCTCGTCAAAATGGGGTATGGCGGCAATCGACAAGATGCAGGAAGAGCACTTGGTAAAAGCGGTGACGGTGGAATAGATGGGATCATTAACGAAGATCGACTTGGCTTAGATGTTATTTATATACAAGCCAAACGATGGGAAGGTGTGGTTGGACGCCCAGAAATACAGAAATTCGCCGGGGCGTTACAAGGACAGCGCGCAAGAAAAGGCGTATTCATAACAACATCATCATTTACAAAAGAGGCAAGAGAATATGCCTCGGTTATTGAAACTAAAATAATTTTAATTGATGGAGGACATCTTTCAAAATTAATGGCTGAACATAATGTTGGTGTTTCAACGGTTGGTCAGTACGAAGTTAAAAAACTGGACTCTGACTATTTTGATAGCGAGTAATGCATAGCCGAAATTTTACGCAGCGCCGTAGAATGCGGTGAAGATAGGAACCGCATCCTGCAGAGCAGCTATTCAGAGTTGGCCCAAAACTATTCGCGGTAGTCATATCGCGAATCAATATAAATAAAGACGGAGAGCATGCGTTCATGTCTTGCAATCAAGCATTTTGAGTCTTACGCATAGATGCACATATTTAAATTTGATTAGCAATGACCCATCGCTATAATGGCCGAAATGACTTAATCACTTTAGGTAAGTTGCTATGACCGATGACGAATTGCGTGAAATTGTTGCTAATTTAGCGCTGTCGCAGGCCAAAACGGATGCACAGCTAGCTAAAACGGATGCTAAATTAAGCAAACTGGCCGACATGTATGGGGGCGTCGGTAATAATCAAGGTAAAGTTGCCGAAGAGTTTTATTACAACTCGCTCAAACATAAGCTGGAATTAAACGGTATTCAGTTTGATTTTATTGAGAAAAATATCACCCGAAGCAAAGGCGCCATTGAAGAGGAATACGATTTATTGCTGGTCAACGGCAAGGATGTATTTATTGTGGAAGTTAAATACCGCGTACATCCTAAAGATATCGATTGTTTATTAGGCCGTAAACTGGCTAATTTTATAAAATTATTTCCTGAATACCAGAACTATAAGATTCATTTAGCATTAGCGACTTTTGCCCTAGAAGACGATGTTAAGCAAATGGCATTAGAACAAGGCATTACCGTCTTGCAGCGTCGGGGCAATATTGTAGAAACATTGGCGGCATAAAAGCAGGTTCTGGCTCAGACCTTATATTTTCCCCGCTGTTTTACCACCATACTCCTGAAAACAAAAAAAGCCCTTCCGGGCTTTTTCTGTTTTGGCCTAACTCGGCTAAAGTCGCCTTTAGCTAGCCGAGTTTATCCAATATGGCTTGAGCCTGCTTTTTCTGTTCAGGATTTCCGTTCAGAACAACTTCGTTTGCCAGTCCCATCGCGGCTTCGGCATCACCCATATCAATATAGGCTCTTGCCAAATCAATTTTAGTTTCAAATTCATCCATATCCGTGAGATCTGAAACACCGAAATCCAGGTCTAGCGAAACAGATTCATCCTCGCTCACCTTATTCGGCTTTTTATCCTCATCGAAATCAAAGTTGAAATTAAAATCAAATTGTTCATTTTCATTCGCAACGCTATCGTCAGATAAATTTAGACCGTTTGATTCTTCCGGGCTTTCTTTCTTGCTAAAATCAGGCGTGTCGAATAAATCAAAGTCTAAGTCAGGCGGAAGTTTAACATCCACCTTTGGTTCCGGACTCTTCGCATCACTGCTATCGAGCTCTGGAATACTAAAATCAAAATCAAAACTTTCTATATCTTCCGCATAAGATGCATCATCTTTGGCTGAATCACTCTCAGATGAATCGTTAATTGCCGTAAAATCAAATTCAATTGAATTATCTTGAATCTCAGTTTTATCCTGACTTTTCTTGGCTACTGAAATCGAGTCAATCTCTTCAAATTCACTCAAGTTAAAGTCAAAATCCAGGCCCTCATCAGCATCGGTTACATTTTCAACTTTTAAGGTATCCGGTGTTTTCAAGTCTGTTTTATCGAAAACCGGCAGGTCAAAGTCAAAAGCATCGTCTTCTTTACTCTCAACCGGACTGAACGAGACATCGTCCGGCTCTATTTCAGCTAGCGCTTCTAGTTCAGAGGTAAAATCTGTGCCGAAATCAAGATCCGCTACCGTTTCATTTCTGCTTGGTGAGCCGGATGCGGGGATTCCGTTGTCGGGGCTTATTTCATTGGACATCTCATTGACTTTAGCCCAAAAATCTTGGTCTTGCTGTTTGCCGGACCGCTTTAACTCACTGACGTATTGTTCAAATGCCTCTTTGTTTTCATTGGCATAGAAAATTTCCAGCAACTTTAATTTCAGTACATTATTGTCCGGAGCATCAGAAATAGCATGGCGAATCAATTCTTCAGCTTGCTGATAACGGCCGTAAGCCAGGTAAACATCCGCCTCGGAGATTGGGTCAACTTCGTGTTGATCCGTGTCAAAAGCATCGAAATCACTGGGCGTGAATTCACTTAAAAATGAACTCTCTCCCACGGTACCTACGTCATAACTTGAGGCATCTTCTATCGAAGGCACATTAAGCTGCTCTTCAAGATCAGGCAAACTGATCTCGGATGAGGCGGCGAACATGCTATGAATTTCTTCTTCAGCCTGCGCTTGACGTTTTCTTAAAGCGTACCAGCCAACCCCGCCCAACACGCCCAATCCAAGTAGCGAGAGCAGTTCGTAATAATAGTCCGAGAAAAAGCTCGATTCAGGTTCAGGCGCCTTAACAGGGACCGGTAAAGGTTTGGGTTTAACCGGAGCCGGTTTAACAGTGGGTATAGGTTGCGGCTGAATCGGAGTTACAGGAACCACAACAACCGGTTCGATGATTTTATTCGGTTCAACAGGGACAGTTTGGAGATCTGAAGCCTTTTCCTTATTTTGTAGGGCCGCAAGCTGCTCATCCTTCAATGCCAACAGCTGCTGCATAACCGCCAATTGTTGTTCAAGCTTCTCCATTCTGACTTGCAGATCTGACTGAGCCTTGTTCTGCGCATCAGGTGCCTGGCCTGTTGCTGACGGAGAAACGCTGCCCTTGAGGCTTCCGTCCTCCTGATTGCCACTGACGACATTGTCCGTATCGGCAACGTCGGCAGCCGTTGGAGCAACCAGTTTTAACTCGTTCTCAACAGTTTCCTGCACCGGTTTTTCAACTTCAGCGCGTTGCCTGCTTAATCCGCTTTTCCATGCCTGATTATGTTTTTGAAACTCAGCAATCGCATCCTGCCTGCTCAGTTTCAATATGACGTCTTTACTGGGAATTTTAAGCCGGGTTCCGGCCGTCAACGCATTGACGTTGTCCTTAAAGAAAGCCTGGGGGTTGGCTTCAAACAACGCCATCATGACCTGCTCTACCGAAGCATCTTTAGCCCGGTTTATTTTTGATGCGACGGTCCATAAGGTATCGGAACGACCTACAGGTCCATAAACATTCGGATCGGCAGGTTTGGAAGTACGTCTTGGTCTTGGCGTGTAGTCATAACTTTCGGCTGATCTTGCAGACGGCTCAAAACGGGATTCTGGAGCGGAAAATACAGGAACTACGGGCTGTTGATAGGTTGCAGGAGGATCAACCAAAACAGTAAATTCCCGATAAATATTGCCTTTAGGCCACGTGACCTGAAGCAGGAAATCCAAAAAAGGCTCTCTCAATGCCTCGGAGGAAGTTAACCTGACAACGACAGCCCCATTAGGCTTGGTAATCAGATCAAACCTGATTTTGGAAAGAAAGCCCGCCCAAGATAAACCGGCCTCATCGAACTTGTCGGGAGAGGCCAGTCTGACTTGAATATCAGATGCATTTTCATCACCTGAAAGCTGCAGTGCAATTTCAGCGTTTAAATTCTGATTCAGAGCCGAGTGCAATTTGATCTCCCCTAACCCTAATGGGAGCGCGCTCGTAGGTGTCAGCAACGATACAAGCGCTAAAGTTCTAGTCAAATTGCGCACATTGTTCTCCTTCTATACACATTTACCACTGTCTAAACTCGGATCAGCCAAATACAGAAATAAGCTTAGCTTAGATGTAATTTTTTACCAGCTCTTCGGCTATTTGCACACTGTTCAAGGCCGCACCTTTCCTAACGTTATCCCCTACAACCCAAAGATCCAAGCCTAATGGATGCGAAATGTCTTCTCTGATGCGACCGACAAAAACATTATCATGCCCGGAAGATTCGGTTACTGCCGTGGGGTAGCCGCCATCCTTGCGCGCGTCCATTACCGTAACACCAGGCGCACGGGCCAGTAACTTTCTTGCGGTTTCCGCATCTATTTTTTTGCGCGTCTCAATATGGACCGCTTCGGAATGCCCATAGAACACAGGAACCCGGACAGCAGTAGGATTGACCTGAATGCTATCATCCTCCATGATTTTTCGCGTTTCCCAGACCATTTTCATTTCTTCTTTGGTGTAGCCATTATCCATAAACACATCAATTTGCGGCAACACGTTAAATGCAATCTGTTTAGGATAAACCGACGACTGAGCCGGCTTGCCGTTTAATAACGCAGCTGTCTGCTGAACCAATTCTTCGATGGCCTCTTTGCCCGTTCCTGAGACAGCCTGATACGTGCACACATTGATGCGATCAATGCCCACCGCGTCATAAATGGGTTTTAACGCGACCAGCATTTGAATCGTTGAGCAATTTGGGTTGGCAATGATGCCTCTGTTTTTATAATCGGCAATTCGATGAGGATTGACTTCAGGGACCACCAAAGGAATGTCATCGTCGTATCGAAACTGTGATGTGTTATCTATCACGATACAGCCGGCGGCTGCGGCTTTGGGCGCATATTCTGCCGATACCGATGCGCCGGGAGAAAATAAACCGATTTGTACTTTGGAAAAATCAAAATCGGCTAAATCCTGTACTTTTAGATAGGAGCCTTTAAAGTGGATTCGTTTTCCTTCGGAACGACTGCTGGCCAGCGCATAGACCTCACCCACCGGAAAATTGCGTTCTTCTAATATCGATAGCATCGCTTCACCGACAGCGCCTGTTGCACCTACGACTGCGACGTTATAAAGTTTTGTCATTGTTTATTTCTCGTGTGTTAATGCTGATTTAACGGCATCGCCCGTTCGGTGATGCTGATTCTTATTGTGCCTTTAGAATATCTATCTGCTATAGGCGCCCAGGAAACTAAAGCAGTGATTTCTGATCTATAAAGCGTCTGTTATGGCCTGATTTTTAACAGGCCAAGTTTTTTTCAATGCTTACAAGCTCGTTGAGCAATCTTATAAGGTATCAATCTGCAAATAACCAAGGAGCCCGTTTTGCACGCTCAACTTCATAAGCTTTGATTGAATCAGCGTGAAGCAGGGTTAAGGCTATATCATCCAGACCATTTAAAAGTCGGTATTTTCGGGCTGAATCGATCTCGAATGATATTGTATTAGCGCTTGGCGTTGTTATTGTCTGAGTTTCAAGATCAATGGTCAGTTGATAACCCTTACCCTGTTCATGAAACAAGTCATCAACGATGGCGCTATCGAGCACAATCGGCAATAGTCCATTTTTAAAGCAGTTGTTATAAAAAATATCGGCAAAACTGGTTGCGATGATCGCTCTAAAACCAAAGTCCTCGAGTGCCCAAGGAGCATGTTCCCGTGAAGATCCACAGCCGAAATTCTCACGCGTCAACAATATCTCAACACCTTGGTACTCCGGCTTGTTTAAAACAAAATCCGGATTTATAGGGCGATGAGTACAATCCATCTCTGGCTCGCCTCTATCCAGATAACGCCATTCATCGAAAAGAAAAGGCCCAAAACCTGAACGACGAATAGATTTTAAAAACTGTTTGGGAATTATCGCGTCGGTATCGACATTTGCCCGATCTAGCGGAGCCACTAATGCAGTTAGTCTGGTAAATGGTTTCATGGTTAATTACCGCTCAGTTTGCTGACATCAACGAAATGGCCTGCGATTGCTGCAGCTGCAGCCATTGCGGGACTGACCAGATGTGTTCTGCCTCCGTATCCCTGCCGGCCTTCAAAGTTTCGATTGGAAGTTGAGGCACAACGCTCGCCGGGGTCCAGTTTATCGGCATTCATCGCCAGGCACATTGAGCAACCCGGATCGCGCCATTCAAAACCAGCTTCTATAAACACCTTATCCAAGCCTTCGGCTTCAGCCTGCTGCTTGACCAGACCGGACCCAGGAACGACCATGGCCAGTTTGATATTGGCTGCAATCTTTTTCCCTTTTGCCACTTCAGCCGCTGCTCGCAAATCTTCAATACGCGAGTTTGTGCAAGATCCAATGAATATTTTATCGAGATAAATGCCGGTTATAGCCTGACCGGCTTTAAGATCCATGTATTGCAAGGCACGCAGCATGCTCTCCTTTTTGACCGGATCGGTTTCAAGGCTTGGATCAGGCACTGATGCATCAACCGGCACGACTAATTCAGGCGAGGTTCCCCAGGTCACTTGCGGCTTGATTTGCGTTGCATCCAGTTCAACCACTTTATCGAACACCGCATCGGCATCCGAATGAAGCAAACGCCACAAGCGTTCAGCCATAAACCAGTCGCTTCCTTTCGGAGCAAAAGGTCTATCGCGGTAATAGTCAATGGTAATCTCATCAACGCCGATCAAACCGGCTCGCGCACCTGCTTCAATCGCCATATTACAGACGGTCATGCGCCCTTCCATGGACAAGGCTCTGATGGCTGAACCGGCAAACTCAATGGTGTAACCGTTACCGCCTGCAGTGCCGATTTTACCGATGATTGCCAGCACGATATCTTTTGCCGTGACACCCGGTCCGACTTGACCTTCAACCTTAATCAGCAGGTTCTTGGCTTTTTTCTGCACCAGACATTGCGTTGCTAAAACATGTTCGACTTCGGAAGTTCCGATACCGAACGCCAACGCCCCCGAAGCACCGTGTGTCGAGGTATGAGAGTCACCACAGACCACGGTCATTCCGGGCAAGGTCGCCCCTTGCTCGGGCCCGACAACATGCACGATACCTTGCCTGATATCCGTCATATTAAATTCGGTTATTCCAAATTCCGTGCAATTTTGATCCAGCGTCTCAACCTGTAAGCGTGAGATCGGATCGGCAATCCCCTTATCCCTATCGGTCGTTGGTACGTTATGGTCGGCGACGGCCAGATTTCTGGATCTGCGCCAAGGCTGACGCCCTGCCAAACGAAGTCCTTCAAAGGCTTGAGGCGAAGTGACCTCATGGACCAATTGGCGATCGATATAAATCAACGCGGAACCGTCTTCGTCCGTATAAACCACATGATCGTCCCATAATTTGTCGTATAAAGTTTTACCTGGCATAGCTTTATCAATGAATTACGCCGGACTGCCGGCAATGAAGAAAAAACCGGCAAGCCGTTTAGCGGTTAAACCGGAAACAATTTAATCAGCTCAATATGGCAAATACTTTCTGAGTGATTTCATCTACGGTGCCTACTCCCTCAATGGAAGCAAACCGGTTAGAACGCTCCGGTGCCGAGTAGAAGCCCACCAAAGGCTTGGTTTGTTCATGGTAGACACTCAAACGTTTTCGAACGGTTTCTTCTTTGTCATCATCACGCTGAATCAAGGGTTCCCCTGTCACATCATCAACACCCTCATTTTTGGGCGGATTATATTCGATATGATAGGTTCGTCCGGAACCCGGGTGAACCCGTCTGCCACTCATTCGTTTGACGATGTCTTCATCTTCAACAACGATCTCTATGACCTGATCGATCACCACACCCATGCTCATTAAGCCTTCCGCCTGAGCGATGGTCCGGGGAAAACCATCCAGTAAAAAACCATTGCTACAATCGGGCAACGTAATACGTTCTTTGATAAGGCCCAAAATGATATCGTCGGAAACCAAGCCGCCCGCATCCATTACCTTTTTGGCCTCAATCCCCAGTGGGGTTCCCTCGCGCACTGCTGCACGCAGCATGTCACCGGTCGATATTTGAGGAATCTTGAATCGTTCGGTAATAAACTGGGCCTGAGTTCCCTTGCCGGAACCTGGACTGCCCAAAAGAATGATGCGCATAACTAACTCCAATGTGGTTATTATTGTATTTGGAAACGTTCAGACTGGTGTAAAGTAAAAATACCGCGTCGATACACCAGCAGAAAGTCAATAGAATTAAACACTCCATTTTATATCAGAACATCTATTAACTCTTGTAAAAATATGATTATTTCCCTATTCTTAGCCGGTTTTATAAAACTTAGGAGTAAAGTTACATGCGCGTTGCAGATTTAATGACAACTAAAGTATTCACGGTTGACCAGCATGACATGGTTGATCGCGTCTTTTTCTTGATCCATTACGAAAAAGTCAGGCATTTACCCGTGACTGAAAAAGGTAAAGTGATTGGCATTGTCTCTGATAGGGATTTATACAAAGCGCTGGGGCCTAAAAGCAATTCCAAATCGATTGAACCGGTTGAAGGATCAACTTTACTCCATGTCATTCCCCAAAAAGTTCAACACATTATGCGCCGGGGCGTATTAACCGTTAACCCTGAAACCTATGCGTCAGAAGCGGCCGGAATTATGGCTGAAAACAAAGTTGGCGCATTACCAGTGGTTGACCAGAATCATAAATTAGTCGGCATTGTCTCGGCCACCGATATTCTGAGGGTTTTTGCAAAGATTCAAAAAGCCAATGAAGCACGAGAAGAACGTATCTCTGACGGCGTCAGCCATACTTAAGCTTTAAAACAAAAAGCCCTTCGGGGCTTTTTTATTTATCTTTAAAAATAAAAATACGTGTCGCCTGAAGAAATAACCGAACAGACCCGGTATTGGCTGGAAACCGTCGTCATCGACTTAAATCTGTGCCCTTTCGCGCGTAAAGTTCATGAACAAAAGCGTATCCGTTACAGCATCTGCTTTGAGCTTAATACCGCATATTGCCTGGACCTGCTGCTTGATGAGTTTAAACGACTGGATAAAAACCCCGATATCGCAACAACTTTGTTGATTTATGCCGAGGCTTTCTCTGAATTCGATGACTATCTGGAACTACTTGGATTAGCCGAGGACTTGCTGCTCGATAACGGTTATGAAGGCATTTATCAGCTGGCAAGCTTTCATCCTGATTACCGGTTTGATAGTTGTGATGACAGCGACCCCGCCAACTTCACTAACCGGTCACCTTATCCCATGCTGCACCTGCTGAGAGAGAGCGACCTGGAAATGGCGATAGCGCAACACCCTGATGCGAGCTTAATCCCCGAAAACAATATAGCTTTGACCAGAAAATTAGGTTTGGAGCAAATGCAAAAACGTCTCGCAGCCTGTTACACGAAAAATAATAACGCTTAAAAATAAAAAGCCCGCCCTTGTATTCAAGGGCGGGCTTTTTAGTCACACGTGGAATCTTTTCTTATCAGCGAATTTTATTAAGCAGCAACAGCCGTTTTACGTGCACGGGCAAAGCCTAACAATCCCAATAACCCCGTACCCATGAACCAAACAGCTGCTGGAACAGGAACAGGCGCGCCTTCAAAAGTAGAGAACGAGGCAATATCTTTTGAACTACCATTGCCATTGAGTCCAACTGTCTGAGCTCTGATTCCGAATACAGTTTCAGAAAAAGCTGCGTCTAAAGCATTACCCAAGCTGGCGATGGTAAAACTGGTTTGAGTGATAAAATCAAAACCCGAGCCTGATCTGCCAATAGTCAACAGTACATCAGGCGTGCCACCGGAAAACAAATTAGCGCCTGAACCATTGAAATTGTTGCCACCTTGATTATTCAAAGTATTAAAACCGATTTTGGTAATATCGCTACCTTTTATATTTAAATTTTTGTCTGTGAACTCATAATTCAAGTCAAATGCGATACCCAGAATGTCGCCGCTATTTGGACTGTTCTCAGCAATTTTTACATTGACAGTAAAAACATTTTCAGTCAAATCGTCAATAGTAACAACATAATTAACAAAGTCAGAACCGTATTGGTCAAAAGAATTAAATGTCACGGTGCCTGCACTTGCAGAGCCGGCACTTGCCATTAATAAGCCCGCGAGCATCGCGCTACTGGGGGTAATTTTTCTCATACACTTTCTCCGACTGGTTAAAAAATCAAAAACAACTTACTTACTGCCCGCTAGTATAAACTAAATTAAATATTGTGACCAATATCACATAATGGACAAATTTCTTTATAACCATGCAACAAAAGAATTCCGTTCATTCTCCGTCAACAAGAGCTTTTTGTGGATGCTGCCGTAAAGTCAGCATCTATGAGTCAACAGCGTTTCTCGCCAAACGTTTAGCCAAAAATATCGAACAGCATCAGTAAAACTTAAAAACTTTCATAACAAGATAGCTTTACAATAGCCACGTCAATTCCGGTTTTCAAACACATTGAACTAAAAAAGACCTTAACTAGCCATGAATACAATTGAGATAGAACAGATAAAGACTTATCTTCTAAACCTGCAAGACCGTATCTGCAGCGCGTTGGAAACTCAAGAACCCGGCACAGGTTTCACCGAAGATAGCTGGGTCCGGCCGGAAGGTGGCGGCGGAAGAACGCGCGTGCTGACCGACGGAAAAGTTATCGAACAGGGCGGCGTCAACTTTTCTCATGTTTACGGCGCTCATCTACCTCCTTCTGCCACAGCAGCCCGTCCGGAACTGGCCAACCGGCAATTTCAGGCCATGGGCGTTTCGTTAGTCATTCATCCGCTCAACCCGTTCGTTCCCACATCCCACGCAAACGTCAGATTTTTTGTTGCCGAAAAAGCCGGTGAAGATCCTATCTGGTGGTTTGGTGGCGGCTTTGACCTGACACCTTTTTATCCGGTCGAAGAGGATGTCATTCACTGGCACCGGACCGCACAAGCCGCTTGCGCACCTTTTGGCAAGGATGTTTACTCAAACTATAAAACCTGGTGTGACAACTATTTCTATTTAAAGCACAGAAACGAAACCCGTGGCGTGGGGGGGCTATTCTTCGATGATTTAAATGAATGGGGCTTTGAGCGCAGTTTTGCCTTCATGCGAAGCGTTGCTGATCATTATATTGATGCCTATCTGCCCATTGTCGAAAAACGCAAAAATACGCCTTACGGTGAACGGGAACGGGAATTTCAACTCTATAGGCGCGGACGATATGTCGAGTTTAATCTGGTTTACGACCGCGGCACGCTGTTTGGCCTGCAGTCTGGGGGAAGAACGGAATCCATACTCATGTCGATGCCGCCTGTTGCGCATTGGAAGTACAACTGGCACCCTGAACCCGAAAGCCCCGAGTCGGTGCTTTACGACCGCTATCTTAAGCCGCAAGCCTGGCTGGATTAACCTGTTACCTATTTTTGATAGTACTCTGAGCGCTGAATGAAAAGGGTTGCCTGCCCTTTTCAACTCACACGCATCACATCGACCGAAACCAACAAAGTATGCTGACCGCCCCCGTATGCGACGCCTTTTAAAGGCGTCACATCACTGTAATCGCGTCCCCAGGCTAAAGTAATATGCTGGTCTGTCGGCATCTTGTTATTGGTAGGATCGAACTCGCACCACCCGGTACCGGGAATATACACCGCAAACCAGGCATGTGAGGCATCAGCCCCTACCAGCCTTTGCACGCCCGGCATCGGTGTCGATTCAATGTAGCCACTCACATAGCGGGCTGCAAGTCCGTATGAGCGCAGACAGCCGATTGCCAAATGAGCAAAATCCTGACACACCCCCCGCCTGTGCAATAAAACATCGGATAGCGGTGTTGCAATCGTCGTAAACGCAGGATCGTAAGTAAAGTCGTTGTAAATCCTGCGCATTAAATCGGCGACCGCATCGATCAGCGGCCTATTCGGTAAAAATGAAGCTCCGGCATATCCGGCCAGATCACCACTGCTGACGACCATAGGCGAATCCAGTAAATATTGCCTGGCGTCCATCAGCTCAAAATTGTCCTCAGCCCAATAGGCCTGAGCTAAAGACCTTACCTGCGACTGAGCCTGAATGAACGGCGACTGCAATATTGACCTCGCCTCTTCCCACGTAATTGAACTGATGGCATTTTGCTGCTGAAGTCCGGAGTGGATAATCACATCGCTCAATGCCGTCACCGTCAATTTGGCATGAGACTGCTGGATTGCAAAGTAAGCGACTCTATTACCGAAAAAGTCGGTACGTTCTTTAAAATCACTGGGTTCAGGACTTAACTCAAACCGACTGGAAACACATTGCTGCCGCCAAAATTCCCGAGGTTGAAGACGTGCTTCGTTCTGACACAAGCCTACCGGCTGACTGTAGTGGTAGGTTGTCGTGTGAGTGATATTGAACCTCAAAGCTCCTCCTCGGATTGGGTCGGCGTCAACTGATGGATATCCTGAGCATGACTGAAATAAGCTTGCGCTATCATGTCGGATGCTCGCCATAATCGTTCAGTGACACTGACCAACAATGAGTCCAGCTGACTGTAAACCCCTTCATTCTGTTTGACTTTGGTCAACTCAACCAGATTGACCAAGCGTATGTCCGTATAGGCCTTAAAAATATCGCGCTCTTGAGGACTTAATTTTCCAGTGTGCCGTTCAGAAGGCATGGCGGTAATATTTGAGCACAACTGCTGAAGCTGGTAAGCCAGGGAGCGAGGATGCGTCTCGTCCATTAACAAAAGCTCCAGCACCATGGGCAACTTGATAAACGACCGGTAGCGGCGCTGATAAACACTCAAACTGTCGGTTGAAATGAGCACCGCTTCCAGCAGCCGGTTTTGCACGGCTTCCTCATGACGCAGCACCACGGTGGAACGTAACAAGGCAATCAGCATCAAGGCTCTTTCCAGTCTTCGCCCGCTATCCAGCATTAACCAACCCGATTCACGCGCCATACTCTCACTGGTTAAACCCGTGAATGCGACAATGCCGGTTATCAATTCATTAAGATGATCCAGTAATGTCTCGATAGAGATAGGCTGCGCAATGACATGAAGCTGCCAGCGCTGCTGAATATCATCGACACATCGCCAGGTATCCAGCGACCAAAGGTCTCGAATATTGAACGCAGAATGACGAAATGCGTTCAACGAATACGGCAACGCCCCTATCCGGTTTTGATCGCGCGCCAAAGACAGTAATTCGGTTTCAGGTTTATTCAATAAGCTTTCATCGCCTCGGATAAAGCCCGGATAGGTCACGGTAACCTGAGTCAGCGCTTTAAGCAAAACATGACGGCATTTGAAGTTTACGTCGGTGGTATCTAAATTTTCGAGTATATTTTGCAACACGGTGCGCATCAGCCGGGCAGCGGATTCAGAGCGTTCCAGATTCCGGCCCACCCAGTAAAGATTATCGGCCGCCCGGCTTGGCAAAGGCTCAAATACCGGCTCAACCAACTGATTACGGCGCGGCTTCAGCCATAAACTGACTTCATGCTCGGGCTTATCCGCCAATACCCAGGTATCCTTACTCAAGCCGCCTTCCTGGTTGGATACGACAAACGTGTCGCGTTCCTTGGCAATCCGGGTCAAACCGCCCGGCATGGCTTCATAACCGTTATCACCCGCAATGACAAAATTCCTTAAAATCGCATTGCGAGGCTCTATATGTCCGTCAACAAATGCCGGCACGGTTGAAAACCCTACTTTTTCCTGACCCACAAAAAGGTGAGGTTTAGCCAAAATCATCGCACGAAGATTTTCTTTTTCCTGGCGGCTTAATTGAGAACCAAA
Organism: Methylicorpusculum sp.; assembly: GCF_030651835.1. Lineage (GTDB taxonomy): Bacteria > Pseudomonadota > Gammaproteobacteria > Methylococcales > Methylomonadaceae > Methylicorpusculum. The sequence goes on along the minus strand of NZ_JAUSBX010000004.1, from coordinate 18,363 downwards.
GACGGTCCTTTTCATGGCGCTGCGGTTAACCGCCTTAATTACCATTCTGTCCAGATTTTGCAGGACAAAATCACATTCTCTTTTTTGTCCGCACCACCAGGTCGCGACAGAGGGCAGCAGTAATTCCTGATTTAAAAAGTAGCGGGCCAGACGCGGCAAAAAGGCCAGCAAGCCATTGTTTTCCAAGACACTGCTTCCCAACGGATTGGCGATAGTGACATTGCCCCTTCTGACCGCCTCCAGAATTCCCGCCACACCAAGGCGCGAACTTGAACGAAGCTCCAACGGATCGCAAAATGAATCATCCACACGCCTGAGAATCACATCGACCTGATGCAGACCTTGAAGCGATTTTAACCAGACCCGCCCATCCCTGACCGTGAGATCATCACCCTGAACCAGCGTATATCCCAGATGCGACGAAAGATAAGCGTGCTCAAAATAGGTTTCGTTGAGTGAGCCCGGAGTCAACACGACGATGCGGGGAAAATCTTTGTTATGTGCCGCCAGATTCGCCAATCCACTGCGGAATGAACGAAAAAATCCGGATAAGCGATGAACATGGGCATCGCGAAACAGATCCGGCAAAACCCGGGTCATCACTATCCGGTTCTCCAGGGCGTAACCGGCACCTGACGGTGCCTGGGTCCGGTTCCCCAAAGCCCACATCCGCCCATCAGGCCCTCTTGCAAGATCGGCCGAGTAAATGAATAACTTTTGATGACTGGCCTTTAATGAGCCGACACAGGGACGTAAAAATCCTTCATGGCCATAAATCAGTTCGATCGGTACCAAACGTTTTTTCAGTAAATTCTGTTCGCCGTAAACATCCTGCAATATCAGATTGAACAGTTCAGCCCGCTGAACCAAACCGGCGGCAATTTTATCCCATTCCTCGCTGCTGATGAGAAGCGGCACGGGATCCAACTGCCAAGGTCGTGCCTGGGTTTTTGAGTCGGCATAAACGTTGTAAGTGACGCCATTATCCCTAAGAATTCTTTGCGCTTCCTGTCGACGTCGTGCCAATTCCTCGCCGCCCATTTTTTCGAGCGAGGCCATGAAGTTTTCCCAATAGGGCTGAACTTTACCCCGGGAAGCATACATTTCATCATAGCTGCCGAGCTGCGTCGCATAGTGTTGCGTCCCCAGATCACAGTTCATTTGATTGGCATTGCTTGAGCTGATCTGTTCCGAATCCATTGAATTAATACATTATGAGAAAGAAACCCTGGTTTCATTGTTCCGAATTTAAGCCGTGAGCTTTAAACCTAAAAAAACGTATCCGCTCACCTCCTCCAATTCTATTGGGTGTTGGTGGTTGATTGAAAAGGTTTCTGCAACAGGGATGCTGCAGAGAGTCACATGGACCCATTTAGGCATCCTTTGAAATCAAGCTCCTACGCCCTCAATTCAAAGTGGACAAGTAGTAAAAAAAACACAATCAGCCCACGAAAAGCTCAAAAGATACAAAAACTCAGTCTGTTGCCGTATCAACCATTAACCTTTTAGGTAAAGGTCGACAACCGGGCATCTCATTGATTGTTTTCGTGCTTTAAATGTTTTTCCTGAACCCAAATAGTTTTCAAAATTAATAGCAGACTATTATCCTAAAAAGCCAATGTCCAGGTAGATACTGAAAAATACCCACCCGCGTTTTAATCAACAAAAGCATCTTCAGGATTATAGCTTTGTCTTTTTTTATTACTTCAATTTTCTATTCGACCAGCAATGACCAATTCGATTATATAAGAGGGGGACGCAAGATTAGTTGGGATGACCACAGCCGAAATGCTGCCGCCATCGCCCGACAAACCTTGCAGCACGTTATTATCAGTTCCGGTACCTCAAGTCCAAGGTATAAGGAAAGTCTTTATTTGGCTCCTCTTGCGGTGGCGCCATAGGTCTGGGCTCCGCACCGGCAACAACAAATCGACCTTCCATCGGCTTATCGGAAGGCGCGACAGGTGAAGTAGCCATAGGCGGGCGAATAATCGTTCCCGGCGTATGACCATAGTCCCAGAAGCGCGTAATCCGGCGCGCCTCCGCCTCATACGCATTCACCGGGAAAGCATCGTAACTGCGGCCTCCAGGGTGCGCGACAAAATAGGTGCAGCCGCCAATCGCATGTCCGTTCCAGGTATCAATTACGTCAAACACCAGCGGCGTATGCGGACTGATCGTTGGATGCAGCGCTGAAGGCGGCTGCCATGCACGATAACGTACGCCGGCCACATACTCACCTTTGCGACCGGTATTACGCAACTGCAAGCGTCTGCCGTTACAGGATAAAACGTAACGCCCTTCAGTAAAGCCGGTTACCTTAACCTGCAAGCGCTCTACTGACGAATCGACATAACGCGCGGTGCCCGCCCTGCTGACTTCCTCACCCAATACATGCCAAGGCTCAATCGCAAAACGCAATTCCAGATCCATATCATCAATCATGGTATTACCGTAACGCGGAAAGCGGAATTCAAAAAACGGATCCAGCCATTCCAATTCAAACGGATAGCCCGCCCGTTGCAAATCCTTGACTACATGCTTCATATCCTCCTTAACGTAATGAGGCAGCATGAACCGGTCATGCAATTCAGTCCCCCAGCGGACAAGTTCATGCTTGTAAGGCTCACGCCAGAACCAAGCGATCAATGACCGCAACAGCACCATCTGCACCAACGACATACGAGCATGCGGCGGCATTTCAAAAGCGCGCAATTCTAAAATACCGAGGCGGCCGGTTGAACTGTCCGGCGAATAGAGCTTGTCGATACAGAACTCGGAACGATGGGTATTTCCGGTAATATCGGTCAGTAAGTGACGCAACAAACGGTCAACCAGCCAGGGTGCGGGTGATTCCCCTTCCGGCATTTGTTGAAAGGCAATTTCCAGCTCGTATAACTTCTCGTCGCGTCCTTCATCGACACGCGGCGCCTGACTCGTGGGACCGATAAACATACCGGAAAACAGGTAGGACAAACCGGGATGATGCTGCCAATAAGTAATCAGACTTCGCAACAAATCAGGCCGTCTCAGTAATGGACTGTCAATGGGTGATTCTGCTCCCATCGTAATATGATTTCCGCCTCCGGTTCCGGTATGTCTTCCGTCCAACATGAATTTTTCAGTGCCTAAGCGAACCAAATGCGCTTGCTCATACAACACGGTCGTTTTATCAACCAGTTCCTGCCAGGTTTTGGAAGGATGGATATTCACCTCAATCACACCCGGATCGGGCGTTATCATCAACCGCTCTATACGATAATCGCGGGGCGGTTCATAGCCTTCCAGCACGACAGGAATCTTGAGCGATTCAGCCGTCGCTTCAACGCCAGCCACTATTTCCAGATAATGTTCCAATAAGGTCATCGGTGGCAGAAAGACATGCATCATGCCATTTCTGACTTCTACGCAAATGGACGTATGCGGCACACCCACTTGCACTGTTTCTTCATCCCCTGCGGCTTGTTCAACTATTTCAGGATGGTCTTTGGCCCGCTTTTCGAGATGACTGTAACGGCGAGTCACCTCGCCATAGTAATCGCCCAGTTCCGGCAAATCCTGGAATAAGCTTTGTGGCTCGCCACTGTCGCGCTTATCGGGGGCAACCCAGGGCAAACTGTCCAGAGGCTGCCGCATGCCCATCGGAGAGTTTCCGGGAATCAGAAACATAGACCCGCGACGGAAATTCCAGGGTCCGCTTTGCCAGCGCTGACCTGACCAGTCCCATTGTATCGGCAGGGAAAAACCAACCGGCTCGCTTAAATCGTTTTCCAGAACAGCTGCCAATGTCCGGCGATCCAGAGAATCTTTCAAATTGACTTTGAATGGATCCAGGTTTTCCGGAATATTGCCTTCCTGCCAGACATAATAAAAAGTATCTTCAAATGCCGTCACGATGTATCGCGGCTTCAAACCCAGACGCTGAGTCAGCTGGCGCATAAAGGCGTAAGCGTCTTTGACGGTAAATGTATGCTCTTTGGTGATATCGGCAAGTAAATCGGGATTGCGCCAGACTGGAAAGCCGTCTTTTCGCCAAAAGCACCCGTATTGCCAGCGGGGCAGAGGCTCACCGGGATACCATTTACCCTGGCCATAATGCAGCATCGCACCGGCGGCAAAGGTATCACGCAAACGAAGCGTCAGGGCATGGGCCCTTTCCCTTTTGTGATCGCCATCAGCCAGGGTATTCCATTCGGCACCTTCCATATCGTCGACAGATACAAAAGTGGGCTCACCGCCCATGGTCAATCTGACATCATCCGCTATCAGTTGCCGGTCGACCTGTTGCCCTAATGCATCGATGTAATACCATTGCTCATCAGTGTAAGGCTTGGTCACCCTGGGATCTTCATGCAGGCGGGTTACCGAATTATCAAATTCGAAAGATACTTCACATTTATCCGTCGCGCCCGATACAGGTGCAGCACTCGCAGGATCCGGCGTACAAGCCAACGGAATATGGCCTTCTCCCGCCAATAGTCCCGACGTAGGATCCAAACCAATCCAACCTGCACCTGGAATATAGACTTCCGTCCAGGCATGTAAATCGGTAAAGTCATGTTCAGGTCCTGACGGGCCGTCCAGCGATTTGACATCGGCCGTCAATTGCACCAGATAACCCGACACAAAACGCGCAGCAAGACCCAAATGGCGCATGATCTGGACTAACAACCAAGCGGAATCACGACAGGAACCGCTGCGTTTGGTCAGTGTTTCCTCACAGGACTGGATACCGACTTCCATGCGAATGTTGTAACCGATATCCTGAAAGACCTGACGGTTAACATCGACTAAAAAATCATTTATCGAGCGTTTATCCTTTTTAAAGTTTTTAAGCCATTTTGTGAGTAAAGGCCCGTCTTCTGTAATCGCAAGATTAGGCTCCAGTTCTTTAAACAATTGGGCATCGTATTTAAAGGGATAGTCGACAGCATATTCTTCAACAAAGAAATCAAATGGATTGATCACCGTCAAATCGGCAATCACTTCCACCTCGACACTGAGCCTTTGGCATTTATCAGGAAACACAACACGCGCCAAAATGTTACCAAATGGATCTTGCTGCCAATTGATAAAATGTTCTTTAGGTTCGATCCGAAGCGCATAACCTTTTATCGGTGTTCTGCAATGAACAGCCGGCCGCAGTCTAAAGACATGAGGTGATAGAGAAACGGCGCGATCGAATTGATAGCTAGTCTTGTGGTTAATAGCCACCCGAATGGTCATATACTTTTCCTATTTTGGCACGTTAGATGAACGATCTACTGATGACTGACAAACAAGGCAAAACCGGGCATGACCCAGAAACAACACCTCTTTGGTGCAACCTCCTCACTTTGGTGCAAAAAAGCCCGTCGATTTTTTAAAAATCAACCGCACAGTTACTGATTGCCCCGTTTTAAAGCGTATTTAATGCCCGCATCATCAGCCACAAATTACACAAAATTAAATTAGCAATTTTCGAGCCCAAATAAATTAAACGCTTGGAACAACTTGAATAACCTAAACAGATGGGACTGGATCAGAATTATCTGACATCAAGACAAGACGCCAAGCATGATGTTCAACAAGAGAATAACCGCAGTCATAAATACGGCAGAGGGGTTCACCGCTGAAAAATCATCCCGGTCTTCAGCGGTATTACAGGTGGAAATATATGAAAATAAAACCGTTTTATTCGGCTTTTTCTTTTGAGTCCACTGAATCCTTGGATGGCTCGACGACGGGTACGGAAGCTTGCGCTTCTTCCTTATCGGCCTTCTCTGCATCTAAAGCGGCTTCTGTTTTATAAACCGCATCTTCTGCAGCTTCCGCTTCCTTGACTTTCAAACCCTCGATAAAATCCGTAAACCACTGATGTGACTTCATATTATTGAGATCCGGATCATTCAAAATGTCTTCAATGCTGGGCAGACTGCCGTGCTCATCTGAATCATCCAGGGCTTTCAGACATTCTTCATTTTCATCTCTTAAGGCATAGATGCAAGCCAGATTATAAGAAGCCGTACCTTTCTGGATTCTGTTGGCATTCAAAAAACTTTGCTTTGCCAGTTCATAGAGATCATCCGAGGGCGGCACACCTTTACTGCGGGCTAATTCCATGTAGGTAAAACCGCCATCAATCGCCGCGCCGAGAAAATCCGGGTCTACGGTTAAACAAAAATTAAACTTGGAAAGCGCTTCTTCAAAAATACTTATCGCTTCATCACCTGATTTGGTTTTTCCTTGATGGAGTAAGGCAAAACCCCAGTTATAGAGTGTTTCACTGAACAATAAATCTTTTGCCAGAACTTCGGCAAAGCCTTTGTAAGCCGTGCTGTACAATTGATCAGCTTTAGCACCTTCATTTTTTCTAGCTTGCTTGACATGCTTGATCGCAGCGTCAAGTTTTGATTTTTTAAAGAACGAGCCTAAAAAAGACATCTTTGCTCCTGAGTGATTGAGTTAATTATTATTAGATTGAACAGCATATCATCCTCATACAGGCGGTCAATGCTTATAAAATCCTGACAGCAATTCCCAGTTTGATAGCTTCAGTCTCATATTGGGCAGGAAAAAGCCTTTCGAGGAACGTCGTAAACCCTTCCATGAGGGCTTGACAGCAGCATCGCTGTTGCCGACATCCTGAAAAAGCTTCCACCAGCTCTTTTCCTTTCAAATGGAGAGTTACTCCTGAAAAGCTTGAACTATCATCGCTTGCCGGCGCTAAAGCGTTTTTTCTCCGGCTTGCGTTGAAGTTTGGCGGGCTTTTTGAATGAGGCCGGTTTTGACATCGGTTTTTTTTCAGGCCGTGAAGGCTTGACCTCTTTTTTGGCCTCCAAATTGACCGGCTCATAACCGGTATCCAGCACTCTTGGAATCGGTTGTTTCAACAACTTTTCAATAGCTTTTAGTGCCATCCCTTCTTCAGGACAAACCAGCGACACCGAATTCCCGGGCAGCCCCGCTCTCCCGGTACGTCCGATACGGTGTATGTAATCTTCAGCCACTGAAGGCAAATCAAAATTAACCACGTAAGGCAACTGATCGATATCCAAGCCCCTGGCCGCAATATCGGTAGCCACAAGAACCTGAACTTTACCCAGCTTAAAAGCATCCAGCGCTCTACTTCTTGCGCCTTGCGTTTTATCGCCGTGCAAAACAGCGCATTTGATACCGTCCTTGAGCAATTGCAAACCCAGACGATCGGCACCGTGTTTCGTTCTTACAAATACCAGAACGCCACGCCACTGACCGTGGCCAATCAAATAGGAAAGTAATTCCCGTTTGTACTCTCTTTTTATCGGATAAAGGGATTGAATGACGGTATCGGCAGCCACACTGGATGCGGCAATTTCTATATCAACCGGCTTTTTCAACCACTGCGTCGCCAAATGCTTGATATCGCCGGACAAAGTGGCTGAAAACAGCAGGCTTTGCTTATCAGATGGCAGCATCGCCAATATTGCGTTGATCTCCTGACTAAACCCCATATCCAGCATCCGATCCGCTTCGTCCAGGACCAAAATGGACAGCGCATCAAAGGTCACATGACCTTGCCGGATATGATCCAGCAAACGGCCCGGCGTCGCGACAACAATATCACAGCCTCTGCGTAGCCTTTGGGTCTGGCTGTTCATGCTCACGCCCCCGTATATCAGCTCGGCAAACAAATTGACATGCTTGCCATAACTGGTGACATTTTCATGCACCTGTGCAGCCAATTCTCGAGTAGGTGTCAATATCAAAGCCCTGACCGGACGCGGCTTGTTATAGGCCGTTTTGGATAAATGCTGCAGCATGGGCAAAGCAAATGCGGCCGTTTTACCGGTCCCGGTTTGTGCTTTTGCCATGACATCGCAGCCCTTGAGAATCAGCGGAATGGCTTTAAATTGAATGGGCGTAGGAACTAGATAGCCCTGCTCTGTCACAGCCTGGACAAGTTCATCAGCAAGCCCTAGTGATTTAAAAGAAGTAGTTGACTCAGCGTTCATTAATTTTGGTATCCAATTGACGGATTAAAGGGAAAGTGGGCGTTGCCATTATGCTAAAAATCATGACAAGCCTTTTGGCTAATCCGGGATAACAACTTGCAACAACAATAGGCTTTGTATACTTATATTGTATCTGCTCACCCCCTCCAATTTTAGTGGGTGTAGGTGGTTGATTGAAAAGGCTTCTGCAACAGGGATGTTGCAGAGAGCTACAGGGACGTATTAATGCGTCCTTTGAAATCAAGCACCTACACCCTTAATTCAAAGCGGGCGAGTAGTTACCTTATATTTTTGGGTTGACCGGATTTTATTCAAGCACTAAAAAACAAAATCCGTAAACAAGTATCTTAACTGGTTTAGCTGAAATTTGAGCGCATCCAGATTATTCAGCGCAGGTTGGATTGCATGATTTTCGCAACCCAAAAATTAATGCCCTGACCTTGAAGCGTTGGATTGTCGGGCGCCAACCGCAACTTAAGTTGTATCCTTTTGAGATTATTACAGCAACGCCAAAACAGTCTTGAATGCACTATTTTTGCGCCCTATGCTCATTTTTTAAGGTTATATAATGTAAATAGGAATATTCGAGAAACGCCTTTTCTTTGTCAGTTAATAATCTGACGGCTTTAGCCGGTGATCCCACATAGAGATAACCACTGTCCAATTTTTTTCCGGGCGGCACCAAAGCGCCGGCACCCAACATGACATAATCTTGCAAAACAGCACCGTCCATGACAATGGTCCCGATACCAATCAAACAATAACTGCCAATCTGACAGGCATGCACAACGGCTCGATGGCCTATTGTCACCCCTTTTCCTATCACGAGTGGATAGCCCTGAGGGTTATAAGGCCCGGCATGAGAAACGTGCAAAACTGAACCGTCCTGGACATTGGTTCCGGCACCGATGAAAATTGATTCTACATCGCCTCTGATTACCGTTGTCGGCCATACCGAGACATCGTCCTCCAATGTCACATCGCCTATGACTATTGCTGACTCGTCAATATAGACGGATGCCCCGAGCTTGGGCTGTTTACCATTAAAAGTACGAATTGCCATAGTCTGCCTCTGTTTATACAGCATTAACAATAATCACAGTTGACGTTGATTATAAAACCAGCCATTCCCGGTTTGAACATTTAATGTGGCTTTGAAGGTTGGCGTCAGCCTTAAAAGCCTGAGACCTCATCCATGAAGTCTTGACGGCAGACTCAGGCAGCGAAACATCAAAACCTTGACCATTAAGGTTCAAGGGTCTTTTGAGCGGTTCTTCTTTAAAAGGCGGTTACTACTTATATCAATGCCGGGACTTAAGATGCGGTTAAGTTTATCACTGTTTAATTCCGGCCGATTGTATATACTGGGCGCAAGATTCGAAAACGAACGCCTAATAAGACAGATGAGCTATAATTTCGCACGTTAGTGCTGACAGATGCATTTCACCTTACTCCCCAATTGTCGGCTATAATTTTTGTAAAAAAGGTTCAGCTGTGCATGTCGATGCGTTTAAGCAGTCAATATCATCGATAATTAGTCCCTTTCCATTGAAAACTGAGGCTACCCGTTTCAAGTAAGTGAATGGCAAATTGATTATGCTCAACAGAACCGCTGCCCTTCAACTGGAAATAATAGGATGTTTAATTAAATCAATTGCATGAATACCAATTGGTTTGCTAGAGAACAATCATGTATACAAAATACTTCGGACTCAACAAAAAACCTTTTTCCCTGATTCCCGACCCGGAATTTTTATTTCTCAGTCCTCAGCATCGAAAAGCACTCAGTACCTTGCAATACGGATTGATGAGTCATGCAGGATTTACTGTGATTACCGGTGAAATTGGATCTGGAAAAACCACTTTGATCCGGAGCATGCTGGGCAAAATTAAAGATCAATGCACCGTTGGCGTCATTACGAACACGCATAGCGCATTTGGAGATCTGCTGACCTGGGTTCTTGGGGCTTTTAACATCACCCACGACACCAAAAACAAGGCGGAACGCTACGAATTGTTCGTCCGGTTTATCAATGAGCAAAATAAGAAAAAACGCCGAGTCGTGCTGATCGTAGACGAAGCGCAAAACATGGAACTTGAAACACTGGAAGAATTACGTCTGCTCTCCAATATCAATGTTCATCACGAGATCATGCTGCAGCTTATCCTGGTTGGACAACCTGAACTCGTAGATAAATTGAATGACCCCCAATTAGTCCAGTTTGCTCAGCGTATTTCCATCGAATACCATCTGACCCCGCTTAATTTTGAAGAAACTGAACAGTACATAGAACACCGCTTAGCGACCGCCGGTTGCACCAAGAAAGTTTTCAACAGATCAGCCTGTGCCGCCATTTTTTATTACACGGCTGGCGTTCCCAGATTAATCAACAATATCTGCGATTTGGCCATGGTTTTTGCTTTCGCAAACGATGCTACGGAAATTGGCTGGAAAACCATCATTGAAGTGATCAACGAAAGAAAAACCGGAGGCATTAAACGTTTCAGAGGCAAGTACTGCCCTGAACCGGACTTAATGCAAAAAGTAGCGGAAGCAGAAAAATTACGCCGTGCAATTTTAGAGAAAACCGGGGTTGACATCTCTAAAATCCATTAAAGATCAGCAGGATTTAAACCTGTTTCAAACCCTCTTTAGTAAATCTCAACTAATTTCAAATCAAGTGCAGGCGGATGAGTAAGAGCCAATAACTGACATTATTTGCCTGTAAATTCTTAAGCCGCATTTAAAACGGCATGTCCCTATGCCTGAGTATCAAACGCTTTAATAAACGGTTATTGAGTCGGTTTAGTTTCGTCAACTGGTGCAGGCTTCAGCTCATCAAGCGCTTTTGAAGTCGCATCAAGTGCACTGGATGCTGCATCTTTGGATGCATCAACGGCCTGAGCTGCACTCTCGTTTACTGCTGCAGCAGAGTCCTGCGCGCCTTCAACTACCTGAGATTGAACCTCGGCAGCCTGTTCAACGGCACCTTGAGCTGACGTCACGGCTTCATCATTAACTTCTTTAACCGTTTCTACGGCTTCGCTTATGATTTCACTGGGGGCAGGAGCTGGAACGACTTCTGTGACACTTTTAACCTCAGCAGGCGCTTGTAGAACCGCTTCAGTCTTTGCCGCTTCGGTATCTTCAGATTTTTCACAGCCAGCCAATGCCATTAAACCGGTCACACCAATAATAAGTAGCTTTTTAGATTTCATAATATCCTCTATTGTTAAAGTTATGGTTATTAATCAGATTTCATCAAATTTTCAAACACTCTTTCGCTATGCGATCGAATGAGCGATGTAAATGACACGCCAGCATTTGTCCACACTTTCCGACAGATCAGTACCCCTTACACAAACTAAACCATCGTCATCTCTTATTTCAAATTACATTAAACCAACTCAAAATGATCACCCGCTGAAGTTTTATGCATCAGCCTGCCCAACTTAAATGTCATCAATTGACCTTTTCTCTCAAAACTAACAGTCTGGCCAGTTCTCATGATTCCGGATGACAAAAGTAAACTGTCTCTGACCCGTAGGGCTGTAATTTTAGGTATGAATACAGCCCAAAAACCTTCTTTAAGGACTGAGGAAGAACTGGTTGACCATACCGCTTCGGATTCCAGCGCAATCAATTCAATGCCCAATCGAATGGACTGGTTATCCAGCTTATTGATTCTTTTGAGAAGACCAATTTCCAGCCTTTTACCCTGATTCTGTTTAATGCCTAAAAGTTCGCCGACTTTTACACGTCCCTCTTGCGGCTTCATTATGAAACCGTATCCTTTTATACTGGTATCAATAAATTCAAAATCAACCTCGGGACTTCCCGCAGCGGCCGGATTATCCGCTTCCGCTTTATCACCCGCGCCTGATACCGGTGTCTTATTACCATGATCTTTTCCTAAGTCAGGCCATGGGATTTTAGGCTTGGATTTTGAAAATTGCGGTTGCTTTTTTTGGTAATCGAATTCTGTATCTAAAGGCACTAAATCCAAATCCGGCACTTTCCAAAAACCCAGCATTTCTTCTTGCTCGACAAGAGGCAAAGGTAATTTTTTGCTAATCGTTTTCTCATGCCCGGCCGCCAGATAATTAACAATGCTGCCTAACCCTAAATAGGCACTTATCTCGCCGTGAGCGACAAGCCTTTTGTATTTTCGACTATGCACCAGACTTAAAGAATTTACGGCCTTAACTAAAAGCGTCCCTATTGCTTTTTGCTGAGCTGTTTTCACTCCCGGCTCTAAAGGCAGCATCTTATTGATTTGCATGGCGACAGGAAAAACATCTAAATACCGGCTAAAAGAATCATGCTCCGCTATCCTTTTAGGTGCAGTCTCATTTTCAAAATTAAAGCCGTAAGTATTTTGTAAAACATCCACTTCAACGGTGTCCTCGACATGAGCATAATCAACATAAGCCTCCAACAACTCCTTGAGCCCTTTCATTTCTCGTGGACTCAAACTTTGGCAGTCACAGGCTTCAAAAATAAGAATATTCTTGAAAACCGCATCAATTGTCCTGGTTTTATAAGTTAAGTCAGTTAACATCACATCAATCAGGGCCAATTCTTCAGCCCATTTGAAAACGCGATAGCATTCCGCCCAAAAATGATCCTCCAATTCGGCATACATCATCTTCGTTAGTAACTGAATTTGAGCTGAAGCGTGCAACGCCAGATATAAAACAAGCACCTGTTCCTGACGCGTAAATACACTTTTAGCCTTGTTATCCAGTTCCGATCCTATTGCCAGCAAACCTGTAAACAAAGCCCTGAAAATATTGACTGCGACCTCCATTTGAGCGGCTTCATCATTCGTTACCGGAAACTTTGTATCCAGTAATACTCTGTCAATCTTATCAACCAGATTATCCGCAACCGGACTGATTTGTTCGTATAACTGGCACTTAAATTTAATCGGCAGAGACAAGCCGTTTAGCTGATTCAAGACAGCATTAAGCATACAGCAAGCCTTTTCAGGATCTTGTAAATTTAATCCGTTCAACCAATCAAGCAATGACGGCTTGGTGAGGTCGAATGGTAAATCCGAGATTGAACCCGCACTGGAATCTTTTAAATTACCGTTCATTATTTCCTGTTCTACAGCATAAGTTGCCGATTAAAGCGCTTAATAAAGCAATATTACAAGCAACGTAAAAACAGCTGTTAATCGTTCTTTTTCAGATGCAACCCGGGTTGAGCATTGACATCTGTATCAACAAAGAAAAACAGACTCCTAAAACATCAGCAATTATCAATTTGAAGGAAAAAGGGGTTGGGCGAAACTTTACGAGGATGTCGGCATCAGGGATGCTGCCGTCAAACCCCAAAGAGGGGTTTACGGCGTTCCTCGAAAGGCTTTCCCCAGCCCAAAATGACGCTGAAAATATCAAACAGGGAATTGCTGCCTGAAACATTGACTTGAGTAAAGTTAGCCCATCATTCTGCTATACTCCAACAATATTTTTTAGCTACCGACTTTTGAGACTCACTCAATGAAGGGGTTAAATTAAAGTTAGCCTGCAAAAATTGCTCCCTGTATATTAACCTCATCTCAGTGTTTCCAAGGCAATCCGCATGTCGTTAAAGAATTTTTTTTCCAAAGGCGATAAAACAAAACATCCTCAATCGATTGAGGCGGAAAATATAACTGTTGAAATCCTCAAGACCTTAATTCCCATCAGAAGTCTGAGTATTGAAAAACTCGAGTCCTTCGCTACTGATAGAAAAGCCGAGAGATATCCTGCCAAGTCCATTTTATTTAATCAGGGTGATCAAGCCGATTGCGCCTACTATCTGTTATCCGGCAAAGTCTCTATTTCAGATGATGCCGGAAAAAATTATGAAGTTGAGGCTCACACTGCAAAAGCCAAGTTTCCGCTGTCCAGCGGAATCAAGCATACGTTGAAAGCAGAAGCAAAAACCGATGTCAGCATACTCAGAGTGTCTCAAAAAATCATGAGCATGCAACCGTCCGAACCCCACCATTCATTAAGTTTGAATTTTCCGGCCCAGTTAAGCAACAGCCACCTGATACAAACGTTTTCTCAAAACTACATGGAAGAGGATATCCCGGTACCCTCCATGCCGGATGTAGCCTTAAAACTACGCAAAGCCATGGAGAAAGACATCGGCATTGCAGAGGCTGTCAAGATTATTCAGTTCGATCCTGTGATTGCTGCAAAACTCATACAAGTGGCCAATTGCCCTCTTTACGTGACGGTCAATCCCGCTAAAACCTGCCTGGAAGCCGTCAACCGCATAGGGCTTAAAGCCACACAAAACCTGGTTATTTCACTCTGCATTAAAGACATATTCCAAGCCAAAAATAGCGCCATCAAAAAACTGCTGGAAAGCATCTGGCGGCAAAGTGTTTATGTGTCGTGTATCAGTTATGTTCTTGCCGCAGAAACCAAAATAGTCAACCCTGAAGAAGCCTTGTTGGCAGGATTAATCTGCGATATCGGTTTAGTCCCTTTTTTGACCTACGCTGCGAATCTGCCTGACAATTATTACACCAAACAAGAACTGATTGACGCTATCCCTTATATTAGAGGACCGGTCGGAATGAATATTTTACGCGAATGGGATTTCCCCGAAGAACTTGTTGTGATTCCTTCATTTGCCGAAAACTGGTATCAACATACTCAGGATAAACTGAGCCTGATTGATATCGTCGTGCTATCCAGACTGCACAGTAAAATCGGTACCGCTGACATGGCCCAACTTCCCGCCATCACCTCTATACCCGCAGCCAGTAAACTGGATCATGTTCAACTTTCACCGGAAAATTCATTACACATACTGCATAACGCGCAAAACAAAATCAACGAAGCAAAACGCGCTTTTTCTATCTAGCTTTAGCAAACTCACCGCTTATGGATTGGTCATTTTTCAAAAAAAAGCCCCTACCCCCACCATCAAACAAGACTGAACCTTCCTCGCAGGAAGAAATCCAAGACATGACGTTATCCGGCACTCAAGTTTCAGTGCCTGTCAGTTTCTTGAAGCGTTTAATTCCGGTTGGCCAGTATCTGGATGACGCAGCCCTTAAGCAGCTGAAAATAAAGAGCTGTCAGTTTAATCCCGGCATGGTTATTTTCAGCAGTGGCAAAGAGACCGATTCGATTGTCTATTTAGCCAGCGGAGAGGCCTATCTTGAAGTGAATAACGGCAATGCTCAAATGGTCTCGTCAGACACCATGAAAGCTTTATATCCATTATCGAGTGAACGGTTTCATCACTTGACCGCCATTGCCAAATCCCAGGTCACGGTTCTTTACCTTCCCCGAACACTTTTAAAACAACCGCAATCTGCTAACAAGCTACCGGCAAAACTCAAAATAAATGAGACGCTGGGACAAAATGTTTTTGCCCATCAGTTTATGGATAATTTGACCCAGGGGAAACTCAATATTCCTAATCTACCCGACGTCGCGG
Source organism: Methylicorpusculum sp. (assembly GCF_030651835.1). Taxonomy (GTDB): domain Bacteria; phylum Pseudomonadota; class Gammaproteobacteria; order Methylococcales; family Methylomonadaceae; genus Methylicorpusculum. The sequence goes on along the minus strand of NZ_JAUSBX010000004.1, from coordinate 2,937 downwards.
TTAAGATCCGGCAAGCGAATACGGACACCATAGGCATCGCCGAATTTGTCAAACTCATCAATCTCGACCCGGTCATCGCCGCCAAATTAATCCAGGTAGTCAACAGCCCGGTTTATCGCCCTATTAGCCCGATAACCAACTGCCTGGATGCCGTCAACCGGCTGGGAATAAGTGCTACACGCAATCTGATTACAGCGCTCACCATGAAGAACCTGATCAGAAGCCGCACGCCCTTAATGAAAAAACGCATGCAGGAGGCGTGGGTTCAAAGCGTCAAAGTATCAAGCTTGAGCTACATATTGGCCAAACACATCAATAAAGTCGATCCTGAAGAAGCGCTGCTTGCCGGACTGGTGCATAACATCGGTATATTACCCATTTTGATTTACGCAGACAGTTTACCGGCAGAAAGCTATCTCATCAGTGAACTTGACGAAGCGATTCCGGAAATACAGGGCCAATTGGGCTCGTACATGCTTGAGAAATGGCAATTTCCTGATAGTTTAAAAAAGGTTCCGGTCAGTACTGAAAATTGGTTTAATAACACCAGTGAGTCATTGGATATCAACGATATCGTCGTTCTGGCAAAATTTCACAATATTCTGGCAAGTCAAAAAAAAGGCGAATTACCGTTGATCAACACACTACCGGCTTTTCAGAAGCTCGAAAAGAAGATACTTTCGCCCGACTTGTCACTGCAGATTTTGTTGGACGCCAAACAGCAAATCAGCGAGACAATGAAGCTGTTTACAGGCTGATTCGATGAAGTATTTAAAACAGTTTTTTAACGCGAAAGCGGTTGCGGTAAAACACTCATTAGTCACAAAATCGGTGGTGGACAGTCCCTGTTTTATCGAACAAACAGAGCAACCTTTGCCTGTTCTTCAACGATTTGTCCCGATAAGAGGACTGGATACCAGGACAGTGAAGCTATTACCCCATAAAACGCTTCATTATGCTGCCGGTGACACGCTGTTTCTCATTCATCAAGCCACGTCATCGGTCTGGTACCTTTTTGAAGGAACCCTGACGATGCTGCCGGACGGCGCAGCTCCTTTTGAAATTCAGGCGGATTCTCTTAGAGCCCACCTGCCGATTAACAGCGGTAAAAAATTCGGCGCTTCCGGTGTAGCCCAATCCTACGTGAAGATTCTTGAAGTTTCGGCAGATCTGATCGCCCATTGGACAAGCCAGAGTAAACAAGAGGAAGAATATGTCGTCATTCAGGACCTGGAACTGCCTGAACAAATCAACGAATCACTGTTTTTCGCCAAGTTTGCCAAGGCTTACCGGGAAAATAAACTGACCTTGCCTACCTTGCCGGATGTGGCCTTAAAGCTGAAACAGGCCATGGCCAAGGAAATAGACATCGCCACGGCCGCGCGCATCATTCAGGTTGACCCGGCCATCACGGGCAGTTTGATTCAAATTGCCAATAGCCCTTTGTACTCACCCATATCGCCGGTGACAAACTGCCATGATGCAGTAACGCGACTAGGACTGAACGCAACGCGCAGTTTAGTCTTGGGCATCAGTCTCAAGCAACTGTTCAAGAGCAACAATCCAAAACTGATGAAAGCGATGCAAAGCTTATGGAAAAAAAGCCTTTATTTATCCAGTTTGAGTTTTGTTTTAGCCCAGCAAACCCATGATGTTAATCCGGAGGATGCACTTTTAGCCGGCCTGATTAGCGATATCGGCATCATTCCCCTGCTGTATTTCGCAGAACGACAAGGAGAAGACGACATCGACTTTACGTTGCTTGAAGAAACGATCCCCTTGCTGCGCATAAGTATCTACACAACTTTTCGTAAATTTTGGCATGATGCCGCATGATTTTAAAAAAGCCTATCCGGCGTGGACTCACGCCTAAACGACCGCTACCAGCGCTTGGTGATTGAACACATGAATTCAAGTGAACGCCTGAGTGCTGGATTAAAAGCGTTGCCTGACAAAATCAGCAGCTTTGCCAGCACTCAAGCGGCGTGGCGCTTCTACCAAAACGAATCGGTCAGTCTCTCGAAGCGCCAAGAACCGCTCACGGTCGCCGCGCACCACGGCATCTTGGCTCATTGCATGAACTTCGCTTTATGCGTCCATGACTGGTCCCGCTTAAGTTACAAACATGCCAACAAACCGGACACTTACGCGATCACCCATGACACCGACATCGGCTACGATCTGCAAACCAGCCTCATTATTAGCGACCAAACGGGACAGCCCTTGGCGCCGGTAGCGCAGCGACTGGTTAGCAGCGAAGGGAGTTTCTCGACCTATCAGGAAGCCACCCCTCAACCCATCGTCCAAAATCATTTGGATGAAGTCAGCGACTGCATTCAGTTTTTGGACGGACAAGGTTTTGCCAAGCCATTAGTCCACCTGATTGATCGAGAAGGCGATTCCATCGGCCATATCCGCCGCTGGGAAGCGACGGATAGCCACTGGCTGGTACGCGTCAAGGATAATCCCAAAGTGGACTGCCAGGCTAAGCCCATGGCTTGTAAAGCCGTGGCGCAAGGGCTGGCGTTCAGCAAGACTCGGGAAGTCCGTTATCAGGGTCAGACTTATTGGCAGTGGGTGGCAGAAACCGATGTGACGCTAACCCGTCCCGCCAAACCCAGTCAGCAGAAAAGCAAAAAGCCGGCTGTGCCTGGCATTCCTGTAGCGGCAAGGCTGGTGGTCAGTCGCGTCTTGTCCGACGAAGGTGATGTGTTGGCGGAATGGTTGCTATTGACCAATGTAAAAGATGTCGATGCTTCGACTATTGCGCTATGGTACTACTGGCGCTGGCAAATCGAAATCGACCAGCCATATTGCCTCCATAAGAGTGTTTTTAGAAAATTATTGTATCGGTTCTGCAACTGGTTTTATCCAGGTACGATTAACAGTCCGCAATTTACGTAATTCCTCCAATTCCTGTTGATTTGCCGTAATGAT